>UQHF01000001.1 GCA_900540785.1 uncultured Blautia sp.
CAGTACGTAACCTTAAGATTTCCGCAGGTGCAGGCTTTATCGTAGCTCTTACAGGCGAGATCATGACAATGCCAGGCCTTCCAAAAGTTCCGGCTGCAGAGAAGATTGACGTAGACGAAACAGGAAAGATCACAGGACTGTTCTAATAATAAGAGTTTAAAAAGAAAAGGTATCGGAGAAATCCGGTACCTTTTTGTTACATATTTTCAAAGAATCAACCGGAAAGTCTTAATCTCATACGGCTTAAACAAAACAGTAAAACTATTCTCATCGACCATAACTTCCCCAAGACTTCTTTCAAGCAAATCGCACTCTTCCACTTTTTTCAGAGAAAAACCAGTTTGTATCAATGCGTTAACACGGCTGTTGCGATTCTCGTATAACCGTATAATCCAGTCTTTTCCGTCCTCGCTTTTTTTCACAGTCTCCAGAAAACACTCCTCTCTGTTGATTTGAATCACACTTTCTGGGATTATATTCTGACATTCCCTCTTTATATTTTCTTCTCTTCCTTTTTGCACTGACACGAACAGAGGAATATTCAGGTTATATGCCATCTGCACTGTCTCTGCTTCCTGCCATCTTCCCGGATGAGCATATATAGAGTAAGTAAATTCATGAAACCCTATGTCCGCATTTTTATTAGGATACGTACCAGATTTAATAAGCGTCATAGAAAAATTTCCATTTTTCACACCGTATCCGTATTTACAGTCATTTAATAAGCTGATGCCCCCATTATATTCGGAAATATCTGCCCACTTATGTCCGCAAACCTCAAACTTTGCAGAATCCCAGCTCTGATTACATGTAGTTTCTCTCTCTACATTTCCAAATTGTATTTCAAAACTTGCATATTTTGTATTTACATCTACAGGAAAATTCACTCTCAAAAGAACATGATGCGTCTTCCAGTCTGCTTTTGTCTGAAAATCAATTCGCGGAATATTCTGATAGAAATTTACCCTTTGCTTTACGACAGATTCTCCAAATCCCATAGAATACTCCACAACTGTTTTCAGTTTTCCGTGTTCCAAAACTGTCGGTACAGATACCCAGTCCGCTTCATATGGCTTTTGTTTATAATACTCGTCAATATCCCAGTTATCCCAGTTCATCGGTCTGTCTTCGTAGCTGCATAAAACATTTCCTACCATGCCTTCTCTGATATGCTCACGATTCTCTGACTTTTCCACAAGAGAAATTATCTGCATTTTTTCATTGAACACAGCCTTATAAAAATCATTTTCATAAATTCCCTTCCATATATAAGGCTCTGCTGATTCTATTTTCTGCTCATACACAGGGTAAAACTTCTTATATCCACATGAGGGCAAATCTTCCGCGAAAAACACAATTCCGTCCGATGTATTCTGAACCTCATGTAATTTACCGCTTTCATCCTTCACAAAAGCAAACGGTTTCTCCCCCACCGGAGCGATCACTAAATCAGAACGACAATATCCTGTTGTATTTATCACCACAATTGTATCTTCTTTTTCATCTGCACATACGTTTTCTGCAATCGCCTCTGCAATTCTTTCCGCTTCTCTTTCTCCCTCAAAAAGAATTTCTCTGTACTCCTCATCCGTAGTATCATAAACTTCTTCTATACAGGTTCCCGGAATAATATCATGGAACTGATTCAGAAGAATGACATCCCAGCCTTTTCTCAGCAGTTTTTCCGGATATAAATAGCCGGAAAAAGACGCCATAGCAGAAAGAATCTCTATCTGCTGATAAAGAATTTCAGATTTTCTGTTATACTTTTTATTTTTTGCCATAGACGTATACGTTCCTCTGTGGCATTCAAAGTACAACTCTCCGTCCCATACCGGCATATTCTTCTTTTCTGCATTTTCCATATAAGTTCTGTCAAAGAAATCCATTTCTCCTTCCAGACAAATCCTCGGAAAACCGGGAAGCCCATATTTTAACCGCTCTGCATTTTCCAGCATTTCTGCTGTAGGTCCGCCTCCTCCGTCTCCAAAACCATATAGCATGAACGTATTATCGGTAAGCTCGTGATTCTGAAATCGTTTGTGCGTCCCGAGAAGCATATTCGGATTAATCATTCCTGTATATGTCGTTGTATTCTTTTTATCACTAAAGGAAATATTCAATCCTGCTGCTTTATTAAAATCACAAGCTGTGGGCATAAAAGTAAATACTTCAGATCCATCCAGACCTTTCCACCAGAACATATCATTTGGAAGCTGATTATACTGATTCCAGGAAATTTTTGTTGTCATAAAATAAGGAATCCCTGATTTTTTCAAAATCTGCGGAAGAGCTGCCGAATATCCGAAAACATCGGGAAGCCAGAGACATCTGCTTTCTTTTCCAAACTCTTCCATAAAAAACTGATGCCCTTTTAAAATCTGACGCACAAGAGACTCTCCTCCTGTAAGATTGCAGTCTGCTTCCAACCACATTGCACCATCTGCTTCCCATCTTCCTTCCTGTATTCTCTTTTTAATTTCCTCATATAATTCCGGAGCCTGATCTTTTACAAACTGATAAAGAATCGGCTGACTGGACATAAATTTATAATCCGGATATTCCTTCATCAGAGCCAGAACTGTTGAAAAGCTCCGAAGTGCCTTTTCTCTTGTCTGTTCTACAGTCCACAGCCATGCAATATCTATGTGCGTATGACCAACTGCGCTGACTATAGGCACATCTTCTCTTTGTTCTGTATAGAACGCCTGTTTCAAAATATCTTCTGCCTTTTCCAGCGAAGCATAAAATTGGGGACTGTACGGTATACGAAAATCAAGCGCATCTCCTGCTTTTTCCAGAACCATTAAAATTTTCCGGCAATTCTCCTCGTCTGTATTCTTAACAAGTCTGGCACCTTCCAATGGAACATACATATCATAATAAATCTTTTTCACTTTTTCATCTACAGACTTCAGATATGTATGGATTACCAGCTCTCCCGGAACCGTTCCACTGTATACCAGAATGCGTATTTCATACACATCTCCAATACAGGCTCTATCACAAAGAATCACTTCTCTGTGATTGACATCTGCCGCCTGACACAGTTTTCCATTGACAAAAACGAGCATCTGCGGATTGGTAGCATCCCACTGTCCCTCTCTTCCTGTTTTTATTTCAAACACTGCTTTTTTTCCCGCCAGCTTCTCCGGTATTTTTAATACTGTACAAAACCATCTGTGTGTATCTATATCATTCCACGGGTTATCTATTCTTGTTCTTTTCCAATTTTCCACAGAACTTTTTGCATCACTCAGATTTTTCCCCTCTTTTACAACATATTCTGTAATTTCTTCCACATCGCCGTAAATTAAATTTTTTAAATCATCTGCCATTCTGCCAATACGCTCAAGTTCAAATTTCCTGTCCAATCCTCTCCCTCCTCTTTCTGCACTTTTATTTCTCCACTACAGAGTCTCTGTATATAATCCTTCCCGGAATTCGTATTCTCTTTGCTTCTTCTTTTCCCTGTTTCTCAATTCTGCAATTCAGGAGTATACAGGTTTCCCTTGCTATCTCCTCCAGGGGCTGTTCAACTGTTGTTAATTTAGGTCTGTTCAACACAGATAAAATATGGTCATCAAAAGAAACCAGCGATAATTCTTCAGGGATGCAGATATTCAGTTCTTCCACCGCCCTGATCACACCAATACAGGAATAGTAATTAGTAACAAAAACTGCCGTAGGCTTTTCTGTTTGTTCCCATATCTGCATCATGGCACGATACCCGCCTTCTGTATCATAATTTCCTCTCACAATCCATTCTTCTCTTACCGGAATTTCATAATCTTCCATTACTCTCCGAAATCCCCTTATCTGTTCCTGTGCCGCTTTGCTATTCTCCGGGCCTTTTATAACTCCGATTTTTCTGTGCCCCATAGAAATCAGATACCGGATAAGTTCATAAGAGGAAACCGCCGCGTCTGTCTGAATCAGATCCCCCACGCTGCCTGCATTTGCTTCCTCCAGACTTACAATCGGAATATCCGCATTTCTCGCCCTTTCCAGATAATCTTTTTCACACGGAAATGATATGGCTATAATTCCGTCCACTAACTGTCCACATAAAAATTCCACATATTCTTCCGCCCTCTCAAATGAATTTCCATGACAGCACAAAATCAGTCCACACCCTATTTCCTGCAGATATTTTTCCAGATACCCTACCAGTTTTGCACAATATGCCCCCTCCATAGACTGAATCAGCACTCCAACTGTATAAGTTCTGGCACTACGTAATCCTCTTGCAAAATTATTAGGCGAATATCCCAGCTTCTGAACAGCTTTTTCAATTTTCTCCCTGTTGTCCGGCCGTACATTTCCCCCATTCATATATTTTGATATAGTAGAAATAGCCAGCCCAGTCTCTTTTGCCACATCCTTTATTGTAACCGACATATTGTTATCTGCTCCTCTCTTTTACAGTATTTTGCTGCTATTCGTTATTTCTAATATATCATAAATTTCCATATTGTACCATTTTGAACCTTAGAATTTTACCCTTTTACTGCACCGGATAAAATCCCGGATTCTACTTTTTCATGGAATATAAGGTATATCGTAATTGTTGGTAATATAGCCATTACGATAAATGCAAACTGCGGGCCCATATCTGTAGAATGCGCTCCCGTAAAATTGAGCATTGCCCTTGAAACCGTATATTTTTCTGGCTTTGTCAAAAGCACCAGCGAAAAAATAAGTTCTCCATATCCATATATAAATACGAAAATCGCCTCTGTGGCAATAATCGGTTTACTTATAGGAAAAAGAATCTCTGTAAGCAGTTTTACATTTCCGCATCCGTCAATAATTGCAGCTTCATCCAGTTCCTTATCTATTCCCTGTATATATCCTGTGTATAAAAATACTGCCTGCGCAAGATTAAAAGCTACATACACAAGCAGAATAAACCAATACTGATCTTTTGCTTTCCATGCACTCGCTATAGAAGAAATAGGTACGATCGTACAATGTACAGGAACCATAACGCCTATCATAAAAAATAAGTACAGCGGTTTTATGAAAAAATAATTTTTCCGCGCCAGAATATATGCCGCCATCATTCCAATTATAGTGACCAGTATTGTAGTTAAAATTGCCAGCAGCACAGAATTTCCGATACTGGTCACTGCATCTGCCATCTCGTTCGCCTTTATATAATTATCTATTCTCCATTTTTCCGGCAGCGCAAATAAGCCTGAATTGATTTCATTATTATTTTTAAAAGAAGATAATACTGTAATTCCAAGAGGAAGTATTGTAATGCCGCCCCATACTATCGCTAAGGCATACCACAAAGTATTGATTTTTTTACTCTTTCTCATTTTCACACCCCCTACATTTCTTCTTTTTGACGGAATATCCGGTTCACAACCAGGCTCAAAACAATGCCAAATATCAGCAAAATTATGCTGTATGCACTGCTTCGTCCGAAAAGTTTGTATTGAAATGCCTGTGTATATAAAATAATTCCAGGCGTTGAGCTTACATTATTCGGGCCGCCCCTTGTCATCGTCCACACAATATCAAACACTTTCAAAGAACCTGTAAACGCCAGAATAGAAAAAATCTTAAATGTGTTTTTCATCATGGGAAGAGTGATGTACCGGAGTCTCTGCCAGCGCCCACATCCGTCTATCGTTGCTGCCTCATACAAATTCTTTGGAATGGAAACGAGCCCCGCTGCAAAAATCAGCATATTATATCCAGCATACATCCATTCATTTACAAGCACTACGCAAATTACATTTACTACTGGCGTGGCAAGCCAGTCCATAATCAGATTATCCAAACCCAGAAATTTTAAAATCCCTGCAATTCCGCCCCAATTCGGATTAAATATATGCGTCCACATAAGAGCTACCGCTGTTGTACCAAGCATAACCGGCATAAAAAACGCAGTTTTCATAATTCTTGTGCCTTTTAAATCAGAAGTAATTAAAAGCGCCAGACCAAACGCAATCGGCATAAGAACCGCAAAACTGCCAGCCATAAACCACAGACAGTTTACCATAGAACGCCAGAAATTTTCGCTTGTAAGAACTTTATAGTAGTTTTCCATACCCACCCATTTCTTAGGTTGTCCAAATAACCCCTTCCAGGAATGAAAGGACAAAATTCCTGCATCCACGATAGGATATACAATAAAGAGTATGATTAAAATAACCGCCGGAAGCAGAAAACCAATGGATACTGCATATTCCTTACCTTTTCTTTTCATAATCTCTGTCACCTCTTTTTTATTTTCTTTCCCAAACAGCAGAAAGGTCCTCAGGCTTTTATCCGCCTGAGGACGCTTTCTATTTATCATTCGTATTCAGACAGAGTATCTGTAATTTCTTTTCCTACTTCTTCTGAAGTTTTTCCCATCGCCAGCCCCTGCAGAGACGTGCGAACTGTATTCATCATCATAGACTGTGTATCATATCCCTGCAAATCTGATTTTACATCCTGTGTCTCTTCCATAATCGCCATTACATCATCAAGAAGATAATTCCCTGTATCCACTTCTACATTATACGCGTAAGTATTTGGATTTACCTCGATCAGTCCTTTGATATAGTCAACACTTGCCAGATATTTCAGAAAGACAACAGACGCTTCAATTTCTTCTTCTGTTGCATTTAATGTTGATACATAATACGCGTCCGTTGCTCCGCCCATATCTACTGCAGCATATTCCTCCTCAATGGCCGGGAATCTGACAACACCTACTTTTTCCTCTGAATAAAGCGGAGATTCTGACTGCTGTAAAAGTCCGGGATACCAGGAACCGTCATACTTAAATGCCGCTTTCCCTTCTTCAAATAAAGTATCTTCCATACTCTTATCTGTGCTTAACAGATTCTCTCCCAGATAACCTTTATCTACCATTTCTTTCATCATATCATAAATTGAGGTCATCTCTTCGCCGTCATAAGTCATTTCTCTGGTTGCAAGTTTTTCTGCAACTTCAGGTCCATATTTTTTCAGTGAAAGAACTGTATGAAGGTGTCCAAAACGCCATGCGTCTTTTTCCCCTATCTGGAATGGTTCAACACCTGCATCTTTTAATGTTGCACAGGCATCCATCAGTTCATCAAACGTTGTTGGTGGTTCTACATTATTTTCTTCCAGAATTTCTTTATTGTAATAAAGCATAATCTGATATACTTCAGATGGTACTCCGTAAATTCCCTCATATCCGTAATCTTCAAATTTACAGGTTGACCAACCATTATCGGAAAATCCCCCATACCATTCTTCATCCGCCTCCAGATATGGCTGCAAATCCAACAGGTATCCGGCATCTAAGTAGTCAAGACATCTTGCACCTCCATATTCCTGAAAAATATTCGGGGCATCACCGGAAGCAAAGTCTGTACTGAGTTTATCAAGATAATCTGTTTCACTGGATATATTGGTCATCTCCACTGTAATGCCGTTGTCCATCTCATTAAATTCCTTCACCTTCTGCTCATAATATGCAGAGGCCGCATCGTCACTTCCACCACCGTTTCGTGTTGCTACACGAATCGTTACGTCATCAAATTTCTTATCTTTCAAAGAAAAATCTTCTGCTGCTACGCCGTATGGCAGCGCAGAAACTGCGGTGACAGCTGCAATTGTTACACTCAGCATTTGTTTCATTACTTTCTTCATGGTCTTTACCTCCTGTATAGGTTCTTGTTTTTGTTACATTCAAGATACAAAAAGCAAAACGTTTTGTCAATATAAAAACGTGTATATAATTCTTTTCTTATATTTTGCACTATTTTTCTTCTTATTTTTTGTGTATTTTTCACAATTATATTTTGTGATTTTATTTCTAATTGACAAAACGTTTCGTTTAATTTACTCTTAAGATAAAGCTTTTACTTTAATCACGGAGGTAACATATAAAATGACAACACTATTTGATTTTCCTGTAAATCGTTACAATACCAATTCTTATAAATATGATTTTGCTGCCGAACATGGAAAACCTGAGGACATTATTCCCATGTGGGTTGCAGATATGGACTTTTTAAGTCCCCCTTGTGTAAAAGAAGCGCTTACCAAAGTTGTTAATCATGGATTATATGGATATACAGCAGAAAAAGACGGCTATTTCCATGCACTTTCCAACTGGTATCGTTCACATTTTCACTGGGATATACAGAAAGACTGGCTCATTAAGACACCGGGCGTCATCTGCGCGATTGCCGCTGCTATTCGTGTTCTGACAAAACCGGGCGACAGTATCCTGATTCAGCCCCCTGTCTATTACCCATTCAGGGAATGTATTGTACGGAATCACCGAATCGCTGTAGAAAGCCCCCTCGTTTCTACCGAAAATAGATATGAAATTGATTTTTGCCACTTCGAGCAACAAATAGAAAATAATCATGTCAAACTTTTTATTTTATGCAGTCCCCACAATCCTGTAGGTCGCGTATGGAGCCGCGAAGAACTTACAAAAATAGGGGAAATATGCCTTCGTCACAACGTGAAAATTGTTTCTGACGAAATACACAGCGATATTGTATTTGACAAACGAAAACATACGGTTTTTGCCAGTATCTCTCCGGCGTTCGCAGCATCTTCCATTACCTGTACAGCTCCCAGCAAAACCTTTAACATTGCAGGGCTTCACACTTCTAATATATTTATACCAAATCCGGAAATCCGTAAAGCTTTTCAGGAAGAACTGCTTGCCGGAAGATATGAAGGTGTCAATCTTATGGGACTTGCTGCCTGTGAAGCAGCTTACAGAGACGGAGCAGAATGGCTCACGCAGCTTTTAACGTATCTGGGAGGAAACCGCAGTTTTCTTCAAAACTGGCTGAAGGAATTTCTGCCGCAAATTCATATGGCTCCTCTTGAAGGAACTTACCTTGCATGGCTTGATTTCCGTGCTCTGAATATGAGTGACGCACAATTAGAGAAGTTTCTTTCTTTTGAAGCGAAAGTATGGCTTGATACCGGAATTGCCTTTGGACATGAAGGTTCCGGCTTCATGCGAATGAATCTTGCATGCCACCGTTCCACCCTTCAGAAAGCGTTGGAACAGATTACGTCTGCCATCAACAAAAAGAATTGTTCCCCTTCTTTTTCTGTGTTAAAATAAAATTAAAATATACTCGGGGAATGATATTATGAAAATTACCATTACAGATATTGCAAAAGATACCGGTCTTTCTCTTGCTACTATTTCCAAGTACTTAAACCACAAAAAAGTACTTCCTGAAAACCGGATTTTAATTGAAAATTCTATAGAAAAACTGGGATATACCCCAAACCGTATTGCTCAGGGTCTGCGCGCTGAAAAAACCAATACTATCGCAATTGTAATTCCCTCTCTCAGCAACTATTTTTGGGGACCAATTACAACTTATATTGAAACAACCTTACGAGAACGTGGATACCGGAGTATTGTTTATACAATCTCCTCAGATTTTCAGCGCCAGCAATACGTGATCAATCATATTCTTAATAATAAAGTGGACGGCGTAATCGCGGTTGTTTCCTACTGGACGGAACAGGCTCTTTCTACTTTACATAAGCATGCAATTCCTGTTGTTTTTCTGGATCAGATTACCAACGCCCTACAAAGCGACTATGTCACTTCCGATAACTACCAGGGAGGCTACACGGCAGGCGAATATCTCATTCGCCATAATCACAAAAAAATAGGCTTCATCGCCGGTTTAAAAGACAGCTATACGATTCAGGAACGTACACGGGGATTTCTGTCTGCAATCAAAAATGCCGGTCTTCCACTTACTCCGGAATATTATTCCTATGAAAATGAAGATGCTTCAAACGGCAAAGAACAAATTCAAAAACTGCTTCGTTCCTCCTCGTTTCCAACTGCATTATTTTTCTGCAGCCTGGAATTATGTCTTGACGGAATTGCAACACTTCTGGACGCTGGATTTAAAATTCCACAGGATGTTTCTATTATCAGTTTTGATGATGATATTATTTTTTCCTCCATACGGCCTCATATTACCGTTATCCGTCAAAATCTGCAAGAAATCGGAAAACAGGCAGCTCTGCTGCTACTTCACCGTCTGGAAAATAATAACGATACATCTTCCACGAAACAGATTCTCGTTCCTACTACTTTAATCGAACGGGACTCTGTACATCAGTTGTAAAAATAATATGGAGGAAGCTTTATGCTTCCCCCACTTTTTCCGATATTTGTCACATACTTTTTAAAAATTTTGTTTTTGCAATTTCTCAAGCTTTTCTCTAAGTTCTGCTACTTCTCTTTCTGCTTTCTCCGCTCTTTGTTGTTCTCTCTGGGCTCTCTGGCGTTCTCTTTCAGTTTCTTTCTCCTGCTCTGCTTTGCCAGCCTCCATGCCTTCTTCCCGGATCATCTGTTCTCTTTCCCAGACCTTCATATATTCCAGAAGCACCCCCTTGTCTTCTTTTACTTTTTCTACCATTTTTTGTATCTTCTGCAATGATGGATTTACTGCATTTTTCTCTTCTGTATCTTCCATATAATGGAGAAGCTCCTGAAGTTCCTTTGAAATATTTCCCTTTGTTCCTTTTGTGTAAAGAAATATAGTTCTTGCTCCGTCTTCATATGGCATGGAAGGGTCTTCCTGACACATATTACGTATGGTATAAATAAGGCGCTCCCGATCAAATGGGTCATATGGAAGAATGATGATGATATATACATCTTTTAATGTGCCATAGTCTTCACCGGACGCAAGGCTGTGACCATCCACGATTGCCCGATAAAAACGCGCCCGTTTTGGAAGATGATGCCGTTTCTTTCTGTCTTTTGCATTTTCTGCTTCCAGATCATAGAGTGCTTCCGGTTCTAGCTCAGCGTTGTCTTCTTCCAGATACACATCAAGACGTGTTCCATGATTCCCTGTATCATCTCCGTAATACTGACGCTGTGGAATTACTTTCAGTTTCCCGAACTTTCTTTGAAAAATTGTCTGGAGCAGCTCCCTGCAAAAGGATTCTCCAAATTCTTTGTGTGATACAAGCGTTCCAAATAGAAAATCGTCCAGAAGGTTCAGGTGTTTTAAGGTTCGTTTTGCCATCGCATTTTCCTTTCTAACAGCGGAAAGGAAACGCGGGCATCTCAAAGAAGCTTTTCTGCCAGCGGTTCTTCTTTCCGCCATATTCAATTAATATTCATATGGGGATTTAGAGCCGAATGGCTAAGAATAGTTCTCCCAGATATGTAATTTTATTGTAGCATCCTCTATTATTTATGTCAACGGATTTTAGATAATGAATTCAGCTTTATGCTTCCCCTGCTTTTTCAAGAGCTTCTTCCAGCTCCTGAAGCCTTTCTTTATATTCCTCACTTTCCGGCTCTTTCCCATAAACATTCTCTTCCATAAAAGCTACGCAGTATTCTCTGAAGTTTTCATAAATATACCCGTCTGAAATATCTTTTCCTTCCTTAAACTCTTCTGTTCTGGCATCATAAAATTTATGTGTTAATTCCAGTTCGCATATTAAATCTTTATTTTTCCGTACGATGTCGTCAAAAGAAAGCCCTTCACTTTTACAGATTTTTTCATACTCTTCATAATAAGGCTCGTCTTTTATTCTTGCAATACAATCCTCAACCATCTGCTTCTGCTCTTCTTCTGTGGGAAAAAATCCCTCTTTTTCTGCATAATCAAAAAGCTTCCACCTTTTTATAAAAATCTGACGAACCTGATCTTTTATCGTCTCTGAAGGAATGTTCTGCTGCCTGAAAGCTTCCGTTTTATATACTACCTCTCCTTCCATATCTGAAAGCTCCTGATTTTTCAAAGCGTCAAGATATGCGCCAAACAATTCCTCATCAATCTCTGGGCTTGTGATCACTCTGGGCTGGTTTTCTGTATTTTCAGGCTCCTCGTATGGAATCCACTCTGTTATAAAGTCTGCATTTTCATAGATTGTACCGTCCTGTGTTTCCATAAACCACTTATCGCTGTCCTTAAAAAACTGGAGAGATTCTGTTCCTCCGCCTTCATAAATAAGAAGAACAGAAGGAAAATTTTTATCTTCTGCAGGCTCTTCTGGTTTTGCATTCTCTGTGGGAATCGTGCTTTCCAAATCTTCCCAGAATCTGGAAAGCTGCTGCGGAGGATATTTTTTTACGTCCATTCTCGTAGAATTAAACTGAAGATACTGCAGTTTCTCTTCCTTTGTTGTGTCTCTGTCCCAGCCAGAAAGAAGACATACTGTGCTTAATGTTGTTAGAATTATTAATATTTTTCTTCTATTTTTCATGTGAATCCCTCCTTTATTTTTAAATTTTCTGTATTTTCATTATAAGCAGACGCTTATGTAATGTCAACAAAAAACAGAAAAAATCATATCACAAGCCAGACGTATAATGCAGACGGTATTCAGTTTGAATACACCCAGTCGCGTCACCGCCCGGATTATTTCCGCTTTCAGGATGTAGCAACACGGAGAAAATAAATATTTATATGCATCAAAATTGTAAAAATCACACGGCAAAAATCCCCTGCACAGCAGCTTTCGTAACTGCCATGACAGGGGATTTTCTATCTCTCATTCAAATTTAAAACAATTCTTTCATTCCAGGATACAGTTTCCTGAATTTCTGATATTTTTCTTCATATTTTGCAACAAGCTCCGGTTCCGGTTCTACCGTATCCACCACTTTTGCAAACTTCTTTCCGATGGTTTCCACGTCAGGATAAGCGCCGCAGCCCACTGCTGCCAGCATAGCTCCTCCCATAGATGGCCCTTCTTCGTTTTCCAAAACGTCTACTTTTAAATTCATTACATTGGCAATGATTTTTTTCCAGAGAGGGCTTTTTGCACCGCCGCCGCAGATTTTTGTGCGCTCAATCTTAATTCCAAGACTTCTTGCCACCTCGAGGGAATCGCGAAGTCCAAAAGCAACACCTTCCAAAACTGCCTGAGTCATATCTGCCCTTGTGGTATCCATTGACATTCCAAAGAATACGCCTCTTGCGTCCGGATTGTTGTGAGGAGAACGCTCTCCCATAAGATACGGCAGGAAAAATACATGATTTTCGCCAAGCTTTGTAATTCCTGCCTGCTCTTTTGCGAAATCCTTTGTTCCCAGAATTTCCTCTGCCCACCATTTATTACAGGAGGCAGCGCTTAACATACAGCCCATAAGATGATAGCTTCCGTCCGCATGGTCAAAAGAATGAAGCGCGTTATTTTCATCTACGCCAAATTCTTTACTGGAAATAAAGATCGTTCCCGATGTCCCAAGGGAAATATTACACTGTCCGTCTCCTACAGTCCCCGTTCCTACAGCTGCAGCCGCATTGTCTCCGGCTCCTGCAACCACCTTCACATCAGCAGGGAAACCAAGCTCCTGTGCAATTTCCGGCTTTAAGGTTCCCACAACCTGCCAGCTTTCATAAAGCTTCGGAAGCTGTTCTTCTCTCACATGACAGATTTCCAGCATTTCCTTTGACCAGCAGCGATTCTTCACATCAAGAAGAAGCATACCGGAAGCATCGGAAACATCTGTGCAGAAAGAACCGGAAAGACGATACGCAAGGTAATCCTTTGGAAGCATGATCTTCTGGATCCGGGCAAAATTTTCCGGCTCATGTTTCTCCATCCACAGGATCTTCGGCGCAGTAAATCCGGCAAAGGCGATATTCGCAGTATATGCGGAAAGCTTGTCTTTTCCGATCACCTGATTCAGATATTCCGTCTCTTCTCCTGTACGTCCGTCATTCCAGAGGATGGCAGGACGAATGACTTCGTCCTTTTCATCCAGAGTTACAAGACCGTGCATCTGTCCTCCGAAACCAATCCCCGCAACTTTTTCTTTATCAATGTCCTTTGTAAGCTCTTTCATTCCCTCCATACTCTGTGTGAACCAGTCCTCGGGATTCTGTTCTGACCAGCCCGGTTTCGGGAAAAAGAGCGGATACTCTTTTGAAACAATATTACAGATTTTTCCGGACTCCTCCATAAGAAGCAGCTTCACTGCAGAAGTCCCCAAATCAATCCCTATATAATACATAGACTCACCTCATTAGCCCCACGGATTCTCTGTTGGATAGCGAACGCCTGCCGGCTGATTATATCCGATTTCTTCTACCGGAACACCGATGTATTTGAACACCTCGAAAAGCTGTTTTCCAAAGTGACCGAATGCAACTGCTCCGTGATGCGGGTAATTTTTCTCGATCAGCACATGGCGGTAGAAACGTCCCATTTCCGGAATTGCAAAGATTCCGATAGAACCAAAGGAACGTGTTGCAACAGGAAGCACCTCGCCCTGTGCAATATAAGCGCGAAGCTTATTGTCGGCTGTGCTCTGCAGGCGGTAGAATGTAATATCTCCAGGAACAATATCGCCTTCCAGAGTTCCCTGTGTCACTTCTTCCGGAAGTGTTCTTGCCATGATCATCTGGTATTTCATCTCACAGAAAGAAAGTTTTCCTGATGCTGTATTTCCGCAGTGGAAGCCCATGAAGGTATCTTTCTGTGTGTAATTGAATTTATCTTTAATATCGCTCTCGTACATATCTTTCGGTACGGAGTTGTTAATATCAAGAAGAGTAACGGTATCATTGCTTACTACTGTTCCGATAAACTCGCTTAATGCGCCGTAAATATCAACTTCACAGGATACAGGGATTCCCTGTGCTGCAAGACGGCTGTTTACATAGCATGGAACAAAGCCAAACTGTGTCTGGAATGCAGGCCAGCATTTTCCGGCGATCGCCACATATTTGCGGTATCCTCTGTGCTCTTCTACCCAGTCTTTTAAAGTAAGCTCATACTGAGCAAGCTTTGAAAGGATTTCCGGTTTTTTATTTCCTGCACCAAGCTCTTCTTCCATTTCTTTTACGATCGCAGGGATTCTCTCATCTCCCGCGTGTTTGTTAAATGCTTCGAAAAGGTCAAGCTCGGAGTTTTCCTCGATTTCCACGCCAATGTTGTAAAGCTGCTGGATCGGAGCATTACATGCAAGGAAATTTAACGGGCGCGGTCCAAAGCTTATGATCTTCAGGTTATTTAATCCTTCGATTGCCTTTGCGATCGGAACAAATTCGTGGATCATATCTGCACATTCCTCTGCATCTCCCACAGGATATTCCGGAATATATGCCTTTACGCCGCGAAGCTTTAAGTTGTAGCTTGCATTTAACATACCGCAGTATGCGTCGCCGCGTCCCTGTACAAGGTTGTCTCCTGATTCCTCTGCTGCTGCAAGGAACATTTTCGGTCCGTCAAAATGCTTTGCAAGAAGTGTCTCGGAAATTTCCGGTCCGAAGTTTCCAAGATAAACGGCAAGTGCGTTGCATCCTGCTTTTTTAATGTCCTCAAGAGCCTGCACCATATGGATTTCACTTTCTACAATACAGATTGGACATTCATAAATTTCCTCTGCGTCATATTTCTTTGTGTAAGCCTCCACAAGCGCTTTTCTTCTGTTTACGGAAAGACTTTCCGGGAAACAGTCACGGCTTACTGCTACGATTCCGATTTTTACTTTTGGCATATTGTTCATGATTCATTTCTCCTTTTATAGTTATGATAACGTAATATTTTCACCCTTCAGTCCGTTGAAAGCACCCTCTATGGCAGCTTCCTCATGACTGATGAGCCATTTGTTTTTTGCAGTCATAAGCTTTTCCTCTCCTGTCTCTTTTACAGGGAAGGTAAGCTCTGTATTTGTCCCTTTGGGAAGAACGACAACACACTGGAAGCCGCTGTTTTCCGTATTGCACGGCGCATAGTGAAGCGTTGTTCCGTAAACCTCAATTCCGGTTCCTGCCGGCACAAGAAACGCTTCTATTTTAGAAGTGTCGTATGTAAAATCTTCCTCAATATCCTGCTGACAGCCTAAAAGAAGAACAAGATCTGTCACTGCCACATTGATCTCTGAATTTCTGTGATACTCCACTGCATTTAACTTTTTATTATGTCCATTGCAGTATCCAATCTGGATTGGCAGACCGCCAAACCCTTTGTTCTGCAGTTCTTTTGCCACTTCCAGAGATTCCATTTCCTCACAGGAAGGAACGTACACAACATCCTCTGGAACAGGTGTGTGGCGCATTGCCCTTAACAGAGCGGAAAAATCATACCCTTCCAGCACCTTTCCGTATTTACGAAAATCTGCATCCAATACACTTTTAATTTCCACGATTCTCCTCCTTAATTTTCTTCTCTGATTAAGATAAAAAAAGTATACCGTATTGTGGTATACTTTTCGCCGCTTTTCTTGTCTCTTATAGTGCTATTTTTTGACTTTTTATTTTTTCTCCCGTTCTTTGATAAGCTCGCTTGGAAGGATTCCATATCGTTTCCGAAAGTCCCTTGCAAAGCCTCTGCTGCTGCAAAATCCGTTCTCAAGGGCAATGGTGCTTATGGTGTGGTCCGTATTCATAAGCTCCCTGTAAGCATACGCCATACGAATATCCTGCAGATACGTCTTAAAATTTACTTTTGCATATTTTCGGAACATTCTGGAAAGATATGCCTCAGAATATCCGAACATTGCCGCCAGCTCCGAAAGCTTTAAATCCTCTTTGTAATGTTCCCTCATGTATGTGGTAATTTTTGACAAAGCGTCAAGCCTTCTGCTGTATCGCACCTCTCGCTCCCCAACCTCTGTAATGCGATAGGCGCTCACAAGAAGATACATGATCTCATTATAGACTGCCTTTATCTTAAACGGACATCCAATTTCCTGCTTTTTGTTGACTTCATACAGTTCCCGAATACGCCCTGCCAGTTCTTTATTTTTCGGGTGTCCGGTGCTTGCAAACCGGATAAAGCGCTCTGCTGTAAAATAATCCTCAAACTGCTTCAGGGGAATCTGAAGAACAACCGTCTGATTTTTTTCAGGGGCATGGATTGAATGAATCTCATTGGAATTAATGATGATCAGCTCCCCTGCCTTCAGTGGATATTCCTCCTCATTCAGAAAAAAACTTAATTTTCCGTCCATAACTGCAAAAATCTCAACCGAAGTATGCCAGTGTTTTTCTCTTACATAATTCCCGCTTCCGCCTTCGAACAGGAAAAGCTTAAAGGGCAGCCCTTCATTTGGGATAATAAGTTCATGCTGAAATTCCATAATCGCCTCCTGAAAAACAATATTTTTCCACAGAATATTTTACCTGTTTCCTTTTATAGCTTCCACATAAACCCTGATGATGGTACTTCCTTTTCTAATATGAAATCTGATATACGGAAGTAATGTTTTTGGATAAATCAGATTTGTATTTGCTTCACAATCAATGATGTCTCCAATTCCTTCTCCTTCTAATACTTCTATTTTACTGATTCCATATTCGTTTTCCACACAGGCAATACCGTTTCTCTTTTCGTGTTCTTTTCCATAATCATTTCCCGGTATAGAAAAACCGCACTCTACTGCATCAATATCACAATCTGACATAATTTTATGTTTCCTGATATGCCCCTGTCCGCAAGGCTGCAAAACGGTTTCCACGGAAATGCCTGACATAGGACTCCATTTTGAATAAATACTGTCTTCTCTTATTTCAACTTTTTCACATTTCCTTCGTACATAGTACATATTGTCTTTTTCGAATGCCAGCATATTATCCGGCACTGCTTTTTCAAGCAGATAATATGATTTCGGTACTGAAAATCCAAAATATGTAGAATATGCAAATTTTTCATATTTTTCTGCCGCATGATTCGGCTGAAAACCAACATACTGTCCTGATGTCAAAGCAATTACGTGATTCTTTTCTACTCTTTGCATGATCATTTTGGGGTGTTTTAAAACCTTGATTCTGTCAAGCTCCGGTAATGGTTCTTCTTTTACTTTCCAGAATGGCGATGTATCCTCAACCGCCAGTACAATAAAACTTTTCAGTGCCCAATATGGAGAACCAGGTCCGTTATATCCCTCCGCCATATTTAAGTTCGGATAAGCATATCCGATCGTCAATAAGCCTTCTTTATCAAAAACAGGTTTTTCCCACCAGCTGCGCATATGTCGATTTACAATACCTTTCATAATCCCATAGGAAAATACCTCTACCTCTGCAAAAGCCGCAGCAGCAAAAAAGGCACATTGTGCAAAACGGTAAGTCAGAGAGCGACCAAATGGCAGCGCTTCTCCGTTCTCAGCAAACCAGTATATAAAATCTTCGGCAAACCTTTTGGCTCTTTTTTCAAATTTCCGGCTTCGTTCTGCATCTTTCTCTCTCATGACCTTTACATAAATAAGAGAATAAAAATGCATTGCAAAAGAAATATAATAATCTCTCTGTTCCGTTTTTCCATCAGAGTACCAGCCATCTCCAAGATAACACTCTTCGATTATATCCAGAGCGGCATCTATGGCTTCCTGACTGTATCTTGCTCCCACATGTTTTAATCCAAGATTCACAAGTACGCCGAAAAACTGCCAGTTATTTTTTGAATAGGAATACTCATTAATCTGAAAAAGCCATTCGGCAAAATTTTTCTTTGTTTCTTCTGATAACGGTTCCCAGATTTTTTCCGGAACCAGCAGAAGTCCCAACCCCATCGCAGCCATTTCCACAAATGCCTGATGTCCGTCAAACAAATCCCCCCAGTATTCAGGATTGGTTTTATCTGTTCCACTGGCAATTCCTTTCTGGTATATTTCCAGAAAATCCGTTCTGATACTTCCTTTCCACAGCGGTACTAAGCCCCATAAAATTCTTGCAAATCCTTCCAGGTCAAGTGTTCTGTCGTCGTAATGCGTTTTCGTTTCTCCCAGATGCAGCAAGGCATTTCCATCGGAATAATATTTTTTTAAAGGTTCACAAATTTCCAGTAAACTGTTTATATAATCCTGCTTTGTTTCAAATCTCCTATATTTCATATGATTCCTTTCTACCAGACACGGAATTCATTTCCCCGCAATTTGTATAATGCCTCTATAAAATAATAATCTCCGTATATAATCGGTATATGTCTTCCTTTTTTGTCATGATACCGCTCCGTTCCCATCTGCAAAATGGAATCCTCTTCTAAATCCCAGTTACAGAATTTATCTTCCAGAGCCTTTAGCAGATGAACTGCCGCCCTCAGATAAGTTTCCTGCTCCTCTTCGGTCACAGCTTTCGCTAATTCCAGAAGCCCGCTGGCTGCAATGGCTCCGGCCGTGCTGTCATAAATAACAGGTTCTGCCGGACTTCGAAAATCACATCTTGGCAGGTAGTCTTCACAAACACTGGATATAAAATAATGCGCAATCCTCTTTGCCGTCTCCAGATATTCTTTTTTCTGCGTATATAGATAACTCACAGTAAAACCATACAATCCCCATGCCTGCCCTCTGCTCCATGAAGATCCGACGCCATACCCCTGACCTCCGATTTCCTGTATTTCTTCTCCTGTTTCCGGATCATATTCCACAATGTGTTTTACACTTCCATCAGCCCTTACATGATGCTTCATCGTCTTATCTGCATGACTCATTGCAATATATCGATAACGTGGATCGTTCTTCTCCTCGGAAGCCCAATACAAGAGCGGAATATTCATCATGCAGTCAATAATTGCCCAACCCACATAATCAGAATTCCATGCACGGATATAACCTCCCTTCAGGTTATATCTGGCGGCTAATATATCTGCCGCCAGCAAAGTACGTACTTTTGATTTCTGATTTCCTGTTACCCGGTAATTCACCCCGCTGGTAATATGGTACATAAACCCTACATCATGATGCAGCCCCTCATATTCCATTAAGGCTTCCTTCAATATTTCTTCGCTTTCTTCTGCAGTTGCTTTGTAAACCTCATTTTTCGTATCCAGATACATGAGCCACATTAAGCCGCCCCAAAAGCCGTTTGTCCACCAGGAAATATCTTTTTCTGCAAAATTATCGTGAACCCCGTCGATTGTAGTATAAGGCAGCTTAAATCTTGAACGTGCTGCTACTGTCTGTAATTTGGTGTCTACTTTTTTCCATATGGTATCTGCCCATTCCTGATATTCTTTTATCAAATCCGTCCCTCCTGCTTTAGACAGTGACAAAAACATCTGATTTTGTCACAAAATTCCTCAAATATATCTGTAAATATTATATAATATCACCTTTCCATTGTTCAATATTTTTCTCCCATTTTACAATCCTATCCGTTTTTATTTTCTAATTGCGGCATTCGTCACAATCTCCTTCTTTCGCCTTTATAGCATAAAATGTTGACTTTTTTAAACTGTCTTTATATAATGACTTTGCTTTTCAATATTATATCTTTTGGTCCGACAGGAAAGGAAAAACTATGTCAAATATCAGCTATCAAACCACACGCCACACTGCCTCTGTCCCTGTATCTGAATATGTAGACGGATTTGTAGATGTGGAAACATTTCTGGAAGCCTGCAGAGCTTGTCCCAATTATGACAAGCGATGGTCCTGCCCTTCCTATGATTTTCATGTACTGGATTTCTGGAAAAAATATAAAACTTTAAATCTTCTTGCTTCAAAGATTACTTTTTCAGAGAAAGCCCTGAACAAAACTTACACCCGTGAGGAGATAAACCATATTCTGGACGAAGTTCTGATAAAAGAAAAAGAACGGCTTTCTCTTGAGCTTTTTAAGGAAGAGGAAAAATACCCCGGAAGCATCAGTCTTTCCGCCGGAAGCTGCACAAGATGTACCGTCTGCTCCCGAGAAAAGGGAGAACCCTGTCTTTTCCCGGATAAAATGCGCTATTCCATTGAATCTCTCGGAGGAAATGTGGGTCTTACTATAGAAAAACTTATGGGTCTTCATCTGGAATGGCTGGAGGAAGGACGTCTTCCCCATCACTTTGTCCTTGTATGCGGACTTCTTATTCCATAAATGAAAACTACAGATATTTGAGGTGATACTTTGCAGAAACAACAAAATTTAACACAGGGAAAACCGGGAAGAACCCTTCTTTTCTTTGCCCTTCCCATGATTATCGGAAATCTTTTCCAACAGTTTTACAATATGGCGGACTCTATTATTGTAGGACAGTTTGCCGGAGAAAACGCCCTCGCTGCTGTGGGAGCATCCTACTCCTTCACAACTGTTTTTATTATGATTGCTATAGGAGGCGGAATGGGGGCTTCCGTCCTTACAAGTCAGTACCTCGGAGCAGGCAGATACGGCAAAATGCGTACCTCTGCCTACACCTTCCTTATTGCTTTCGGCGTAATCAGCGTGATTCTCGCTGTTCTTGGACTTGTATATAATCCTGCAATTCTTCGTGCTTTAAAAACACCGGAAAATATTATGGACGATGCGCTTTTATATTTGCAGATTTATTTTCTTGGTCTTCCCTTTATGTTTATGTACAACATTTTATCTGCCGACTTTAATGCACTTGGAAAATCAAATATTCCCCTTGTGCTTTTGATTTTCTCTTCCATACTGAATATTGTAATGGATCTTCTGATGGTGGGAGGTTTTCACATGGGTGTTGCAGGTGCAGCCATTGCAACTGTGATCGCACAGGGAATTTCCGCAGTGCTTTCCCTTATTATTTTCCTCCGTCTGCTGAAAACATATGAAAATGATGAAAAATACGCTGTTTTCGATAGGAAAATGCTGAAAACCGGAACAAAAATTGCAATTCCTTCGATTGTACAACAGTCCATCGTAAGTATCGGAATGCTGCTTACCCAGTCTTCCGTCAACTATTTCGGCTCTTCCGCCCTCGCCGGATATTCTGCGGGAAGCCGCCTGGAATCTCTGGGAATCGTCCCTATGATCGCAACGGGAAACGCCATGTCTCCCTTTACTGCACAAAATCTTGGTGCAGGAAAAACGGAGCGCGTAAAAGAGGGATACAGAGCTGCTTACCGGATCATTATTTCTTTCGGAATTGTTCTTGCGCTTGCCTCCCAGCTTCTGTACCGTCCCATTGTCTCTGCTTTTGTAGACCCGGTGCAGTCTCCGGTTGCCTTTGGGACAGGAACAGCTTATTTCCGGTTTGTGGGAATTTTCTTCTCTTTTTTGGGATTTAAAGCTATCACAGACGGCATTCTCCGTGGTTCCGGTGATGTAAAAGTATATATGCTGGCAAACCTTATCAATCTTGCCATTCGCGTATCTGTTGCCAGATTTTTATCGCCCGTTCTCGGCATTCAGGTAATCTGGTATGCCATTCCTCTTGGATGGTTTGTGAATTATCTGATTTCTTTTCTCTGGTATCGAACTGGCAACTGGAAAAAGAAAAAGATTCTGTAAAAAAATATTTACAAGTAGTATTCAAAACTATATAATAGGGGTTAGAGGTGATTTACATGACGATTGACACAAAGAACATGATCAACAGCATTCTGGAAAGCATATCCCGGATAGACTATGTCAAACCGGAAGATTTACCAAATATTGACCTTTATATGGATCAGGTAACAACTTTTATGGAGGAACAGCTTGCTTCCACAAAACGTTATCCAGATGATAAAATTCTTACCAAGACTATGATCAATAATTACGCCAAGAATAAACTTCTTCCCTCCCCTGAGAAAAAGCGTTATTCCAAAGAACATCTGCTGATGCTGATTTTTATTTACTATTTTAAAAATATCCTGTCCATCAGCGACATTCAGGCGCTTCTGTCCCCTATTACAGAAAAATATTTCAAGTCAGACACAGATAAGGATCTGACCTATATTTACAATGAAGTATTCAGCATGGAAAAAAGCCAGATTGAATATCTGAAAAAAGATCTTCTGAAACGCTACAATGTAGCCCAGGAAACTTTTGAGGACGCAGATTCCGAAGATAAGGAATTTCTGAAAAAATTCTCTTTTATCTGCCTTTTAAGTTTTGATGTGTACGTAAAGAAAATGCTGATCGAGCGGCTGATCGACGGTCTGGGAGAAGACGGGGACAAAAAAGAAAAACATAAAAAATAACTCAAAAAGAAGAAGGAACAATCAAATTTCGGATTGTTCCTTTTCCATTTGTATTTATTTATTCTCTTCGTCTTCTTTATTCTCCGCCATTCTCTCAAATACCATCTCATATCCGTCGTTTCCGTAATTCAGGGAACGGTTCACACGGCTTATGGTAGCTGTGGAAGCGCCTGTTTTTTCAGAAATATCAAGATATGTGCATTTGTCCATCAGCATCTTTGCAACCTCGAAACGCTGTGATAAAGAGAGAAGCTCATTTATAGTACAAACATCTTCGAAAAAAGTGTAGCATTCTTCTTTATTTTTCAGACACAGAATCGCTTCAAATAGGTGGTCTACGGCTTCAGTTCTGATTTTTTTACTCATATTCATACTCCTTTGAAATAATATCCAATTAATATATCATTATTTTAACACGTTAAAACATGATAGGCAAGTGTTTTTCAAAAAAGAACAGGAATTTACAGAACTTTTATATTTCCACGTTTACATGTCCCTTCAGAGCTTCCACGCTTCTATTCAGAACAAGCTCTTCCGGAAAATCTGCCTCCTCCAGAAGTTTCTCTGCCATAGAAAATTCACCGATGAGCGTATCAAAATGTGCATCGCTTCCCATGATAACCGGAACGGAATACTCCTTACAAAGCTCCAGCATTTTTAAATCGTTTTCTCTTGCGTCTCTCCTGAAGCATTTCGGGTCCAGAGAATGGTTGTTAAGCTCCAGAACCTTCCCCTTCTCCTTTGCACCTTCCACAAGCGCACGGTAATCTACCGGATACCTTCCGTCATCCGGGTGTCCGATGATATTCACGTATGGATTCTCCATTACGTTTAAATATGCCATTGTATTTTCCCTGATACTTCCCGGCTTAATGCACGGTGTATGAAGACTTGCGATAATCACATCCATGCCTTTTAAATCCCGTTCTTCCAGGTCAATATTTCCTTCAAAGTCCATAATATTGACTTCCGACCCCAGAAGAAGGCGGATACCGTAAAGCTCTCTTGGAACTGTTTTTAAATTATGGAAATAAAAGCTGTGACATGTCCCCGGCATCTTTGGGGCATGTTCTGTAATTCCGAGAACAGAAAGACCTTTTTCTGATGCTGCTTTCGCCATTTCTCTTAATGTATTATAAGCGTGTCCACTTGCAATCGTGTGTGTATGTAAATCAAGAACGTATTCGTAACTCATAATTTTTCATTTCCTTTCCGGAGAAATCCCCTTTGTTATCAAAATGATTATACGATGTTTCCCCGCGATTGTACAGGAATTTTACAGAACCTTATTTTGCAGATAACACTCCAGAAGATACGAAGGATTTTCATAATACATACTGCTGTTATAATCGTCTATTTTGGGGCTGATAAACGAATTATACACCTTAATCAAAGTATCTATTATTTCCTCTCCTTTTTCACGGGAAACCTGTTTAATCAGGCGCTTATATACTTTCCCTATATCCCAGTGAGAGGGAATTGAATACCCGCATTCTCCCACATTGTCAAAATTTCCCTTTGTGATTTTGCATTCTTCGATAAAATCATCACTTACCCTGTCTATATTATCGCTGTGATATACGTCCGCAAGGTCATAAATTTTCTCAAGCCTCTTTTTCCCAAGAGCATTTACAACATCTGCTCTTGTATTTTTTGTTTTTCTCCCAATATAATCAATCAGGCTGCATGTAAAAAACAGATCATTGTCTTTTCTGCTCTCTCTGCCTGTAGACTGCTCCATCATCTCACCTCCTCATACCCTCTGTATTCCAGACATTTTAATGCTTCTTTCGTACAGAAATTTATCTGGTGAGTTGGATACTTAAACTTCGCCAACACCCAGAACTGTTCTCTTGTAATAGCCCCGTCCACATAATCAGAAATATAGTTATAAATCTGATCATTCGCCATAGCACCTATCACAATATCATAATCGTGTTCTTCCCCACTTCTGCAGGCTATAATAAAATCCAGCCATTCATCTGTCATATCTTTAAAATCTTTTATTTTTAAATCCGAATTCAGTCGTACATCATAAACAGACACAATTTTTGTTTCATATCTCTTTGCCCATCTCTGCGCCTGCTCTTTTATCACGGTGCAATAAAATCCCGTACCAAAATCTTTCGTATTTCTTCCCTTTCTGATTTCCGGATGCTCCACAGGAACGTATCCTCCGTGGTATACCGTCATTTTCCCCATGTTTCCCGCCCCTTTCTATATCTCCGCTTATTTTATCATATCCTTTCCCTGCTGACAAATGCTGAAAATCTGCTCCCCACAATCCTGTATTTTCAGTTTGCTTTTTTCTTCCATATTCGGTATACTTAAAAGTAATCTGTTAAGAAATTTCACACAAAAGGAGCTACAACTTATGAATCGCATTTTCAATATGGATAATAAGTTCTTCACCTTTATGGGAAGAATCGCAGACCTTATTATCCTGAATCTCTTATGTATTGTCTGCTGTATTCCAATCGTAACCATCGGTCCTGCCATCACTGCCATGTTTTACGTGACTATGAAAATGGTACGCAATGAAGAAGCCTACATCGTAAAAGGATTCTTCCATTCATTCAAAGAAAACTTAAGACAGGGTATCATCATCAATATCATTGTGCTGGCAGCCTTTATTATGCTGTCCCTTGATATTTCTCTTGTACGCGCTATGGAAGGTACAATGTACAAGGTACTTTTCTACATATTCCTGGTTCTTCTGTTCCTGAGTATGCTGGTTTACTTATATATTTACCCTGTGCTTGCCAAGTTCTACAATACCATCAAGCGTACTTTTATAAATGCTTTTCTGATGTCTGTCCGTCATCTTCCATACAGCATTTTAATGATCGTGATAAGCCTTGTACCGTTTGCTATTCTCTTTATTCCAAGCTTCCGGGTACAGTCTTTCCTGATCATGCTTTTCATCTTAATGGGAGGAGCAACCATTGCATACATCAATTCCTGCTTCCTTGTAAAAATCTTTGACAAATATATTCCGGAAGAAGAAAAGGAAGATGCCGAAGACGGCGAATGGCATATGGAAGAAGAAGCCGAAGAGACCGATCAGGAAACTGAGGAAGCACCAAAAGAACTTCCTCATACAGAGGACGCTTCTTTATGATAAGAAACTGGAACGGAAAACCGTATCACTCTCTCGACTATATGCTGAAAGAGCGTTTTGGAGAAAAGGTTTATAAAGTCACCTTAAACGGCGGTATGTCCTGCCCAAATCGCGATGGAAAAGTGGGAACCGGCGGCTGTATTTTCTGCAGCGCAGGGGGAAGCGGCGATTTCGCAGCCTCTTCTTCTCTTTCCATAACGGAGCAGATTGAAAGCCAGATCGCCATGATTTCCGAAAAACGTCCCATTCGAAAATACATCGCCTATTTTCAGGCGTATACAAACACCTACGCTCCCGTAGAATATCTGGAGAAAATTTTCACAGAAGCAATTTCCCACCCGGATATTCTGGGGCTTTCCATTGGAACAAGACCGGACTGTCTGGGAGATGAAATTGTTGCTCTTCTCTCACGTTTAAACAGGCAGAAACCGGTCTGGGTGGAACTTGGTCTCCAGACCATGCACCAGGATACGGCTCTGTATATACGAAGAGGATACCCGCTCTCTGTTTTTGAAGAAGCTGTTTATGCACTTCGTAAAGAAAATATCGAGGTCATTGTCCACACAATCCTGGGACTTCCCGGGGAAAACCACGAGAAAGTTTTATCCACTATGGATTACTTAAATACAATGGATATTCAAGGCATCAAGCTTCAGCTTCTCCACGTTCTGAAAGGAACAGACCTTGCAGCAGATTATGAAAAAGGACTGTTTTCCGTTCTGGAACGTGAAGAATACCTTGATCTTGTCATCGACTGTCTGGAGCACTTAAATCCCGATATTGTCATTCACCGTGTAACGGGCGACGGTCCAAAAGAACTTCTCCTTGCCCCTTTATGGGCGTCAAGAAAACGGGAAGTTTTAAATCTTCTTCATCACCGAATGAAGGAGCGCGGCAGTTTTCAGGGAAAGGAATTTTTTTAAGGAGGATATAATATTGGCAACACCATTTACCACCTACAAATTAATTGTATTGTATATGCTGAAACACGCAGAATCCTCTCTTACAAATTCCCAGATTTCAGAATTTATTCTGGAACGGGAATACACAAATTATTTTCATCTTCAGGAGGCTGTTTCAGAGCTTGTGGAGGCGGAATTAATTGAAAAACACACCATTTCCAATACTTCTTACTATTATCTCACAGAAGATGGAAAAAACACGCTCTCCTATTTTGAAAAAGAGCTTTCTGCTGACATCAGAAAAGAAGTAAAGGAATACTTAAAATCAGCAGGCTGCGAAATGCAGCAGCGCATTTTAACGCCGGCAGATTATTATACAAACAGCCAGGGAAGCTATGCGGTAAACTGCAGGATCATCGAGCGGAACGCAAGCCTTCTTGATATTAATCTGGTCGCCCCGAATCTTGAGGCTGCAAAATCCATGTGTAAGAACTGGCCGGATAAATCCCGTGAAATCTACGCAAAAATAATGGAGGAGCTTTTATAGCTCCTCCCCTTTTATTTTCTTCATATGCTCTTTTATCACTCTTTCATATCCCAGATCACCCGGCTCATAAAACCGTTCTCCCAGAATTTCAGAGGGAAGATACTGCTGCTTCACATAATGATTGGGGTAATCATGGGCGTACTGATAGCCTACGCCGTGTCCCAGCTTATCGTGTCCGCCATAGTGTGCGTCCTGAAGGTGTGCAGGTACGGTTGTCTTTGTCTTTTTCACAGAATTCATAGCTGCAAAGATGGCGTTTACAGCAGAATTGCTTTTTGGCGCACACGCCATATACGTAACTGCCTGCGAGAGAATGATCTGCGATTCCGGCATTCCCACACGCTCCACTGCCTGAGCTGCCGCCACTGCCACCTGAAGCGCCTGCGGGTCTGCATTTCCTATATCTTCTGAGGCAAGGATCATAATCCTTCTTGCAATAAACTTTACATCTTCCCCTGCATACAGCATTTTTGCAAGATAATAGACGGCTGCGTCCGGATCGGAACCGCGCATACTTTTAATAAATGCAGAAATAATATCATAGTGGTTATCTCCATTTTTATCGTATCGGACCACGCGCTTCTGAATGCACTCTTCTGCAACAGAAAGAGTGAGATGGATTTTCCCGTCCTCTGCTCTGGGCGTAGTAAGAACTGCAAGCTCCACCGCATTTAAAGCGCATCTTGCATCTCCTCCTGCCATATCTGCAAGAAAATCAAGCGCCTCCTCTTCTATTACTGCTTCGTAGCTTCCCATTCCTTTTTCTTTGTCATTTACAGCCCGCAGGATCAGCATTTTAATATCTTCTTTTCCAAGAGATTTCAGTTCAAAAATAACAGAACGGGAAAGGAGAGCCCCGTTTACCTCAAAATACGGATTCTCGGTCGTTGCACCGATTAAAATAAGAGTTCCGTCTTCCACAAAAGGAAGAAGATAATCCTGCTGCCCTTTATTAAATCTGTGGATCTCATCAATAAAAAGTATGGTTTTTCTGCCGTACATTCCGAGAGTTTCCTTTGCCTGCTTCACAACCTCTTCCATATCTTTTTTCCCGGCTACTGTGGCATTGATCTGGGTAAAGCTGGCGCTTGTTGTATTTGCAATGACTTTTGCAAGCGTTGTTTTTCCTGTTCCCGGCGGTCCGTAAAAAATAACAGAAGTAAGCTTATCTGCCTTAATGGCGCGGTACAAAAGCTTATCCTTCCCTACGATATGCTGCTGTCCCACCACTTCCTCCAGCGTTTTGGGGCGCAGTCTGGAAGCAAGCGGCGACTCTCTGTCGAGTGTTTTTGATTTTGCATATTCAAATAAATCCATATGTATTTCTCCATTTCGCACTGTATATTTCCGTACATCTGTTCTTATTATACTACAGGATCAAAAGCCGGTCAACTGTCACAAACTCATATCCTTCCGCACCCAGTCTGTCGATAATTTCAAAAGCAGCCTCCACAGACGTCTCGTACCCGTCGTGCATAAGAATAATAGAATCTTCATGTACCTGTCTGTCCACGATCCGCAAAACCTGTGATACGTTTTTGCTCTTCCAGTCAAGGGTATCTACATCCCAGAAAACAGGAAACATGGGAACAGAAAGCTCCAGCTCTTTTTTCCACTCTCCGAATGGCGGTCTGATAAAAACAGGATATTCTCCTGTGATCTCATATATTTTGTTGCTTGTTTTTTCAATCTCCTCTTTTGCCTGTCGATCAGAAATCTGATTCAGACATACATGATTGTAGGTGTGATTTCCGATGAGATGTCCTTCTTCCTGTATCCTCTGAACCAGCTCTTCATTTCCCTCTATGTTTTTTCCCATTAGAAAAAAAGACGCAAGTATGTTTCTTTCTTTCAATCCATCAAGGAGCTTTGGCGTATATTCTCTGCTTGGCCCATCGTCAAAAGTAAGCGCCACTTTTGGCGGTTCCTCTTCTTCTGTCTCTTGCGAAGATACAGGCTGAACCGATTTTTTACCGGAATACCAGCATAAAAAGCAAAAACATATCCCCAGAATCAAAATTCCTGAGATACACACTCTTCTTTTCATATCAGAAAACGCTCCCATAGCAAAAAATGCCGCATTCATCACTTCCAGTATATGTACCGGAGATATGATAAATGCAGCATCTCTATTTTCACATAATGCTATATCAGATTAAGCGATTGCTTTTTTTGCGATTTCTGCAAGAGCTGTGAAACCAGCAACATCATTTACAGCCATCTCTGCAAGCATCTTTCTGTTGATGTCGATGTTTGCAACTTTAAGGCCGTGCATCATTTTGCTGTAGGATAATCCGTTCATTCTTGCAGCAGCGTTGATACGTGCGATCCAGAGCTGTCTGAACTGACGTTTTTTCTGCTTTCTTCCTGCGTAGGAGCTTGCAAGCGCTCTCATTACAGACTGTTTTGCAATTCTATACTGTTTGGAACGGGCTCCTCTGTAGCCCTTTGCCAGTTTTAATGTACGGTTGTGTCTTTTCTTTGCGTTTAATCCGCCTTTAATTCTTGCCATTTCCTAATTTCCTCCTGTTCGTCTTCTTCTATATCTTATAAATATGGTAATGCTTTCTTCATGCTCTTAACATTTGTAGAATCAACAACAGCAGATTTTCTTAAATTTCTCTTTCTCTTCTGAGATTTTTTTGTTAAGATATGGCTCTTATAAGCTTTATTTCTCACTAATTTTCCTGTACCTGTTTTTTTGAAGCGCTTTGCTGCTGCTCTACAAGTTTTAATTTTTGGCATTGTTATTTCCTCCTTGATTTGTGTACTTCTTTATTCATGCTATATCCTGTCACACGCTGTATGACATGGCTGTAACATTTATGTTAGCGTTTTTCACTTAAAAACATTGTCATGCTGCGGCCTTCCACCTTGGGCGCCTTCTCAACTGTTGCAATATCAGACAGATGCTCTGCAAAATCGTCCAGAACATGCTTGCTGCTTGCCATGTGTGCCATCTCTCTTCCGCGGAAACGGAGAGTTACCTTCACTCTGTCTCCTTTTGTGAGGAACTTTCTAGCCGCATTTACCTTTGTCATCAAGTCATTTGTATCAATGTTCGGGGAAAGACGCACTTCTTTGACATCGATGGTTTTCTGCTTTTTCTTGGCTTCTTTTTCTTTTCTTGCAAGCTCGTAACGGTATTTTCCGTAGTCAATGATCTTGCATACCGGCGGTTTTGCCTGAGGAGCGATTTTTACTAAATCAAGTCCTGCCTCCTGTGCTTTAAACATGGCTTCCTTCGCGGACATGATTCCGAGCTGTGCTCCGTCCGGGCCAATTAAACGTACCTCTTTGTCTCTGATCTGTTCGTTAATCATTAAATTGCTAATTGTCGTGCACCTCCATACCTGAATAAATGATAATCCATGACCTCTGTCACCCTCGTTGTCGTACGAAAAAAAGTGTGGACAGATGTCCACACTTCTATCTATTACACCTGTTGACATATCAACAGCTACTGTGCAATATAAACCCAAGTCACATTTATGTGCTAAGGTGAGAGTGAACTCTGCTTTGTTTTCTCACGTACTGTTATAAGATACCACAACTAAAGCAGAATGTCAACCCCTTATACTGTAATTATTCCAAGAACCTCCATAACGGAGAATACAAGGATTGCAACAAGGCAAATCGGCGCGATATATTTAATGATCACCGTATAGAATTTTTTTACTTTGAATTTTCCGTTGATCTCCGCTTCTTCAATAATTGCCTTCGGCTTGATCACATATCCTACAAAGATACATGTAAGGAAAGCAACGATCGGCATCAGAACGCTGTTGCTGATAAAATCAAAGAAATCAAGCAGCGTCATTCCAAGCGGAGCCAGGAAACTTAACGGCCCAAATCCCAGAGACACCGGGATTCCCACTGCAAGTACGAATACAAGCACAATCGCACATGCTTTCTTTCTTCCCCATTTCAGTTTGTCACAGAGAATAGAAACAAGTGTCTCTGTAAGAGAAATGGAGGAGGTAAGCGCTGCAAATAATACAAGCAGGAAGAAAATTGCACCGATGACCGTTCCGAATTTCATGCTGTCAAACACTTTTGGAAGTGTGACAAACATAAGACTCGGACCTTTTCCGAGAGCTTCTTCGCTTCCTCCGGAAAATGCAAAGACTGCCGGAATGATCATAAGACCTGCCATAAACGCAATTCCTGTGTCAAAAATCTCAATCTGTCGCACAGATTTTTCAAGATGCGCCTCTTTCTTCATATAGGAACCATATGTGATCATAATTCCCATTGCCAGCGACATGGAATAGAAAAGCTGTCCCAGAGCTGCCAGTACCGTTGTAGCGCTGAAGCGGCTGAAATCAGGCATCAGGTAATATTTTACCCCTTCCATTGCTCCCGGCTGAGAAATACTGAATGCTGCAATGATAACGGTCATAACTACAAGCACCGGCATCATGAATCGACTTGCCTTTTCAATTCCGCCTTCCACGCCAAGCATAACGATCACAAGTCCCAAAACAACGTAAATTAAAAAGAATACAACCGGAGCCACCGGCTGGCTGATATAATTTCCAAAAAATTCATCGTTAGCTGCACTGGAAACCTGGTTTGTCACAAATACAGTAAGATATTTTAATACCCATCCTCCGATCACACAGTAGTACGGTGTGATAATAAACGGAACGAGACATGCCAGTCCTCCAAGAAAGCCAAATCTTTTATCAAGTGCCTTATACGCTCCGACTGCGCTCAAATGGGTTTTTCGTCCAAGTGCGATCTCTGTTATCATCAGTGCAAAACCGAAGGTAACTGCCAGAATGAGATACACCAGAAGAAAAATTCCGCCGCCGTATTTTGCAGCAAGATACGGAAATCTCCATAAGTTTCCAAGTCCTACAGCTGAACCGGCTGCTGCGAGCACAAAGCCCAGCTTATTGGTAAACGCACTTCTTTGTTTCTGTTCTTCCATTCTTTTTCCCCCTTGTCAAAAAATTATGTGTCCTATTATACATTAATTTTTTTATAAGAACAATACATAATCTTGCATTTTGCGGGAATAATATTCACGAATTGAAAAAAGGAGGTCCAGATTATGACTGTTTTAAAATGTTATGCCACTACCTGCATCTACAACAAAGAGCAGCTTTGCTCTAAAGGAAACATCGATGTTATGGGAGAAAATGCCCATTTATCCGAGGATACCTGCTGTGGAAGCTTCCGGGAACGAGACAGTTCTTCTCCGCAGAATAATTATGCTTCCGGCTGCGGATGCGAAACCATTCAGATCGACTGTAAGGCATATCACTGCACCTACAATGACGACTGCAAATGTACAGCAGCCGCCATTCAGGTAGGCGGAGAGAACGCAAAAGACTGCCAGGAAACAAAGTGCGGCACATTCCAATGTGAACACTAAATCCATTGCTGTATAACGAAAAAAAGAGGCCTTCGCATTGAAGGTCTCTTTTACTTTTCCATGATTACTTATCTGTTTTTCAGAAAATCCGGAATCTGAATGTCTTTTTTCTGTACTGTGCTGGATGGAGTCTTTGTACCAAACGGAGTTGCGTTCATTGTAGGAAGACTGAAGCTCGGCATATTTACATTCATTGTCTGCTGAGCTGCCGGAGCAGATGCCTGTCTTTTCGCTGCAAACGGAGAAGTTGTATTTCTCTGCGCAAACGGACTGCTGCTCTGTACACTGTCGTTTAATCCTGTTGCAATGACTGTGATTCTCGCATAATCCGCCACAGAGTCATCATACATTGCACCAAAGATGATATTTGCATCTTCGCCTGTAAGCTCCTGTACGTAGCTTGCTGCGTCATTTGCATCCATAAGAGAAATATCACCGGAAATGTTAATGATAACATGTGTAGCACCCTTAATGGTTGTCTCAAGAAGCGGAGAAGATACAGCCTGCTGTACAGCCTCCATCGCCTTGTCGTCTCCTCTTGCCTCACCGATACCGATGTGTGCAATTCCCTTATCTGTCATAACTGTCTCAACATCTGCAAAGTCCAGGTTGATAAGAGCCGGCAGATTGATAAGGTCTGTAATACCCTGTACTGCCTGCTGGAGAACCTCGTCAGCCTTACGAAGAGCCTCCGGCATTGTTGTACGACGGTCTACGATTTCCAGTAATTTGTCGTTTGGAATCACAATTAAAGTGTCTACTGCTTTCTTCAGATTTTCAATACCTGCGAGCGCATTGTTCATTCTTGTTTTTGCTTCAAAACGGAATGGTTTTGTAACAACACCTACTGTCAGGATTCCCATTTCCTTCGCTGCTGCTGCAATTACAGGTGCAGCTCCGGTTCCGGTTCCGCCGCCCATACCACAGGTAACGAATACCATGTCTGCGCCTTCCATTAACTGTTTTACTTCTTCAATGCTTTCTTCAGCTGCCTTCTGTCCTACTTCCGGCTGTGCACCGGCACCAAGACCTTTTGTAATTTTCTCACCAATCTGAAGTACAGTTGGAGCTTTGCACAGAGTCAAAGCCTGCTTATCAGTATTCACACCTACAAACTCTACTCCGCCGATGGCTTCTTCCACCATTCTGTTTACTGCGTTATTTCCGGCTCCACCTACACCAATTACAATAATTTTGGCAGATGATTCAGCCTCATTTGTCATAATCTCTAACAACGTACTTCCTCCTTTATTTTTACCTGATAACTGATTCAGCGTATTTGTACCAAGCTGTATACTTATTTCTACCTGATGTACCTTCGTTAAGTTACATATAGATATATCATATATTTTTTTTGGAAATTAATCAACTACTAATTTTGTTTTTTTATATTTTTTTCACGTTTTTTCGATGAAGAAGCCACAAAATCCCTTCCTTTCGAGCATACAGGACAAAATCCTGAATCTTATTCACTATATTCCGTGTATCCTTCTTCCGTATACCAGCTCTCTGAATTGTTTTCTTCTGTGTAGTCCCCTTCTGTATAGCCCTCTTCTGTATAGTCGCCCGTTTCTTCCGCTGGAACATTTTCGTCTTCTGCCGCCTTTTCTGCGGCGAGGCTTTCCTCTGTTGGTGCAGGTCCTACATAATTTCCGTATTCGTCGTACTCTCCGGCTCCCGTATAATCGCCCTCTTCGTCATATCCGCCAGTCCACTCGGCAAGCGCCTTCTCAAGCTCTGTCATTGGCTTTGGTCCCACATACGTGCCGTTTTCATCAAACTCACCTGTTCCTGTATATTCTCCGTTCTCCTCATATCCGCCGGTCCATTCTGCTGCCAGCTCCTCCGGAGTCTTCTCTTTTACCTCTTCCTCGAATGTAATCGTCTTTACCGTATCTGTCACGCTTTCCAGATGAAGAATCCCTTTTCTTCCTTCAATTAAAGGCAGAATCGCAATCGCTCTCGTCATTTTATCTTCCAGAAATTCATCTTTCCCCAGCATTACAGTTATATCTCCATATAAAAGACTGATCTGGTAATTTTTGTCAAATTCAATATGATCCGGTATCGTCTCGTTTTTCTGGAAAATCGTGGCAAGCGCAACGGCTGTATTCAGGACTGTTTTTCCTTTAATGGGAAGTTCCTCGTCCATGATCACATGCTTTACGGAAATGCCGTCAAAATACGGAACTGTCTCGTCTCTCTCCTTTGAGCTTTCTATAAAAATACCGTTTCTGTCAAAATAAATATAACTGTCCAGATAGGGAATACAGCCAACCGGCTTTTCTTCTTTTACACTGATACAGATGGTATTTCTGTTTACCTGGCTTACCACATATCCTTTCACAAAAGGAATCCCCTCTGTCTCTCTCTTTGTATAGAGAAGCGGTGCAATAACGGAATTTGATGCCAGCGGTCCGCGAAGCACCATTTCTCTTATCTCATCTTCTGAATAATGGCTGCTCCCCATTACGTCCACTTCATCCACCTTAAAATATGCAAAAAAGAAAATCACTCCTGCTGCCAGGAGACTTCCGAAAACTGCGCCTGCATATTTCCATGTTTTTTTACTGATCTTTTTTTTTCTGTAATTCGATGTCCTCATACCACAAGTTTCCTCAATCTTCTGTCAACGCCCCTCCCAGGGCATTTAAATCTTCACAAATATGCTCGTATCCCCGCTCAATAAAAGAACAGCCCTCTATGCAGGAAGTCCCTTTACATGCAAGAGCTGCCAGAACAAGCGCCGCTCCTCCCCGAAGTTCCTGTGCCTTTACCGTACATCCCGTAAGAGGAAAGCCTCCGTCGATAAAAGCGTCTCTTTCTCTGATCTGTATCTGCGCTCCCATGCGCTTCATTTCTTCTGCCGCTTTGTACCGCGCTTCAAATATGTTTTCCCTGATACGGCTTTTTCCGGGGACTGTAAGAAGAACTGCCATAAGCGGAGACTGCAGATCTGTTGGAAAACCGGGATAAACGCCTGTTTCCACATAATCGGCAGGAGCATTTACCCCTCCCGCATCCACAATCAGTTTACCACTGTTCACTTCGTATTGTCCACCTATTTTCCTGTATACCTGAAGAAAAGCGTTAAGCTCTCCCCCGGGAGGATTCAAAATCTCAATTCTCCCCCGCGTAACAGCAGCGGCGCAAATATACGTTCCGGCTACAATACGGTCCGGCGGAACCTGCATATCCCCGCCTTTTAAGCAGGGTACGCCGTCTATCATGATCACACCTTTTTCTTCTCCGGAAATCCTGGCTCCCATTGCCCTTAAATAACGACAGAGCCAGAGTATTTCCGGCTCTTTTGCACAGTTTTTTATTATCGTTCTTCCTCTTGCCGTCACAGCTGATAAAATCCCCTGCTCCGTTGCTCCCACGCTTTTTGCAGAAAAAGAAATTTCCCCTCCCGTAAGCTCCCCGCACTCTGCCTCCACAAAGCTTTCTTCCTCCCGGATTTTCACACCAAGACAGCGAAGAGCATACAAATGCAGATCTATGGGACGCTTTCCAATGACGCAGCCTCCCGGATAGCCGATTTTTCCCCTTTTGTTTCTTGCAGTGACAGCTCCCAGAAGAATGACGGAGGAACGCATTTTGCTGGTATCTTCAGAAGAAATTTCCTGTCCCCGGCACTGGCTGCAGTTAAGATAGAGGTCGTGCCCTTCCCACCATGTTTTTGCCCCCAGCTTTTTCAGGATTTCTTCCATGCAGAAAACGTCCGCAATTTTGGGACACCCTCTTAACACGCTGACTCCCCTGTGCAAAAGAGATGCCGCCATCATGGGCAGAGCCGCATTTTTTGACCCCTGGATCCGGACAGATCCCTTAAGCTTCCTTCCCCCTTCAATATAAATACGCTTCAAGCTGTTCACTCCCAAAGGGCATCTTACTTTTTATTGTATGCAGATGGTTCTCCTTTGTGACTGGACACGCTGAGCGCAAGCCCCATTTCTCCAAGAAGAAAAACAACGGATGTTCCCCCGTAGCTTACAAAAGGAAGGGTAATTCCCGTATTGGGAATGGTGTTTGTCACAACTGCGATATTTAAAATCACCTGAACTGCCATATGCGCCATGATCCCTGCCGTTAAAAGAGCTCCCAGAAGATCGCGGCTGTGAGTGGAGATCACACAGAGCCTCCACAGAAGAAGCATAAACACAAGAATTAAAAGAGAAGCTCCAAAAAGTCCCAGTTCCTCACATATCACAGAAAAAATCATATCATTCTGCGCCTCCGGAACAAATCCCAGCTTCTGAATGCTGCTTCCAAGACCTCTGCCAAAAAGTCCTCCGCTCCCGATCGCATAAAGTCCCTGAATGGTCTGAAAACCTTTTTCATACTTCTCCGGATTCCTCCAGATAGCAAGGCGTTCCAGGCGGTAGCTTTCCGCAGCAAGAAAAACTGCCACAAACCCAATCCCTGCCGCACCAATTCCCACAAAAGGAAGATACCTGGGATTCGATACAAAAATCAGCACCACACCGATTCCCAGAATAATCACTGCAGTGCTCAAATTGTTGCTTCCCACAAGTCCCACTATAGGAAGAAGCGTTGCCATTGTCCTGCACATAAACCAGAAATTCCCTGTGCTTCTCCTGCTTTTTTCTATCTGCCAGCCAAGAAAGAGAATAACTGCCACCTTTGCAAACTCCGAAGGCTGAAAGGAGAGGGGACCAAGATTCAGCCACCGTTTGGAACCGTTGATCTCCTGCCCCACAAGGAGCACTGCTGTAGAAAGCACAATAGAGAGAAGATAAGCAGCCGGCGCCATTTTCGCAAGAACACGGTAATCCATCTGCGATACAAGATACATTGCCATAAGTCCGAGCGCTGTGGCAAACAACTGCTTTTTAAAATAATAGGCAGAGTCGTCAAAACGCACTCTGCCATTATATTCGCTGGCGGAAAAAAGCATGACAAGTCCAAATACAACAAGGATTAGTACAAGGACAAGAAGGATCACATCCATATGACCTTCCTGCCGCTTTTCTTTTTCTGACATGATTTCCTCCGGCTTACACTTTATTTAAGCATATGAATTTCAGCCCCGGAAATATGACTGCCCGCTTTCCGCTTATCTCTGTTTACTTTTAAAGCTCAGACACGTACTTTTTAAACATATCGCCTCTCTGCTCGTAATTGTCAAACTGTCCCCAGCTTGCACAGGCAGGAGAAAGAAGAACGGCTTCTCCCTCTTTTGCGTGTTCCGCACAAAAACGTACAGCCTCCTGAAGGGTTTCAAGAAGTACAATGTCTGTAAAACCAAGACGTTCTGCTGCCGCCTTAATCTTCTCTTTTGTCTGTCCGATCAGAACAAGGCAGCGTACCTTTCCGTCAAATGCCTGTATCCACTCGTCATAGCTTGATTCTTTATCGTATCCGCCTCCGATCAGATAGGTGGGACGGTTCATTGCCTGAATGCCTTTTATCGCTGCGTCCGGGTTTGTTCCTTTGGAATCGTTATAATATACAACGCCGTTTTTCTCTGTGACATACTCGATTCTGTGCTCCACTGCCGTAAATTCACAGATACTCCTTCGGATACTTTCCATATCTACGCCTGCGTAATATGCCATTGCCACTGCCGCCATTACATTTTCGTAATTGTGCTGTCCGAGAAGCTTTAATTCTCCTGTCTTTACAACCGGGATTTTCGCTGTCTCCGTGGTAAGCACGATGGTATCACCATCCAGGTAAATACCCTTTTCCAACGTGCGTACGCTGGAAAAATATACGACTTTCGGAACTGCTGTCTCTCCGAATTTTCTGAGTACCTCGTCCTCATAATTCAGCACACACACATCTTCACTGCTCTGATTTTTTGTGATCAGCTCTTTTACACGTATGTACTCCTCCATTGTATGATGGCGGTTTAAATGGTCCTCTGTGATATTTAAGATTGCGCTGACCTCCGGAGCAAATTCTTCGATCGTCTCAAGCTGAAAGCTGCTGATCTCCGCAACAGTTACGCTGTTTTCCTGCATCTCCCGCGCCTTTGAGGTATAGGGTGTTCCTATGTTTCCCACTACAAATACAGAAGGACAGGCATCTTTCATAATTTTCCCGAGAAGGGCGGTTGTAGTTGTTTTTCCATTTGTTCCTGTAATTGCAAGAACACGCCCCTTTCCTGTACGGTAGGCAAGTTCCACCTCTCCCCAGACAGGAAGCCCCATCTCGTAAAAACGCTTTACAAGAGGAAGGTCTGTGGGAACGCCCGGGCTTAACACAACAAGGTCAAGGCTGTCCAGAACTTCCTCCGGAAGCTCTCCTGCATAAAATTCCACAGGATAGGTTCCTGTTGTTTTTCCAAGAACCTGTTCCTTATCTGTCTTTTCATTTCCGTCATAAATAACAGGTCTTGCCCCTTCTGCTCCCAGAAGGTCAGCTGCTCCGATCCCACTTTTTCCGGAACCGAACACAAGAACCTTTTTTTCTTTTAAATCCATACTGATTCCCCCTTAAAGAGCCAGAAACGCGATCAGGCAGAGAATCGCCGTCACTACAGAAAATACAGCCACAATTCTTGTCTCTGACCATCCGCAAAGCTCAAAATGATGATGAATCGGCGCCATTTTAAAGAAGCGCTTGCCGTGAGTCGCCTTGAAATATGTAACCTGGATCATAACAGAAAGCACTTCCACTACATAAATCAGACCCACGATCAGAAGGAAAAGCGGCATCTGCATCATATAGGCTGCACCTGCCACAAATCCGCCAAGAGCAAGAGAACCTGTGTCTCCCATAAATACCTTTGCAGGATATACGTTAAACAGGAGAAATCCCATAAGTCCGCCTACTACTGCACAGGTGATCGGTTCGATCCCGGATTTCAGCCCGAGAGATACGACTGTAAAAAATACGGCTACGATCAGAGTAACACTGGAGGCAAGACCATCAAGACCGTCTGTAAAATTCACGCCGTTTACCGTTCCGATCACAGCAAAAAACAGGATCGGCACTGCAAGCCAGCCTGCATTCAGATAATGTCCGCTCCAGAATGGAATCCTCATAGTAAGGGAAATATCTGTATAATTTACAATATAAAATGCAAAGATTCCCGTTACTACTACCTGGAGGAGAAATTTCTGCCAGGGAAGAAGACCGTCTGAACGCTTTAACACAACCTTCAGATAATCGTCAAGAAATCCGATGATACCAAAACCAAGCGTTAAAAACAGAACAGGAATGATCTTTGGATAATCCTTAATGTAAAACAGACACGTCACTACTGTCGCAATTAAAAAGATGACTCCTCCCATTGTGGGAGTACCCGCTTTTTTCAGATGGGACTGTACGCCCTCCACTCTCTCTGTCTGTCCCATTTTCAGCCTTCTGAGAAAAGGAATCACAACAGGACCCAGCACAACACTGACAGCAAAGGCAATCAGCACAGGAAGTATAACATCAAACTCCATTCTCACACCTCATTTAATTCTTTCGTTTTTTATTTTTATTGCTTTTGAAACACTTTCTAGTATAAGGCTTTTTTGCTTATTTATCAACCCTCTTTGGCTGTGTTCTGCTCCTCTTCTGTCCCGTTTTTTTCAATTCCCATATAGGGCAGCACATTTTCAAAAATGCTTCTTATAACAGGCGCAGCTATGGTTCCGCCATAATAAATCCCCTGAGGATTATGAATGATACAAAGCCCCAGTATCTGCGGATTTTCTGCAGGAGCAAAGCCAAGAAAAGAAGAGATATACCGGTTTGCGCTTCTTGGAAGCGTCTGGGAAGTCGCAGTTTTTCCTCCTATGGAATAGCCCTCTATCTTTGCATTTTTTCCGGAGCCTTCTGAGACAACTGTTTCCAGGATTGCCCGCACGGTTTCCGAGGTTTCCTGTGATACAATTCTTTTTTGGGGCGGATATTCAATTTTCTGTGCCCTTGTGCCGTCACTGCTCCTCACAGTTACTCCAAAATGGGGCGTTACCCTGTTTCCCCCGTTAATAAGCCCGCTCACAGTTGCAGCAAGCTGAATGGGCGTAATCTGAAAAGATTGCCCGAAAGCGACAGTGGCAAGCTCCACTTCTCCCATATTTTCCATTTTGTGCATGATCGTTCCCGCTTCTCCCGGAAGATCCACCCCTGTTTTTTCCAGAAGTCCGAACTGTCGGAAATACTTATAATAGTTTTCCACTCCCAGGCGAAGCCCCACCTCTATAAAAACAGGGTTACAGGAGTTCTGTGCGCCCTGCACAAAGGTCTCCGCTCCATGTCCCGTCCTTCTGGCACACCGTATTCTTCTGTCCTCCACGATTTTATAGCCCGGACAGAAAAAATGGTCATTTACAGATACAACGCCTTCCTCAAGGCCTGCGGACATGGTAATGATCTTAAAGGTAGAGCCCGGCTCATACGTATCGTTCAAACATGGATTTCTCCACATCTGATTCAATAAATCCTGCTTCTTTTTCGCCGAAAGCCCGGACGTATCCTGCCCTGTATTCAGTACAAACGGCTGGTTTAAATCAAATTCCGGCACATTGACGCAGGCATAAATCTCACCGTTTTGCGGATTCATAAGTAAAATGGAAACGCGCTCCGCCTGTTTTTCCTCCATTACCTTTAAGGCTGCCTGCTGAACATATTCCTGTATACTGGCATCAAGGCTGATCTGAAGATCGTTTCCGGAAACCGGATCTTCTCTGTTCTCCCCAAGGCGCTCCAGCTCCACTCCTCTTGCGTCTGTTGTTGTCAGAATTTTCCCCGCCTCTCCTTTTAAAATATCCTCATACTTTACCTCAAGACCTATAATTCCCTGATTATCTCCCCCTGTAAACCCCAGAACTTTTGAGGCAAGAGAACCATACGGATAATATCTTTTATAATCTTCATCAACCTTTACACCGGAAAGCCCGTACTCCCGAATGGCATCTCCTGTCTCCTTCTCCACATTTGTCTTAATACGCTCAATGGACGATACTTTTTCTACCCGTTTCCGTATATCCTCCTCCTTCATTTCCAGCTCCTTCGCAAGTACGGAAATTACCTTTTCCGGTTCTTTTATCTGGCTGTGTATGACAGAAACCGTACAAACTGTCCTGTTATCTGCCAGCACCTTCCCTTTTGCATCCAGTATCCGTCCTCTTGCAGCCTTTATATCTCTTTCTCTCTCGTGAAGCTCCTGCGCTTTTTCATAATAATAATCTGAGCGGAATCCCATCAGATACACAAGTCTTCCGATCAGTCCTGCCATAATAAAAAAGCAGATAAAAAATACAAGCCACACTTTTTTTCTGTGGAATGTCCTGTTTCTTTTCATAAAACAAAACCCCGGCAGAGATTGTCATTTCAATATATGACTTCTCTCTGTCGGGGTATTCATTTATTCCAGTCCTGCCTCCTCGTTTGTAAGACCTTCGCTTTCCATATCATTTCCCTCTATGGGATCGGAATCGTCTTCCAGAGGTCCGGGAGCTTCCACATTGGACACGCCGTCCTGCAGCTCTTCTCCTTCTGTATTGCCATAGCTTCCCAGATTTTCGGATTTTATATATTCTCCGTTTTCATTTACCTGGTAGCTGCCATCCTCATTGAGGAGATAGCCATTTTCATCGATGCGGTTTCCGTCCCAGTCAACGAGATTTCCTTTATCGTCTATGAGATTTCCGTTTTCATCCACCTTGCTTCCAACCGGGTTTTTCAGATAACCGGCAAATCCCTCCCACAGCTCTGTCTGCGGAACGGTTCCGTCCGTAATTTCATCCGGCGCAATATTCAGATACGGAAGAAGCTCTGACATGATCCCCTGTGCAATATACTGTGGATAACGGCTGGTTGCCTGATCTTCCACATTTGGTTCGTCCACAACTACGTAAATCACGACCTCCGGTTCCTCTACAGGTGCAAAACCGATAAATGAAACGAGATATTTTCCATTTCCACGTGGGAATTTTTCCGCTGTACCAGTTTTACCACCTGAGCTGTATCCCTGCACCTTGGAGTAATGACTGGTACCCTCTTTTACGCTCAATTCCATATAACTTCTTATATCTGCAGAGATATTAGAAGAAATCGTCTGTTTTAAAAGAGTAGGAGAAAACGTTTTTACAATTCCGCCATTTGCATCTTTAATTTTTGTCACAAGATGGGGCTGATAATAATATCCTCCATTTATAACAGAGCAAAGAGCGTTGATCTCCTGTATCATGGTACAGGTATAGCCCTGTCCGAATGCAGAAGTTGCAAGCTCCGTCTCTCCCATCGTATCTTCCGTATGGATAATGCCAGTTCCCTCATTTGGAAGATCGATGCCGGTTCTTGCTCCAAAATTAAAAAGACTCTGCGCCTTGATAAACTGCTCGCTTCCCATTTTTGCACCAATCTGCATCATACCGTCATTACAGGAGTTGGCGATCACTTCTCCAAGTGTCTCCGTACCGTGAGCGTCCGGGTAAACGGCACACTTGATTTTTGTCTCCGCATTTGCTCCAAAAACTTCAAGACCGTCGCATAAAAACGTATCTGACTCGGAAATTTTTCCTTTTTCCAGTGCACCCGCCATTACAATGGGCTTCACAACCGAACCGGGCTCAAACGCATCTGTCACACAGTAGTTGCTCCATATTCCGTTTAAAGCTTCTACTGTCTCTTCATCGTTCATTGCCTTGATCTCTTCCTCGGAGTATTCTCTGGACAAGTCTCTCGGCTCATTCAGATCATACCTGTCACCGCCGTCCATAGCGATGATCTCTCCGGTAGAAGGATCCTCCACAATGACTCCAACATGCTTTCCTCCCATCTTTTCATTAAACGCATTGACGTACTTCTCCACGATCTGCTGTGCGCCAATATCAAGAGAAGTCTCAATACTTCTGCCGTTTACCGGTTCTATGATCGTCTGCTCCACGTCAGCATTGTTATTAAAATATCCATACTGTCTTCCGTCTACCCCCATCAGGGTACTGTTATAATAACTTTCCAGCCCTATATCTGCCACATCTCTTGAAAGCGTAAAACCGATCGTATCGCAGGCAGCTTCATTAAAGGGATAAATCCTCAGATAATCTTCCTCGAACCACACGCCCTTTACATTGCTTCTCTCTTCTATCTCCGCCTTTGTCAATCCGCTCTCTTCTATGTCCTCCGGAATCTCTGTAGCTTCCTCAAACGCCTTCTTTTCGTCCATAGAAATCTGTTTTTTCAGAATCTGATACTGACTGTTTTTTGTATCCTCAGCAGAAAGCCGGGAACGTATATCCTTCTCGTCCAGTCCCAGGACGTCCACAAGCGCACGGACCGTCGGTTCTGTATATGTTTCTTTTTCATTTACTGCCTTGCAGTCCAGAATTACATTGTATACCTTATTGCTTGTAGCAAGGAGATTTCCATTCCTGTCATAAATATCTCCTCTCCTTGCAGGGATCACACGGTTTTCATATCTCTGCTGTGCCTGACTTAATACCTGTTTTTTGTATTTGCTGCCACTTGTTGCATTAATATAAGTAATCCTTGCTGCCAAAGCGACTAAAGCCAGCAACACTGCACAAAACAGCATTACCAGCTTTTTTCTCATGACCAGATTAATTTTTCGGGTTGGTTTTCTTCTTTTTTTTCCTGTCGTAGCCAATCAATCACCTGCCTAATTTGTACTCGGAATATCCTGATACTGCCTTACATAGCTGTTTCCTTCTGTCGTATATGTCATTACCTGCTCTTTGGTCGGATAACTCATACCAAGGCGTCCGATAGCGATTTTTCGAATAGTATCCAGATCAACATTAGAGGTTACCTGACTGTAATACGCGTCATTATCCTCCTTAAGCTGGGTAAGCTCCGATTCCAGAACTGCGACTTCCTTCATACTGGCAGTAATTTCTGCCTTGAGCTGAAGATAGTGAATGCAGAAAAAAAGAATTGCAGCGGAAATAGCCGCTATGAATACCACATAGCCTTTTCCCATTCCCATTGCACGCTCTCTGTTCTTCTGCGTCGCCCTGCTGACTTCCCTGTAACTTTCCGGACGCGCAGTTTTTTTCTGAGCTGCTCTTGCTCTTCTGACTGCCTCCTGCCTCTGCCTGTCCGGATAATTCCTTGCAGGTTCTTCTGCAAGTCTTCTTACCGCATTGCCCTCTACATAGATTCCTCCTGCGTTCCTGGCACTGTTCCGTCTTCTTCTGGCTGTCTCTGCTTGGTTTGTATTCGCCATTTTGTACTGCCCCTTTTATATCTTTCTTTCAAAAATCCGAAGTTTTGCGCTCTTGGAACGTGGGTTTTCCTCCATTTCCTCTTCTCCCGGAAGAATTGGTTTTCTGGTAATTACACGGCCTTTTGACTTTTTGCCACACACACATACAGGAAATTCCGGCGGACAGGTACATGGATTTTCATTTTTCCTGAAAATCGTCTTCACGATCCGGTCTTCCAGTGAATGGAAGGTAATGATACAAAGCCTTCCTCCATCATCAAGCAGATCGATCATCCCGTCAAGCGAATCCCGGAGTACATCCAGTTCTCTGTTCAGTTCTATACGGATCGCCTGAAATGTCCTCTTTGCAGGATGTCCTCCTGATGCCTGCATTTTCATGGGAATTGCCCTTCTTATAATTTCTGTAAGCTGTCCTGTTGTCTCAATCGGACCATTCTGTCTTGCCGCAACAATGTGCTTCGCAATGTTCTTCGCAAATTTATCTTCTCCGTAATCACGAATGATACGGTATAATTCTTTTTCTTCGTAACCATTTACAATGTCCCCTGCCGTCTGGCTCTGTCTCTGATCCATACGCATATCAAGGGGCGCGTCAGTACGGTAGGTAAAACCCCGCTCCTCATTATCAAGCTGATAAGAAGAAACACCCAGATCCAGAAGGATGCCGTCTACTTTTGTGATACCGCGGGCGCGAAGTTCCTCTACCATGTAACAATAGTTGCTGCGAATGATCATCGCCTGTTCACAGGCAGCCAACCTTTCACTCGCAGCAACTATTGCATCCTGGTCTTGATCTATGCCAATAAATCTCCCCTTGGCAGAAAGTTTCTTACACACCTCAAGGGCATGTCCCGCTCCTCCTAAAGTACCATCCACGTAGACACCGTCCGGCTTTACCTTTAAACCGTCTATGGTTTCTTTCAGTAATACAGATTTGTGTTTAAATTCCATCTCCGTCTCCTGTTGGATTAGACTCTACGCATTGCTTAAATGACGATACCCATATCCTGCATACTTTCTGCAATCTCATTCATATCGTCATAATCGCAGTTTTCGCTCCACTTCTCTTTGCTCCAGACCTCAATCCTGTCCAGATTACCTGTCAGAACCACGTCCTTCTCCAGACCGGCAAACTCCCGCAGTGTCTGCGGCACTAAAACTCTCCCCTGCCTGTCCAGCTCACACATGGCAGCGCCTGCAACAAAGAACCGTGAGAAGGTTCTTGCGTTTTTATTTGTAAGTGGCAAAGCTCGTAATTTCTGTTCAAAGGCTTTCCATTCATCTACAGGATAAATAAAAAGACAACCATCTAATCCTCTTGTAAGAACAAATTCTGTTCCCAGAAGCTCCCTGAATTTTGCAGGAATGATCAGACGCCCCTTCGCGTCTATTGTATGATTGTATTCTCCCATGAACATGTAAATCACCTACTCCCGGAAAATGTGATTCTCCCCTTCACATTTTCTTACAGGCGGAAATGATATATGACACCACTGGGTCTCCATTTGCCACCACTATTCTCCACTTTCTACCACTTATGTGATTATTCTAAACTATCCAGTGGGAAATTACAAGGGGAAATCCAAGTTTTTTTCTTTTTAAAAAAATTTTTATTTTCCTGAGTCTGATCTTCTTATCCTCAATCTTTATGCGGTCTTAATACTCTTAACTTACTTATTTATGCGTAATTAATACTGAATAGGCTATAGTATATAGACGCTATGAAATAAAGATAATGTAAAGATAAAGGAAAAATATAACAATGACAATACAAATAAAACTTCCCCAAAAATTTTTCCGTAAAAAATTGCGCTTTTCCTCGTCCCGGATTATTATTCTGGGATTTTTTCTGGCTATTCTCTGTGGAAGCCTCCTTCTTATGCTTCCTATTGCTTCCAGAGAAGGACGCGTTACGCCTTTTCTTGACACGCTTTTCACAGCTACGTCTGCAGTATGCGTAACTGGTCTTGTCGTGTATGACACAGCCACTTACTGGTCAGGATTCGGACAGGCTGTTATTCTCTGCCTGATCCAGATAGGCGGAATGGGAATCGTCACCATTGCCGTATCCTTTGCCCGTCTCTCCGGGAGAAAAATCGGACTGATGCAGCGCAGCACCATGCAGGAAGCAATTTCCGCTCCTCAGGTGGGAGGAATTGTGCGGCTTACCAATTTTATTATCCGGACAACGATCCTTGTAGAGCTTGCAGGAGCAGTATGCCTCTTCCCCTGCTTTATAAAGGAATTCGGGCCATTAAAATCCCTGTGGTATTCTGTATTCCACTCCATATCCGCATTCTGCAATGCCGGTTTTGACCTGATGGGCGTAAAGGAGCAGTTTTCCTCCCTTACTTCTTATGTAAATCAGCCTGTCGTCAATCTCGTAATCGCGCTTCTTATTATAACAGGAGGAATTGGTTTCCTGACCTGGGACGATATAAAAGTGCACAGACATCATTTTCACAAATATAAAATGCAGAGCAAAACAATTTTAACGGTTACGTCTGTACTGATTGTTCTTCCTGCTCTTTACTTTTTCTTTGTGGAATTTTCAAGGGATGTGTGGGGAGAGCTGTCCGGCGGAGAAAGAGCTATCCGTTCTTTTTTCCAGTCTGTGACACCCAGAACAGCCGGTTTTAACACCGTAGATCTGACTCTTCTCACAGAACCAGGACAGGTGATCACTATTTTACTTATGCTTATAGGCGGTTCCCCCGGCTCTACTGCCGGAGGATTAAAGACAACAACTATTGCTGTTCTTTTCGCCTCCGCCTTCGCAGTGTTCACTCAGAAGCCGGACGGTCATTTATTCCGCAGGAGAATCCCGGATAACACCATTCATTATGCAGCTACCATTCTCCTTATGTACCTTGTACTTTTCCTTTCAGGAGGACTGATCATAAGCTGTGCAGAAGGAATTCCCGTTCTGCCCGCTCTGTTTGAAGCTGCATCTGCCATCGGTACCGTAGGACTTACCCTTGGCATTACACCGGAACTTGGCGTTATTTCAAGAATTGTATTGATCTGTCTTATGTTTTTCGGCAGAGTCGGCGGGCTTACCCTTGTTTTTGCCGCTATTTCAAATAAGCATCATGCAGCTTCCAGGCTGCCGCAGGAAAAAATAACAGTAGGTTAAAAGGAGTATCATTATGAAATCAGTTTTAATTATCGGACTTGGCAGATTTGGCAGACATGTTGCCATGACACTAACTGATATGGGACATCAGATCATGGCAGTTGATATTCGTGAGGACCGCGTAGACAAAGTTCTCCCCTATGTGACAAATGCCCAGATTGGAAACAGCACAAATGAAGAGTTTCTCTCCTCCCTTGGAATCCGCAACTTTGATGTCTGCTTCGTCACCATCGGAGATAATTTCCAGAATTCTCTTGAGACAACCTCTCTTTTAAAGGAACTTGGAGCCAAACTGGTTGTTTCCAGAGCAGCGAGAGACGTACACGCAAAATTTCTTCTTCGAAACGGGGCAGACGAAATCGTATATCCGGAAAAACAGCTTGCTTCCTGGGCAGCGATCCGCTACACCTGTGATCATATTTTTGATTACATTGAACTGGACGATGAGTATTCTGTATTTGAGGTTTCCATACCGGAATCCTGGATTGGCCGTTCCATTGGAGAGCTTGACATAAGAAACAAATACAATATCAATATTATGGCACTGAAAAAACATGGACACTTAAATCTCGACATCAGTTCAGACACGTTTATTGCGCCTGGAGAAACCATGCTGGTTCTTGGAAATAACAACGATATTCACAAGTGCTTCCACATTTGATATACTAATGTCAGACTACTGCAGAAGGAGGTAACATTTCATGAATAAAACATCGATTCTTGTTGTGGAAGATGATGCTCCTGTCCGCAACCTTATTACGACCACATTAAAAGCGCACGATTACCGCTATCTTACTGCACCAAACGGGGAACGTGCGATTTTGGAGGCTTCCTCCCATAATCCTGATATTGTTCTTCTTGATCTGGGACTTCCTGATATGGACGGCATGGAGGTAATCCGGAAAATCCGCTCCTGGTCCAATATGCCGATTATTATAATCAGTGCAAAATGCGAAGATGCCGACAAAGTAGATGCCCTTGACGCAGGCGCAGACGATTACCTTACAAAACCATTTTCTATTGAGGAGCTTCTCGCCCGTCTCCGCGTAACACAACGGCGGCTTTCTGTTATGAAAAGTGAGGCAAGTGCGGAAGATTCTGTTTTTATAAACGGAGACCTTCGGATCGATTACGCAGCAGGCTGCACCTACCTCGGAGAAAGAGAGCTTCATCTCACTCCCATTGAATATAAGCTTTTGTGCCTGCTTTCCCGCAATGTGGGAAAGGTTCTCACCCACACCTTCATCACACAGAAAATATGGGGTGCAAGCTGGGAAAATGATATTGCCTCTCTCCGCGTTTTCATGGCAACCCTCCGAAAAAAACTGGAAAGCGATCCTCAGTCTCCCCAGTATATCCAGACCCATATCGGAGTCGGATACCGTATGCTGAAATTGTAATCTCTGACACAGAATCTCATTTCTTTATACACAAAAAGATGCAGGTCTTACGGAATACCATCCTGTAAGCCTGCACTTTTTATTATTCTTTCTCTGTTTTTTCTTCCGGATTTTCTTCCTGCATTTCTTCTGTATTCCTGTCGCTGTCTGCAGGGATTTTATCTTCAGAAACTTCCTCTTTGAAATCCCCATCTTTGGAGATTTTGCTTTCAGAAGCTTTTTCTTTAGACTCCTCGGACTCAGACGCTGTTTCTTCCGCGTTGTTCTTCTCCTTCTCCATCAGCGTTACTTCCTCAGGAAGAAGCTCGTCAACAGAAAGCTTCTCTGACCGAACCTTCTGTGCTTCTTCGTAAAAACGGGCTTTCCGGCGTTTTTCCAGCGCAGCGCGCTTCTTCGCCATAATCCGTTTTATGATCACAACTACTGTAAATACCAGAAACAGACCGGCTGAAATCGCCTGATTGATCGCAATATCTGTTCCCGGCAGGAACATTTTGTCTGTCCGGATCCACTCAATAAAGAAACGTCCGAAACCATATCCCGCCAGATACCGCATAAAAATTTCTCCAGCGAAAAGCTTTCTTCTGTTCCACACAAAAAGGAGAAGAAGAAGGAGAAGACACCAGATACTCTCATAAAGGAAAAGCGGTGTTGCCTGAATATACGAAACATTATCAATCGTGACAAGATTCTCTCTCATCCAGGGTGTAACCTCTCCCGCACGTACATTGGAAAGGGGAAGCTGCATCGTCAGCGCATTGCTTGTATATTCTCCAAAAGATTCCCTGTTGAAGAAATTCCCCCATCTTCCTATGATCTGTCCAATGAGAAGCCCTTTTACTGCAATATCCGCCATTTCCATAAATGCCGCCTTTTTCATATGACAGAAAACAGCTGATGCCAGAACACCTCCCAGAAGGCCTCCGTAAAAGACCATTCCGCCGCTTCTTGTATCGAACACCTTCATAATATCTGTTTTGTATACACTCCAGGAAAGCAGCACGTAGAAAAATCTCGCTCCTATAAAACCGCCTGCAAGCCCGGAAATCATCATTCCCAGATACAGATTGACGTCCTGCTTTTTCCGTTTTGCTTCCAGTACCACAAATGCCATGCCCAGAAGCATACCGATTGCCAGTAAAATTCCGAAAAAGGTAATCTCAAACCCAAAAACCCGGACGGATACCGGCACATATTCAAATTCCAGTCCCAGATTGGGAAAACGAACTGACATATTCATAAAACACCTTTATATACGTTATACATTGAAACGGAATAAAATCACATCTCCATCCTGTACTACGTATTCTTTCCCTTCCATGCGCACAAGACCTTTTTCTCTGGCACCTGCATAAGAACCGCAGTCCAGAAGGTCACGGTAATTTACAACTTCTGCCTTAATAAAGCCTCTCTCAAAATCTGTATGGATTTTTCCTGCTGCCTGAGGCGCTTTTGTTCCGATTTTAATTGTCCAGGCTCTTGTCTCGTCCTCTCCTGCTGTCAAAAAGCTCATAAGTCCAAGAAGATGGTAGCTTGCCTTTACCAGTTTCTCCAGGCCGGATTCTGTAAGTCCCAGATCTTCCAGGAACATTTTTTTCTCGTCCTCGTCAAGCTCTGCAATTTCCTGCTCAATCTGCGCGCAGATGACAAAAATTTCGCTGTTCTGCTCTTTTGCATATTCGCGCACTGCCTGTACATAAGTATTATTCTCACCATCATCCGCCAGATCGTCCTCTGCCACGTTTGCAGCATAAATCACAGGCTTCCATGTAAGAAGGTTGTATGTTCCCATAAAGCCTTCTTCATCTTCGTTATCAAGCTCCATAGTGATCGCCATTTTGCCGTCTTCGAGATGTTTCTTCACTTTCTGAAGGAAATCCAGCTCTTTTGCAGCTTCTTTATCCATGCGGGCTGTCTTTGTCACTTTTGCGATTCTTCTCTCCAGGATCTCCAGATCTGAGAAAATCAGTTCCAGATTAATGGTTTCAATATCACGAAGAGGATCAATGCTTCCGTCTACATGAACTACATTTCCGTCCTCAAAGCAACGCACAACGTGGACAATGGCGTCTACCTCACGGATATTGGCAAGGAACTGGTTTCCAAGGCCTTCTCCCTTTGACGCACCCTTTACAAGTCCTGCAATATCCACAAACTCGATCACTGCCGGCGTTACTTTCTTTGACTTGTAAAAATCTCCCAGAAGATTCAGCCTCTCGTCCGGAACTGTTACCACACCCACGTTCGGGTCAATAGTACAGAACGGATAGTTTGCTGATTCTGCTCCTGCCTTTGTCAGAGAATTAAACAGTGTGCTTTTTCCAACATTTGGTAAGCCTACGATACCTAATTTCATTTTCTCTATTTCCTCCTAAAAATTTCTTACAGGGATTACTCACTTCAATAACAATTTTAAATTTTACCACAACAAAGCTTCAAGTTCAATGAAGAATCTTATCGAAATAAGCCAGCAGACTATATGTAATTATTTATACTGATTTAAAAACTGTATTGCTTTTCGCTTATTACTACATTTCATGGTGAATTCATCGCCATTAGAATATTTAATCGTTATTTCGTACCTGAGAATTGGTGCTTTTCCTTCCTCGTCATAGCTGCTGATATATTTTACTGCCTCCTCCACAGACAATAACTCTTGTTTCTTTCCATGAATTGGAATAACAATAATCTGAGTCACAATTTGATCAAGCGCCTCTTCAACTGCATCTGAAAGGCTCTTTAATTTTTCTTCATGCTCATGATAAAATGTATCCTTTAATTTATTTTTTTGCCCCTCATTCAATCCTTCTATATTCTCTGCAATTTTTTCAATCATATCATCAGGGGTATTTTCTTCCCATGAAATCTCTACTCCCACCGCATCTTTATATAGCCTGCACATATCATGATATGAAAAGTGCGTCACATGAAATCCCTGGGATTCTAACTGCTTTATTGAATTATCGGTAAATTCTCCAGAAAGGACGGCAGCATAAAAAGGACAGTTCTCTTTGTAAGTTTTTACCAGCGGAAGGATTGCACCGGATATTTCCTGGGCCTTTGCTTTTGAATGTTTCGTGTATCTTCTCCACGCCATTTCGATAAAAGCCTTTGGTTTACCTGTTTTTTCTTCTGTCCCTTCTTTTTCTATCACTATATCAAGTTTATGCTTATTTCCATTCTCATCTATCCCAATTACTTCCCGCCCATTATTTCTTGCAGGTCTGATATGTCTGTAATCCAGATAATATCCTTTTTCCTCCACCCTTGGTTTTAAATACTCTATTATTGATTCCTCAAAAAAATCTCCCAGTAATTCTCCCAGTCTGTGTGCCGGTGATTTTGCCATTATTTCACCCCTTTACCCATAATCTTCCCTCTTTTAAAGGTACTGTATGTTTTCTGTTCTTCCACTTTACATTTCTGTCCCGTGTTTTTTCAAAATTATATTCTTTAAATCCCGCACTAATTGCCAGCTTGCCCAGCCATTCATCAACGGGAACATACACACCGTACGGAGCTGAATCGCCAATTACAAAACAAACCTCGGCACCCTCCTTACATACACGTTTTAATTCTCTCCACACATGTGCCATATCAAGAAAATATAAGGCAATCATAGTATAATAATTTTTCTTGCCACCGTGATTTTCTTTTTCCGCTTCCATTTGCTTACAGACTTCCACAATTTCATCGTGAATCGGAGCAAGTATCGGATCTTCTAAAAATTCATATGTTTTGCTCCTCTCGCGTGATACCATCTGCGAACAGGAACGAACAAGACCCGGACGAATCACCGTCTGTAAATCTCTCCAACTGTCAATCCTTCCCAGGACAGATAACTCTAATCTTGTCGCATCTGCATAATCGTAATTATTTGCATACGGAGGTGATGTAATAATTAAATCAACACTGTCATCGACAACCTCTGATTTTTTTCTCGCATCTTGACTGAATAAATGTGATTTTTTCTGAGCTCCTTTTTTTTGAAATTCACAAATATCTTCACAAATCATCTCCATCTGCCGCTCAAATGCCTCATATGCAGATAATACTTTCGCTTTTTTCTTATTTGGCAACACATACTGCCATGTTGCTGTCCCTGCATGTGACGCTGCTCTCAGCATGGAAACAAAACCTGCCCAGACCAGACGTGTCTCTTTACTGTTATCATACAATTCGTCAATTACGTTTTTCAGAGAATTAATTTCTTCAAGATTCTTCTCATCATAACATTTTGTAACAATCAAGGGAAAATCTGCCATAGGATATTTATTTTCTTTCGCTTTTTTCAGTACCTGCTCTGTATATTCTTTTACTTTTCTAACATCAGCGTCCCAGGAAAGTTTTGCATCGGCAATTTCGTATACCAATGGCTGTGCCTCGTATCCTATAGAGCTGACTCCTATTTCATCGCACGCTAGTAATGTAGTACCGGAACCGGAAAACGGATCAAGAACAAGAATTTTTTCTTTCTTCGTTTTTTGTAAATATTCTTTTACAGTCTGTTTTACCCACTCTGCCGAAAATCCGGCTGAATATCTGTACCATCTGTGTACTGGCAATGACATATTATCCGCGAACGTGGAACTGCTATCAACTTTTGCCACTCTTATTTTCCACCTTTCCATTTATTATTTTATCATTTATTTCAATCCCTCGACATGATCATCACAAGATTTCCACTGTCAAACGTCACTTCTGCCTCTTCCTCCACAATCTCATTGCTCACAGTAAGCCCGCAGTCAGAAACTGTAAGATAATGACAATTCAGAGGATATTTAAATCCCTTAAGGGTAAGCCCCGGAACATCTCCTCCCAGTGAAAAAAAGGATACATATTTTCCAAACTGCTCTGCCTTTTTCAGAACCGTGCCGCTTTCTATCAGCGTGATATAATTGTATCTGTCATAAATGGAAATACGAATCCCCTTCTTCTTTCCCCACACCAGAAGTCCCAGATTTGCAAAGGTATGGTCAAGACGCCTTCCAAGACAGCCGAAAAGAACCATGTCTTTTCCGCCTTTCTCTGCTGCGCGGCATACTGCGGACTGGGTATCCGAGTCGTCTTTTTCCGGTCTCAGGCGGCAAATTTCTATATTGTTCAGACTCTTTAAAAACCCTTCTCCCTCATCTGAAAGACTGTCAAAATCTCCTACTGCCATATCCGGGTGCAGCCCCGTATGAAGGAAAAATTCAAGCCCCCTGTCCGCTGCTATAAGATATGGCATTTTCCCCTGTTTTTCCTCTGTTTTTTTTAAAAAATCGAGGGCAAAATCTTCCTGGATATTGCCCCCGCTTACGACGATTGTATCAATCATAATATTCCTCATGAAATTGTTCTGCTGATTTCTTCTATTTTTTTCTGAATATCCTGAACACTTTCTGCCAGATTCTCCCGGAAAGCGTAAGAACCCGCTACAATCAGATTTGCACCTGCTTCCATAACTGTGGAAAGTGTCTCCTCATTAATTCCTCCGTCTACCTGGATCTGCGTATCAAGATCTTCCGCATCGATCAGCTCCCGAAGCTCCTTAATTTTCTCTGTACATTCTTCCAGATATTTCTGACCGCCAAACCCCGGCTGCACTGTCATCACAAGAACCATATCCACTTCATCAAGAAGATGGCTTATATCATTGACAGGAGTAGCCGGCTTAATGGACACTCCGACTTTTACGCCTGCTGCCCGTATCAGTTCTATGGTACGGTCCAGATCCTCACACGCCTCTGCATGAACAGTAATAGAATCTGCTCCGCACTCTACAAAGTCACGGATATACCGTTCCGGCTCTGTTACCATAAGGTGCACATCAAAAAACATTTTTGATTCTTTACGGATTGATTTGATCACCGGCATTCCAAAAGAAATGCTTGGCACAAAATCTCCGTCCATTACGTCTATATGAAGGATCTTCACTCCCTCATTTTCCAAAATTTTTATCTGCTCTCCCAGGCGGTTAAAATCCGCTGATAAAATTGAAGGGCATAGCTGATACATAAGTCAGTATCTCCTTTTCTCTTTTAATTCCTGATGCAGAGCCAGGTAATCTTCATACCGAAGCCTGCTGATCTTGTCTTCCTCCAGAGCTTCCTTGACTGCACAGCCAGGCTCATGAATATGGCGGCACCCCTGAAAACGGCACTCTTCTTCATATTCCCGAAACTCCGGAAAGTAATTTTTCAGTTCCTGTTCTTCCATATCTGTAAGATATAAAGATGAAAAACCGGGCGTATCTACAAGGAAGGTATCTTCTCCTACCGGGATCACCTGAGAATGCCGCGTCGTATGTTTGCCGCGTTTCAGCTTTTTGCTGATTTCTCCCGTTTCCATCTGTATCTCTCCCTGAAGAGAATTGGTAAGAGAAGATTTTCCAACCCCCGAAGGGCCTGCAACTACAGTTGTCTTTCCCCGCAGGATTTCATGAATTTCTGAAATCCCCTCCCCGTTAAGGGCACTGGAAAGGATTACCCTGTAGCCGCACTGTGTATACGTTCTGTAAAGAAAATCAAGTTCTTCCTCTGTTCCCAGATCTTTTTTATTAAAGCACACAACTGCCGGAATCCCCTGCTGCTCCATCATAATGAGAAAGCGGTCGAGAAGCATATAATTTGGTTTTGGATTTTCCATAGCAAATATAACAAACGCCTGATCCACATTTGCAACTGCAGGACGTATCAGAGAATTTCTTCTTGGAAGAATGGCTGTTACACTTCCCTCTTTCTCATTTTCATCCAGAATGGAAATCTCCACGTTGTCTCCTACAAGAGGTTTTTGATTATCCTTTCGGAAAATCCCCTTCGCCTTGCACTCGTAAACCTGCCCGTCTTCTGCATAAATGTAGTAAAATCCGGCAATTCCCTTGATGATTTTTCCTCTCATGAATTACTCTGCTTTCTCAAAAGTAATGGAATATTCTCCGATATTCTGGTAGCTTCCCTGCACTTCTTCAGAAAGATATAAGGTTCCTTCTGCCACTCCGGGCACACCTGTAATATCAAGCTGATACGGGAACTGAAGCGGTGTTCCCTCTGAAATAACAGATGCTTTCGGCACTCCGTCCACATACTGGATCAGCTCCAGACGTGCCGGTCCACCGCTGTATCCATCCGGCGTATTTAAGCCCTGTGTACACTTCCATACTTCTCCTGCTGCAGTTGCCTGCTGCACTGCTTCGTCTGTCACCTGAGAAGTCTGAGCAGGATCTGCTGTTGTCTGTGTACCGTCAGAAGCCCCTGTTGCGCCCTGATCTCCTGTGCTGGTTCCTGTGTCAGAAGGGGGCTGGTTTCCGCTGCTTACAACAAGTGTAATGCTTGTCGTATCCGGATCGCCGTAAGAACCGGGTTCCGGTGTCTGGGAGATCACTCCGCCAGCTGCCACATCTGCGCTTTGCTGCTGCTGTATATCAATTAAAAGGAATTTTCCAAGTGTGGTAACCGCATCATCTTCTGTCATTCCCACTACACCCGGAATTTCCACTTCCACGCCCTCACCGTAATCAAGACCACGGCTGATCACAAGCGTTACTTTATCTCCTGATTTTGCTGTTGCGCCCGGCTCCGGTGAAACAGAATATGCATATCCCGGATCTACAAGAATGTATTCCTCTTCATCTAAATCGCTGTACTCTTTCTGGATTTCCACCTGCAGCCCAAGATCCTCCAGAAGCTTCTGCGCTTCGATTCCCGTTTTTCCGTCAATATCCGGAATGGTAACTTCCTGCGCGCCCTTACTAATATAATATTTCAGAGTGGAATATTCCTGCACCTCTGTTCCTGCCGGAATATCCTGGGAAGAAATTCTTCCTTTTTCCTGATTGGACGCCTCCTCGCCAATCATCTGCACCCCGATATGAAGGCTATTTGCAAGCTCTTTTGCCTCTGCCTCTGTTTTTCCTGTAAGGTCCGGCACCTCCACCATCTTATCGCTCTTTTCTTCCTGTATCTGCTGTTTTCCATCTGCTGCCGGCTCTTTTGTCTCCAGAAGACCGGTTGATTTTATGATGATAACAACAACGGCAATAAGAAGAACGGCTCCCAGGATCAGAGCTGCGATTGTAACACCTCTGCCCGGTCCTCTTTTCGGTCTGCGCTTCTGTCTTTCCCGTCTTTCTTTTCTGCGGCGGTACTCTTCTTCCTCTTCCTCGTCACCGTCTTCAAAATCATCTGTATAAACTTCTTTTTCCAGTTCTTCCACCTCTGCCCGTAATTTCTGCTTTGGTGTATGCTTGATGGTGCCAAGCTCCTCGTCTGAAATGATGACTGTTTTTGCATCATTGTCCACAGAAGTCAGCTTTACAAAATCTCCCTGCGGGTCAATGAGTGAATGTTTCAGATCTGCGATCACGTCTTCCATTTTGTTGTATCTGCGATCCACACTTTTCTGTGTACATTTGTAAATAATCTGTTCCAGACTGTACGGCAGCTCCGGTGTGTATACGCTTGGAGCAACCATCTCCTCCTGAAGATGTTTGATCGCAATGGCAACCGTAGTATCTCCGTCAAACGGAACCTTTCCTGTTACCATCTCATACAGTGTGATTCCAAGAGAATAAATATCACTCTTTTCATCGCTGTATCCGCCGCGCACCTGCTCCGGTGAGCTGTAGTGTACAGAGCCCATCACATTGGAGCTTATGGTGTTTGAGGACGCAGCTCTTGCAATTCCAAAATCTGTTACCTTAACTTTTCCATCTGTTGAAATAATAATATTCTGAGGCTTTACATCACGGTGTACAATTCCGTGGCTGTGGGCTGTTTCCAGTCCCATAGATACCTGAATGGCAATACTGGTCGCTTCTTTTACGGAAAGCTTTCCTTTTTTGGAAATATAGTCCTTCAGAGTAATGCCTTCTATAAGCTCCATTACAATATAATAAAGCCCTTCATCATCGCCTACATCAAATACATTTACAATATTGGGGTGTGTAAGACCGGCAGCTGCCTGCGCCTCACTCCTGAATTTGCGGATAAAGGTTGTATCCTCCCGAAACTCCGCTTTCAAAACTTTAACTGCAACAAAACGGTTCAGCTTATGGTCTTTCGCCTTATAGACGTCCGCCATGCCTCCCGTCCCGATTTTTCCTAATATTTCATAGCGTTCTGCTATAATCATACCCGACTTTAACATTTCTCCACCTCGTTCGTGAATGGTTCTATCAATATAATTGCAATATTGTCTTTTCCGCCATTAAGGTTTGCCTCTCTTATGAGAGTTCTTCCCTTCTCTGTCAGTTCCATCTCTGAATCCAATATAATTTCTTCCAGCTTTCTGTCGTCCACCATATTGCTCAGACCGTCGGAACACATTAAAATAGTATCTCCGGCTTCCAGTTTCAAATCAAAAAAGTCAATATCTACTGTCTTTTCCGCACCCAGTGCTCTTGTAATGATATTTTTATCCCTGTGATTTCTTGCCTCCTCCGGGCTGATCTCACCAAGCCTTACCATTTCCTGAACAAGTGAGTGGTCTTTTGTAATCTGCTGGATCTGTCCCTGCACAACATAGAGACGGCTGTCTCCTACGTTTGCCACATAGGCGTACTGTCCCACTATTGTAGACACTACCATAGTAGTTCCCATTCCTCTGAGGCCTTCATCTTTCTGTGCCTGTTCTATAATTTCCGTATTTGCAGTTTCAATGGCATGCCGTATGACTTTTACAGGATTATAATCTGCGTCCTTACGAATCTCGTCCACCAGTATCTCCACAGCATGGGAAGATGCAAAATCACCTGCATTGTGACCGCCCATGCCATCTGCGACAACGAACAGATTCGGAAGATTTCCAACTGCATCTTCTGATGCGAACACATAGTCCTGATTCATCTTCCGCTTCTGTCCCACATCGGTAGCTGAATATACCTTCATGTCACTTCTCGCTTTCTGTTTTTTCCATATAGCTTTTTCTCAGTTGCCCACAGGCACCGTCAATATCGCTGCCCATTTCCCTTCTAATAGTAACATTTATTCCGCATTTTTCAAGTTTTATTTTGAAATTCTCCGCTGCCTCCCTTGTAGGGCGCTGAAAAGAGCGCTCTTGTACAGGGTTTACAGGAATCAGATTTACGTGGCAGTTTATGTCCTTAATCCTTCCCGAAAGCTCTCTTGCATTTTCTTCGCTGTCGTTTACCCCTGCCACAAGACTGTATTCAAACGTGATTCTTCTGCCTGTTTTTTCAAAATATACCCTGCAGGCATTTAACACTTCTTCCATTGTGTACTTTCTTGCAATGGGCATCAGTTCCTGCCTCTTCTCATCGTTTGGCGCGTGAAGGGAAAGAGCCAGCGTGATCTGAAGCTTTTCTTCTGCCAGCCGAAGCATTTCCGGAACAAGTCCGCAGGTAGAAACCGTAAGGTTTCTCTGGCTGATATGAAGCCCGCCCTCCTCTGTCAGAATGTGAATAAACCGAAGAAGATTCTCATAATTATCAAGGGGTTCTCCAGTTCCCATCACTACCACATTGGAAACTCGCTCCCCTGTATCCTTCTGTATGCTGTAAATCTGATCCAGCATCTCTGACGGTGTGAGGCATCTTGTAAGACCTCCGATCGTAGATGCACAGAACCGGCAGCCCATACGGCAGCCTACCTGCGAAGAAATACATACGGAATTTCCATGCTTATAACGCATCAGCACACTTTCTATTACATTTCCGTCTGCAAGCTGAAACAGATACTTTCTTGTTCCGTCCAGCCTGGAAATCTGCACGTCTACAATACGAAGTGCTGTGATCGGATACGCCGACAGCTTCTTTCTAAGACCCGCAGAAAGATTTGTCATCTCTTCATAAGATACGGCAAGATGCTCATGAAGCCAGCTGTAAATCTGCTTTGCCCGAAACGGCTTTTCTCCCAGGCTTTCCATAAGCTCTGCCAGTTCCTTTTTGTTCATGGACTTTATGTCTGTCATATATTTATTTCCTTCTGAATTTTGCAATGAAGAACCCATCTGTCTTATGTACTCCCGGAAGAAGCTGAAGGTATCCGAGAGCCGTTGTTTCTGAATGCAGTTCTTCCGGAAGATACGGATCCAGACTTTCCAGCTTAAACGGATAATTCTTCAAAAACCACATCATGTTTTCTTCATTTTCCTCTTTTGCTATGGTACAGGTACTGAAAATCAGCGTTCCTCTTGATTTTACATATTCAGCTGCGCGGCTTAATATGGTTCTCTGAAGAATTACAATTTCCTCCTGCTTCTGCGCAGTGACACGATACTTGATTTCCGGCTTCTTTCCAATGACTCCGTAACCGGAGCAGGGAACATCTGCCAGAACAATATCTGCCTTACACTCAGATTCCACATCAAAAACTGTAGCATCCTGAACCTTTGCCTGCACATTGATGGTCTCTGTTCTCTGAATATTCTCCTCAATAAGACCCACCTTATAATCGCTTACATCTCTGGCATCTACCACGCCGTAACCTTCCATTTTATCACCCATATGGAGGCTTTTTCCTCCCGGCGCCGCACAGAGGTCAATGACATAATCTCCCTTTTGCGGAGCTGCGATCTCCGCCACAAGCATGGAGCTTACATCCTGCACCTGAATCTGCCCTTTTATAAAAGCATCCAATGTGAGAATATGGTTAAAATTGCTTATCTGAAACGCATAGGGAAGATAAGGCGCCGGCTCTACTGTCACTCCCTGATTTTCCAGGCTTTTTTTCACTTCTTCCGAAGCATATTTATATGTGCGGCACCTCACAGTCATCGGTTTTTCTGTGAGGAAATCAGCCAGCATTTTTTCTGTCGTCTCCTCACCGTAATCATTGAGCCACCGGATCACAAGTGGTTTTGGCATGGAGTATTTCACAGAAAGATACGAAACTATATCTTCCTCTTTTTCCGGATATTTCAAATTCCCTATCTCTCTTATCACGGTACGGAGCACACCGTTTACAAAAGGTTTTAAATTATAAAATCCTTTTCTCTGTGCAAGCTTTACCGCCTCGTTGCACACAGCACTGTCCGGAACGCTGTCCATAAATTTCAGCTGATACACAGCGCTTCTCAAAATTTCCCGGATTGCCGGTTTCATTTTATCTACGGTTACCTTGGAAAAAGAATCCAGAATGTAGTCGATCTGAATCCTGTATTCCAGAGTACCCTCACAAACTCTTGTGATAAACGCCCGCTCCTTCTTGGGAAGGAACTGGTATTTGGAAAGGGCATTGCGTATGGCAATGTGGCTGTGCTCCCCTTCCTCTTCAATCTGCAATAAAATTTCCAGGATCAATTCCCTGGCATTGACTCCACTAATCGTCACTTCTTCTTCCTCCGGCAAGAATAATCAATCTTAAAAGCTGCAATATAGATGATGCAAGAGCAGCCACATACGTAAGAGCAGCCGCGCGAAGCACCTTTCGGGCACCGCTGTTTTCATCTCTGCTTAAAATCCCCGTACTCTCCAGCATATGAAGGGCTCTTGAGGAAGCATTAAACTCCACCGGCAGAGTCACAAGCTGAAAGAGAACAGCAAAAGAAAACAGTACGATTCCCAGGGTAAGCAAAGGCTGGATTGAAAAAATCAGTCCTGCAAAAAATAACGGCCAGGAAAGCGTAGAGCCAAAGTTTGCCACCGGCACAAGCGCGGAGCGAATACTGAGCGGCGCATAATTGATATGATGCTGAATGGCATGGCCACACTCGTGAGCTGCCACTCCCACCGCTGCCAGAGAAGTCTGTCCGTATATATCTTCGGAAAGCCGGACAGTTTTGCTTCTCGGATCATAGTGATCCGTAAGGCTTCCACTGACCGGAACAATCTGTACATCTGTGATCCCTGCCGCATTTAAAATCCTTCTTGCCGCCTCCGCACCGGTAAGCCCGGAAGCACTTCTTCTTCCTCTGTAAACCGCAAAGGTGCTTTTCAGCTTTGCAGAAGCTGCCAGAGACAAAAGCATTCCTATAATGATCAGCAAATACGTAGGGTCAAATCTCCAATAATATCCGTACATTTACAGTCACTCCTTTTTATCTGAGAATTTTGTTCCCGTTTCCACAGGATACCCCCTCAAAAAAGCATCTGCGTCCATTCTTTTTTTACCCTCAAGCTGAATTTCCTCAAGAATCAGCGTCTTATCGCAGCAGGCAACATGGATTCCGTGTCTGTCTGTTTTTACTACAGTGCCCGGAAGCGCAGCGCCCTTTTCCTCACCCACACTGCTTTTCCACACTTTTAACGTTTTTCCGTTTAAAAATGTATAGGCGCTCGGCCAGGGATTCAAGCCCCTTACAAGGCGTTCCAGCACTTCTGCACTTTTTGTGAAATCAAGAAGCCCCATCTGCTTTGTGATCATGGCTGCATATGGTGTGGGGCTTTCTTCCGGCTGCTTTTCGTATACGGCAGTTCCGTCGAAAATGGAAGGCAGAGTTTTTACTAATAAGTCTGCCCCTGCTTTTGATAATTTATCAAAAAGACTTCCTCCTGTTTCCTCTGGTGAAAGAACGACCACCTCTTTTGAAATCATATCGCCTGTATCAAGACCCTCTCCCATCTTCTGGATCGTAACACCGGATTCTTTTTCTCCGTCGATCACTGCCTGCTGAATAGGCGCTGCGCCTCTGTACTTCGGAAGAAGGGAAGCATGAATGTTAATACATCCAAAACGCGGCAGCGTCAGGATTGTTTTTGGAATAATCTGTCCGAAAGCTGCCACTACAATAAGATCCGGAGCGATTTCTTTCAACGTTTCCAGAAATTCCGGTTCTCTTACCTTTGCCGGCTGGTACACAGGAATCCCAAGTGAGACTGCCTCCTCCTTTACCGGCGTCGGCATCATGGTTTTTCCTCTGCCTTTCGGTTTATCCGGCTGTGTCACAACTGCTGCAACCTCATATCCTGCTTCCTTCATGGAACGAAGAGGCAGAACTGCAAAATCCGGTGTTCCCATATAAACAATTTTCATAATCTGTCACCTCCCGGAGCCTTTATTCTCCGTCATAATATTCGTAATCGTCCTCGTCATAAGTAGTTCTGTGAAGTTCTCCCTCCACAAGCTCTGTATAAAGCTTTCCGTCCAGATGGTCGATCTCGTGGCAGAATGCACGGGCGAGAAGCTCCTCTCCTTCATACTCCACTTCTTCCATATCTTCTGTGAGCGCTTTTACCTTTACATAATTTGGACGTGTTACCTGTCCTGACATACCCGGAACGCTTAAACAGCCTTCGTCTCCAGTCTGCTCTCCGGAAGTCTCCACAATCTCCGGATTGATAAGAACAAGCGGACCGTCTCCCACATCGATAACCACGATTCTTTTTAAAACTCCAACCTGAGGAGCAGCAAGACCTACGCCGTTGTTTTCATACATGGTATCCAGCATATCCTCCACAAGCTCTTTCAGACGTGGCGTCATATCCTCCACCGGTCTGCATTTTTTTGTAAGTACAGAATCTCCCTCTGTTCTGATTGTTCTAAGTGCCATTTTCTTACTTCCTTTCTTCTCTTTTTTGTTCTGCCTTTATGCAAAATCAAACTGTATGTATATTTTCCGGAATCCGGAATTAATTTCCATGTACTTTTCTATTTTATCTTTTATCTTTACAAGTGTATGATAATCCTCATGCTTTAAATAAAGCACCTGCTTATACACATCTTTTACTTTTCCGACAGGAGCCGCAGCCGGTCCGATCATATGAAGGTCTTCTCCAGGATACGCTTTTTTTACAAACTGCCCAATATAATACATTCCCTTTAAAAGACGCTCTTCCTCCTCACATGCCCCCAGAACGGCGAGCATATGGGAAGCCGGAGGATAGTCAAGAAGAATCCGGTAACTCATCTCCTCCTGATAAAAGGCTTCGTAATCCTGACAGGACGCCGCCTGAATGCTGTAATGCTCCGGGTGATACGTCTGAATAATGGCTTTTCCCCGCCGCACTCCTCTTCCGGAACGCCCCACTGCCTGGGTAAGAAGCTGAAAGGTCCTCTCCGCGCACCGATAGTCCGAAGCGTTTAACGACATATCCGCCGCGATCACTCCCACAAGAGTCACGCAGGGAAAATCGTGCCCTTTTACAATCATCTGTGTTCCAATTAAAATATCTGCCTCATGTTCTGAAAATGCCTTTAAAATCTGTTCGTAGCTTCCTTTACTTCTTGTTGTATCGTAATCCATGCGCAAAACCCGGGCATTGGGAAAGTTTTTATGGATGATCTGCTCAATCTGCTGTGTTCCGGCTTTAAATCCTCCGATATAAGGAGAACTGCACACAGGGCAGATTTCCGGCTTCGGTGTTTCATATCCGCAGTAATGGCAGATCAGCCTTCCGTTATTGTGTTCAGAAAGAGATACGTCACAGTGCGGACATTTCATAACGTGTCCGCAGGAACGGCACGATACAAATCCCGCATAGCCTCTCCTGTTTAAAAAAAGCATTGCCTGTTCTCCCTTTTCAAGACAGGCGCTGATCTCCTCTGAAAGACTTCTGCTTAATATGGAACGGTTTCCTGCCTTTAATTCTTCCCGCAAATCAACGACTGATACCTCAGGAAGCGGACGCGCTTCATATCTGGAATTGAGATTTACAAGAAGATACTCTCCCTTTTCCGCCCGGCTGTATGCTTCCAGGGACGGGGTTGCAGAACCCATTACCACGTAAGCACCCTCTGTCTCTGCCCTGTACACCGCTGTCTCCCGCGCGTGATACCTTGGTGTATTTTCACTTTTATAAGTCGGCTCATGCTCCTCATCTATAATGATCAGTCCCAGATTGGGAAACGGAGTAAAAAGAGCAGAACGGGGACCTACCATGATCTTGCATTCCCCTCTTTTTGCCCGCTTGAACTGATCGTAGCGCTCTCCCTGAGAAAGTCTGGAATTTAATACAGATACCTGATCTCCAAATCGCCCGTAAAACCGACGGACCGTCTGATACGTAAGCGCGATTTCTGGGATCAGGACGATTGCCTGCTTTCCTTTGCTTACCACTTCTTCGATTAATTCCATGTACACCTGGGTTTTTCCGCTTCCTGTCACGCCTCGTATCAGAACAGGACGTGGTTTCTCCCGTCTCCATTCTTCTCTTATCTCCTCTACCGCATTTTCTTGCAAAGGTGTAAGCGAAAAATGTTCCTTCCCAGCTTCCATTTCCGGAGAAACTGTGTTTCTGTAAATCTCACTGCTTTTTATGGAAAGAATCCCCTGTTCCGTAAAATACTTCAAAACAGAAGGCGATGCCCCCATATTTTTTACAGCGTCTGTATAGTCCACACTTTTATCCGGGCTTTCCAGAACAGAACGCAGAAGCCTTGCTCTCGCCTTATATCTTGTATTTTCAAGCTCCTCTAAAGCCCTCTGTCCTTCCGTTTCTTCTATATTAAGACAGATTCTTCTCTTCTCTTTTGCCCTGACTGTCTCCTGAATGGGAAGAACCGTCTTCAGAGCCTGGATCATAGTAGAACCATACTGCTCCTTTAACCAGGCGGCAAGAGCAATCAGTCTTGCTTCTGTAGTATCCTCGCTGCTTTTAAGCTCCTCGATCTCCTTGATCCTCTCCGGTGGAAAAGACGATGTGGCAGAAAGTCCTACCACATATCCCTTTCTCATGGAATTTCTGTTTCCAAAGGGAACGGTAACTACCATTCCCACGCGGATTTCTCCCAGAAGTCTCTCCGGCACTTTATACTGAAAGCTCCGGTCAAGCTTATCATGAGAAATATCAATAATCACATCTGCATAAATCATGTATCTGCACTTTCTATTTTCCTGCCAGAATATCTGCGATCAGAACTCTCTCATCCATCGGATATTTCTTGCCCCGGATTTCCTGATAATCTTCGTGTCCTTTACCTGCCAGGATAATAATATCTCCCGGTTCTCCGTGAGAAATCGCGTAGGCAATGGCTTCCTTCCGGTCGATGATCTCCACATATTTTCCGTCTGTTTTTTCAATTCCTGTTTTGATGTCGTCTATGATTGCCTGGGGATCTTCATTTCTCGGATTATCTGACGTGATGATCGTAAGGTCTGAAAGACGTCCGGAAACTTCTCCCATCTCAAAACGACGAAGTCTGGAACGGTTTCCGCCACAGCCGAAAAGGCACACCAGCCTGTGCGGATGATACTCCCGAAGGGTACTTAAAAGACTTTCCAGAGCCATTGCATTGTGGGCATAGTCAATCATCAGGGTAAATTCATCTGAGACTTTTACCATCTCAATTCTGCCCTTTACCTTAGCCACCTTCAACGCCTTTATAATGTTCTCTTCTGAAACTTTGAAATGACGGCAGATGGCAATGGCAGTAAGGGAATTATAAATGCTGAATTTTCCCGGAATGTCAATTTCCACAGGAAAATCCATCAGCCCTTTCAGGTGATAGGAAATTCCAAGACTTCCCTTTCCGCTTATGAGTTTCGCATCCTCTGCGCGCAGATCTGCTTTCTCAGAAAATCCGTATGTCTCAAGAGCACACGTATGTCCCTCCACGATTTTCTCAAAATGCTCGTCGTCCCGATTTACAATTCCCACGCGGCACTGCTTTAAGAGCATTGCCTTACAGGAAAGATAATGTTCAAAATCTCTGTGTTCATTTGGTCCTATATGATCCGGTTCAATATTTGTAAAAATCCCGAAATCAAATACAAAACCCTGTGTTCTGTGAAGCATCAGCCCCTGAGAGGATACCTCCATTACCACACAGTCACAGCCAGCTTCCACCATCTCATGAAAATACTGCTGTACAACATAAGACTCGGGAGTCGTGTTGGCTGCCGGAATTACCCGGTCTCCGATGATCGCCTCTATCGTACCGATCAGACCAACCTTATATCCTGCGTTTTCCAGAATGGACTTTACCATGTATGTGGTTGTCGTTTTTCCTTTTGTTCCTGTAATTCCGATTGTTTTCAGCTTTTCTGCAGGATGCCCGAAATAGGCGGCAGAAATAAACGCCATCGCATAGCGGGTATCTTTTACAAGAATTACCGTAACATCTTCAGGCGCTTCTGTCTCTTCCTCCACAATGAGAGTTTTGGCTCCTTTTTCCACCACATCGGGGATAAACTTATGTCCGTCCACAACAGCGCCCCGGATACAGATAAACATGGAGCCTTCTTCTACCTTTCTGGAATCATAGACAACGGAAGTTACCTCCCTCTCCACATCTCCCTGCAGGCATGTATATTCTAAATGTTCCAATAAGGCTGATACCTTCATATTCCATTCCTCCTGCTCCTCCTTTTGCCAAAGCAGACCGGAGGTATTTATTCTTTTATAGAATATCACACCTCCCCCCGGTTTTCAATGTTTCCTTTTCCCTTTCAGCGCCAGTACAAGAAGAATACACAGAATCCCGGAAGCAGTAAGAAGAGCCGCCATTTTTCCCATGTTTGTCCCGTCCCCTGTTTTTGGAATTTCCTTGCCTTCCGATTGTACTTTCGGCGCACGGCTCTGTATCTGAACAGGAACCATTGTGGGAGTCTCCGGAAGTTTTAATGCCTGTACAGACGCCTGGGCAGTCACCTCGCGCTCCCCGGTTTCTTTTGAAAGAACAATCACCTCATTTAAAAGCTCTCCTTCCACATCTTTCTCCGGCAATTTTACCAGAGCTTTTAATACAATACATTCTCCCGGTTTCAGAACAGGGATAAATGCTTTATCTTTTGATTTATTTAATTCCACGCCTTCTTTTTCCACAAACTCCGCACGGATTCCCTCTTTTAAAAACCGTTCTGTTGTAATAATGGAATGGAGAGTAAGTTCCCCTGTATTCTGAATCCGTATTTCATAAGAAATTTCTTCCCCCGCTACAGCAGTCGAACGATCTGCAATCTTCTCTACTGAAAAATCGGATTTCAGAGGTTCCATCTCTGAGGTACAGACAGCTTTCAGAGAAACTCCTTCTTCCAGCGAAGCAGTCACTGTACATGTAAGAGGCTCTTTCTGTTCCGGCAGAAGCTGCGCGGTAAGAAAAAGAAGAACTTCCTGACCGGGTTCCAGAACAGACAACACACTTCTGTCTTCCTGAAAATCAAGCCCCGGAGCTTCCTGCCACTGCCACGTAACCTTCGGACAGGAAAAAGCTGCATCCAAAATAATATCCGAAATTTTCTCTTCTCCTGTGTTTTTCAGAGCAACTTCATACACAGCCACTTCTCCTGCTTTTAAAACAGGCTCTCCGCTCAGCAAAAGCGTGAGGGGATTTTCGTTTTCTTCCTCTTCTGTACTCTCCTCTCTGTTTTCTTCTGGTACTTCTTCCGGCGTCTCTTCTGTATCTTCCTCACCTTTTTCTTCCTGTTTTTCTTCATTCCATTCTTCCTGAGAGTATTTTTCTCCATCCCACAGTTCTTCGCTCGCTGTTCCGTCACTAAGTTCCATTTTTTCCACATCTGCACCAAAAACTTTTTCGCAGTTTCCCCAGTTTCCACATAAAAACAGCAATGTGAAAATCACAGCGGCAAATCCCCCTGCGTGTTTCCTGATTCTTTTTTTCATAAATACCTCCTTATTTTTTTGTTTTTCAAATGGATTTTTTGCCGAACGGCATGAAATAAAATAGAATTTTCAGATATGTACATATTATCATTTTCCAGTAAAAAGTACAAGGTTTTTTCAGAAAATCAAATTATTTTAAGATTTATTTATAAATTTTCGATATATTTTATACTTACGTCATACTTTGCACACAGTTAGCCGATATAATATGTTTTGGATAGATGAAAACCACTCTCTATCTCCCCCCTCAAAAAGGTAAAGAAAAAGCTGCCGTATGAAAATACAGGCGGCTTTTTCTTTTGTTCTTGCAATTCACATAATGCTCTTTTATAATTATCTTTATAACAGCAAAAAAGAAAAGAGGTATCTCCTATGAACGAAAAAATCGTAGTAGTTGCACTTGGCCATAGAGCTCTGGGAACCACCCTTCCAGAGCAGAAAGAAGCCACAAGAGCTGCTGCAAAGGCAGTTGCAGATTTAGTTGAAGAAGGCGCAAAGGTTGTCATCTCCCACAGCAATGGTCCGCAGGTAGGAATGATCCACACAGCTATGAATGAGTTCGGAAAAGCGCACCCGGATTATACATTCGCGCCCATGTCCGTATGTTCTGCCATGAGTCAGGGTTATATCGGATACGACCTTCAAAATTCCATACGCGCAGAGCTTCTCTCAAGAGGCATTTATAAGCCTGTAAGCACAGTTCTCACACAGGTTGTGATCGATCCGTACGACGATGCTTTTGCAGAACCGGAGAAAATCATCGGACGTGTTTTAAATGAGGAAGAGGCAGAAATTGAGGAAGAAAAAGGAAACTTTGTCACTCCATGCGAAGGCGGATACCGCAGGATCCTTGCAGCTCCAAGACCCCAGCGCATTGTGGAATTTGAGACAATCCGCACGCTTACAGATGCAGGGCAGGTAGTCATCGCAGCCGGTGGAGGAGGTATCCCTGTTCTGGAACAGGGCATTCAGCTTCACGGAGCAAGTGCTATTATTGAAAAAGATCTGGCAGCAGGGCTTATGGCAGAAGAATTAAATGCAGATACTTTGATGATCCTCACAAGTGTGGAAAAGGTAAGCCTGAATCTCGGAAAAGACAATGAAGAATTTCTGGATACCATCTCCGTACAGCAGGCACAGGAATATATAGAGGCAAATCAGTTTGCACCGGGCTCCATGCTTCCGAAATTTGAAGCAGGAATTTCCTTCATCGAAAAAGGAGAGGGACGCCGTACTGTTATCACAGATATTGCTCATGCAAAAGACGGATACCTGGAAAAAACAGGAACCATCATAAAATAAGCTGCTTCAAAAACAGTTGCTTCTTAATATATAATAACAGACAGAAAAAGACGGGATAGGCATACAAGTTGATATGCTTCCCGTCTTTTTAGTTACTATATTTACATAGATTTTCTCTCTGCTATCTCTGCCATTTTCGCCTCATTCAGACGGGTATCACCATGAACCCGGCTGTAGGAAAGGTATCCGTTCATACGGTCAATTTTTGTAAGATTGCTGGAACCGCATACAGGGCATACATCCATCTCAAGCTCCTCATGTCCGCAGTCGTCGCAGTATGCAAGAGAAAGATTCACTCCCTCATAATATCCAAGAGCCATTGCTCTTCGGATAAGGGTACGGATCGCCTCTCTGTTATAGCTGATTGGATAACGCACATACTGGATTTTTCCTCCGTTGCAAAGCTCCCAGAAACGTCCCTCCAGATCCTGTTTTTCAATAGGAGTCACGTCCTCTGTCACATGGCAGTGGAAGCTGTTGCTTACATACGGACGGTCGGAGACGCCCTCCACAATGCCGTACATCTTGCGGAACTGCTCTACCTGAAGACCGCAGAGGCTCTCTGCCGGTGTTCCGTAAATCGCGTAAAGATAGCCGTCCTCTTTCTTAAACTGGTTGACTTTATCGTTGATATAGCGAAGAACCTCCAGCGCAAACTCTCCGTCCTCTGTAATGGATTTTCCATTATAAAGCTCCTGCAGTTCGTTTAAAGCTGTAATTCCGAAAGAAGCTGTCATTGGCTTTAAAATCTTTCCGATTTTTTCGTGAGGTTTTAAATGACCGCCGTAAAATCCACCCTCACAATATGCAAGAGGATTTGTGGAAGCGCGCATCTGTCCCAGATATTCATAAGTCCGGATATGAAGGCTTCGGATCATCTCCAGGTAAAAATCAAGAACTTCATAAAAATCACGGTTTTCTGCACGGGCTTTCGCGAGGATCATGGGAAGATGAAGACTCACAGCTCCCACGTTAAATCTTCCTACAAAAACAGGAACATCGTTCTCATCTGCCGGCTCCATGCCTCCCCGCTCATACCAGGGGCTTAAAAATGCACGACAGCCCATCGGACTGATTACCTTTTTATATTTTTTGTACATGCTGGAAATATAGCCCTCGCCTGACATGGAAAGCCAGTCCGGATACATGGTTTTTGCAGAACAATCTACTCCAACTTCGAATACATCCTCACAGCATTTTCCTTTTCCGTGAATATTTTCATCATATAAAAATACAATTTTCGGGAAAAGAACCGGCTTCTTTCTTCCTTCCTTACCCTGTCCGCCCTGATGCACCTGCAGAAGAGAAATGCTGCACATTTTCTCAAACTGTTCTGTTCCAAGACCGAGCGTCACAGTAACAAACGGATAATCGCCTCTGGAAGAACCGACTGTATTTAATTTATACTCAATTCCCTGCCAGCCCTGGTCATAATCACGGCGAACCTTATCAAGGGCATATTCAATGGCTTTCTCTTCTCTTCCGCTCCAGCTTTCATCGGAATATTTCATAAATTCCTGAATATATCTGTTGTAGCTTTTCTGCGCATAAGGAGCCAGGATCTTGTCTACCTCAGGAACTGTAAAACCGCCGTACTGCTGGGCTGCCGTACTTAAAATAATATCGCCCATAACATCAAAAGCAGTATCCAGGGTTTTCGGCTCGTTGTACCACACATTTCCCATCTCGAATCCGCCGCTCAAAACAGAAGCCACATCAAAAAGACAGCAGTTCATCGTATCAAGACGGGCAGACTGATCATGGATATAAATATAACCGTCTTTACATGCCTGAAGCTCGTTCCGGTTCATAAAAAACTTCCGGTAAAGCTCTTTATTCAGTTCATTAAAAATCAGACTCCTCTTTGTGGCAACAAGGGCGCTGTCCGTATTGGCATTGCTCTTGTCCCCAATATAGCGGATTGCCTGACTTTTTGTATACACATCGTCCATCATATGGATAAAATCAAGCTTATAATTCCGGTAATCCCGATAACTTTTTGCAACAGCAGGATTTACACGCTCAAGAGCTCCCTCTACGATATTGTGCATTTCCTGGATCTGGATCTCGTTTTTTCCAAGAGAATCTGCGTGCTCCTGTGCAAAACGGCAGATAAAATCTTTCTCCTCGTCAGAAAATGTATAAAGTATACGCGCAGCGGATTTATTTACTGCTGCCACGATTTTCAGAGGATTGAACTCCTCTTTCGTCCCATCTTTCTTAATCACATAAATCATACCATTTTTCTCCCAATTACCATATCTAGTTATATTTTTCAATTTTTTTCTTCATCTCACCCATATATGGTGCTTACAAGAGTATAGCATAACCATCTGAAAAAGGGAAGGGGCAAAATTGTCTATTTCCTGTACATTCTTTTCAGCACAGGCAGAAGAAGTGCACAAAACGCGGAATACACAAGAAAAAGTAAAAAAATCCCATCAAGAACTTTTCCTCCGATTTCATACAAAGTAAAATTTGCCGTTCCCTGTGCAAGCTGCAAAAGCCTGTCCGGAAGAAGGCCCAGAATCTCTGTCACTGCCCGATTATTAATATTTGACAAAAAGGAAGGCAGGAATACCAGAACAAAAGGCAGTATCACTGCCGCTGCCGAAGACTTTGTTTTTCCGGATACCAGCATAGTCAAAAACGAAATAAACAGACAGCCCAGGTATCCTCCAACTGCGCAAAGAACGTACTTTTCCATATTTGTCATTTCATAGAAGCTTTTCCAGTCAGAAGAATTTGCCTGAATGGGGCAAAACGCTCCGTCCGCACCAAGATAAAGAAGAACTGCTCCCGTATATAAAAGCACTGTGCACCAGTATATGCCCGTAACAATATAAAAACAAGCCTTGACTTTTGCGGAAACTGCCTTATTCTTTCCGTAAAGAGATGAAAACAGAATACTGTCTGCTTTCCACTGAAATTCTCTTGCAAAAATCCCCGAAACCAGGTATCCAAGCACAAGCATGAGAATCATAAGAATTGTTGGAAAATAAAGAAAAAGCTGCTTCCAACCCTCCACATAATCGTAAAAAAATGGGGTTTGAAGGTTTTCGTACTTCTTTATCAGATATTCCTTCTCTGTTTCTGAAAAAAGCTCCTTTCCCTCTCCTGAAAGCCAGTTTTCCAAAAGACTAATCCTGTTTTCATAAAATTCAGACGCATCTTCCGGCTTTAAGCTGTCTGCTCTGAAATAATTATAATCCCGAAAGTCTTCTGCATATGCATAATTTAAAAGATTTCTGATTTCCAGAAAGCCCTGCTTTTTATGAAACGCCTTATCGTTTTCCTGAAAATCATCAGACTGTGCCTCCGGAGTCTGCGAGATTTTATTATTTTCTGCAATGACTTTTTGGATTGTCTCCTCATCGAGAAAGCCTGCCCACTCTTTTTGCTCTTCCCTTAATTTTTTTACTGCACCAAATCCCTTTTCTGTTTCTCCTTCTTCATTTACGTAAGAAATATTTCCCGCAAAAAAACAGACAACACACAAAAGCACAACAAGAAGAGCCACTGCGATCTGATTTCCTCTTCTTAAAAACACTTTCTTTATCTCAAATTTCACCATCTTCCTCACCTGCCCTTCTTCCAAAGTAATAGAGAAATACATCTTCCAGATTTGCTGTTACCAAAGCGGCATCTTCCCGGGGCTTTTCCTCTGAAAGAACACGAAGTTTTATTCTTCCCTCTGCACGCCTGATATTGGAAATCTTATAATTTTCCATAAAAACCTCCACTTCTTTTCCGTTTACTGTACACTCCCACACGCCTGCCGGAAGACAGGAGGTCAGTTCCTCCACAGTCCCTGTCTTTGTGATCTCTCCCTCCTTCATAAGAAAAACAGAATCTGCAATATACTCTATATCCGACACAATATGCGTAGATAAAAGTACAAGGCGATTTTGGGAAAGCTCGCTTAACAGACTTCGAAAGCGGATCCGCTCGTTGGGGTCAAGACCTGCCGTAGGCTCGTCCAGGATCAGGATCTTAGGATCATTTAACATTGCCTGGGCGATTCCCACTCTTCTTTTCATTCCCCCGGAAAGGCGCTTCATCTTTTTGCCTTTTTCCCTGGAAAGCCCCACCTGTTTTATCAAAAGCTCCGCCCGTTTTTTTGCCACAGCCGGTCGTAATCCTTTGACCGAGCTGATATAAAGAAGATAGTCCCACACTGTAAAATCAGGATAATATCCAAACTCCTGCGGAAGATACCCGAGAAGCTTTCGGTACTCCCCCTCCATCGAAAAAATATCTTTTCCATTATATGTGATTTTTCCTTCTGTAGGGGAAAGAAGGGTGCAAAGCATTCGCATCATGGTTGTTTTTCCCGAACCATTGATTCCAAGAAGCCCATAAATCCCCTCTTTCATCACGCAGGATACATGGCTTACCGCATTTGTACTCTGAAAACTCTTTGAAACATTTTCCATTTTTAATTCCATAACATCTGAACCTCCCACATTTGTCTCCATTTTTTCTGCCCTCTGCTTACGCAGTAAAAAAGATACAGAGCAGAGCTTATAAAAATCAATGCCCACACCGGTTTTGTCACTGCCTCATAAATATGTTCCTGACAGAGGAACAAAAGCCATACAGCGTCCCACATCATACAGAGAAAAACAGAAAATACTTCCGAACCTGTCTTTCTGCTGTATAAGGTTCCAAAACAAATACAACAGCTTATATTAAAAGGAATGAAAAACTGCACCACTGCCTCCCATAAGGTAATCCTCCCGGAAAAAGAAGTGGCTGCGAAAAAAATCCCGAGAATAAAACCGTCCGTCAGAGCAAACGCCATAATCCTTGCCGCATACATCTGTCGAAGCGTGTAAAACGTCGTTCCCTCAATTTCCATTGCTCCTGTATTGCGGTTTTTCCAGAGTTCGGGCATAATCAGAACAGCAAAAAGAGAGGCTGCCATTCCCATTCCTTTTTTTACATACGCACCGCTCTCTGTACATACAAGAATCCACCAAAGCCCCAGAAGAACGGCTGCCTGTAAAATCCACCATCTTTTCTGAATATATCTGCTCTGCTCATAAATAAATTCAGGAAACGAGGCGTCTCTCTCCTGCTCTCCTTCATAAAACGCATTCTTTGCAGCCTCAATAGCTCTGTTTTCTTTTTCCCCGCTTACCTGCACCTCTTTTCTCTTTGCAATATGATCTCTTATTTCCCGTTCATCTCTTCTCACGGTTTTCCCCTCCTTTCAGCTCCTTTATAAGCAGCTCTCTCACACGCCGGATCCTATATTTTACAAGTGAAAGACTGATTCCTGTAATTTTCGCAATCTCTTTTTGCTTTCTCTCCTGAACAAAATATAAAATCGCCGTTTCCTGAAGCTCCTCCGGAAGACTTTTTAAAATCCTGCTTATATCCATAATCTCCTCAAGTCCTTCCATACATTTCCCTTCTGTTTCCGGCAGCTCTGCCATTACCACTTCTTTTTTTCTGCGAAAATAATCCTTACACACATTTCCTGCGATCACATAAAGATAATTTCCCGCTTTCCCATAATGGCGGTATTTTTCAAACGTGCGGAAAAACCGCTCGAATGTCTCCTGTGCTGCGTCCTCCCCGTCTTCCCTGTTACAAATATGAAGACAACAATACCGCAAAATTGCAGGATAATACTTTTTTACGAAAGCTTCTACTGCTGCTTCGTCACCTGTTCTCATTTTCTGTATCAGGCTGAAATCTCTGTCCATTTTTCTGCTCCTGCCTCATTTCTCTGACTGCTCTAAACCATAGTTTGCTTTTTCTCTCATGCCTTTACCTATTATAACGGTCTAAAAGTCAAAAAAGACAGGACAAACCTTGATTTTTTCGTATAATTTTTTTCCTGCAAAAAATTGTCACAGACAAACTTTCCTGATATAATAAAAGCTAATTATTTTTATGAGGAGGGCTTACTATGGAACAGATGAAAATCCCCGCCGGTTATCAGACAGACTTAAATCTTCACGATACCCAGGTGGCAATCAAGACAGTTAAAGACTTTTTTCAGCAAACTCTGGCACAGAAATTAAATTTACTTCGTGTATCTGCGCCTATTTTTGTAAATCCTGCATCAGGTCTGAACGATAATCTAAATGGGATAGAACGCCCTGTAAGCTTCGACATGAAAGGCCAGACAGATTGTGCGGAAATTGTTCATTCCCTTGCAAAATGGAAGCGCTACGCGCTGAAACGGTACGGTTTTTCTCAGGGAGAAGGACTTTACACAGATATGGTCGCTATTCGAAGAGACGAAGACCTTGACAATATCCACTCTGTTTATGTAGACCAGTGGGACTGGGAAAAAATTATTTCCAGAGAAGAGCGAAATATGGATACTTTGATCCACACAGTCCGCACTATTTACAGCGTTCTTCGAAAAACAGAAAAATACATGGCAGTACAGTATGATTATATAGAAGAAATTTTACCGAGAGAAATCAGCTTCGTCACAACCCAGGAGCTGGCTGATATGTACCCGGACTGCACTCCAAAGGAACGAGAATATAAGATCACAAAAGAAAAAGGCGCTGTCTTCCTTATGCAGGTAGGCAAAGCCTTACGAAGCGGCGAACGCCACGATGGACGCGCGCCTGATTACGACGACTGGGAATTAAACGGGGATATTCTTGTATATTACCCGGTTCTCGATATTGCTCTTGAACTTTCTTCTATGGGAATCCGTGTGGACGAAGAAGCTCTTGACCGCCAGCTCACAGAATCCGGCTGCAATGACAGACAGGAGCTTGATTTCCAGAAAGCTGTTTTAAATGCAGAGCTTCCTTATACCATTGGCGGCGGAATCGGTCAGTCCAGAATCTGTATGTTTTTCCTTCGAAAAGCACACATCGGAGAAGTACACGTTTCCCTCTGGCCGGAAGAAATGCGAAAGACCGCAGAGGAAAATGGGATTCTGCTGTTGTAAATAAAATATGTTGGAAGATCGTTTTCTGCTATAGAAAAAGCCCCTGGAATACACCGGAAAGTGGTGTATTTCAGGGGATTCTGTTTAATAAAACAAAAGATTTCCTCTCTTCTTTGCTTTCTGCAACATTATTCTAAACATTATACTTCCGACAACAATCCATAAAATAGAAGTTACAATCAATAAAATCATTCTCTCTGCATATGGCTCTCCTGTGATGATTTTTTTCAAAATATAATTACAATTTGTCAACGGCAATACTTTCGTGATATTCAAGATTCCTGCATTCGTAGGAACTGTATCTGTGACAAAAAGAAGCGCCGTTTGAATCAGAAAAACAACTGCACCTGTTTTTTTGTAATAAACAGCAAGCCCTGCCACCAAAAGTCCGATCCCATACATTCCTATTGTCTGCACCAACAAAGGAAGAAAAAAAGCTGCATGAAAACTTATCTGAACACCCCACACCAGCTTTGTCAAAAGTACAACTACAAGAATGGTGCCTGTCTCTAAAATCAGAGAGGAGATAAAAAGCCCAAAAAACAAAATCTGTAAAGGATATTTTGAAGAAATCTTCTTATATAAAATACCCTGAGCGGCTTCGTTATGTACAGAGTTGGCAATATTAGATATTGCAGATACGGCATAAATCCAGGCGATATAGCCAAGCAAAATCAGCCCTTTATAATTTGCATATCCATACTGCTCACCATACGACATTCCGGAATCTGTAATCATAAAAACTGTAAATAATCCAAAATACACTATAATATCTGTTATCAAGCCAAAATGGTATCGAAACGTCCTGTGTAAATCCATTTTCATTTCCCATAAAAATGCCCTTATCATCTGCCACCCTCCTCGCTATAAAGTTGTTCGTACATTTTTTCAATCTCCGGCTCCCCATTATTTTCCTGTATCTCCGTAAGACAACCATCTTTCATAAATACCAGACAATCTGCAATCTGAGAAGCAAATGTGAGATCATGTGCTACAACCAGAACAATCCTCCCTTTTGCCGCTTTTCGAATTGCATTGCTTAAAATTTTTCGGTTATTCACGTCCAGTCCGTCCGTAGCCTCATCGATAATAATGCAAGATTCACCGCTTACAATAGCAGACATAAGGGCAATCAACCTTTTCTGCCCATAAGAAAGAGTTTCTACAACCTTATCTCTGACGGATTCATAGAGCGGGAAATTTTCTTTTTCTCTTTCAATATTTCGAATCGCCTCCTGTGTATTCATACCTTTTAAAACACAAAGATAAAGAAGATTTTCCTGCACTGTATTTTTCATATATAAATTTCGCTCCCCGGAAAGAATGATGCTGAATCCCGTTCTCTTCACTTCTCCTTCAAAAGAAATTGTCCCACTGTCCGGAGTGGTAAGCCCTGCAAGAATACTGAGAAGCGTTGTCTTTCCCGTACCGTTAGGTGCAATCAGAACATACACCTTTCCTTCTTCAAGCTGCATATTTATATCTTTCAAAATCTTTTGATTTTTAAAGCTTTTCTGCAAATGTTCTATCCGTATCATACGCGCCCCTCCTGAATATATGTTTCGTCCCATATTGTTAAACTGTTTATTTTTTTTATAAATATTTTTTATATTTTATCAATCATACGAATATTTGTCAACAAAAAGCTTTATCACACTGCATTTCTAATTTATCAGCTTAATATAAACTATTTATTGACACAGTAAATACCTGTGTTTATACTTTAAATGAATCAAAACTACTTGAAAGGATTGTTATTACAGAAATGAAAAACTCAAACTTAACTCCCAACGAAACGCGATTAATGGAATTATTCTGGGAACTTGATAAGCCAGTGACAAGTGTAGATCTTTCCCCTTATGTGGAAGAGTGGAAAAACGGGTATCTTCAGAATCTTCTAAAATCACTGGAAACAAAGAAGATGATAAAGTGCGTAAATATACTCCAGTATGGACGCCAGTTTGCCAAACAGTATCAATTTATTGTATCAAAGGAACAGTATGCTGCAAAAATGATAAGTTCTCTCCATTTTACCCCAAACTCCATTCCGCAGATTTCACTCGCTCTCACGCAGGAGCTTTCTCCTGAAAACCGTGACGAAATCATTACGGAGCTGGAAAACATTATTGCAGAATTAAAAGAAAAGGAATAAAGCTTATGAAAATTTCCATATACTCCTATATTAATTCTGTAGTATCAAGCGCCCTGCTTTTTACCTTCATTTACCTTTTCAGAAGAAAATTTCGCTTCACACATACAAAGGAAATCTCCATGTTTCTTTTTTTGTATGTGATTGGGCTGATACGCCTGCTTTCCCCTTTTGATTTCTTCTTTGCACAGGGGATTCCTGTTGAAAATTGGTACGCTTCTGTATTTGAAATTTTATTTATTAAAGATTTTCTTTTCTTCCCTGTTTCTGTGAGCGCACTGATTTTTCTTATTTTTACCTCTGTTTCATTGTTGAAATTATGGAAGCTGTTCTATATCTACAGAGCAGAAGCAAAATACTGGAAATCAGAGATTCCTCTTGAAAGCCAATATTTATCAGAAGTAAATAATGCGATACAATCCTATTTTCCCGTACCTGAGTGCTCTGTTATAAAAAGCACTGTTACTTCCGTTCCTCTTGTTACAGGCGTATTCAACAGAAAGGTAATTATCCCGGACACGGAATATTCTTATGAAGAACTTTACTATATTCTTCTCCACGAATATACTCATATCCGCCACGGAGACCTATGGAAAAAGCTGTTAGCCGAAATATTTTATGCTTTTTTCTGGTACATTCCTTTTTCCAAATTTATAAAAAAAGATTTTATTCAGACATTGGAAATCAGATGTGATACTGCTGTATTAAAAAATAGAACACGAGAAGAAAAACTCGCTTATATGAATTTATTGATAAAGACCATGAAGAATCCCTCAACAAAACACCCTGTACAGGATAGTTTATTCTTTTCCATACAGGAAAAGGAAACTTCCATAATGGAACGATTCCAGCTTATGGCAAAATCTTCAAAATCAGAAAAAAAACAGAGATACCTGTCTTACTTTTCCATTACACTTGTCCTTTTTCTGTTTATTTGCTCCTATATGGCTGCGCCCGTTCCCCATTATGACCCTGAATACCATAATACTGAAACCGACTACCTTATTACACCAGATATGGCACATATTATTTATGAAAATGATTCCTATTATGTGATTGTTCCATCAAAAGGGGCAAAAAATGAAATTTCTCCTTCCGGAGCGCAGCTTATGATGGAAAATGGATTTTCTTTAAAAAAATAAATTTATGAAAGGAAGATATACAATGAAAAAATTATTAATCAACAGTCTAATTTCTATTACTATGTTAGCGCCTTCTACCGTCAAAGGAGCAGTTCCCTGTCCTCCTGTTTCTGCAATGTCTGACTCTATATCTACATATTCAGCCGATGAAGATGTAATTGTATATAAATTCAGAACATACAATGGCAGAACACAATATCGTCGGTGGAACGAAACAAAACAAAAATGGGTGGATCCATATTGGATTGACTTATAATCAAGTAGGAGGCGGAAATTTCCGCCTCCTAAACTGTAAACAGAATTTTCCGCCCTATTGCTTTAATCTTATTTCTGTAATTTCAAAAGCTTCTTTCGGAGTTCCTCTACTTCTTTTTCCGCTTTTTCAGCCCTCCGGCGTTCTTTCTCTGTTTCTTTTTCCTGTTCCGCTTTTCCCAGGGCGATGCCTTCTTTTTTTCCGGCGGCAATTCCAGCCTCCATTCCCTCTTCCCGAATCATCTGTTCTCGTTCCCAGATCTTCATATATTCCAGAAACACCCCCTTATCTTCTTTTACCTTTTCTACCATTTTCTGTATTTTCTGCAAAGATGAGTTTACTGCATTTTTCTCTTCTGTATCTTCCATGTAATGAAGAAGCTCCCGAAGTTCTTTGGAAATATTACCTTTTGTTCCTTTTGTGTAAAGAAATATGGTCCTTGCCCCGTCCTCATATGGCATAGAAGGGTCTTCCTCGCACATATTACGTATAGTATAAATGAGGCGATCCCGGTCAAATGGGTCGTATGGAAGAATGATAATAATGTATATATCTTTTAATGTTCCATAATCTTCGCCGGACGCAAGACTGTGTCCGTCCACTCATCTCCGTAATACTGCCGCTGTGGAATTACTTTCAGTTTCCCGAACTTTCTTTGAAAAATAGTCTGGAGCAACTCCCAACAGAAAGCTTCGCCAAATTCCTTATGGGAGACAAGTGTTCCAAATAAAAAATCGTCCAGAAGGTTCAGGTTTTTTAAGGTTCGTTTTGCCATCGCATTTCCTTTCTAATGACGGAAAAAAATACGGGCATTTCAGACAAATTTCCCTGCCGCCAATTCTCCTTTCCGCCATATTCAATTAATAATTCATATGGGGATTTAGAGCCGAACGGCTGAGAATAGTCCCAGATATGTAATTTTATTGTAGCAAGAGAGCTTGTGGCTGTCAATGGATTTTTAATAAGTATTCCTGATTTCTCAGCCTTTTCCTTTTTCCCAAATATAAAAATATGGTAGAGGGAGTGCCCACTTTGAGCACTCCCCCTCTTATCCTGATAAAATCTCTATATCCTGCACACTATTTCTTTGCACTTAACACCTGTAAGCGCCTCACTTCGAGAATCAGGCTGAGAAAAACCTGCATAAAATTCGAAATTTTTTCCTGTAATCTCTCGATTTCCATTTTCATCTACACTTGTAAATGCCCTTTTATCCACGAAAAGCTCTGCTTTATCACTGGCATTTCCATTAAGATGGATTCTCTTAAATGCTGCCAGAGCCGGATTCAAAACTGCATACTCCGTATCCGTGTCCTTGATATATATCTGCAGTACGTCATCTGTTGCCACATCTTTTTTATTTTCTATTTCAACGAAAAATTTGATGCCTTCAAATTCTTTTTCCTGACTGTACACATTTTCTGCAGATACAGCGTTTACCACACATTGTCCATAACTGAGTCCGTATCCGAACGGATAGAGCGGCTCGCCTGTATAATATCGATAAGTCCTGTTTTTCATTGAATAATCCTCAAAATCCGGAATATCTGAAACATCTTTATAAAATGTTACAGGCAGCTTTCCAGATGGTGATTTCAAACCAAAAATCACATCTGCGATTGCCTTTCCTCCTCTGGCGCCCGGATACCACGCCTGAATAATTGCTGATGCTTTTTCTTCCGCTGCGCTTAAATTCATGGCACTTCCTGCCATATTAACTATAATTATCGGCTTTTCATATGACAGTATCTTATCCATTAATTTTTGCTGCGGCTTCGGAAATTCCAGATCTTTCTTGTCGCCAGATGCGTCCGAATTTCCCGTGTCTCCCTCTTCTCCTTCCAGAGTCTCATCAAGTCCCACTACAAGAACGATCACATCTGCATATTCCGCAACTGTCTGCGCCTCTGCCAGTCGATCCGGTTCTCCCGGTGCAGCAAGATGCTCAATCGTATCTTTCCACAAATGACATCCTTCTGAATACAAGACTCTGATATTTTCTCCGACTGCCTGCTTCAATCCCTCCAGCACTGTCACATATTCAGAGGAAGTTCCATGATAATTTCCAATAAGAGAATTTCTGCTGTTCGCATTCGGTCCAATTACTCCAATGGTATGGATATTCTGCTGTTTTAACGGAAGTGTCCCGTCATTTTTTAATAATACCAGACTTTCAGAAGCCGCCTTCTCTGCAAGCTTTAAATGTTCCTCTTTCTCCACTTCCAGGTAGGAAATCTCATCATATTCCGTCTTATCAAACATTCCAAGCAAAAATCTTGTAGTAAACAGACGTACACAGGATTCTGTTATGTATTTTTCATCAATTATCCCTTCTCTGTAAGCGTTCAAAATCTTTTCATATGTGCAGCCACAGTTTAAATCACAGCCTGCTTCCAGTGCTTTTTTTACAGATTCCTCCGGTCGGTCTGTCACCTTATGGTTTTCATGAAAATCACGGATTGCCCAGCAGTCTGACACATAATGTCCCTGGAATCCCCACTTTTCACGAAGATAATGCTTCATCAGTTCTTCGCTGGCACAGCATGGTTCTCCGTTTGTTCGGTTATAAGCTCCCATGACTGCTTCCACTTTGCCTTCTTTTACGCAGGCCTCAAAAGCAGGCAGGTATGTTTCTTCCATATCTTTTTTTGACGCTTCCGCATTAAAAAAATGTCTCTTTGCCTCCGGTCCGGAATGAACGGCAAAATGCTTTGCACAGGCTGCCGCTTTCATATATTCTCCGTCTCCCTGAAGACCTTCAATAAAAGGTACTGCAAGACGTGACGTAAGATATGGGTCTTCTCCGTATGTCTCATGGCCTCTTCCCCATCTCGGATCACGGAAAATATTTACATTCGGCGCCCAAAATGTAAGCCCTTTATAAATATCTCTGTCACCGTGTTTCTGATTTTCATTGTATTTTGCACGTCCTTCTGTCGCAATTACAGAACCGATTTCTTTCATCATCTCTGTATCAAAGGCAGCCGCAAGACCTATTGCCTGAGGAAATACTGTCGCGGTTCCTGCTCTTGCCACTCCGTGCAGCGCCTCATTCCACCAATTATATGCCGGGATTCCAAGCCTCGGTATCGCTTCCGCATCAAACTTCAACTGCGATGCTTTCTCTTCCACAGTCATTTGTGAAACCAGGACACGCGCTCTCTTCTGTGCTTCTTCTCTGTTCATGTTCCAATCTCCTGCTCTTATTTATTTGCTACTTCCTTTTCAAAAAATTCTATTACTTTGTCATAATATGCCTGCCCCTCAAAAAATCCGTGTCCCTGTCCCTGTACAATTATGAGTTCTGCATGATTTCCCGCATCTTCCAGTCTCATTTTATATTCCCAGGATTGTCTGTAATTCACCACTTCGTCCCTCTCTCCGTGAAACAGAAGAATTGGCGGAACCGATTTTTTATCCGCATAGCAAACGGGACTCATTTTTTCCAGGACTTTTATCTGTTCTTCTTCTGGCAGAGGATAATCCGGCAGTACATTTACCAGAAAGCCCAGATTTCCATTCTGTTCTTCCAGCATTTCCACCAGATTGGAAGGACAGTAAAATGATACGATTCCCTGCACTGGCATAATATTTTTATTATTATAATTACTTCCTGCCATACATGCGATATGTGCCCCTGCCGATTCTCCCCAAAGACCGATTTTATGCGGATCAACATGATATTTCTCTGCATTCTTCCGCAAATATTCAATTGCTGTCTGGCAATCTTCCAGACACGCCGGCAAAGCTTTATGTCTCACCAGCCGATATTCCAGACATGCAATAAAGTATCCTCTCTCTGCCAGCAAAGTCAGAGCGGATTCCGGTCTGTAGGACGCGGTAAGAAATTCATCGTCCCATGCGCCTCCATGAATCCATATAATAACCGGCATCTTTTCGCATCCGTCTTTATAAAAGCATTCCATATACTGTCTTGGGTGTTCTTTTCCATAATAGACTGGTGCAAGATAATGTATTTTTTTCTGATAAAAATCTACTCTTGGTATGCGGCACAAAAATTCGTATGCATTTTCTTCTTTATTTTTCATTTTCTTTATATCCGCTTTTCCTAAGATTTCTTTCCAAAAAACATAAGGTTTAATTTCTTACTGTCAAAAGGTGCCCATTTTTCCATAGGGAGTCCTGTACAGTCCGCTCCGTTTGGATCTCCACATTTAACAAAATTAGCCCAGTAATTGCACATCTGACGTGAAAGATCATAATGCTTTCCTGTAAAAGGTCTCCAGCATTTTGCCAGTGTTTCGAAAAAGAACCAGAGATCTGAGGAATGAAAAGCTCCCGGGCAATCCTCTCCCGGAATATCCGCTCCGAATTCATATACATATCGCGGACTTTTATACCCGTTGTCTTCCAGTAAACGGCAGAATGCTCCGGTACCTGCTTCTACTGCATTTATCCCATCTGTAATAAATTCATTGTCTGTCCAGCCGGTCAGAATCGGAACATCAGCAAACGCTCCTGTTGCTATATTGTGCTGGTAATTATCTTTTTGAAAAATACCATCTTCTACTGTTCCCCAGAGCTTCCCAAATTCATCGTTTTTATCTCTGATATAACAGGCAGGTAACTTTCTGGCTTCATCAAGGGTTGATACTCCCAGAATATCCAGAAATTGTTTTCCCCACTCCATTGCCTCTTGTGTTGAATCCGGAAAACCAAGCTTAAATGGATGTCCGAAAATACCGCTTTCTATAATCACACCTTGTATGTATTCTCTGTTTTCTTTACAATTTAACTGCGTGACAACACTGCCTCCTCCGGCTGACTGTCCTCCGATCGTGATACGTTCAGGATTCCCGCCAAAAGCCCGGATATTTTCTTTTGTCCATCTAAGTGCAAACTGCTGATCCAGATTCCCCACATTCATATCGCCTTTTCCATTCAGCATATCCTGATGTGCCAGAAAGCCAAATACATTCAGCCGATAATTTATCGTTACCACAACAATCCCTCTTCGCGCCAGCCTTTCTCCGTCAAATTCCATCTCAGCGCTGTTTCCCCATTGAAGGGCTCCTCCGTGGATCCACACAAATACTGGCAGATTGTCCTCCGGTGTTCCGGCCGGAGTCCAGACATTCAAATAAAGAGAATCTTCACTCATGGGGATTTCACTGTCTACATTCCATTCCTTCGTATAAATATTCTCCTTATCCAATCCTGGTATGCTTTGCATGGAAATTGGAGAAAATTCTATACAATCTCTGATTCCTTCCCAGTCTTCACATGGCTCAGGCGCCCTCCATCGTTTTTCCCCCACCGGAGGCTTCGCATAGGGGATTCCTTTAAATGAAATAATCCTGGGATCTGCTGCTGCGATTCCCCTTACATAACCATTTTTTATTTTTGCTACTTTTATCATGTCCCTATTTCTCCAGTTTCACTGTAAGCACTGTGATCGAATGTGCATTCAACTGTATGCTCTGTCCATTCATGATTCCTTCTGCTCTTTTCACTGCCACATTCTTCGGATTTTCTTTTGTATTATACGCTTCAAAATCTTCATGATAAATCTGACAGCATTTTGCTGTATCCCACTGTACATTGCTTCCGAGCACAGATAATTCCACATCATAATCATCTTGTAGATTTTTATTAATAAAAGAAATACTCAGTTCTGAATGCTCCTCATTCATTGCTGCAACACAGTCAATATAGGCTGTACTTACGATTCTCTTTTCTCCTTTTGCATCTAATGCAAACTTTGCTTCTGCCATTCTGTTAGAATAATCAATTACCTCAGGAAGACTGTACTTTTCCACATCCATATGTGTCTCTACATATTCGTCACATTGTCTGAATATTTTAGAAAACAATTCAAATACATAATACTGAGATCTTTTCAGTACACCGTCTTCATCTACGGAAATTGCTCCACATACATTGACAAACGGAGAATAACTCGCAATCTCCACAACATCGCTGCTTCTTATAAAGGAATGTAAAATACCCGCTGTTAAAATAGTGTTTTTCAAAGTATACTTACAGTCATTCTTATCCGTTTTAAAATCCCAGGCGTGTGTGTTCCATTCGTCCCACGCGACTTTGATGTCTGTGAGCGCATCGTTCGTCCCCGCTATAATAGATGCCTTCGCTACATTTGTCAGCTTTGTAAGATAATCCGGGATATACATGCACTTCTCATAATCTTCATCTTTAAAAATATCATAGCCAATAGAATAATGATGGATTGCCACATGACTGATCAGCGGTTTTAATACTCTTGCCACCTCATAATTCCAGTCGCTTCCCAGATCATATCCACATGCTACCAATTCGATGGACGGATCTACCCATTTCATTGCTTTTGCAAAATCCAGCGCTTTTTTCGCGTATTCCGCGGCGCTGCATGAGCCAAACTGCCAGTCACCGTACATTTCGTTTCCAAGTCCCCAGTATTTTACACCGAAAGGTTTCTCATATCCAAGATTCCTTCGCATATTCGCATATTTTGTATCGCCTGTACCATTGCAGAACTCAACCCAGTGCATTGCTTCTTCTGCTGTTCCGCTTCCCATATTCACACATAAATACGGTTCTGCACCTGTCTTTTCACATAATTTTATAAATTCTACCGTACCCATGCGATTGTCATCTTCCGCAAGCCATGCATAGTCAAATACTTTAGGTCTTTTTTCTTTTGGACCGATTCCGTCTTCCCAGTGATAATTGGAAACATAATTTCCTCCCGGATACCTGAGCATCGGAACCTGGACTTCTCTCAAAGCGTCCAATACATCTGTCCGAAAACCATCTTCATCTGCAAATTTACTTTCCGGATCATATACGCTTCCATATATCACATCTGCGGAATGCTCCATAAAATGTCCAAAAAGATTTTTATTAATTTTATTTCTGCTGCGGTCTGCATATACCGTCAATTTTGCATTCTTTCTCATTTTTTTATCCTTTCACTGCGCCTGCAACAAGACTCTGCTGCACCTGTTTGCTTAATAATAAATACATAATAACCGTAGGAATGGTGGCAATCATAAGACCTGCTCCAATTTCTCCCCACTTAGTTGTATAAGCGCCTACCATTGACATAATTCCAACTGTCAGTGTCTTATACTCCGCTTTGTTGATAAATGTAACTGCGAACATCAACTCATTCCATGCAGAAATAAATGTAAAAATACTTACTGTTGCAATTGCCGGACGAATCAGCGGTAAAATAATCCTAAAAAACATCTGATAAATTCCGCATCCGTCAATAGCGGCAGCTTCTTCCAGCTCCCTCGGCAAAGATTCCATAAAACTGATAAACAGATAAATCGCCATCGGAAGACCGAACGCAACATAAGGAATAATCAGCGATAAATACGAATTCAGCATATGGGATTTACTCAAAATAATAAAAAGCGGAAGCAGTGCTGCATGAATCGGTACCATCATTCCCATAAGAACAAGCTTTAATGTGATTTCACGGCCTTTCCATATCATTCTTGAAATCGCATAAGAAGACATTGCCGCTATTATGATTGTCAGCGCGATTGTAATGACTGTAACAAGAACACTGTTGAAAAAATACTGCATGATATTTGCCTGGAAAAAAGCTGTCACATAATTTTCGAATCTCCAATGCTGTGGAAGACCCGCAATATTTCCTCCGAAAATTTCGCTGTTATCTTTCAGAGAAAATTCAAACAGCCAAAATAATGGATAAATCTGGATAAATGCAAAAAGCGCCAGTAATATATGTATAATGGTATTTTCTCCATTTTTCATCTTCTTTTTCGTCATAGCTATGCCTTCTCCTTATCTCTAAATAATGCCCGAAGTACGCACGTTAATATCAGACACTCTATAATAACAAATATTGCAATAGCACTTCCGTATCCATATTTAAAGGAATCAAATATTGTTTTGTACATATAAATTGTCGGTACTTCTGTTGAAAAGAATGGGCCTCCTCCTGTAAGAACATAGATCAAATCAAAAATCTTGAGTGCTCCGATCAGAGAAAAAGTTGTACACACCTGTAATACCGGTTTCAGTAACGGTATGGTGATCTTAAACGCAATCTGCGTTTTGCTTGCACCGTCAATTCTTGCTGCTTCATTAATATCCGGTGATATGGACTTAATGCCTGCGTACATAATCAGCATATGATAGCCAATATACTGCCATAAATTAGGGATAAATGCCGATACCAGCGCCGTACTTTCCTGTCCCAGCCAATCCTGCCCCTGTATGCCGATCATAGACAGAAAAGAATTTAAAAGTCCATAGTCTCCATTGTATATTTTCTGCCATAGCTGTCCGATTACAACACTGGAAATAATAACAGGGATAAAAAATGTTGTGCGGTAAAATCTTTCTCCTCTTTTTACATTTGCTACAACAATAGCAAGCAGCAAGGAAAATGGAAGCTGTATAAATAAAGAACAGCCTGCATACAGTAATGAATTTTTTACAGAATTTAAAAAACGCTCATCTGAAAGCAGCTCTTTATAATTTCCAAGTCCTACAAAAACACTTTTTCCAATACCGTCCCAGTCCAGCAAACTATAATATACTGAAAGTCCGATTGGAACGATAACCAGAACCCCTATCAAAAGTATTGTAGGAAGCATAAATAACGCAATCGCTTTTTTATTTGATAATATTTTCTGCATTTTGTTCGCTCCTTACGTATCTGAATCAGAAAGAAGAAGGGCTGCAAATCCATGCAGCCCTTTTATAAACATTTATTTTGAATAAAATTCTGATGGGCTGAGTTTTGCCATACTCTCGCAAAATTCTTCCGGTGTAATTTTCATTGCCATTAACTGAGCCAGTAAATCTTTGTAAGTCTCAGAATCTTCAGCAGAAAGAATATTATCCCACCATGAAATATAAGATGTTCCAGTCTCCATCAACGCTGCCGATTCTTTATCAAGCGGAGTTAAGCCCTCTGTATCAACGCCCGTAGTATCCCAGCATGGAAGACCTGCACCCTGCTGATAACCTACCTCACCGATTTTTTTGCTCAGATATTCCAGATACTCTACTGCTTCCTCCGGGTGTTCGCAGTCTGCATTGATGTAATATCCATCGGAACTTCCACCGGAAAATTCCGTAATACTTCCTGCGCCGCCTTCAATTACAGGAAATGCCACACATTTCACTTTGTCCTTTGTTGCCGCTGTCTCTGCCTGAATAGACGGGTGTGTCCAGTTCGCCTGGAAAAGCATAGCTCCCTGTCCTGCTGCAAAGCCTTCTACCATCTCGTCATAGCTCATGCTCATCATGCTGTCATTAAAAGCGCCTGCTTCTACCAGTTCCTGGAGTTTCTCGGCTGCTTCGATAAACGGCTCGGTATTAAATTTGGAAGGATCGGCAAACGCTTCCTCCAGACCTGCATTTCCTGCTGTTCTCGCAGAAATAATGTCATACAGATACATACCCGGCCATCTGTCTTTTTCTCCCAAAATAATCGGCGTATAGCCTGCATCTTTTAATTTTTTAACTGCATCGAGAAGTTCATCCCAGTTTGTCGGAATCTCTGCTCCGGCATCTTCAAACATTTCTGTATTGCAATACAGGTTTGCAAGGAATGTGACCGTTGGAAGAGTATACAACTTTTCATTGAATGTACAGCCTTCTAACATTCCCGGAAGTACACTGTCTAAAGTGTCTTCACTTACGTAATCATCAATCGGCATCAGATAGCCTGCATCAATGTAAGGTTTTACAAAGCTTCCTCCACTGAACATATAAGAAATATCCGGAGCTTCCCCTGCTGCAAACGCTGTCTTAATCTTTGTTTTGTACTGCTCACCTGTAACTCCGTCCTGCTCAATAGTAACATTCGGGTGCAATTCATGGTATTCTTCCACAGAATCCTCGATAATTTTTTTGACTGGATCCGTGTCAGCTACTGACTGGTGCCAGATAGTAAGGGTAATTTCTTCCTCTTTTTCTCCTGCCATAACAGGCATTGCTGAAGAAACAACCAGACCTGTTGCAACTAAGAGTGCTCCTGCTTTTTTTAATGTCTTTTTCATTTTCCGTTCTCCTTTGATCTGTTTTTTTATGATACTGTAATTATAAAGAAAAAGGACTGGAAAATACATTCATAAACCCTTTATAAATGTTTCATTTTCTTGTCCTTTTTACTGATTGAATTTCATTATTTTGTTTTTTCAATAATATACTTTCGATATTCTGTGATAGAAGAACCCATCATCTTTTTAAACCAGATACTTAAATAATGGGGATCCTGGATTCCGATCATATTTCCAATGTCGTAATCCTTCATGTTTGTAGTATGAATCATTTCCAACAAGTTGCAAAGCCGTATATCCGACTGCAGTTCCACATATTTTTTACCTGTAAAATTTTTAATCAACTTACTCAGGTAACTGCTGCTCAGACAAAATTTCTCTGCAAGCAGATTCAGACTTAAATCTTCGCCAATGTGATGCAGCATATAAACAAGAACGTTTTCCACTGTTTCACTGTTATGTTCCCGGGAAGTGATTTTCTTTCTCACGGTCAGTTCTGTCAGAATATTCCTGATACAATATTCCATCTGTTCCTTTGTATACACCCATGAAATTTCTTTTAAAAAAAGAATATCATTCTGATTTACTTCCAGATCAATGCAGAGTTTTTGAAATTTTCTCCGAAGGTTCTGATGCATTTCTTCCGAATTCATATCTTCATTATGCAGAAGCAGCTCTCCCAGTTCCTGAATTTCTTCTATATTCCCTTTTTCAATGATATTTTTTATATTTGCCCACTCTGTAAAATCTGATGTCTCATCTTTCATTTTTTCCATGCGCCGTTTTTGAATAAATTCCAATGCGTCCAGATATGCCTTATGTACTTCTTTCCACCCGGAAAATTTTTTAGAAATTCCCATGAACAAATGGCACTTATACTTTGCTTTTATTAAAGACTGTAATATATCCATACATTCTTCAAACGGCATTGCCATACATTCTGAAATAATCACGATTCTGTTCCATAAATCTTTTAGTACGATGATTCCCTCGTCGCTCTGAAAAAAAGTCTTTGTTTCTTCCATTATCTGCAGAACCATTTCAGGCTCATAAAATCCTTCTTCTGCCACAATCAGCCCCAGTTGCAGCCCTTTTGCTGTATTATTTATGTCAATCCCGTACTCAAGAAGCTTTTCTTTCATATCTTCTATATTCTGATTCTTGCTCAAAATATTATTAAGATAAATGTCTCTCAACGCCGCTTTATTTAATTTCATCTCTCTTAAAAACTGCTTCTGCTTTTCCTTTTCATCGCAGATTTTAAGAATTTCATTTACTGCACGCTCCAGAGAATCATTCAACTCCTCTTCCTGAACAGGTTTTAAAATGTAATCAAATACGCCTGCTTTTATACTTCTTCTGGCATACTCAAAATCATCATATCCTGTGACCAGTATTATTTTTATTTCCGGAAAGCGCTTTACACATTCTTCACTGAACAGCAGCCCATCTGCTTCCGGCATGCAAATATCACTGATCACTATATCCGGTTTTATTTCTTCCAGAGCCTGCAATGCAGATGCACCATTGGCATACTCTCCCACAATCTCGAGATTCAGCCTTTTTGTGTCTATCTTCATACGAATCAGCTTTCTTATCAGCATCTCATCATCGATGACAATTACTCTCAGTTTTTTCACACTTCTCTTCCTCCAATACACTGCTGTCTATATAAATATGGATCTCTGCCATCCCCTCATTACAAATTTTATATGAGAACGCACCTTCATATATCATTTTAAGTCTCTGTATCGTCCCCCTTAGACCAAGGCTCCGTTTTTCATCTGGCATTTTTCCCTTTTCGAATTCACAGATAATATCATTTGGTATTCCTTTTCCATTATCCTTAACAGAAATATGTATCTTATTTTCCTCTCCTTCTACACATACCTGAATATACCCATATTTTTCCTGGATTCGAATTCCATGCTGAAAAGCATTTTCGACTAATGGCTGGATTGTCAGCTTCGGTATTTTATAATAACCATATGTCTTATCCAGTCTCACATCAAATTTAAAGCTGTCTCCAAAACGGATTTTTAATATATCTGCATAATCTTTTACAATCTGAATTTCCTCATTTATAGTAAGAAATTCCCTTCCGCCGCTGACAGATTTTCTGTAAAACTGCCCCAGACTTCTTACCAGCTTTACGCTTTTTTCCGTTTCTTCCATCAAAATTAAGGCTTCCAGCGATTCCAGAGTATTATAAAGAAAATGTGGTTTCATCAATTCCTGCATTTCATTCCATTCCACAATTCGAATTCTTTTTTGTTTTACAATCGTTTCCTGTAGCAGACGCTTTATTTCGTCAACCATTTTGTTATATCCGTAAAACAGTTTTCGAAATTCACTTAAATATGCTTTTCCATTTATTTTCTCAGGTTCCCCGTATTCTATACTTTCCATTTTATCTAAAAGGACCTGAACTGGCACTGTCAGAAATCTGGCAAATATCAGAGATATGCAAATAATAATTAAACCAAGCCCCACAATCAAAATAATATTAAATCGAAACATACCACTGAAAATTTCTGTTTTTATCACTGGTGAATAGCGAATAATTTTCCAATTTTTTTCTCTGTTTATAATCCCTGACAGATAATAATATTTTCCGTTGATTTTTTTTCTATGAATGACTTCCCCATCAGAACTATCCAATTCCTGTACCATCTCAGAAATTTTCATTGACTCATGAAAGTCTCCAGCCGAGCAGATTGTCTCATTGTCCTCATTTAAAATAATAATTTTTTCATTTTCGGAAATTATACTTTCAGAAACAAGCGATTCTAATTTTTCCTTATCAATCTGAACACCAATAATGCCAATTGTCTGAAATTCATTCAAATCCTTAAATGATCTGACCAATACAGGATAATTCTGTCCATTACTTTTCTGAATCATCAATTTAGCCTTTCCATTCAGATTCTTTATCCAGTTATACTCTGTTGTACCCTTTTTTATAGAAAAATCTGCACTCTGTCCTACCGTTAATTTTTGTTCATTTTGATCGATCAGCCAAACTGTATCTACACTTTCTGAAAATTGTGTAATAGAATAAATCCGGCTGATTAATAATTGCTGTTTATCAAAATCGGAAACGATGTTTCCGGACTTCATCTGCTGCTGTACAACACTGTCCGACAAAATCAGTTTCGAATAATTGTTCGCATTTTCCAAGACCGTTGTCAATGATGAATCAATAGAATAAAGCATGGCAATATTCTCTTTGCCCATGACTTTTCTTTCATATTCTTTTGAATTGTGAATATAAATGAGTAAATATACGAATATACTCAGAAAAATGATACTACCCAATACCAGAGAAATTTTAAGGCTGAGTTTTAAATCACGTTTTTTGTTCAAAATATCATCTCCATTATCCCCTCCATACCCTTCGATTATACTGTGCTACAAAGTTTTTGTAAAGTTGTACATTTTACCACATTTTTCCTGCCTGTATATTATTTTTACAAAAGAAAAATATCTTGTTTCCGAAAAGCACACCTCAAACATTTGTGACCACTTTCGAAAAATTTAATAATTCAGCTTATTGACAGAAACACCGCCTCATACTATCATAATTATAGTGCAAATCGTCAGGTTATCCTGGCAGACAACTGAAAAGACAGATAAACAGTAATGAGGTAATAACGTGAATATTTTATTTTTTCTGACACCAAAAAGTGAAGTGGCATACATATTTGAAGACGAAACCTTAAGACAGACGCTTGAGAAAATGGAACACCGGAAATTTTCCTGTATTCCCCTTCTTACCCTCGACGGGAAATATCTCGGAACCATTTCCGAGGGAGATCTTCTGTGGGGAATGAAACATTTAAACATTACAGACATGAAAGATACAGAGGGAATTTCCATTATGGCAATCCCAAGACGCGCAACTTATAAACCAGTCCACGCAAACTCCAATATGGAAGATCTTCTTGACCGTGCCATCAACCAGAACTATGTTCCTGTTGTGGACGATCAGGGTTCTTTTATCGGACTGATCACAAGAAAGGCAATTATGAAATACTGTTACGGAGAACTTCAGAAAAATCAGTGTTCTTCTGAAAATTAATCTTTCTTCATAAATATCTCCTTTCAAAAATCCCCGGCAATTCACACGAACTGCCGGGGATTTTCTTTTCTTATAATACTTTTGATAAGAATTCTTTTAAACGCGGATTCTTCGGATTTCCGAAAAATTCTGCCGGAGTATTTTCTTCCTGGATTTTTCCATCATCAATGAAAATAACTCTTGTTGCCACTTCTCTTGCAAAGCCCATCTCATGCGTTACAACAACCATTGTCATTCCTGTTTTTGCAAGCTCTTTCATAAGCTCCAGGACCTCTCCTACCATTTCCGGGTCAAGAGCGGAAGTCGGCTCGTCAAAAAGCATAACGTCAGGATTCATTGCAAGAGCTCTTGCGATTGCGATACGCTGTTTCTGTCCGCCGGAAAGCATATCGGGATAAGCGTCTGCCTTGTCCGGAAGACCAACGCGTGAAAGAAGCTCATCTGCTTTTTTTGACGCTTCCTCACTTGTCATTAATTTTAATGTGACAGGTGCAAGCATGATATTTTCTTTTACTGTTTTATGCGGAAACAGATTGAACTGCTGGAAAACCATTCCGATTTTCTGGCGGTGGCGGTTAATATCCACTTTCGGATCTGTAATATCTGTTCCCTCAAAAAGAATCTGTCCGCCTGTGGGTACTTCCATTAAATTCAGGGAACGGAGAAACGTAGATTTACCGGAACCGGAAGGACCGATGATCGCAACGACTTCGCCCTGATGAATATCAGTAGAAATACCATCCAGAACACGATTATCTCCGAATGCTTTTTTCAGTTCTTTTACTTCGATCAATACCTGATTTTTATCAGCGCTCATTGGTTCTCAGTCTCCTTTCCAGTTTATTCATTCCAAATGTAAGAATCATAACGATTGCAAGATAAATAGCTGCTGCTGCAAGCAGAGGCCAGAATGCGTTGTATGTACGGCTCTGGATCAGCATTGCTCCCTTTGTAAGGTCCATCATACCAATGTAACCGATGATGGAAGTCTCTTTAATTAAAACAATAAACTCATTTACAAGTGCAGGAAGCACTGCCTTAAATGCCTGCGGTACAATGATCAGACGCATGGTCTGTGCATAGTTAAGACCAAGGCTTCGTCCTGCTTCCATCTGTCCCTGGTCAATAGACATAATTCCGGAGCGGACAATTTCTGCCACATACGCACCGGAGTTAATACCAAAAGCAAGCGCCCCTACCACAATCTTGTTCATGCTTACAGAGCCAAAAATAACAAAGTTCATGATCAAAAGCTGGATCATTGCAGGTGTACCACGAATCACAGTCAGGTATACGCGGCAAATGGCATTTAAGATTTTAAAGGAGCCTGTCTTATCGTGGGCGGAACGGACGATCGCAACAAAGAATCCGATGATAATTCCAATCACAACGGCAAAGGCTGTGATGATCAATGTTGTTTTCAGACCGTCCACAAGCCACATGTAACGATCGTCTTTAATAAAGTTCAGATATAAATCCTGTTTAATATCTGCTAATAACATATGGTTCATGAATTTTTCCTCTTCCTTAAAACAGAGCTGTTGTATTAATGCAACAGCTCCTTGTCTCTAATTCCTACAATCAGTTCCTATTATTTCTTTACGATGATAACCTGGCTTGCGTTTGCATATGTATCTGTGAAATCTACGCTTGCCTGACGATCCTCTGTAATTGTCATTCCTGCAAGACCGAAATCTGCTTTTCCGGAATTTACGGCTGCAATGATCGCATCAAATTCCATATCTTCAATCTTAAGCTCATATCCAAGCTTATCGCAGATTGCCTGCGCAATGTCTGCATCGATTCCTACAATCTCGTCTCCTTCATGATACTCATATGGCTCAAACTCTGCATTTGTTGCCATGATCAGTTTTCCTTTGGAATGGTCAGCATCTTTCGGAGATTCATATGGTGTCTCACCGATGTTATCCCCAATGTAGTTGTCCATGATACTGTCGATTGTTCCGTCTTCTTTTAATTCTTTTAATGCTCCGTTAATTTCTTTCAGAAGCTCATCGTTGCCTTTTTTCAGGCAGATTGCATATTCTTCCTCAACAAATGGCTCATCCAGAATTTTCAGATCATCGTTGTTCTCTACGAATTTCTGTGCCGGCTGAGAGTCGATGATCACACAGTCAATCTGGTCTGCCTTTAATGCCTGGATTGCCTCAGCGCCTTTGCTGTAACGCTCTACTACTGCTCCGTCTTTCTCATACTCGGAAGCCTCAAGGTCTCCTGTTGTTCCTAGCTGCACACCAATCTTCTTTCCTGCAAGGTCATCTTTTGACTCGATTGCTGCGGAAACTCCTGTTGTCATAGATACGATCATCGCTGTGCTAAGTGCAAGTGCTGCAAATTTCTTCATGTTTTTCATTACTTTTTCCTCCTTAAAATATGTGTGAGATGAATAAATATTTAATTTATGCAATGTCTTTGTATAATCTTTACTGTGCTTCTATTCTATCATGTTTTTCCTAAAATGCAAGAGTATACTTGCATAATAATTAAATTTTTTTTATAATTATTTACAACACTTAGACGAATAAATACTCATTTGTTATGATAATCCCCGCAGGAAAAGTCTTTCATCTTACGACCGGACACGGGGAAAATCGCAGACGAGTTAATATAGGCGGAAAATGCTTACATTACTTTTCCAGCTTACAAAATTTTTCCTAAAATAGGCTGGAATTTTAAATTGCTTCATTGTATCCTATTATTTGAACAGCAAAATAACTGGAATTTGCACATTTTACAATCGTATCCTACAAAGTCGTGGAAAATAATAGGCTGTACATCACTCAAGTGTTATTTTCGCTTATTTTCCCTTAAAAATTGTAGGTTAAAATTATAAAACCATTAAAAAAAGTGCATTCAAGGCAAATAAAACCAGGAGAATTCCAGGATTTTCTTAAAATAAACCTACTTGCATAAAAAATCGCCAAATAAGATAGATTTAAAAAGGAGGCAACTATGGCTATGAACCAGACTCCCGCCGCAGAGCGGATACACATTTCTTTTTTCGGCAGGCGAAATGCCGGAAAATCAAGCATCATAAACGCAGTGACAGGGCAGAACCTTGCCATTGTCTCTGATGTTAAAGGAACAACAACTGACCCGGTATATAAAACAATGGAGCTTCTCCCCTTAGGGCCTGTCATGCTCATTGATACTCCGGGCATTGACGACGAAGGAGAACTTGGAAATCTCCGGATCCAGAAAACGCTGCAGGTTCTGAATAAAACAGACATTGCCGTTCTTATTATAGACAGCACCGCGGGATTATCAGACACAGAAGAAACTCTGATTTCCCGTTTCCGGGCAAAAAATATTCCGTTTCTTCTTGTATATAATAAGATGGATTTAAGCAGGAGCCAGCCTGGAACCCCCTCACTGTCTGATACTCCGGACAGTGCGCTTTCGCCGGATATGCCTTCTGTTTATGTCAGCGCAAAGGACGGCACAAACATTCATGAGCTGAAAGAACGTATTGCTGCACTTGCTCCAAAAGAAGGCAAACAAAAGCCCCTGGTGTCTGATCTGTTGAACCCCCTTGACCTTGTTCTTCTTGTCATTCCCATCGACAAGGCTGCGCCAAAGGGACGGCTCATTCTTCCCCAGCAGCAGACAATCCGGGACATTCTCTCGTGCGGAGCGACTGCTCTTACTGTGCGGGATACAGAATTTCCACAGACGCTTTCCGGACTTCTGGCAAAGGGAATCTCGCCCCGTCTTGTGATTACAGACAGCCAGGTTTTCCCCTTTGTGGCAAAACATACGCCGGAACATATTATGCTTACCTCCTTTTCGATTCTGTTCGCCAGATACAAGGGAAATCTTGAAACTCTGGCAGAAGGAGCTTCCGCTTTGGATTCTCTGAAAAAAGACGACAGGATTCTCATAAGTGAAGGCTGCACCCACCATCGCCAGTGTAATGATATTGGAAGCGTCAAACTCCCCAAATGGATTCAGGACTATGTGGGAGAAGAGCTTTCCTTTTCCTTTACCTCAGGAACAGAATTTCCACAGGATCTCTCTCCTTATAAGATGGTTGTCCACTGCGGCGGCTGTATGCTCAATGAAAGAGAAATGAAATACCGGATTGCCTGTGCTAAAGATCAGGGGATCCCCATAACCAATTACGGAACTTTAATTGCACAGCTAAAAGGAATTCTGAAAAGAAGCCTGGAACCGTTTGCAGAAATCTATTTATGATTAAATTCACAAGATACATTACGAAAGGAAATGATATTATGAAATTTACAAAAATGCAGGGAATTGGAAACGACTATGTATACGTCAACTGTTTTCAGGAAACAGTGAAAAATCCATGTGAGGTGGCAAAATTTGTGAGCGACCGCCACTTTGGGATCGGTTCTGACGGACTGATTCTCATTAAACCTTCTGAAATTGCAGACTGCGAGATGGATATGTACAATCTTGACGGCTCTCAGGGCGCCATGTGCGGAAACGGGATCCGCTGCGTTGCAAAATACGCCTATGACTACGGCATTGTAAATAAAACAAGTATTTCCGTTGCAACAAAAAGCGGTATCAAATATCTTGACCTTACTGTAAAAGATGGAAAAGTTGCTTCTGTCCGCGTAAATATGGGTTCTCCCATTCTTACTCCAAAGGAAATCCCGGTTCTGACAGAAGGAGAGGCGGCTGTTCACAGCCCCATTGAAGTAGAAGGAAATACGTATTATTTTACAGGTGTTTCTATGGGAAATCCCCATGCCGTTGTATTTATGGACGATGTGGAACATCTTGAGATCGAGAAAATCGGTCCGAAATTTGAAAATCACCCACTTTTCCCGGACAGAGTAAATACAGAATTTGTCAAAGTCATTGATGAGCACACCGTTCAGATGCGTGTGTGGGAAAGAGGTTCCGGAGAAACGCTTGCCTGCGGAACAGGAGCCTGCGCCGTTGCAGTTGCTTCTATCTTAAATCACCACGTTGACGGAAACGCACCTGTTACGGTAAAGCTTCTTGGTGGAGATCTGGAAATCTTCTGGGACCGTGAAGAAAATCTTGTATATATGACAGGCCCCGCCAAAACAGTGTATGACGGGGAAATCGACCTTTCCTTTTTAGGAGAAAACTAATTTGAGATCGTCTATCTCAGAAGCGCCGCTTCTCAGATCGGAGCAAACTGTAAAATCCGCTCCACAACAAACACTGCACAGCAGGCAGCCAGGGCAACCGTAAGAAGACTTTTTTCTTTATAAGCTGCCACAAGCGCAGCTCCCAGTCCTGCCGCCCCGGAAACGGGACTTTCTGTAGCAGACAAAATTGCAGGAAACGTCATGGCTGCCAGACAGGCATACGGCACATAATAAAGAAATGACTTAATAAACGGACTGGAAATTTCTTTTTTGGCAAGTACAAGGGGAAGCATACGGATCAGGTATGTGACCCCTGCCATAACGAATATGTAAATATAAATATTATGACTCATATGATTCACCTTCTCTTTCTCCTGTCTCCTTTTCCTCCTGTACCGGACAGAAATATGCTGCTGCCCCTGCCACAAGAAGGGTTGTGATAATAATCACAAAACCGGAGGATACCTGATTTAAAACCGGCGCAACAGAAAACAGTCCGCTCACTGCCATTGCTCCCACAACAACTGCAAGAATTACTTTATTTTTCTTTGCAGGCGGAATGATGATCGCCAAAAACATTCCATAAATCGCCACACTCAACGCACTCATCATAAAATCCGGCAGAAGATTTCCGGAAATAGCACCTGCAAGGGTTCCAAGTGTCCAGCCCGGAATTGCCACACACATGGCTCCGTAATTATAAAACGGGTGTACCTTTTCCGGGCGGCTTACGCTGATTCCGAAAATTTCATCTGTCACACCAAAAGCCACAAGATACCTGTGTGCCCAGGGAACGTCCCTTCTCAATTTCTGTGACAGGGAAAAAGACATCAGACTGTATCGAAGATTGATGATCAGCTGCGTCAGCGCCATTTCCCAGTAAGAACCAGCGGCCAGAATAATATCAAGACCTGCAAACTGTCCTGCAGATGTAAGATTTGTAAAAGAAATCAACACTGCCTGCCAGATACTTAATCCTCCGGCAACTGCCATCATGCCAAAGGTAAAGGATACCGCAAAATATCCAAGCCCTATGGGAATCCCGTCACGAAGCCCCCTTTTAAAACTTTCGCCTTTCATAAGGCTCTCCTTCCTTTCTCTCAGTAATACTTTACTATTTTACCAGATTTCCCCAAAAAATCCACCGGTTTCCTCACATAAAAGAAAAACGGTGGATTTTTATTCATACTTATTGAATATTATATTTCTTCATTAACTCTTCACAGAACTCTTTATCTTCTGTTACTTTCTTCAAATCTTCCAGACGATTTTCCTCCAGTAAAATCCGTGTTAGTTTTGTCATACGCTCGCTTCCGCTCTTAAAACCATCGTCATACAGCATTTGTCCTAATCTGGTCATAGCAGTCACCTCCTTTATCTCTTCCAAATCACAATTATCCAGAAATTTATCTGCAAGTGTATAGAGTATTGCCATTGATTTCTGAGCCGTTACCGAGTTACTTGTTTTTGCTAGCAATATTGCTTCTTTTAATGTATCCTTTTTGCTTAATGGACTGCTCTTGACATTCCCCACAGCTAAAGCAGGAGGATTCTTGCTTCAACCACCACTGCATTCCTAACAAGTTGCCTTGCTGGCTTGTCTTACACAGTGTCCGCAAGCTAGATTATACTGTTCCCATATGCCCTACGGTACAGTTTCATTACGATACAACCACGGATGCTCTACTGTTTTATCTTTACTATGCTGACTGCATTTGCAGTCCTTTACTCAGTATGTTGATACTTGCGTTGGTATCCCTATCATGCTTTGCATGACACTTCGGACACTCCCATTTACGAATTGCAAGATTCTTTACAAGTGGATTTTTAAATCCACAACAGGAACATGTCTGGCTGCTTGGGTACATTGCAGGTACTTTTACAATCTCATTCCCATACCAGACAGATTTATAGGATAGCATATCGAAAAATTTAGACCACGATGCAGAACCTATGTGTTGTGCCAGTTTATGATTACGCATCATATTTTTTACTTTCAGATCTTCTATGCAGATCGTTTGGTTTTCACGGATCAACATAGTGGATTGTTTTTGTAAAAAATCGTTTCTCTGATTCGTAATCTTTTCATGGACTAAAGCAACTTTGATACGCTGTTTATTACGGTTGTTAGACGTTTTTTGTTTGCGTGACAATTTCCGTTGTTCCCGTATGAGCTTCCGCATGGATTTTTCAAGGTATTTAGGGTTTGGAACCACATTTCCGTTACTGTCGGAATAGAACGCTTTAATCCCCACATCAATACCAATTGTTCCACCATGATTCCTCATCGGTTGTGGTTCAAATTCCACGTTAAGAACCGCAAAATACTTACCTGTAGGAGTATGTTTGATCGTTACATGATGGATTTCCCCCACTTCCATAGACTGACGAATTTTGACAAAACCAAGTTTAGGAAGCTTGATATATCTTCCCACAATGCGGATATTATCTCCCTGATTTATCGTTCTGTATGACTGGTGACTGTTATGCTTGCTCTTGAATATTGGGTGTGCAGCACGTTTCTGAAAAAAGTTTACAAAACCTCTGTCGAGGTCACGCAAAGATTGCTGTAAAGCAATAGAATCTACCACTTTCAGAAAAGCAAAATCTTCACACTTTTTCAGTTCCGTCAGCATTGCAGAAGTCTGAGAATAGCCGATTTTATTGCCCTTTTCATAGGCTTCGTTACGCATGGAAAGTCCTTTGTTGTAGATGAGTCTGCAACAACCAAGTGTCTGATTAATTAAGGTTTGCTGCTCCCTGTTCGGATAGATTCGAAATTTGATACCTTTTTGCATTATCCTAATTTATCCTTTTGCCTTTGCAATGTTTTCTGATTTTTGATATACTGCTTGATTGCTTCATCAAGCGGAGCATCACCAACAGTGGATACAAAATAGCTGTTTGTCCACAGTGACGGCGTCCTTGTTTTCAATGACGGATATTCACTTCTCAAAACTTTTGAAGTATACCCTTTTAATGATTTAACCGCTTTGTGAATACTAAACTGAGGGTCTGCTTCCATGCGTATGTGTACAGGGTCTGGCATGATTTCCATTTCCATGATGTCTACAGAAATATTTGCAGCATACGCAAGGAGAAGTTCCTTCAATCTGGCATCTATTCCATTTGTTAAGATTTTGTGTCTATACTTAGGACACCACACAACATGGTATTTGCAAGAATAGACTGCATTGTGATTAGATTTATATGTAATCTTTATCTTCTGTAGAAAAGAAAGTAACTGTACACCCCTCCTTTTCTGTTTTCTATCTTCATTTTACCAGATTTCCCCGCCCGCTTCTACTCCAAATCTGTTTCTTGTGAAATCTCCTCCTATCAAGTATAATCATGTCAACAGGAGGGATGTTATGAATTTCAAAATACTGATCGTCGAGGACGACCTTACTATACAGACACAGCTAAAAAATCTTCTCACAGGAAATGGCTACCACGCGGAGGCAGTGACAGATTTTCCAAATACAATAAAATATGTACAGACCTTTCAGCCCCATCTTGTACTTCTCGATATTAAGCTTCCGGGAAACGACGGCTTTTCCATCTGCTCGCAGATTCGCGCCTTTTCCCATATGCCCATCATTTTTGTGACAAGCAGCAATACCGATATGGACGAGCTGAACAGCATCATGCTGGGAGGCGATGCTTTTATTACAAAGCCTTATAATCCCGCTATCCTTCTCGCCAAAATTTCTTCTCTTTTAAACAAAGCATATTTATCCGGTCAGCAGGAAATCCTTACGTGGAAAGGCGCGGCGCTTCATCTGGAAGGAAGCTTTCTTGAATACGGGGGAAAACGGGCAGAACTTACAAAAAATGAATTGAAAATCCTGTATTTTCTTTTCAAACACGCCGGAAAAATCTGTTCCAGAAACGACATCATTGATTTTCTGTGGGACAATCAGCTTTACGTAGATGACAATACCTTAAGCGTAAATATTACAAGAATCCGCGATAAATTATCGTCTGTGGGACTTTCGGATTTTATAAAAACAAAACACAGGCAGGGGTACACCTTATGAGCAGAAAAAGCTATTTAAAAACAAAGCTTCCCGCAGTCTGCGCCAATCTTTTCGGTATGCTTTTTCTCTCCCTTTTTCTTCTTGCCTGTGGAAATTCTGCTGCCTCCATTCTTTTTCTTTTCACTGCGTGGCTGATATTTTTTCTCCTCTATGAGGAAGTTTCCTGGAGAATGCGGAACAAATATCTGAACAGTCTCATCCACATGGCAGAGCAGCTGGAAGAAAAATATCTCATTGCAGAGGTAATGGAGGTTCCGAAACGGGCAGACGACCGTGTTTTTTATGAACTTATGAAAATGGCGGAAAAATCCATGCTGGAAACCATTGGAGAAACAAGGCGGGAACGGAAAAATTACAGAGAGTATATCGAGCAGTGGGTCCATGAGGCGAAAACACCCATTACTGCCATGCGCCTTCTATGCGAAAATCACCCGCAGGATTTTACAAGAGATATGATGGCAGAGCTTGAAAATATGAACCGGTTTACAGAACAGGCGCTTTATTATGCGCGTATGGAACACACGGAAAAAGACTATTCAATCCGCGAAATCCATCTCGAACCTGTCATACATGACGCCATTGCAGACAATAAGTATCTCCTCCGTCAAAACCATGTGCAGATTTTTATAGCCCCCTCTCCCGAGACTGTCTATACAGATGAAAAATGGGTGCGCTTTATTCTAAACCAGCTTATCAGCAATGCCGTCAAATATAAAAGCCGGGAGCTTTCCTTTTTCTTTTCCAGAAAAGGCCAGTGTCTCTGTCTTTCTGTAAAAGACAACGGGATCGGCATTCCTTTGGAGGACCTTCCCCGAATTTTCGAAAAAGGCTTTACCGGAACAAACGGAAGAATTGTAAAAAGCTCAACCGGCATGGGACTTTACCTTTGCAGACAGCTCTGCGAAAAACTGGGAATCGGGCTTAGCGCTTCCTCAGACCAGACAGGAACGAGCATCACTCTTTCCTTTCATATCAATGATTTTATTTCTGAGGTGCAGAACGTTTAGTCTCTGCACTTCTTACATTTCTGTAAGAACTTCGTAAGAAAAACTGATACAAACTCCAATAAAAATATTCTACAATTACAGTATCAAAAAACAGGAGGCTGACTATGAAGCAGATTTTAAATCTTTCCCACATTCAGAAATACTATGGGAACAGCGGAAATATCACAAAGGCAATCCAGGATATAAGTTTCTTCGTGGAAGAAGGAGAATTTCTCGGGATTATGGGAGCTTCCGGCTCCGGAAAGACCACACTCTTAAACTGCATTTCTACCATTGATACGGTAAGTGCGGGACATATTTATCTTGACGGAAAAGATATTACAGAAATCACCCCGAAAAATCTTGCAAAATTCCGCCGGGAAAATCTGGGCTTTATTTTTCAGGATTTCAATCTTCTGGATACCCTTACAGTTTCTGAAAATATCGCTCTCGCCCTTGCCATTAATAAAACTCCGCCAAAGGAAGTGGAGCCGCGTATCCGCGATATTGCGGAAAAACTGAACATCTCCGATATTCTAAACAAATATCCCTATCAGGTTTCCGGCGGTCAGAAACAGCGCTGTGCCTGTGCAAGGGCCCTTGTGAATAACCCCCGGATTCTTCTTGCAGACGAACCCACAGGCGCACTTGACAGCCATTCCTCACAGATGCTCCTCTCTACTATCGAGCGCATTCACACACAGCTTGGGGCTACGATTTTAATGGTAACTCACGATGCCTTTACTGCCAGCTATACAGACAGGATTCTGTTTTTGCGGGACGGAGAAATTTTTACGGAAATACGAAAAGGAAATGATACAAGAAGTATGTTTTTTGAAAAAATCCTGAACATTCTTACGATGATGGGAGGCGGCTTAAACCATGTATAAAAAACTGATTTTTCGAAATGCACGGAAATCTGCAGGTGATTACCTGATCTACCTTGTGACCATGACCATCTGCGTCACTATGTTTTACGCTTTTTTATCTGTTTCCAGCCACTTTTACCACCCGGATATTGGCCTTTCATATGATTTTACTTTTTTGAGCGACGGCATGAAAATAGCGGTTCTCTCCATCACGCTTCTTCTTTTATTTCTTATCCGCTATGTAAACAGCTATATGCTGCGGTGTAAGAAAAAAGAATTTGCTCTTCAGGCGATCATGGGAATGGAACAGAAAACCATAAGCTGGATTTTCTTCGGAGAAACTTTTCTCATGGGAATTATTTCCATCCTGTGCGGTATTTTCCTGGGCGTATTCTGCTCCCAGTTTATCACTGCCCGGATCATGGATTCCTACGGAAAATCTTACAAAATCACATGGACGCTCTTTCCGGACACGGTTCTTCTCACCATCTGCTTTTTTGTACTGAGCCTTTTGTTTGTGGGAATGTTCAATATCCGTACAATCCGGAAAATAAAACTGATCGATATGTTAAATGCAGACAGAGAAAACGAGCCTTCTATTAAGAAAAGCCGCTGGATGCCCTGTATTTGCCTCATTTTTCTTTGTTTTATCCTGTGGGAGCTGGCAACCGGAATCCAAAAAGTTTATTTTTATTATGACAGCCGCTTTGTCCTGCCTGTGAAGCTCATGTTTATGGCAAATATCCTGTTTCCCGCTTTGACGGTTCTTGGTGCAGTTTTATGGTGCGCGCGCAGAAAAAAGAAGATTCAACAGCTTGTTTTCTCCCTTATGATTTTTTCTCTTCTGAACACCTTTGCTGCCGCCTCTGTCCCTGTCATGGCAGAAATTGTAGAAAACCGCTATTACCTGCCCTGGGGAATAGGAACCATCAACCAGCATATGATGTTTATGTCCGGCAATCTGCTTTTTTTCCTCTGTGCCGTGATCTATCTTTTTTCCTATTTCCTTGCTGCCAGAAAAGAAAAATCGCCGGAAATCCGGTACAAAAAAGAAAATCTTTTCTTTTTCGGCCAGATGATTTCCCGGCTTTCCACAACATATAAAACTATGACGCTTATCTCCATCACACTGACTGTAGCCATCTGCTTTTTTGTTGTAGCTCCCATTCTTGTACGCTGGGCTTCCGGTTATCTGGATTCCCGCTCCATGTACGACATACAGATTTCTTCTTCCTACAATGATATGATGGACGAAAAGATTCCTTCAGATAATTACGAGCCCGTCACAGATTTTCTGGAAGAACATGGGATTTCCACAGAATACGACTGCACATTAAGCCTTTATCTGCCGGAAAAAAGCCAGTACCACAACCGTACAAAACATGACTTTCCGGTTGTCGCCGTCTCTCTCAGCGACTATAACCGTATCCGGGAAATGCTGGGATATGCGCCTGTCACTCTGAAAGAAAATGAATTTACTACCCAGTGGACCGTGATCGCAGGAGAAGAAGAAAGAAACGCATTTTTAAAATCCAACCGGAAGGTAACTACCGATGCAGGCACACTGACTGCTGCAGAAAAACCGTATTATACAGATTCTATGGGAGAATCTCTTTTTAACTCCTACACAGATGTAACCTTTGTATTTCCTGATAAAATATGTGAGAAACTTTTTTCCGTCAAACGAAACCGCTATATCCAGACAGAAGAACCTCTCTCTTATGCAGACGCAAAAGCTCTGGAACAGCTTTTTACTGAGCAATACCCGGAAGAATCCGAAGAGGGAATGTCCTATTATATCCGTATGAGCACCCTCCAGATCAACTCCACAAAAGCCAGTAATTTTGTTCTGGAAACTTCCATGATCTACGGAGCGATCGTCCTTATGGTAATCTGCCTTACCATTCTTGCCCTGCAGCAGCTTCTGGACGCCTCCCACTACAGCTACCGTTTTTCCGTACTGCGAAAAATCGGCGTGGAAGAAAAAAGTATTCGAAAACTTATGATAAAACAGCTTGGCGTATGGTTCGGGCTGCCCATATGTACAGCAGTCTTTGTTTCCGTTGCCTTTCTTGCCTACTTTATCAAATCCATTTCTGCGGAAATTTCCGCCTATATTGGATATGAAATATTATCAAAGCAGATTTTCACAACAGGAGGCATTCTGCTCCTGCTGCTTATCTGCTACTTTATAAGTACCTGGATTCTGTTTTCCCGCTCTGTTGAGAGGTAAGTTACCCTCTCCTCTCCACAATTTTATAATAAGATTTTGCCGTGCACATATAAATGAATGCGTAAATAACTGCAAAAACAGCAATCGTACCGACAGTACAAAGAATATACAGTTCTGTATTCAGCATTCCAAGAAGCGCCAGAAGGCGGCTTATCATAGGGAATGCCATGATAATGTGAAGGACAGCCATCAGAAGAGGCAGAAAAAATACCATGAGGATCTGTCTTCGTATGGCTGACTTCACCTCTTTTCGGCTCATGCCCACCTTCTGCATAATCTCAAACCGCTCTTTATCTTCATATCCTTCCGACATCTGTTTGTAATAAATGATCATGCCGGCTCCCACAAGGAAAATGAAACCGAGGAAAATTCCGAGGAAGAGAAGACCGCCGTTTATTATATAGAAGGAACTGTAATGCTCTTCCCGAATATCCGTTGTGAGCCAGGGGGCAATTTCAGGGTCTTCTCCCTGAAGCGTTGAGACAACAGGTGTTAAATCATCCCGGAGAATGTTTCCGTATTTCATTGCCGCTTCTTTTCCGCCGTCTATGTAAAGACCAAACTCTAGCTTCAGCCTTCCATAGCCTTCTCCTGTCAGTTCTTTCTGAAGAGCGTCAATTTCTTTAAAATCTTCCATTGTAACAACTAATGTTGTCTTATAAAACGCATTTTCCCCTCTGTTATTTACAGGAAACTCCGGAAGCCATTCCTTTACCTTATATTCTTTTCCATTTAAAGTAATGTTGCCTTTACCGCCCTTTTCCTGAAACGCAAGGACTTCTCCCTTTTGAATATCCGCCTTTTTCCCGCTGATCCTCTCATATTCCTCCACAGGAACAAGCGCCAGATATTCTATTGTTGCAGAAACATCATAATCTCTTGTCATGATTTCCATATCATTGCCTTTTCTGACAATACTGGTATCAAGAACGACCTGCGTTGTTTTTTCCGTATACGGAACCTGTTCCTTTTCTACTGCTTCATCAAATTTTTTTCTGATCTCCGGCACTTCCTCAAGAGAAATGCCATTAAAGGTAAAACCCACATCATATGGGAACATGCTGCTTAAAGAATCCTCAATTCCCATATTCAGAGAAACCGTGGTGGACAGCATAAGAAGCACACCCGTACTTAAAATACAGATACTTGCAAGTCCCATTGCGTTTTGCTTCATACGGTAAAGCATGCCGGAAACGCTTGTAAAGTTCTTCGTCTTATAATAGAAGCTTTTTTTCCATCGGAGTATTTTTAACACTGCAATGCTTCCCGCTGTAAACAAAAGATACGTTCCTGCCATCACAAGAAGTACGGCTGCAAAAAACATTCCAAGAGCTGTCACAGGTGACTCTGTTGTCACAGCAATGTAATAGCCGCTTCCAAGACAGATAAATCCCAGAAGCGCCATCAGCCATTTTGCCTTCGGCTCTCTTTCTCCTGTATTTCCCCCGCGCAGAAGCTCGATAGGCTGATTTAACCGCACTCTGTGAATGTTTCGAAATAAGGTTACGATCACAACGGGAAGGAACATAAGCGCGCAGGTGGCCATTCCCGGTACGCACACATAAAAGCCAAGCTGTGCAGGCACGTGCAGGATTTTGAGAAGAAGCAAAAGCGCCAGCTTACTTCCAAGAATCCCCACTGCAATTCCTCCAATGATGCTGATAACGGAAGTGAGAAGCGTCTCCACAGCCATCATCTTCATAATGTGCCCCTTTTCCAGTCCCAGAATATTATAAAGACCGATTTCCTTCTGCCGCCTCTTCATGACAAAACTGTTGCTGTACAGAAGAAAGATAAAGGAAAAAATATAGATCACGGCAATGCCAAGAAACATAATGCTTGTCACGATCGCGCTGTTTGGAACCATCTCCGATAAATCCTTACTCTGCGTTACAAAGAACATCATGTACGTCATGGCGATACAGCAGATGCAGGTAAGCATATACGGAATATACGTCCCTTTATTTCTTTTGATATTGCTGACTGCCAGCTTTAAAAATAATCCTTTACGCATGATTTTCACCGCCTGTCGTCAGAATTGTCAGAGTATCGGAAATCATCTGGTACATTTCCTGGCGTGTTTTTCCTCCTCTGTAAATCTGGTGGAACACCTCGCCGTCCTTAATAAAAAGTACACGTGAGGCATGGCTTGCAGCCTGGGCGCTGTGCGTTACCATAAGAATAGTCTGTCCCGCCTCATTGATTTCTCCGAACATGGATAAAAGAAGGGAAGCCGCTTTAGAATCCAGCGCTCCTGTAGGCTCGTCTGCAAGGATCAGTCTCGGTTCTGTGATCAGCGCCCTTGCAACTGCCACTCTCTGCTTCTGTCCGCCGGAAACCTCATAGGGGTATTTTTCCAGAATCTCTGTAATGCGAAGCGCCTGTGCAATAGGGCGTATTTTCTGTTCCATCTCCCTGTAGTTTTCTCCTGCAAGGACAAGGGGAAGATAAATATTATCCCGGAGACTGAAGGTATCCAGAAGATTAAAATCCTGAAATACAAAACCGAGATTTTTTCTTCGGAATGCGGAAATCTCCTTCTCTGTTAAATGCACGATGCTTTTTCCTTCAAGAAGCACTTCTCCCTCTGTTGGACGGTCAAGAGACGCCAGAATATTTAAAAGCGTTGTTTTTCCGCTTCCCGACTCTCCCATGATCGCCACAAATTCTCCCTCCTCCACGGAAAATGTGACATTTGATAATGCCTGCACTTTATTGCCGCCAAATCTTGTACTGTATATTTTTTTAACATTTGTTACTTCCAGTAATGACATATTCTTTCTCCTCTCTGTTTTTCATTCTATGCTTATAGTATAAGAAAACCCGGAGCCTGTTTCCATAGACCCGGGTTACAATTTAAGCCTTATCCTTACATTTCTGTAAGGTTTTTAAAAGAATCTGCTTCTGTGGACAGAGAAGCATAAATTTCCTCCCCTTCCATTCCTGCCTCCAAAGTAAGATAATACACAGCGTCAGCAGCCACGCACACTACATTTTCCTCATGAAAAAAATCGGTAATATTCGAATCAAAAAGCATATTTCCCTGGGCTTCAAACTCCTCGTCCCCGTCCCAGAAAAGCACTGCAATATGAAGAAACGGAAAAACAGGAAGTACATATCCTGCATCCCCCTGAGGAAGCCGCTTTCCTCCAAGTGATTCACACGCTTTTGAAAGTTCTTTTACATGACCGGAAAAGGTTTCTGAAAATCGCCTGAGAATGGTTCTCTTATATGCAGCCTCAAAAGGATACACTCTCTTCACTTCACGGAAGGGCACAAGCTTTCCCGATTCCACAGGCGTTTCGCAGGCATAATGAAACATATTGTATATGGTAATGGAAGTATCAAATCCCGGCTTTCTCTCCGGCTCTTCCACATAGGAAATCCTTCCTGTTGTCCTGCTGATTTTCAGTTTTTTCGAAAAATATACAAGATAAAGATTCTCATTGTCTGCTTCCAGATGAAATTTTTCTATTAATGCTTCCTGGTCCATTCCCAGAAAATTCTGGCGCCACATTTCCAGAACCTTATCATAATTTGACTGATACCCTTCTTTCATAGCTCCTCCTGTTAATACATATCAAGTGCTTTTCTTCCCAGAAAAAGGTAGACCTTCGTACCCTTTCCAGGTGTGGATTCTATGGTAATCTCATGATTTAATTTCTTCATGATCTTCACGCAGAGGTAAAGTCCGATCCCTGTGGAACGGTTATCCTCTCTGCCATTATGCCCGGTAAATCCTTTTTCAAACACCCTCGGAAGGTCTTCCGGCCGGATTCCGATTCCCGTGTCTTCAATGACAAGAGTATGGGCTCTGTCCGGGCTCATATAAATGGAGATTCCTCCCTGCTTTGTGTATTTTAAGGCATTGGAAAAAATCTGCCCGATCACAAAACCAAGCCATTTTCCGTCGGTAAGAACATGCTCTTCCACGCCTTCATAATGAAGGGTCAGCTTTTTCCCCACAAAAATCCGGGCATACTTATGTATCTGTTCTTTTATCAGCCCGTCCAGATCATACTCCTGAAAACTCATATCTGCTGATATGTCTTCTGTCCGCAGATACCCGAGAACCATTTCCACATACTGCTCAATTTTAAAAAGCTCAGAAAGAGCCGCCTTATTTTCTTCTTTGTTTTCCTGCAAAAGAAGACGCAAGGCAGAAATAGGCGTCTTGATCTGATGCACCCACATGGTATAATAATCCGTCAGTTCCTCATAAAAACGCCGCTTTCCTCCCTCCGCTTTCATGCGAAGGCTGTTAAAATTTTTCACGATTTCCTGATAAAGCCTCTCTGTCTCGTCAAGCGGCTCCGGAAACATTTTTTCTTCCAGAAAACTGTTACTCAAAATCTGCTGAAGCATTTCTTTTTTTCTTATATACTTCCGGTATCCGTCCCAGAAAAAAAGAAGCATGATAAACGTGCATAAAATCCCTCCGTAAATCACCGGTTCTGCCGGAATGCCGTAAAGAAATGCCACACAGCCTGCTGTAAAACAGCAGAGAAAAAAAGCCAGCCCATATTTTTTTACTCCTGCTGCATATTCTCTGAGATATTTCACAAAATCCCTCCCTGTGCCATATATCCCATTCCCTTTTTTGTCACAATAAAATCTGAAAGCCCCATACTCTCCAGTTTTTTCCGGAGCCGTGTCATATTGACCGTCAGAGTGTTATCGTCCACAAAGCTGTCATTTTCCCAGAGATGGGTCATAATGTCGTCCCTTGATACGATTTTTCCTGCGTGTTCCATCAAAATCTGCAGAATCCGAAGCTCATTTCTTGTAAGCTCCACGCTTTCTCCACTATATTGAAGGGTTCCGTTTCCAAGATTTAAGATCACGCCTCCGCATTCCAGAAGATTGGAATTTTTTCCAAAAGCATACGTCCTCCTTAACACTGCCTGCACCTTCGCCGCAAGCACGTCAAGATCAAAGGGCTTTGCAATAAAATCGTCGGCTCCCCGACTCATTGCCATAACCATATTCATGTTGTCTGCCGCAGAGGATAAGAATAAAACAGGAACCTGCGAAATCCGCCTGATTTCCTCGCACCAGTGAAATCCATTATAAAAAGGAAGTTTTAAGTCAAGAAGAACAAGCTGCGGGTCTTTCTGTACAAATTCCCGGAGCACATTGGAAAAATCACTTACACAGTCCACCTGATAGCCCCAGGATTGAAGATGCTTCTGCACAAGACCTGCTATTGTCTCATCGTCCTCTACAATTAATATACGATACATATGTTACACCTCCGCTGCTTACTCATATTTTTATTTTACCATTCTTTTTCCCTGATTGAAACGGAAAAAATTTTAGTTTATAATGATACCAGTGCAAATCGCGAAAGAATTTACCCGAAACAGGAGGTTTTTATTATGGTTATAGATTTTCATACACATATTTTCCCGGATAAGGTCGCAGAAAAAGCAGTGCCAAAGCTTGCCTCTGTCATCAGCCACACTCCCAGCATGAACGGAACTGCCGCAGGGCTTCTTGATTCTATGGAAAAAAGCGGCGTGGACGTAAGCGTGATCCTGCCTGTTGTCACAAATCCCCGGCAGACGGATTCCATTATCCGCTTCGCTTCTGAGATTAATGAAACGTACGCAGAAAATACTTCTCTTCGTCTTATTTCCTTTGCAGGAGTTCACCCTGTCTGCGACAATTATAAGGACATTTTAAAACTGATAAAAAGAGAAGGCTTTCAGGGTATTAAGCTTCACCCCAACTACCAGGGCGTATATTTTGACGATATTCGATATATGCGGATTATTTATGCTGCCTCTGAGCTTGGTCTTTCTGTCCTCACCCATGCAGGCGACGACCCGTACACGCCGGACGAGGCGTTCTGCTCCCCGGATATGATCCTCCATGTTCTTGAGGACACTGCTCCTCCCAGACTGATCCTCGCACATATGGGAAGCAACGGCAATTATCAGGAAGCGGAGGAAAAGCTCTGCGGAAAAAATGTATACTTCGACACTTCCTACTCTATTATGCATATGGAAGAAGAACAGTTTACAAGAATGATCCATCTCCACGGCGCAGATAAGATTCTTTTCGGCACAGACGCTCCCTGGACTTACCAGAGAGACTGCGTGGAAAAATTAAAAAGCCTTACAGGACTTTCTGAAAAAGAAAAGCAGCAGATTCTCTGGGAAAATGCCGCTTATCTTCTGGGGATATAAAAAACATACGCCTTTCTCCTTTGCGGAGAAAGGCGTATGTTTCTAGTTTATCTCTCACTGAAAAATCTCATATGATTTCTTTAATACTTCATCTGTATAAGTTGTGATGCTTTGATAAACAGGAAGCATTCTTTCATACAAAGCAACTGTTTCCGGATTCGGAACAAATGTATCTTTTACATGGACCATATTTTCCACCGCTTCTTCAAAGCTCCCGTATATCCCTGCAGCAACAGCCGCGCAGATTGCAGAACCCAAACCTGCCGCACCGTTTACTGTATTTCTCACAACAGGAAGGTTAAATACATCTGCAAAAATCTGCATAAACAGACTGCTGTTGGAACCTCCCCCTGTAATGATCAGATGATCAAGCTCCACATGGACCTCTTTGCACATATCATCTACATGTTTTTTCATAGTCAGAGCAACCGCCTCAAGAAGCGAGCGATACATATGCCCTCTCGTATGTCTTCCGTCAAAACCGATCATAATACCTTTTTTATAACGATCGGATACAGGAGCCAGCCAGTCCAGAACGGTCATCAGACCATCGCTTCCAGCCGGTACATTTTCTGCTTCCCGGCTTAGCAGTTCTTCTGCTGACATTCCCTGCTCTTTTGCCATCTGAATATAGCTTTCCCCTAAAATATCTTTAAACCAGCTGATCGTCCACATACCTCTGCGGATTCCGTTGCTGTCATAAAGAAATTTATTTGGAACGCAGGAAAACTTGGGCCATGCGTAAGAAGTTCCCTGTAAATTTTCTTTTCCTTCCATCATGGCTGTCGTATACGTTCCAAGGGAAACACAGGCTGTTGTTTCTCCCATGCATCCTGTTCCCAGACCTTCCACCGCCTTGTCATTGGAGGTTGCCACTACAGGAACCCCTTTTGGAAGTCCTGTTGCTTCTGCCGCTTCTTCCGTAATATACCCCAAAACATCACCGGGCATAACAAGCTCAAAAAGCATTTCCCGTGGCATTCCTGTCTCTTTATACGCCTCCGGAGAGTCTGACCATTTCCAGTTATCTACATCTACCGGCCAGCCATACTCATAATTCGCCACCGTATCCTTAAATTCACCGGTGAGACGATGTGTAATGTAACCGGAAGATGCTGTAATATACGCCACGTCTGGATTTACATGCTCGTAAGGCTGAGAAACCCGGATATCCATCCAGCTTAAAGCCGGCTGTGCCAGAGTACCGTCTTTTTTCAAATAAGCGCGACAGCAGCGAATCGTACATAAACCGATTCCCACAATATCTTCCATGTCACCCTGGAATTTTGCCATACACTTCTTTGATGCCTTACAGATTGCCTCCCACCAGTCATCATCCGGATGTTCTACATATCCCGGTTTCGGAAGATTATACGGTCTTAAGGGCTCTTTGTCCTCACAGACGATATTTCCTTTTACATCAAAAATTGTAATTTTGGCACTCTGAGACCCTTCATCAATGCCAATAATATATTTTTCGCTCATATTATCAAGTCCTTTTCCTTATTATCTTACAAGATAACCGCCGTCTACTACTAACAATGTGCCATTAACGTAATCTGCTGCACGGCTTGCAAGAAATACCATTGCTCCCATTAAATCCTGTCTTTCTCCCCAGCGGTCTGCAGGAACATGCTCTTTGATCTTAATATATTTTTCGTCATTTGCACTTCCTGTTCCGGTTGTCATGCTTGTCTGGAAATATCCAGGTGCAATACCGTTTACAGTAATGCCATATTTTCCTAATTCATCTGCATATGCCTTTGTTAATCCCATAAGACCTGCCTTCATAGCAGCATACGCCGGTGAACCAAGTCCTCCAAGGAAAGAGAATAAAGAACAGATATTAATAATTCTTCCGCTTCTCTGAGGAATCATATACTTTGCAACTGCGCGGCTTAATTCAAACGCTGCAGTCAGATTAATTGCGATCATAGGATCCCATTCTTCTCTTCCAAAATCCAGAACATCCTTACAGATACAAATACCTGCGCAGTTTACAAGAATGTCAACCTGTCCATATACTTTTACACATTCATCTGCAACCGTTTCACACATTCCTGTTTCTGTAATATCGCCCTGCATGAATGTATATTTTACACCGCAGTCTTCAATTAATTTTTTTGTTGTTCCATCATCATCAATATGGGCAAATACAAAAATATCAGCTCCGGCTTTTGCCAGCGCAAGAGCGAATGCCTGTCCCAAACCACTGTTTCCGCCTGTTACGATTGCTTTTTTTCCCTTCAGTGAAAAGAAATCCATTGAAAAATCATTAATATTTGTACCCATGTCTTATTCCTCCATAATTTCTTTTTCCTATTTTTTGTTAAAAGCATAATCCAAATCCCGAAACAAAAAAAAGAGAGAGTCCTCCTGCTCATAGAAATCTTGAACAAAAGTTACTCTCTCTTAAGCTCTTTTAGTAACTGTATTTACTATAACCTTATACACAAAATATGTCAATGGTCAAAAACGCACAAAAGAACACTTTGTTTTTTATGCATTTTCACTAACAATCCCATAAACTGCGGTTACTTGTGGCAACCGCAATGGCTCCCGCTTTCAGCGCTCCGATAATATCTTCTTTATCCTGCGTCAGACCACTGGCTACGATCGGCTTATTGATAGACTCTGCCAGATATTTCATAACTTTTGAAAGTCCCACCGGCATAAATTCTACTACATCGGGATTGCTGTTTTTTACATTTTTCTCAACATTGGCATAAGTAAAGCCATCGATCATATAAAATCTCTGAATAGCAAAAAGTCCGATTTCTTTGGCTCTTTTTATCATCACAGGTTTCATGGATATAATGCCATCTGCTTTTACATGATGTTTCATAAAGTCCACACAGATTTCTTTGGCTGCCAGCCCGGCAATCAGATCAATATGCACGATTGCCTTTTTGCCCATTGCTTTTACTTTCTCTACAATGCCTGTGATCGTGCAAATATCTCCGTATATAATATAAGCCATATCGCTTTCGGAATCCTTCAGCGCTTCCAGCCATTCCTCATTTTTAATTTCCGGGATTACCGGACACATTTCTGTAGATAACAGAAATTCCTCTTTCGTCAATGTTTCCATATCTTTCCCTTTCTCTCTAAAAGTCTGAATATTACTTCTTCAATGAAAATAAAAAATACTGTCCTGGATTTCTCATACGGCTTTAATTCCGGCGACTGTACACTATGCGTAAGAAAGCAGACATTTTCATACTGTTCCAGCAGATCCACATGGTATTCTTCCACAATCACCAGTGTGTCACAGCCTTTTACTTTTGCTTCCTCACATATTTCCTGAAAGGAAGCAAAATGGCCGGTAGCCGAGAGAATTACAAGAAGCGTAGCGGAATCCATAAGTTCTTTTGCCGTTACCAGATCTGGAACTGCAATAATAAAGGCATCGCTCTGGAGTCTTAACTTATATTCAAAATACTGCGCGCAATAATACGAGGGGCCGTATCCCAAAATAATAATTTTTTTATGCTGCTCCAGCTGCTCAATAAAATTTTCTACAATACGAAAATCAAATTCTTCTGTAAACTGCCGAATCCTTTCCAGTTCATTTGAGCAGGTCTTTTTTTCCGGTTCTTTTCCCTGAAGAAAGGCAGCAAATTGTTTAAAATTGTCAAATCCCAGTTTTTTGACAAATTTTGAGATCTTAGAAACAGAGCACCCGCAATATAAGGCAGCCTCTGAAATCTTAATGCTCGTATTCTCCTCTGCATACACTACCAGCTGCTTATAAATCAACTGTTCCAGAGGATTTAGCTTTTTCCGATCAATAATCATACGCACCGAATCCTTTTCTTTTTTTCTATTGTATCACAGGCTTTTCCACAGGTAAATACGGAAAATTTTCCATATTAAATTATTTTTTATATTTTTTCAGGAAAATTTTCTAAAAAACTATTGACAGCTAACTGTAAAACATTTATGCTGAATTTATCAAATATCCCGAAACGCATGTAACACGAATTTATGAAATCTAAACAATCTAAACAAAAGGAGTTCTATTATTATGACAAAAGAACAGATATTAGACAAATTAAATGATATGTTAACTGCCGATCAGGTCAATACCGATGCAGACGATCTTTACGATGCCTCTGCAGACCGTTACAAAAAATATGCGAAAGCAAAAAAGGTACTGGACAACCCCATTCCTACAGCCATTGTTTATCCGAAAAATACAGATGAAGTAAAAGAACTTTTAATGTTCTGTAATGAGGAAAACATCAATGTGATCCCAAGAAGCGGAAAAACAGCCACGGAAGGCGGACTGGAAAACTGGAAAGAACTTGCTCTCGTTATCGACGGAAAGAATTTAAATAAGATTCTCAATATTGATACTTATAATATGCAGGCAACTGTTCAGTCAGGCGTACCTCTTCAGCAGCTGGAAGATGAGTTAAGAAAACTCGGTTACACAACAGGACATTCTCCACAGTCAAAACCAGTCGCACAGTACGGAGGGCTTGTTTCCACAAGAAGCATCGGACAGTTTTCCACTTTATACGGCGGAATTGAAGACATGGTAGTTGGTCTGGAATGTGTATTCCCGGACGGACATATATGCCGCATTAAAAATGTGCCAAGACGTGCCGGCGGTCCTGATATTCGTCATATTGCCATTGGTAATGAGGGAACGCTCTGCTACATCACAGAAGTGACTGTAAAAATTTTCAAATACTTCCCGGAAAACAATTTATTCTACGGATATTTGATCAAAGATGTTCCTACCGGTATCAAAGTCCTCAGAGAAGTATTTGTAAACGGCTACCGTCCGTCTGTTGCACGTGTTTACTCTGAAGAAGATGCACGTCAGCATTTCTATCACTTCCATGAAGGAAAATGCGTTCTTATTTTCATGGCAGAAGGTGCGAAAGCAATTTCTGATGCCTGTGGTCAGGGAATCGAAGAAGCTGTAGAAAAATTCAAAGACGGAATTATCAAAAAAGTAGACAGTTCTTTAATCGAAGGCTGGTTCAATCACCTGAACTGGTCTCAGAAAGATATTGATGACGAAGTTCAGGAAATGATCAATAATGACCGTCACAGCGGATATACAACTGAGATTTCAGCAAACTGGGAAACCATTCCACAGATTTATGAAAACGTGATCCATCGTATCCGTACCGAATTCAAACAGGCAGACGATCTTATTATGTTAGGCGGACATTCTTCTCACAGTTATTTAAACGGTACAAATATGTATTTTGTATACCAGTATAACATTAACTGTGAGCCGGAAGACGAATTCAGAATGTATCACCACCCTATTCAGACGATCATTGTAGAAGAAACTCTGAAATTAGGCGGTTCTATGTGTCACCACCACGGAATCGGTAAATACAGAAATCAGTGGACAAAAGAAGAGCATGGTTCTGCTTACTATATGCTTGAAAAACTGAAAGAAACATTCGATCCTAACGGAATTATGAGCTTCGGTAATATATTCTATCAGGAAGAAGGAGCAAAATTCCAGAAATAAAAGCAGTTTGTAACTTTTGGAGGCCTTATGAAAATTATTTGTCTTTTAAAATTTGTACCAGATGTTGACTCTTTTGAATATGATTATGAAAAAAATGTACTGGTGAGGGAAAATGTAAAACAGATTCTTAATCCAGATGACGCATGTGCATTAGGGTTTGCCCTGAAATTAAAAAAGACAAATCCGGACATTGAAATTGAAGCAGTCACAATGGCTCCCCACAGTGTCAGAAAATTCATGGAAGATGTATTGCGCCGGCGTGCAGATAAGGGAACTCTTATATCGGATCCTCTTTTTGCCGGAAGCGATACTCTTGCCACAAGCCTGATCCTGGGAACTTATCTGAAGCAGACGCCATACGATGTTATCCTCACAGGAAGTCAGACTTTAGATGGCGATACTGCACAGGTGCCTGCCCAGATAGCTGAGTTCCTCAAGATAAGCTATATATCCGGCATTACGAAAATAGATGAACAGTCATTCCTTCAAGGCACTCCTCAGGTAGAAGTAGATACAGAAAATCACACCGATATTTATGAACTTACTTTCCCTTCTCTTCTTGCAATCAGAAGGGAAAGCAAATATCGGCTTCCTTTCGTCCGATTTGCAGACCTGGAATCAGATGTAAGCGAGCAGCTTCAGATTATTGACAATCACACTTTGAACATATCACCTGAAAAAATCGGACTGAAAGGTTCTTCTACCAGGGTAATACAAACTTATCCCCAGACTTATGAAAGCAAAGAAAAAATCATGGTTCAAAACGATGAGGAAGGTATTGAAACTGTATACTGTTTTTTAAAAGAAAAAGGATATATCAAATGAAGAAATGTTTAATTTTTCTGGAAAAAGAATACGAAAAATTTTGTGTAAGCCTTTTAAAAGCAGCAGAAGAAATGTATGGTTCTCATTTCCAAAGCTATGCTTTATCTTTAAATGCTGATCTGGCACAGGCAGAACATTTTTTTGATGAAATTATCACTGTTTCTGATGAAAAAGTCCGCTGTTACGATACGCACAGCATTGCCTGTGTAATCGAGGAACTGCATACTTTATACGCCTTTGACAGTATCCTGATTCTGGCAACTCATTTCGGGCGTATGTTAGCCCCATCTCTGTCTATGCGGTTAAACACCGGATTAGTGGCAGATGTTACAGAGATCAAGCGCCATACGGACAAAATCGAAATGGTCCGCCCTGCTTTCAGCGGAAAACTTCTGGCAGGAATCGTTAATACACAGGGAAATCTGATCATGATGAGTATCCGTCCCGGAATTTTTCTCTACGAAAATATAAATCCAAAATCTTCCAAAATTTGGAATTATCAGCCGAAAAATGTATCTGTTTCTCAAATAAAACACATCTCCCGAAAAGACAAGCCTGCGTCGAAGGACATACGGGAAAGTGATATATTAATTTCAGGCGGCGGCGGTATTCTGGAGGACTTTGACTTGATCGATGAACTTGCCGGACAATTAGGAGGAATGAAGGCAGCCAGTCGAAAAGTCGTAGACAGCGGGAAGGCAGATCGCAACATCCAGGTAGGACAATCCGGCAAGATCGTTCATCCCAGGCTTTATATTGCGCTTGGCATTTACGGAGCTCTACAGCATGTAACGGGTTTAAATCACGTGGAGCATATTATTTCAGTCAATACAAATAAAAACGCTCCTATGTGCAGTCTGGCAGATATTGTTGTGGAGGGAGATGCCAAAACTTTTATTCTGAATCTTATAAAAAGAATGCAACAAGGGTAGCAAAACTAAAAAATCGATGTTGTCCCCGGGACGGCAGAACGGAGGTTTTATGAAACAAAAGAAAAATATTCGCTGGGGTGTCTTTTTGATTCCCTGGCTATTGTCATTTTCAGCTATTTTATTAAACTTCATTAACGGAAAAGCTTTTAATTCTGTTATCATGACTATGACAAACTTTATCCTGGATAAGTTTTCATGGCTCTTTACGATCATGTCTTTCGTATGTGTCGTTCTAATTGTCGTTGCCTATTTTACTCCCTTTGGCAATGTAAGAATTGGCGGCAGAACGGCAAAACCTGTCCTGAAACAATCCAACTATGTATGGATTGTTCTGTGTACTATTATGGCTGCCGGGATCCTTTTATGGGCATGTGCGGAACCTATGAACCACTATTATAATCCTCCTGCTCATATTAAAGCGGAAAGCCCTGAGGCAATTACCTTTTTAATGAAAAATATCTTCCTGGAATGGACTTTCACTCCTATGTGTATCTATGGAATGCCGGCCATTCTTTTTGCATTTCTTTTTTACAATGCAAAAAAAGATTACTCTATAGGCACTATGTTATATCCAGCTCTCCCCTATAACAGGGCGAAAAAGCTTTCCCCGGCTGTGGATATGCTTTGTCTTTTTGGATTGGTATGTGGAATGGCGGCAAGTATGGGATCTGCTGTTTTTCTGGTATCTGACGGACTGGACAGCTTAACCGGCGGAGTGATCAAATCCAGTGCAGCCACATGGATTATCATTGGCGTTGCTATTGTCGCCATGTTTGTACTGTCTGCTGTTTCCGGCGTAACAAAAGGAATACGTATTTTATCCACTTTAAACTCTCGCATTTACATGGCGCTGGGAGCATTTGTCTTCCTATTTGGTCCTACTGTTTATATTCTGAACCTGACTTCAGAAACCTTCGGCGCTTATTTATCGGATTTCATTGGCATATCCCTTCATATGTCAGCCGCCGACGGAGACGGCTGGGCGCTGTGGTGGCCTGTATTTTACTGGTGCAACTGGATGGCATGGATGGCAGTTACCTCTACCTTCCTGGGACGTATCTCCAAAGGATATACGGTTAAGGAAATTATACGTGTATGCGTGATCATCCCATCTCTGTTCTCCGTTGTATGGCTGGGTCTGTTTTCCTCCTCTGCACTTTACTATGAGTTAAACGGTATTGGAATCAATAAGGCTATGACAGAAATCGGAACTGCTACCGCTACTTACGAAACCTTAAAACAGATGCCCCTATCTGTAATTACAATAGCAGTCTTTCTTTTAATCGTACTGGTATCTTTTGTAACAGCTTCTGACTCAAATACAAATGCCATGTCGGGTCTTTGTACAAGCGGTCTTACAACAGACGATCAGGAATCCCCAACATGGCTGAAGGTTATCTGGGGTGCTACAATCGGTACTATGTGTATTGTATTTATTCTGGCATTCCGCACCACAGACAGTCTGAAATATCTTTCAAACCTTGGCGGATTCCCCATTGTATTCCTGCTGATCCTCATTTCCATTTCCTTTATAAAGGTTATGATGAATCCTGCCAAATACGATACATTCAAGGAAGATTATGACGAAACGGGCAAACCCATTCCGTCCAGACGCTTAAAATCAGAAGAAGAATCTGCTAAATAATATATGGAGGTTATTTTGAGAGACATACTGGAATTTACTTATCAATTAAATTACGACGAAATTTATGAAGCTTTTTTCCTGTTAAGCATGAAGTGGAGCAGAAAAATCCGTAAAATACTCACTATAATACTTACACTTATCGCCATATGTTTTTTAGCGTTTTTTGCTTTTAACAGAAACAGAATTTACAGCTTCTTCCTTGCAGTTGTAGATATTTTTCTCCTTTCTTATCTTGTCTACATGCCTGCATTAAAAGCCAGACGCGGTGCGAAAAAGGTATGCAGCCGGAAAGGCACTTATCGTATAAAACTCACAAAGCAGGGACAGATCATCAGCGGCAATGAACGTATTTCCATTGCCGGAGATGCAAATGCCAGAGCGATTGAAACCCCAGCAAGCTATGTCATCCGCCCGGACGGTCAGCACACCTTCTGTATCCCAAAAAGAATTATGAATGTACAGGAACAAAAAGAAACCGAAGCAATTTTACGAAACGCCTGCAAGTACAGAACAGAGCTGTAAAAAGCAAAAAGAGGAACCGCAGATTCCTGACAGTAACAATCTGCGGTTCCTCTTTCTGTATATGTTTTCAGCTATTTATCCTCTTTCTTTTTGACAACCTTACTTAATATAAAGGTAAGAAGTACACATAAGAGCGCTGCCACAATGGCATAAATCCATGTCATATTATATCCTCGGCGTCCGTAGCTGTCCATCCAGCCACCTACCAATGTATACATAAAGACGTCCGGTAAATATCCTAACGCTGAAGAAATACCGGAAACACGGCCGCTTAAACTAAGAGGAATATCTGCGTCCTGGTGCACTGCAAAATACTGGCTTCTCACTGCATAGATAAAGATCAGTCCAAAGAAGAAATTTCCAATCACTGCTCCGCACAGTCCCGGTGTTCCCGGAAGTACAATGTAAATACCGAAAGAAACTGCAAGTCCGATACAACCGCCTCCAATTACTTTCATACGGGAGTGAAGCTTATCTGCCAGAAATCCTCCCACAATTCCGCCTACGCCCTGAAGCAGGTAGCGAACACCTCCTAATGTCGCTGCTGTTGTCGCAGTCATTCCATAAAACTGCTGTGCATAAGTTGTCACATAACCAATCAGACCATATACACTGTATGCTGTAAAAATAATTCCTACTAAAAGCCATACTTTTGGAATCAGAAGACATTTGAACATTCCTTTGACTACACTTCCAAGAGATTCTGTCTGCTCTTCCGTTTTTGTATCTTCAATCACAAACCAGTTTAAAATGCCGATAATAATAACAGCAACAGAACATACTCTGATTGCAGCTGCAGCACCGGCAATCTCATCTGCAAATGCAGAAAATGCCGCTGTCATCCCAAATACCAGAACCGCGTTAAGAATACCTCTTAACCCTTCCTGCAGTCCAAACAGACGCCCCTGCTCCTCTTCTGTTCCCAACATACGGGTAGCTTTGATACAGGCTGACCAATATGTAATAATTGTTGAGATTCCCATTAAAATAAAGATGACCCTGCTTACCTGGAATCCCGGGAATGTAGAGAACCAAAGTCCTAATGCTCCAGTTGCCAGAAATGAAAATGTCAGAAGCTTCCTTGCAGAAAATTTATCTGCAATAATGCCGCCCACAAAGTAAGACAGGGTTGCCATAGCTGCATAACCGGAAGACAGAAGTCCCATCTGCTCATTGGTAAGATTCATCGCATTTTGGATAGGTACATAAAATGTCTCACGAATATACGGCAGCTGAAAAATGATTCCGGCGCCTGCTGCCAACAGCAGCAACGTACCATATTTTTTAATAAATGCTTTGTCCATAAAGTATTACCTCCATGTTTTATTTGTTGATCGCTACAAATCAGGTCTCTGCTGCAGTCAGAAAACTGATTTGTTTTTTTCAACAAAAAAAGAGCAAAGCAAGCCTTGTAAGGCGTTACTTTGCTCTTTTTTCTCTCGTAACTGTTTGTATTATACAATATTTTGTTAGAAAAGTCAATTCTAAACCGCCATAAAAAACATATATTGCACAACCCCCTGACAATTCAGTTGACATTCCTATGAAAATCAGGTATTATGAATACCAGATAGCTTTGTCGCGTTAAAGCGTTGATTTCCCGCTGTACACGGGAAATATATAAGAAAGGGAATGGAAAATTTATTATGCCGCTTACTGATATATTAGAAAAAAACTGCCGTCTTTACGGAGACGATGTCTGTCTTGTAGAAATCAACCCGGAAATGCCGGAAACAAGACGCGTTACCTGGAAAGAATTTGAACTCATTGAGCCTGTGCGCGCTCCTTATTACAGAAGAGAGATCACCTGGAACGTATTTAATGAAAAAGCAAACCGCTTTGCCAATCTTCTTATTGAGCGCGGGGTGAAAAAAGGGGATAAGGTTGCTATTCTCCTTATGAACTGTCTGGAATGGCTCCCCATTTATTTTGGCATTTTAAAAGCAGGAGCGCTTGCCGTCCCTTTAAACTTCCGGTATTCCGCCGAAGAAATCCAGTACTGCCTTGATCTTGCAGAGGTGGATATTCTTGTATTCGGTCCGGAATTTATCGGCCGTGTGGAAGAAGTCGCTGATGAAATCGGAAAACACCGCCTTCTTTACTATGTTGGCGACGGCTGTCCCGGATTTGCCGAGGACTACACCATGCACACTGCAAACTGCTCCAGCCAGTCTCCGAAAATAGATGTAGATGACGAAGACTACGCAGCAATCTATTTTTCCTCCGGCACAACCGGCTTTCCAAAGGCGATCCTGCACACACACCAGGCGCTGTTACACGCGGCAAAAACAGAACAGCACCATCATCACCAGACAAAAGATGATGTTTTTCTCTGCATTCCGCCCCTTTATCACACTGGAGCAAAAATGCACTGGTTTGGAAGTCTTCTGACAGGCGGAAAAGCTGTTCTCTTAAAAGGAGCAAACCCGGAATTTATCCTCCGCGCTGTATCTGAGGAAAAATGTACGATCGTGTGGCTTCTCGTTCCCTGGGCGCAGGACCTTCTGCTCGCCCTTGACAGCGGAAAATTAAAACTGGAAATGTACCAGCTGGAGCAGTGGCGGCTCATGCACATTGGCGCACAGCCTGTTCCCCCAAGCCTTATTAAACACTGGAAACAGTATTTTCCACATCACCAGTACGATACCAATTATGGCTTGAGCGAGTCAATCGGCCCCGGCTGCGTACATCTTGGCGTGGAAAATATCCACAAAGTCGGAGCCATCGGAAAAGCAGGCTACGGCTGGGAGACAAAAGTAATTGATGAAAACGGAAATCCCGTAAAACAGGGGGAAGCCGGCGAGCTTGCCGTAAAAGGTCCCGGCGTTATGGTGTGCTACTATAATGACCCGAAATCTACAAAAGAAGTGCTTCATGACGGCTGGCTTTATACAGGTGACATGGCAATGGAGGACAAGGACGGCTTCCTCTTCCTGGTAGACAGAAAGAAGGACGTGATCATAAGCGGAGGGGAAAATATTTATCCCGTTCAGATTGAGGATTTCCTGCGGACAAACGAAAATATCCACGACGTGGCAGTCATCGGACTTCCCGATAAACGTCTCGGGGAAATTTCCGCAGCTATCATATCCCTGAAACCGGGCTGTACCTGTACAGAAGAAGAAATCAATCTCTTTTGCCGCCAGCTTCCCCGGTACAAACGTCCCAGAAAAATTTTCTTCGCAGACGTACCAAGAAATCCAACCGGAAAAATTGAAAAACCGAAGCTTCGTGAAATTTACGGCGCTGCCCATCTTGTGGAGGCACAGAACAGAGGATAGACAAACAGACCGCCAATTCGGCGGTCTGTAGTTTTATCAATATTCTATATGATTTTCAATTTGATATAGTTCCCTCAAAAATCCTAATGCTTCTTCTTTTCCATATGGCAGCCCGAACTGAGCAGTTCGGATTTCCTGCTATTCCATCTCTTTTATAAACTGGATAATATTTTCTTTTACCTTTCCTTCTGTATGTACATTCTTACTGGTATCCACAATCTGCAAAAGTCTGAAAACATCATTTTTATGTTTCTTTAAATCGCGCTCATTTACATGTTCTCCTGAATCTTTTCTTCTTGTAAGATCCAGCCATGCAAACATTTTAAACGGTATCAGATATTCCGCTTCCAAAACAGCAATTCCATCTATATTTCTTCTTCCCCGCTGCATAAACTCATAATATTCGTCATTCAAAAGGATAGCTGATAAACTTGATACCTCATCACTAATATGAACAGGAATAATCCCCTGTGGAATCTCCAGATGATAACCCGGATTTCTGGAAAACAGCTCAATTTGCACAGGATAACCCTCTGTTGGTTCTGTAAAACGGTAGAAATGCACATTCTGGCTGTTTCTCCAGCCACATCTGTACTTGCCTTCTTTAATATATTCCCAAAATATCCGCACAAATTCTTCCGATTTATCTTCCAAAATCAAAATCAGGTCAATATCCTTTGTTGCACGAAAATCCAAATCTGCTTCTGCCATTAATATATCACATGCTGCTCCGCCAATCACAGTATAACAATCTGAAAAATCACGAAACTTTTCTCTGAATGATTCAATTCCTGCTACCATTTTATTCCCTCCAGACATTCTTGCAGACACATTTCCACTCGCTCATCTTCCTCTTCCATCAGAGAACAGATTAAAGAAACCGGGTCTACCACATCTGTCTCTGAAAAAAGAAACGGATCATATTTCCACAATTCTAACTGAATCACTGTCTCTGTTTCCCACCGCTCATCAACTTCTCTTAATTCTTTTATTTCATTGTTTCCTTTATAAACAGCTCTCACAGACTTTCTTGGCGGATTTAACATAGAACAGAAACTGAGCGCAGACTCTCCTGCATATAAGTAGTTTTCCTTCAACGCTTTCTCCAGCACTGTAATTTTTTTCTGAACCGGATTGATGAGGTAAGGTCTTGCTTTCTCGTAATATTCTCGTCCTTCAAATTTTTTTTTCATTTGAATCGACTTTCCCTTTTTTTCTTCAATAATCAAGTCCATTGCAAGTAACTGTTCCGAGGCTCTTGTAATAGAAGTCCTCGTAAGCCCCATTGCCTCTGCCACATCAGATTTAGATACAGAGATATTTTTTTTCTGATAAAGTAAGTACAGAAACAACTGCTGTGTTGCCGGCATCATTTTATCCTTATCAATTATCTTTGGTTTTGGAAATGACTCGCTCAGGACAATTCCCAAAAACGGAAGATAAATCTGTTCCGGCAAAGAGATAAACGGAATTTTTTCCCGGATTAACGCAGTTCGCTGCTGCTTTGTCATGCACGAAAAATCAAAAGCTGCCTGACAATGAAACGCCTCTCTGTATTTCACATATTGTTTTTTTAATGCAGAAACACGAAATGAATCGTCCCCGGAAATATGAATCAGAACAAATTGAAAATCATCTCCGCGTATCCATTCTATTTCTCTCACAGCTAAATAAACAGGAAGAGACGGTAATTTTTGAATCTTCTCACTTTTGACATTTATTCCCAACATATTACTTAACTGCTGCTTCATATTCCGCCTCCTATTACTAACATTATTTTTTATAATAACATTTCAAATGTTATTATTCAATAAATTATGTTATTATATTTTAAATCTCTCTTTTATTATATCCTCCCCTCTCTGTATCCACTCCTTCATTTCCTCTGTCTCCCCGAGAATTTCACAGAAAGCCGCATATTCATCATAAATTCCCTGTCCATGAAAAACCATATACGCCCCGGCATCGCTTCCGAGAGCCACATTCACCTTTTTTTCAAAAGCAAGTCTTAAATTTCGCTCGCCCATTTCTATGATTGGAAGAAGAACTTTATCCTCATATCTTCCACAGCCTAAAAGATTTCTCACAGTCACAAGAGTAGGCGTCCACACAATCCTGCTCTGTGCCAGCATCTCTATGGTTTCTTCGTCGATATAATTTCCATGTTCGATGCTGTCCATTCCCGCTTCGATTGCAGAGCGTACTCCATATACTCCATTTGTATGGCTCATGACAGCCAGTCCCTCTCCATGTGCAATATGTACCAGCTCTTTTACCTCATCTGCCGGAAGGGGAGTTCCCGTAATTTTCCCCTGATTGTTAAAATCAAGAAGTCCGGTTGTCATAATCTTGATAAAATCTGCACCCTCTCTTTTTGCCTCGAGAACAAGATCATGATACTCCTTCATGGTGGTGTAGGATTTTCCCACAATGTTTCCGTAATGTCCCTCTCTGTGAATGGCAAAAATGGGAGAACGATAGTCAATTCCATATTCCGGGGCAAGTTTCTTTGCCCTGCCAGAAACTCCAAGCGCATCTCCGCCGTCCCTGATAAATGTAATTCCTCGTTTTTGATATTCCTGAAAACAGTGGTGAATAATCCTGTCCTGCACTCCGTTTTTATGAAGGCTGACTGCCTCTTTATAATTCTTTCCATTCATGATCACATGCGCATGGCATTCTCCAAACATTTTTATCACCTCTCAAAAAACTTTCGGATTTCTCCCTCAGAAGCAGAAACAGATCCCTGAACAAAGAAGGGCTTTCCTCCGCCTCTTCCATTTAACGCCTGGTTCATTTCTTTTGTAAACTCGTGGAGATTTCCGTCTTTTTCTCCCATCGCATACTTATATGTCCCGTCCCCGTTATCAGAAAAAACGGCGCAGCAGCCGCAGCAGGTCTGCATCACGGCATCAGTGAGTTTTCTCACACTGTCTGCCTCCATATTTTTCTTAAAAATAAGAACGCTTCCGGCGCCTTCCCATTTTTCTGCCTCTGCTTTAAAAATCTCCTCTTCCATATCAAGGATTTTTCCTTTTAAGCGGAAATTTTCTTCCTGAAGACGCTCCACTGCTTTAGAAGTCTCCTGCGGTTTTGCCGAAAGAAGAACCGATACCTTACTGTTTTCCTTTGCCATCTTTGAAAAATACTCTATAACGCGCTTTCCGCTTATCATTTCCACGCGCACTCCCTGGCGGAATTTCACAACAGACAGAAACTTGACAGCTCCGATTTCCCCTGTGTGCGTCACATGAGTTCCGCAGCAGGCGCAGATGTCTGTTCCCGGAAATTCCACAATACGTACCTGACCTGTCAGTTCTTTTTTGCTTCTGTAAGAAATATTTTCCAGTTCTTCCCCGGAAGGGTATGTAATCTGAACCGGTGTATTTTCCCAGATTTTCTCATTTACCCTGTCCTCAATTTCCTGTAGCTGTTCCTCGTCCAGAACTCCGCTGAAATCAATGGTGATCACATCGCTTCCCATATGAAATCCCACATTATTATATCCATACTTCTCATGCACAAGACCGCTTACCATATGCTCGCCGGAGTGCTGCTGCATCAGGTCAAAACGGCGCTCCCAGTTGATTTTCCCATGAACCTTAGCCCCTTCTTCCAGAGCCTTATCTGTATAGTGGATCAGCTCCCCGTCTTTTTCCTGTACGTCCTTCACTTCTGCATCTCCAAGACTTCCGGTATCACAGGGCTGACCGCCTCCTTCCGGGTAAAAAGCGCTCTCGTCCAGAATAATCTCATAACCGTTTTTGCCTTCTCTGCACTTTAAAACCTTTGCGTCAAATTCTTTTATATATACATTTTCATAATATAAACGTCTTGTTTCCATCATATCTTACCTCTTTTCTGAAAAATTCCTTCCATATAATATTGTCTTACATCAGTATAGCCCCTGAAAAAAAGATTCGCAAGTAAAGAAATAGCAGTCTGTCTTAAGCGTTATTTTCTCTAAGACAAACTGCTATCTTCTTTTATAAATAATCCTTCCGTACGGAATCGTTGATCGCTTTGATTTTTTCCGGCGCTATTTTATACTTTCTGTCGTAAGTGAGCAGTCCGTTTACCTCCTGCTCCACATCACAGAGCTGAGTGTAACAAAATCCGAAAAGTATTTCCGAATCCGCTATATCCTTTAAAATTCTTCCGTATACTTCCAGAAATTCTTCCTCATTTTCAATGGTGGTATAGCCCCAGCCTTTTTCCCTGTCTTTTGCGTAAGCCAAGCCTCCAAATTCTGTCAGAAGAACCGGTTCTCCCTGATGGCAGAAGCCATCTGCATAAATCTGGCGTCCTGCCGGCTGCGCCTTTAATATATCTTCTTTTGTAGACAAGCTCCTTCTGAAAATCTCCTGTTTCACAGGCTCGCTCTGCTCTCCATGCGCGTAATTATGTATCGCGCAAATATCTGTTTTTGTGATTTCCCAGCCATCATTGGAAATCACAAGACGGGTAGTGTCCATAGATTTTGCATTATAATAAAGAGCAAGAGAATGTGCCTGCTGCCGTTTATCAAAGCAGATATTTGGAACGCCCCAGCTTTCATTTAACACAACCCAGGCAACAATACAGGGGTGGTTATAATCTCTCTGAATGGCTTCTCCCCACTCTGTCACAGTTCTCTGGGATGCTTCCAGAGAATAGGAAGCACAGGCGCTGATCTCCGACCATACAAGAAAACCGATTCTGTCTGCATGATATAAAAATACAGGATCCTCTGCTTTCTGGTGCTTTCTGCAGCCGTTAAAGCCCATCGCCTTTGCCATCTCAATGTCCTTTACAAAATCCTGTTCGTCCTGTGCGGTCATAAGAGAACCTGGCCAGTATCCCTGATCCAGAATCAATTTCTGATAGTACGGTCTGTTATTTAAGTATACCATTCCGTTTTTCTGTTCAATTTTCCGCATTCCGAAATAGGCGGATACCTGATCGAGGGTCTCCCCTTCTTTTGTAAGAACTGCCTTTACATCAAAAAGATTCGGGGATTCCGGAGACCAGCACCATCCGCCGTCGTGATTCATGGTCCGGAAAATATGGCGGTCAAAAAGAGAAATCTCCATGCGTCCGTAATCCTCCAGAAGCTCCATACCGCCCCGGAACACTTCTCTCTCTTTAAATGTAATTGCAAATTCCGCATGGCAGCCGCCGATTTTTTCTTTTAATCCTGCTGCCTTAAATTTAACCTCCACCGTTCCCCGGTCAATATCCGGAGTAAAGCGGATATAGGAAAAATGTACTTCTGACACAGGCTCTATAAAAACGCTCTGCCAGATTCCCGTACTTCTTGTGTACCAGATAGAATCCGGGTCTTTTTTCCAGAACTGTTTTCCTCTTGGAATCGTCTCGTCTCTGCACGGATCCCACACCTGTACGCAGATTTCTTCCTCGTTCCATGTAAGCTCTTCTGTTATGTCAAAAGAAAACGGCGTATTTCCTCCCTGATGGCTGCCCACTTTTTTTTCATTGATAAAAACGCTGCAGGCATAATCTACCGCTCCAAAATGGATCCGGACTCTTTTTCCCTTCCATTTGTCCGGAACGCAGAACCTTCTTTTATAAGTAACGAAATCACACATTCTGTTTTCATGAATGCCGCTCATCTCACTCTGAAAAACAAAGGGAACTTCTATCCTGCGCATTTCTTCTCCTGGAAAGCAAAAATCCCACTGTCCGTTTAAAGACATCCATTCCTCTCTTTTAAATTCCGGTCTTGGATATTCACTGCGATACATTGTCATCTCTCCTCTACTCTTTTATAATTTCCAGATGTTCTCCCTCTTTTACCTGAAACATAACAGGATATTCCTGTCCATGAAGGGTATCGTTTCCATGAGAAATCAGATACAGCTCTCCCTCCAGGCTTCTGAAAAGAGAAGAATGTCCTGTATTTTCATCTAAAAGCAGCTCTTTTCTGTGATACCAGGGTCCTTTGATGGAACCGGAAGGACTTTCGCACACTGCCACTACATATCCCCCGCTTCCCTTTCCCTGATAACCCTTTACGGAATAGCTGGACCAGAGCATTACCAGAGTTCCGTTTTTCATTTTATGGAAAAATGGCGCATCTGTGAGATACCCGTTCTTGCATACTCTCGGGTCTTTCATCTGACGGATCCAGGGAATCTCGTCCTTCTCTGTATCTACGATCACAACAGGTTCTGTAGAAACTGCCTCTTTTAAATCTTCTGTCAGAGGAAGCGCCTTGATCGTTCCGAAATACATTTCTGTCCACTCATGACAGAATACGATCCACGGCTGCCCGTCCTCCACATAAAGCGTTCCGTCCAGACATTCATGCCCTTTTAAGGTAACATGCCCTATGCTGTGGGGATAATAAGGACCTTCCGGCAAGTCTGCCTTTAAAACTGCCGTTCCTCTGTCCTCCCCGATTCCGCCTTTAAAAGTAGCAAACATATAATAACTGCCCTTATATTCATGCACCTCCGGCGCCCAGTAATTGCGGACTCCCCAGAAGCCTTTTTCCGGCTGAAACGCCACAAACGGACCCTCAAAATTCTTCCTGTCTCTGCTCGCATACACTTCAAAGTACGGGTCTACATTGGCAGCGCCGTCACAGATTCCCATATTTGTTCCAAAAAGAAAATACAGTCCTCTTTTTGTATCTGTAAACAGAAACGGGTCTCTCATATAAATATCACCGGCTTTATATACGCCCGGTTCTCTTACGCCTCTTTTTAATCCAAGCTCTCTACTTAATTCCAACATTTGTAACTCCCTTCACAATATACTTGTTTACCATCAAGAACAGAAGGAGGGCAGGGAAAACAGCAAATACAGTTGCAGCCATCATCACGCCCGGATCAACAAAGTTTGCCCCCAGAACAAGGGAACCGATTCCTACCGTCACTGTCTTCATCTCATTGCTCTGAATAGCAATGGACGGCCAGAGGTAATCGTTATAAATATTCAAGAATGTGATAAAACCAAGTGTCATGACAACCGGTTTAATGGACGGAAAAATTACTTTTCGAAGAACCGTAAACAGAGAAGCTCCGTCAATGATCGCCGCCTCCTCAAGAGCAACCGGGAAGTCTTTCAGGAAATTGTAGATTAGAAATACTCCCATTGCATTTGAAGTATATGGAAGAATCAAAGGAACATACGTATTTAACAGATCCAGATTCTTAAACATATAAAAAGAAGGAAACAGCGTTACAATTCCCGGAATGGTCATTACCCAGATGATCATTGTGATGATTTTTCCTGCAAAGGGAACGTGAAGTCTGGAAAGGGCATATGCCGCCAGAATATCAACAGCCAGAACACAGAGCGTTCCGATGCAGGTGATAATTGCCGTATTAGCCAGCCAGCGAAATACAGGCGCTGTCGCCACATCTGCCAGAAGACTGGTGTAATTTTCCATTGTCCACACCTTCGGAAAAAGAGTTGAGGAAGATATGGACTCCGACATTCCCTTAAAACTTGTAAATACCATGAACAATAGGGGAATCAAACAGAAATAAGCAATGACAGCCGCAATGGCAACTAATACAATATTAATTTTTCTGGAATGCTTCATAATTATTTCTCTCCCTTCAGTTCTTTTTTCTCTCTTGTAAGGAAATTCTGGAGAAGCGCAAAAATCATGACAACCACTCCCATTAAAAGCGCCATTGCCGTTCCCATTCCAAGATTGTTTCCGTCAAAAATAGTCTGCTGGATCACCATGATCAGAGATTTTGTACTCTGTGTGGGACCGCCCTTTGTGATTAACTGCGGCTGTCCGAATACATTGAAAGATGCGATCACTGTCGTCAGTGTTACAAAAGCAAACACGCTTTTAATTCCCGGAAAAATAATGGATTTAAACTGATTCCAGAAATTAGCTCCGTCAATGGCGGACGCCTCGTAAAGAGCAGTGTCGATTCCGTTTAAGGCATTAATAAAAAGCATCATATTAAATCCGATGGTCCACCAGATCGTGGTGATCACAAGTACGATCAGGGCAAAGGGCTGCGCTTCCAGCCAGGGCACCGGCTGACTGATGATGTGCATTTTTACAAGCATATTGTTGATAAATCCGCCATTTCCGCTGAAGAGCCATACAAAGATCGCAGATACAGAAGTAACGGAAACTGCATAGGACATAAAGAAAATGGTTCTGAAAAATCCCTGGACTTTTTTCGGAAGATTATCAACCAGAAGCGCAAGTACAAGGCTTACAAGCACAAGAAGGGGAACACTTACAAGAACAAAAATTACTGTGTTTTTTAATCCCAGAAAAAACGCTTCCGAGTACATGGAATCTTTATTAAACAGATCCAGGAAATTCTGAAGCCCGATAAATCCCATATTTCCTCTTGTAAGGGACAGCTTATGCAGGCTCATATAAATTCCATACACAAAAGGAGCCAGCCAGAAAAGTCCGAAACATACAAGGAAGGGAGCAATAAACATTGTGGATTTCCATTTACTTACTTTCATATTGTTATCATTCCTTTCACAATACAGGAGGTTTTAAAAAGGGAGGACAAAGCCCTCCCTCATTCCTTCCCTTTTATCAGAAGCCTTCTGCTACCTGCTGCGCTGTCTTTGTTGCTTTTTCCAGTTCTTTCATAAGGTCTTCTTTTGTAAGGTCTTCTGTAGATACTACCATATTAAATACATTTTCATTTAAGTATTTTAACTGCTCGCCTACGTTGTATACCTGTGGAGCAATTTTGCAGTTTTCAAGCTGCTCATAGTTTGCACATGCCAGCGGATATTTATCTGCCTCTTTCTGAATGGCTTCCATTGTTGCGATATGTGTAGGAGCCTGCCCTGCATCTGCCCAGTTAATAAGGTTCTCCGGTGTATACAGATATTTCATAAACTCTGCGATACCGTCAAGAACTTCCTCATCTTCCACGCGGGAAGGAACTGCGATCGTATGTGCATTTCCATACACGCCCTTTTCTTTTCCAAGTGTCGGAACCGGTGCAATCCCAAGGTCATCTCCGTATTTTTCTTTTGCTGCCTGATAATACCAAGGACCTGTAAGAGCGATTGCAGTCTGTGTTCCGCCTGCACTTTCCTCGTCCTGTACAAAAGTCTTAAATTCTCCGTCAAGTCCTAATTTGGCAGGACTTACCTTATCTGTGAAAATCATATCTTGATAAGTCATAAGTGCATCTGCAAATTCTTCTGTATCAAATTTTAAAGACTCTCCGTCCTGAAGCTCAATTCCATTCTGATTTGCCAGCGTCATGTAATAATATTCCACAAGTCCAAGTCCCGGAATACCCATTGCATATGTATTCGGGTCTTTTGCCTGCAGTTCTTCATTTAATGCCTTAATATCCTCATATGTCTCCGGTGCTTCCGGACAAAGCTGTTTATTGTAGAACATAACGAGAGGGTGAATATCGAGAGGGAACGCGTATGTCGTTCCGTCTACCTGTACAATCTCCTGTGCAGCTTCCAGATAATCAGTAAGCTCGATTCCCGCTTTTTCATACACAGAAGAAACGTCCTGAATCATTCCGTCATCTGCAAAAGTTTTCAGACGGTCTCCGTGAATGACTACAAGGTCGTATTCGCCAGACTTGAACTTCAGGTAATGATCCTTTTCCTGAGATTCCACGATTTCATACTGATCCTGCGATTCGTTGAAACCGTCTGTAATTTTTCTCATGTACTCGCCATCTCCGCCTGTAAATCCGTTCAGAAAGCGAATCTGCACTTTATCGTCTGCCTTTACTTCTGCCACACCCTGTGCGCCGGCTCCTGTAAGAAGCATGGAACACGCTGCAGTTCCTGCCATCAGAGTACTGATTATTTTTTTCGTTTTCATGTGAATATCCTCCTTTAATTAATTACATAATATTTGTAAGATTTTATTATTCTTTTTTTCTCCTGAGTTATTAATTTCATTTTTTATGTAACTTTTCTCTTTTCATTTTCCAATTATACATTATTTTTTTGCAATGTCAATATGATTTTTGTGTATTTTACCCTTTACAATCGCTTTTTGTTACATTTGCACTGTAATAAACTTCCATTTTTGTTACATTGTTACAAAAACTTTATTACATAAAACTTGAATGTTTTTCCCTTTCATGGTATACTTTTCCTGTAACAAAGGAACGAAACTTCGTTTAAAAGGTAGGATAAGTACATGAAAGAACATATTGAACTGGATTTTTCTGAAAAAGAGCAGATTTCAAAAGTTGCAAAAGCCCTCTCTTCCAATGTCCGTCTTGAAATTCTGGATATTCTGAGAGAAAAACCATTAAACATCAGCGAGATTTCCGAAAAAATGGGAATCCCCATTTCCAGTACCGCCCTGCATATGAAGGTTCTGGAAGATTCCGGCATCGTGATCACACAGTCCATGCCCGGACTTCGAGGCTCCCAGCGGGTATGCGGTCTGAAGATCAATCAGGTTACTATGACCCTCCTCAATCAGCAGGAAAATTTTCCAAAAGATAATATCTATACGGAAACCATGCCTATCGGCAACTATTTTGACTGTAAAATTACGGCGCCCTGCGGAATCGCCTCAGAAAATACTTTTCTCTCTTCTGAGGACAGCGTATACGGCTTTTACAGCCCGGATAAACATACGGCACAGATTCTGTGGTTCACCCAGGGGTATCTGGAATACCGCTTTCCCAATATTCAGATGCAGAAATTAAAACACATTAAGTCCCTGGAATTTTCTATGGAAATCTGCTCCGAAGCTCCCGGATATAACAATTCCTGGAAATCCGACATTACTTTCTGGATCAACGGAAAAGAAATCGGCTTTTTCACTTCCCCGGGCGATTATGGCGGACGCAGGGGAAAACAGACACCGCAGTGGTGGGACAACAACATGACACAGTTCGGCGTATTGAAGTCTCTTTCTATTACAGAGGAGGGAACTTTTCTGGACGGAGAATTTTTCTCCCCGCTTACTCTGTCTGATTTTTCTCTCCGGGATAACCCGTATATCTCTTTTAAGCTTGGAGTAAAAGAAGACGCGCACTATATGGGAGGCTTAAATCTCTTTGGCGAAAAATTCGGAGATTATGCCCAGAATATTTTAATGAAAATAATTTACTGATTCTGAAGTCTTTCCAACCGCTGCTGCGTTATAATAAGTGAACGGGTAGAGAAAGGGGCTGATCACATTTCACAGGAAGAATATCTGTCATATTTAATAGAACAGTATCAAAACTTAATATATTCCATATGTCTGAAATCAATCGGCAACCCCTTTGACGCTGAGGATTTAACACAGGAAGTGTTTCTGTCCGCCTACAAAAATCTTTCCCGTTTTGATGGTATGTATGAAAAAGCATGGCTCAGTAAGATAGCCGTGCGAAAATGTCTGGATTATTTAAAAGCAGCCGGACGGCGTACCATTCCCACAGAAGACACATATTTTGCACAGATTGCAGATAACGGTTCCTCCCCGGAAGAAACCTGTCTTCTTACAGCATCTGACAAAGAAGTGGAAAATCTCTGTATGAGTCTGAAAAGCCCTTATCGGGAGGTCGCAGCCGCTCATTTCTGCCAGGAACTTTCCGTAGCAGAGATTGCACGGCAAAAGGGCAAAAATCCAAAAACCATTCAGACACAGCTTTACCGGGCAAAGGCTATGTTGAAAAAAATGCTGGAAAGGAGTGATTAGATGCACATAACCGAACAAGAAAAAGAAAATTTCCAAAACGGATCTATGACAACAGATGAAACAATTATGTTTCTGGAGCATCTGAGTAACTGCGATTTCTGTCTGAATGAACTTATGACCGAAGAGGAACAACGCCCCACCGTATCTGCTCCTTCTTATCTGCAGGAACAGATTTTAAGAAAAGCGGCATCTCCTGAAATTCAGGCGCAAAAAGCTGTAAAACGCACTTCGTACCGTATGCAGATGTTTTACTGCGGTCTCCGCGCTGCTACCGGAGTGATCGTGGCTCTCTTCCTTCTCTTCACTCTCGGTTCCGTAGATTTCGCATCTCTGAACCCTCCTCAGAATGTATATACCGAATCAAGAGAGGCCCCCCCTTCCAGGCACCACGGAAGCATTCTTTCCGATTTTTCCAGAAAGATCCACAAGGGACTGGCAGACGGTACAGAACAGGTTACCGATTATCTCAATGATATTTTCAACTAAAATCTTATAGAATGGAGGCAATTATTATGCAAAAAAAGAAAAAAGGACTATGGCTTTTCATTTCCTCGCTGATTCCGGGAGCAGGGGAAATGTATATGGGCTTCAAAAAACAGGGAATCAGCATTATGCTTCTCTTTTTCACCCTGTTTGCTCTCGGTATGTTTACAGGGCTTGACTTTATCATCTGGTTTACGCCTATCGTCTGGTTTTACAGCTTTTACAATGTGCACAACCTGAAATCTCTTCCTGATGAAGAATTTTATTCCATAGAGGATACTTATGTTCTTCATCTCGATGAATTTACAGGCGACATTACCGGACTCCTCAAAAAGCATCACACAGTTGCAGCAGGACTTCTGATCCTTTTTGGAATCAGCATTCTCTGGAGAGGCATTGCCGACATATTTTACTGGTTCCTTCCAGGACCTCTTGCAGGTATCGTAAACAATCTCGGCTACAGCCTTCCGCAGATTATCATTGGAGCCTTCATTCTGATCGCAGGTATTTATCTTCTGAATAATAAGAGACAGTCTTTCCATCACTACGAAGATTCTTATACGCAGGAAGAACATTACTGGGAACCTTATCGTCCGTATCAGCAGCAGGAGCCAACGCAGCATACGCCCTCTCAGCCAGCCGCTCCGACAGGCAATTATGCTCCGCAGGAAGCACCGAAACCGACTCCGGAAATGCCTTCTGAAGCTCCAGTCCCGACACCCGCTTCGGAAGCACCACAGAAAACCCCGGCACCTGAATCCTCTCCTATGGAAGAGTCCGCAGCGTCTGCTCCGGAGGATGTAGAAGAATATCCGCCTTATCCGGATACTCCTTCTGAAAAATAGTAAATATCAGGTTTTTCCTGACACAGCATCATAATGGAAATCTAAATAAAACAGAACCGCTCCGCCGACTGAAAGACCTCAGCCGGCGGAGCGGTTCTGCTTTATGATATTATATTTTCTCTTATCTTATTTTTCCTTTACCCGGAGACGTGCCATTGCACGGGCAAGAGCCATCTGGTTCACATGATATTCCTGTATGCTCTGCTTCTGGCGAAGCTGTTCTTCTGCCCTTTCCTTTGCCTCTCTCGCACGGTGGGCGTCAATCTCATCAGGTCTTTCTGCACTGAGACAGAAAATTTTGGCACGGTTATTGATCATCTCCACAAAACCGTTGCTCACAGCCAGAATATGCTCTGTTCCATTGTCCTCCTGAAAACGCAGCTCTCCCGGAACAATAGCAGCTACCATATTTTCATGCTGCGCCAGAAATGCCTGTTCTCCGTCAACTGCCGGAATGGTAAGGCTCTTTGCTCTCCCGGAAAACGCCAGCTTGTTGCTGGCATAGACCTGAAGGCTGAATGTATCCAACATAAGGCTTTCCCTCCTTACTGCTCTCCGTTCATGGTTCTGGCTTTTTCTATTACATCTTCAATCGTTCCCACATTAAAGAAGGCATTTTCCGGATACTCGTCCATCTCGCCTTCCACGATTGCCTTAAATCCACGGATTGTCTCTTTTAACGGCACATATTTACCCTGGATTCCTGTAAAGTTCTCTGCCACATGGAATGGCTGAGAAAGGAATTTCTGTACTTTACGGGCACGGTAAACTGTATTTTTATCTTCATCTGAAAGCTCTTCCATTCCCAGGATTGCAATAATATCCTGAAGCTCTTTATACTTCTGAAGAACTTCCTGCACCTTACGGGCAACCTCATAATGCTCTTCTCCCACAATATCTGCCTCCAGAATACGGGAAGTAGATTCCAATGGATCAACCGCCGGATAGATACCCTGCTCCACAATCTTACGAGAAAGAACAGTGGTTGCGTCCAGATGCGCGAATGTGGTTGCCGGAGCCGGGTCAGTCAAATCGTCTGCCGGAACATAAACTGCCTGCACAGAAGTTACAGAACCTTCTTTTGTGGAAGCAATTCTTTCCTGAAGTTCGCCTACCTCTGTTGCAAGTGTCGGCTGATAACCAACTGCAGAAGGCATACGTCCCAGAAGCGCGGAAACCTCAGAACCCGCCTGTACAAAACGGAAAATATTATCAATAAAGAGAAGTACGTCTCTGTGCTCTCTGTCACGGAAATATTCCGCCATAGTAAGACCTGTCTCCGCCACGCGCATACGTGATCCCGGCGGCTCGTTCATCTGTCCGAACACCAGAGCTGTTTTTTCCAGAACACCGGATTCCTTCATCTCAGACCAAAGATCGTTTCCTTCACGAGAACGTTCTCCAACACCTGTAAAAATCGAGTATCCGCCATGCTCTGTGGCAATGTTCTGGATCAACTCCTGGATAAGAACTGTTTTTCCCACACCTGCACCGCCGAACAGACCGATTTTTCCACCTTTTGCATACGGAGCAAGAAGGTCGATTACCTTGATTCCTGTTTCCAGGATTTCCACTGCAGGACGCTGATGCTCAAAATCCGGCGGATCTCTGTGAATACACCAGTGCTCCTCTCCTTCCAGAGAAGGTCCTTCGTCAACTGTATCACCGAGAACATTAAAAAGACGTCCCAGTGTTTTCTCACCAACAGGAACTTTTATTCCGCTTCCTGTCGCAATAACTTCTCTGTCTCTCTGCAGCCCTTCGCTGGCATTTAACATAATACAGCGTACAATGTTGTTTCCCATATGCTGAGAAACCTCCATCACGCATCTCTTTCCGTTGTTTTCTACTTCCAGAGCGTCCTTAATATCAGGAAGCTCTCCTTTTTCAAAAACAACATCTACAACAGGTCCCATGACCTGTACAATTTTACCTTTGTTCATCTTTGTCACTTCCTTTTTTGGGCTTTTGCACCACTGATAACCTCTGTGATTTCCTGAGTAATGGCAGCCTGACGTGCTCTGTTATACTGAATGGACAGCTCGCGAAGCATGGTTTTCGCACTGTCAGTAGAAGACTGCATCGCCATCATTCGCGCGTTGTTTTCACTTGCATACGCCTCTACAAGACAGCCGTATATGACACCCGTCAGATAATTTGGTATCATCGTATCAAGAAGAACCTCCGCAGAAGGAGACAGTTTTATCTCCTCCTGATAAATATCTGAAAAGATCTGATGCGGCTGGAAACTTGCTTTCTGAAGAGGAAGAAGCTGCATATCCTCCACCTCCATAGTTGCCGCGTTCTGCATTTGCGTATAAATAATATGTACCTCGTCCAGCTCCCTGTCCAGAAACGCCCGGACAATTTCATCTGAAATCAGCCTTGCTCTGTGCATGGTAGGCTTTTGTATGGTATAACGGAAGCTTCCGTCCATATCTACATTTTTTTTGCTGAAATACTGGCGACCCACAACACCGAGGACATAAAGCTTATAATGTCCCTCCCCGCTCATCATGGCTTCTGCCATTTTCTGAACATTATGATTGTAAGCGCCTGCCATTCCCTTATCGCCTGTAACTACAATACAGCCGATTTTCCTTTCTTCTTTCGGAACAAGATGGCGGACACTGAAAAACGGGTGCTCAATGTCCGGAACATGACGCAGAATCCTGGAAATCGCAGCCTGCATATTGTAGAAATACGGTTCTGTCTCCTCAAGAACCTTCTTTGCTTTTTTCATCTTGGAAGAAGAGATCATATACATGGCATTTGTTATCTTCATGGTGTCCTGGATACTTTTCATACGATTCTGTATTTCTTTTGTATTTGCCATATTTACACCTACCTGTTTTTATCTCTGAATTCTTCTGCCGCCTTTACGATTTTTTCTGCGAGTTCATCAGAGAGGAGCTTTTTCTCCTCAATCTCTCTTCCGATTTCCGGATATACATGGTCGAAATAGTCAAGCATCTCTCTCTGATATTTTTTAAGCTGCTTTTTCTCCACGTCCATCATTGTTCTGTTTGAAGCAGCGCAGAGAGTGATCACCTGCTCGTGAAGACTTAACGGACTGCACAGCGGCTGTTTCAAAAGCTCCATCAGACAGCTTCCGTATTTTAACTGCTGTGTTGTCGCCTCGTCCAGATCAGAACTGAACTGTGTGAAAATTTCCATCTCTCTGTACTGCGCCAGATCGATTCGAATGCTTCCCGCTGCTTTTTTCATTGCCTTTGTCTGGGCGGCACCACCCACTCGTGATACGGAAAGCCCTACGTTTACCGCCGGACGCATTCCGGAACAGAAAAGATCTGTCTCAAGGAAAATCTGTCCGTCTGTAATGGAAATTACATTTGTAGGAATGTAGGCAGATACATCTCCTGCCTGTGTCTCTATAATAGGAAGGGCTGTAATGGAACCGCCTCCCGCTTTTTCACTTAAACGGCTGGAACGCTCCAGCAGTCTGGAATGAAGATAGAAAACATCTCCCGGATATGCCTCACGCCCCGGTGAACGCTCCAGAAGAAGGGAAAGGGCACGATATGCCACAGCATGTTTGCTCAGATCATCATATACGATCAGCACATCTTTGCCTTTGTACATAAAGTATTCTGCAAGAGCTGTTCCCGCATATGGAACAATATACTGTAAAGGCGCACAATCACTTGCTGTTGAAGTAAATACAGTTGTGTATTCCAGCGCGCCGCTTTTTTCCAGAGTGGAAACAATTTTTGCAACGGTAGATGCCTTCTGACCGATTGCCACATAAATACAAATTACATCTTTTCCCTTCTGATTTAAAATCGTATCAATAGCGATTGAGGTTTTACCTGTCTGTCTGTCACCGATGATAAGCTCTCTCTGACCTCTTCCGATCGGAAACATGGAGTCAATGGAGAGGATACCAGTCTCAAGGGGAACGCTGACCGATTTTCTGTCAATAATTCCAGGCGCCGGATTTTCCACCGGGCGATATTCCTCTGCCTTGATTTCTCCTTTTCCATCTACAGGCGCGCCAAGTGCATTTACAATTCTTCCGATAAATGCCTCTCCAACAGGAACGCCTGCCTGTTTCTGTGTTCTCGATACCTTTGTTCCCTCACGGATTCCCGTATCTTTTCCGAAAAGAATACAGCCCATGCTGTTGGAACGAATATCCTGTACCATTCCCTTCAGACCATTTTCAAATGTGACAACCTCTCCGTACATGGCATGATCAATGCCGTACACTGTCGCAATCCCATCTCCCACGGAGATGACTGTGCCCACTTCCTGGTCTTTGCTGATTTCATCGTAATTTTCTATTTCTTCCTTTAAGATTGAAATAATCTCATCTGGATTTACTGCACTCAAACTTTTCACCTCCGGGTTAATTTTTGTTTCAGATTCCGGTATCTCCCCAGGAGACTCCAATCAAATTCCCTGCCTCCTGCCTGTAAAACAAAACCGCCAATAAGGTCTTTCTTTTCTATGAGAATCAGCTGCACCTCATCAGCGGAAAATTCTCCGGCGAGAAATTTTCGGATTCCCGCCTTTTGTTCCTCTCCCGGCTCTGTCACATAATACAGCACTGCTTTCAAAATGTTTTTCTTCTTCAGGCTGTAGCTTTTATAAACTTCTATGATTTCTTCTATTTTATCTATTTTGTGGTGTCTGCACACCACCTTTAAAAAGTTCTGTATTTCCCCGGGAAAAATCCGGCTGATCACGCGTTCCTTTTGAGAAAAAGGAACAACCGGATTTTCAAGAAGCTCTTTTACCTTCGGAACACTTTTAAAGATTTCCTTCGTATCCCTCACTGCTTCTTCGGAAATACCAAGCTCATATAATACTTCTGCGTAATTATTGGTCGTTTCTGTCATGGGATTCACCTGCTTCTTTTATAAACTGGTCATACAGGAGCAAATCCTGTTCTCTTCCGCTTTTTTCTCCCATGATTTTTGCAGCAGCATTCATGGCAAGCTCTGCAACCCGGCCTTCCATCTCTCTCATGGCATTGTCCTGCTCTGCCTGAATATCCGCTCTTGCTTTCTCAAGGATCGCATCTGCTTCTTTTCCGGCATTTTTTACAATCTGTTCTGCCTGCTGCTTTGCCTCTCCTTTTGCCGCGTCCACAATACGGAAAGATTCCTCTTTTGCAGATTTAAGAGAAGCTTCGTACTGGTTTTTTATTGTCTCTGCAGCCTCTTCTTTTTCTCTGGCGCTTGCAAACTGCTGATCGATCATGGCTTTTCTCTGTTCCATTACATTGAGAATCGGACCAAAGAGAAATTTTTTCATTAGGAGATAAAAAACAACCAGGTTTAAAATTACAAAGACAAGGTTAATATTTATTTCAATCACCTGGTCCACCCGCCTTTCTTCTGTCTGTATTCTTTATCCCAGCATAATGATGATTAAAAGGCCGATTACGAAACCGTAAATAGCTGTTGCCTCTGCAAGAGCACATCCAAGAAGAAGTGTTTTACTGATCTTGCTCTCTGCCTCAGGCTGTCTTGCAATAGCTTCTACTGCTTTTGATGTTGCGATACCAATACCGATTCCTGCTCCAATACCTGTTAAAACTGCAATAGCTGCTCCGATTGCGATTAAACTTGTCATAACTTTTATCCTCCTGATCTGTAAAATAAATTTTGGAAATAAATCTTCTTTCGTCTTACTCTATGGCTTCCTTCACAAAGAGAGAAGTCAGAAATACAAATACGTACGCCTGTATAAATCCATCAAAAATATCAAAATACAGACTGAACGGAACCGGCAGAAACGCCGGACATATGAATTCCAGTAATTTCATAACAACAAAACTTCCCAGGACATTACCAAAAAGACGCATACAAAGTGATGTAGGCCGAATGGCAATCTCAAGGATATTAATAGGAAGCATAACAGGCGTAGGCTCTGCAAAGCTTTTTAAGAAGCCCTTTCCTCCCTTTTTATGAAATCCTGCGTATTCAATGAGTGCAATACTCATAAGCGCCAGCGCAATGGTCACATTCAAATCCTTTGTCGGAGGTGTAAAACCAAATATACCGGCGATATTTGCAACTCCTATGTAAATCACAACAGACATCAGGTAGGGGATATAACGCTTCCCTTCCTCTCCCAGAATGCCTTCAAAAAAATCCTGGAGAAAACCGACACCGGCTTCCAGGAGGAGCTGTTTTTTACCGGGATTTTCCACACTTAAATTCCTTACAAGAAAGATGGAAATCACTACCAGAACTGCCATGATGATCCATGTGACTACCACAGACTCTGAAACTGGTATCCCTCCGAAAAGCGGAATGGTAAAAACCGTTTTGCACTGAAGCTCTTCCATTAATGTTTCCGATAAATTACCCGTTTGTCTTCCTCCTTTCGCATAAATCGCTTTTACAGTTGTTTGCGCAACACCTAAAATAGCTTTTTTTATTTTACTCTGCAATACGAGAAAGTCAATACTTTTTTTAACTAACATGCACAAAAACACGAGTGTATTTTTGTGCATAATGTATAGGTTTCGTTACTTTTTTTGTAATGAAAGAGAGACTTCTCCGTAGGAAAGCGCCCGTTTTTCCCCGTTTTTTTCCCGGATCAGAAGCCTTCCGTCACTGCATATTTTTTCAGCATAGGCTTCCCGTTTTTTATTTTTTTCACAGATCAGAATTTTGTTTCCCGGAATAAAATTCCGCTCTATATAAATTTTTGAAATTTCATTCTTTTCTGCCTCTTCCATGAGACAGTTTACAATTTCTCCTATCAGAAGATTTCTGTCCGCTTCCCTGGCCTCTTCCTTTCCGGAGTAAATTCCCCCGGCTATCCCCACAAGTCCCTCCGGAAGCGTTTCTTTTTCCACATAAAGGTTCAGACCTATCCCCACAACTGCAAATTCAATATCTCCGCTTTCAAAATCTGTCACTGCCTCCGTGAGAATGCCACCCACCTTTTTTCCCTGAAAGTACAGATCATTTACCCATTTGATCTCAAGGGAAATCCCGCAAATTTTTTCCACTGCCCTGTACACTGCCACTGCTGCAGAGGTAGTAAGGAACAGGCTGTCAGAGAGCTTCCCCTCCGGTCTTAATACCACGCTCATATAAATCCCGCTTTTTTCCGGAGAATAAAAATATCGTCCCCTTCTTCCTCTTCCCGCATTCTGGCTTTCAGCTGCCACAAGGCTGCCGGCAGGAGCATTTTCTTCCAGAGCAGCCCGTTTTGCCTCCTGATTGGTGGAAGCCACTTCCCGGCATACCCGAACAGAACCTGTTTTATTTTTTAAGTGCAGCCGGATCGCCTCCTGAGAAAGAACATTGGAATCAGGAGAGAGCGCGTATCCCCTGTTTGAACCGGCATCAATGGAATATCCCTCTTCCCTTAGAGATTTTACCGCCTTCCACACAGCAGCTCTTGTACAGCCCAGTTCTTCTGCCAGAGATTCACCGGACAGAACCTGACCTTTTTTTCTTTCCAAAATTTCCAAAAGCCTTGATTTTACTGTCATCTGTTATAATTCCCCAACGCCTTCCTCAAAAACTTTTTATATTCTGTAAGAACTTCCTCCGGTCCCACAATCTTTATTCCTGTTCCTGCACCTGCAAGCCAGCCGAAAAACTCTCTGTCTGCCGGAACTTTCACACGTACAGTAAACGATTTCTCACCTGTTTCTGTAATTGCAAGTCCCTCTCCAAAGGTATCTACTGCTTTTCCAAGAAGACGATTTTCGAATTCCAGGTATACTTCTTCTTCCTTTCCACAGAAAACACCGCCAAACGCAACAGACGCAAAGTCAGCCACATCTACATCTGCGAAAAAATCATGACCTGCCCGTTTCTGCTCCGTCTCTATCATCACATCACGCATTCTGTCAAGACGGCAGTTTTTCACGACCCCGCTCTTTCCGTCTATGGCGATCATGTAATAATACTCATCTCTGTGAAGAATTCCCCAGGGACTTAAGGTAAGACGCTCCCCTTTTGTTTTCAGCTTCCCTTCCTCTGTCAGAACCCAGTCATAACAGAGAAAACTGATCTCACAGTCCTCGTCCATTGCACGGTAAACCGCATTCATACTCTGATAAAGGTCATCTCTTCCTCTGCTTCCTGACGCCATCACCTGACGGTTTATCTCCTCTTCCTTATAGGTACTTGTAAGATTCCCAATTTTCTTAATGAGCGCTTCCCGCCTTCTTTTTGTAAGAATCCCGGACGACTGGACCATATCCATAAGAGCCCTCACTTCCTCCGGATAAAAATCCCTGTTTCTTAAGTAATACAGAGGTTCTTTCCCTTCTGCATCAGCTATGTCAAATCCGTATTCCCGAAGAACTTCCACATCTTTTTTTAAATTTTTCTCCTCTTCCATAATTCCCCGCTCTTTTAAATAAGCTGCCATGCCACGAAGTCCTGCCGGGTGCTCTTCATCTGTTTTCTTCTGAAACAGCTGAGCCAGATATAAAATTTTCAGTTCCTGACGGAATTCATCTCCCATACTCATTCTCCTGTTATTGATCTGTTAATATTGCTACTACTGCAAAATATAATACCACAAAAGCCAGAATCAGAGCAATCACATCTACGCTCCTGAAATCAATATTCAGTATCATTCCTCCTGCTATCATAATTTCCACAGTAACTGCAATTCCCATAATCATTGCCATAGACGGTGATAATTTTTCTCCTTTTTTCGACTTCCACATAGCTTTCTCCCTTTCTCCAAACGTATTTTCCGAACTTATTTTCCAAACATACATTCTTTCTCTGTTGTGCTTATGATTATATCACTATTTTTACGAAATGGAAGAGTATTTTTCTATTTTCCGAACATTTATTTGTTTTTCATTGAAAAGCACTAAAAAAAGAAGCCAAAAAGCTTCTTTTTTTATATGTTATGTTCAATTTTTTCAAAAATCCTCAGGCAAGACCTGCAAATACAGAGGCTGCGATCACAGTGAGAAGACCTGCCACTGCAATGGCAAGGCTGCTCATGGCGCCTTCCACCTCTCCAAGCTCCATCGCCTTCGCTGTTCCGATCGCATGAGCCGATGTTCCAAGAGCAAGTCCTTTTGCCACAGGCTCCTCTATTTTCGCAATTTTATATACCGCATCTGCAATCACATTTCCCAGCACGCCTGTAATAATGATCACTGCCACAGTAATCGTCACAATTCCGCCCAGCTCCTCGGAAACCCCCATTCCGATTGCCGTTGTAATGGATTTCGGCAAAAGTGTTACGTACTCCTCATGAGAAAGTCCGAACATCTTTGCCAGAAGAAGAACACTTACAAGGCTTGCCAGAACTCCGGAGAGGATTCCTGCTGCAATCGCCTTTATATTCTTTTTCAGAAGATGAAGCTGCTGATAAAGAGGCACTGCAAGACACACTGTCGCAGGAGTCAGAAGATAGCTTATGTATTTTCCCCCTTCTTCGTAGCTCTCATAATCAACGCCCAGAACCATCAGCACGCCCATCACACAGAAAATAGAGATTAAAAGCGGATTAAAAATGGCAAGCTTAAATTTCCGCTTCATAAGAAGACCGATCTCATATGCCCCCAGACTTACAAACGCCCCGAAAAACACGGAGTTTTCAATAAATTCTATCATTTGTCTTCCGCCTTCCTCTTCGTATCACAAACTGAGTCACATGGCCGGTTACTACCATTACGATCACAGTTGTGACAACGGTGATAACGGCAACAGGAAACCACACGGGCTTTAACGCGCCCCATGCGGTCAGAAGTCCCACGCCTGCCGGAATGAACATAACCGGCATGATCTCAATCAAAAACTCTGCTGCTTCTTTTACCTGTTCCAGCTTTAAGACACCGGACATCAAAGCCCCAAGCATGAGCACAAGCCCATAAACGCTTGCAGGCACAGGAAGAGGGAGAAGTGCATGAAGTACCTCTCCCAGCGTGGATAACAGCAGAATGATTCCAAACTGTCTTACATATTTCACTTTAATGCCTCCTGTATTATTTTTTCGTATTCGTCTGCTTCCTCAAGAGATGCTCTTCGCACCCGCTTCATTTTTGTCACGCCCGGATACTGTCCCGGCATGGAATACGTCATTCTTCCATCTCCGTAAATTTTTACCACGTCACCGATCTCCAGCACGTCTCCCTCTACGAGAACGCCTTTTTTATTATAAATTCCTTCTTCCGGGATTTCCGCGGTAAAAATTGTTTTTGTCTCTGTGTCAACAAAGACCGGCTGTTTCAGAAGATCGCCCATTACCATATAAATGGCGACAATGGCTTCCTCCTCCGCCTTTTTCTCCTCTTCCTTTACAAGCTCCGCCTGCTTTGCAACGGTGTTCCAGAAAAAGAAGCCGATCGTACAGAATACCACAATAAGAATGGTCATTCCGATTATCATTTTCCAGTCTCTTTCTTTTTTCTTCATATTTTTCCTCTTTTACTGTGCGATCACTTTCTTTTGAAACTGATATTTTTCTCCGTCTACTTCCATGAGAATCATGGTAATTTCCTGGTCAAAACGCCGGGGACCACAGCTTCCCGGATTGATCCAGAGACGGCCGTCAATTTCTTTTTCGAAGTATTTATGGGTATGTCCGAAAATCACAATATCTGTATCTCCAAGATCCCATGCTGCGTCCTTTTTGTTGTGGACCATAAAAAAGTTTACGCCTTCCACCTTGAATTTCAAAGTCCTGGCAAGCCCTTCCGCCCAGTCCTTATCATTATTTCCCCGTACTGCATAAAGATTTCCCATTTTTCCGAGAGTATCCAGTATTTCCGGTTTGTTTATATCTCCTCCATGAAAAATGCAGTCACAATCCTTTAATATTTCCAGAACCTCCGGCCGCAAAAGGCCATGCGTATCTGAAATAATCCCTATCTTTTTTGCCATATTCTTCCTTTCTTCTTTCTCAGAGCGACTCAGACAGAAAACGAAATCTTTCCGTATTCTCCGTCATATCCGGGAGAGCAGGTCACTTCGCCCTTTCGAAGCCCCTCTATGGCATCTCCCAGAGAAATTCCAAAAGAAGCTCTTATATCCTGAGCAGGGACTTCCCGGAGGATTTCAAATTCTGATCCCAGTGTTTCCAGCATTTTCTCATACTGAGCCTGCACACGCTTGCTTGCAGCGGAATATCCCATACAGGCGGCAACTGTCTCTATAAGAGGAACGAGGCTTTCATAAGGGCGCTCTGTTTTCTTCCTGCTCCCATTACTTTCTCCTTTTTCTGAAAGCTCCTGTACTCTGTGCGCCACGCCCATCGTAAGAGGCTTTTTACAGACAGGGCAGATTCCTCCTGCCGCCTCCGCCTCCTTCGGACTTAACACTACGCCGCATTTTCTGTGCCCGTCATAGTGATACTTTCCTTCTTCCGGAAAAAATTCCAGAGTTCCCGCAAGACCTTTTCCGGTACAAATGGCTTCGTAAAGCTTTTCGTAAGAAAAAGGAATATCAAAAAGAGTCGCCTCTCGCCCAAGCTTTGAGGGAGAATGTGCGTCCGAATTTGATACAAGAAAATACTTATCAAGACAGGGCACACTTCTGTTCATGGGCGGATCAGAAGACAAACCTGTTTCCAGGGCATAAATATACGGCGATAAATCCCCGTAGCATTCTTCTATACTGTCAAAACCGGATTTTGCTCCCAGAGCAGAAAAATGCGGCGTCCAGATATGAGCAGGAATCAAAATCCCACGGGACGTCACGTCCAGCATCATCTCCAGAAGGTCTCGGCTGTCAAGCCCCAGGATTGGTCTGCCGTCAGAATGGATATTTCCGATTTTTTCAAGCTTTTCTGAAAAAAGCTCTGCCTCCTCAAGTCCGGGAAGCAAAATCAGATTATGAACCTTTCTCGTTCTGCCGTTCTTTTTATAAATACAACTGATCTCTCCCGTCACCACAAAACGCGGCGTATGCTCATGAACCGGCGCGTCCTTCACGCAGTAAAGCCCGTCTTCTTTCATGACCAATCTGTCTCTTAATTCTCCGCGCCAGCCCGGGTGTGTAAAATCTCCTGTTCCCACAATGGAAATCCCTTTTTTCTCTGCCCAGGCAGCGATCGTCTCTGGATTTCCGTCTTTGCTCGTCGCCATAGAATACCTGGAATGTATGTGCAGATCTGTGATTTTTGTCATCTTTTTCCAGCTCTTCCTTTCAGATATTCTTCATGTTTCTAATGTACGTCGATCTGACACATCTTCATAGCTTCCAGCGCATTGTCATGGCTTGCAGGAGTCACGCCCGCGCAGCAGGAAGCATCTACAGAAACAGGTGTTTCCGGAAGATATGCTTTTAAGAGAAGCGCATTTGAGATTACACAGATGTCTGTGCAGAGACCTACAAGCTCAATAGAAGAAAACTCTCCTTTTTCCGCCCACTGTGCAAGCGCTCTGCTTCCAAAAGAAGGTTTCTCAAAATATTCGCCTTTAAAGTCCTGAAGGGCTTTATCAAGCTCCCAGCCCTCTGTTCCTTTGATGCAGTGTTCCACAGGAAGGCGCTTTCCCTCCTGTGTTTCCAGATAATTTTCATGGTGGGTATCAAAGGTAAATACCACCTCATCTTCCGCATTCTGGTACTCTCTGATTTTCTCAGCCACCTTCGGCACGATTGCCTGTGCTTCCTTTGTTCCAAGACTTCCGTCAATAAAATCTTTCTGCATATCCACAACTACAAGTAAACGTTTCATAATATTTTGTCTCCTTTTGAATCTCTTTTCATATGTCTTTATAATAAGCCGGCGAAATCACATCGCTTTCCTTACAGCTGCAGCCGTTTTCGTACCCGTCGCAGCAGTCACAGTTGGAACAGTACATATGGGTATCCGGAATATAAAAAAGCCCTCCATACTGGGAAGAAGTGCGAAGCTCCTTCGACTGTTTTTTGCTGTTGGCATAGTGGATCCCATTGGAGATCAGCATATTCTCCGGCGTATATTTTCCAAAATCAAAGTAGTGATCCTGGGTTCCGTGGTGCGGCACTTTAATGCACCAGTAATGCTCAAAAAGCGGCAGCTTTCCGTCATAATCTGAGGCGATCATTTCCAGATGCCCCCTCTCTGCGTCCCCTGTAAAAAGAAGGTTTAATTCCCCGTCATTTTTATTCTGGAACACAATGCTTATCTTATTTTTAAACCGGCGCAGAAGCAGCTTTTTCTCCTCCATGAAAAGAAGAAGTTTTTTAAATTCTTCCGTTGCACGTAAATTTCGAAACTCTCTTTCCATGCGTCTGGTATCCGGCATTTCCTCTGCTGTCAGTTCTTTTCCCTCTGTCATGGAACATAAGATTTCACGAAGCTTTTCTGCAAAATCTGCGATTTTCTCAAGGGCTTCCCCATGTTCTTTTTGCAAAATCTGATACATCTCGTCTGTCTCTTCCCGGATTATATTTTTATCCGGCCAGAGCGCCTGATATTTGTCTTCAAACACCGTTCCACGACTTAAAAGCTCCACCTTCTGCGGTTTCCGGCAAAGGGCTTCCACCAGTGCGAAAAGGCTTACCTGGCGGCTTGGAAGAAACGAATCCTTTTCCAGATCTGCAAGCAGAAGAAGAGTCAGCGTCCGGCTCATTTCTTTTTCTGAAAACACATCGGGAAGATAAATTTTCCCAAACTCATAAGAGCTGCTCCTGTGTTTCATCATATATAAAAGTCCGGACAGATGGTCAAGATGGAAGTGGGTAAGAAGCAGGTTTTTCTTCTCGATAGTGGTAAGGTCCGAAATGATCACATCAAAGGTTTCTTTTCTCGGCCTCCCCTCAATCCTGCTGTTGCTCGTGCCGAAATCTACAAGAAGGCTTCCCTTCCGGTCCCGGAGGCAGAAACAGTCCCCGTATCCCACGTTATACATACGTATTTTCATTTTCGCTCTTTCCTCTTTTACGTTGATTCTGTCCTTTATTTTAATATAGAGGACGGGTAAATACAAGGGCTTGCGTAAAAAGTCCCCCTATTTTCAAAATCTCTCTTGTCAAATCTTCTTTCACATATTAAGATAGTTCCAGCGGCATTTTCAGCCGTAATGTTACATGACAAAGGATTTTTATTATGAGCAGAGAAAAACGTCCGGACCTGACATCGGGTCCTATTTTAAAGACTTTAACAGAGCTTGCCCTGCCTATCATGGCTTCCTCTTTTCTCGGAACTGCCTACAATCTCACAGACATGGCATGGATCGGTATGCTGGGAGCGAAAGCAGTAGCAGGCGTTGGCGTAGGCGGAATGTACGTATGGCTCTCCCAGGGTCTTGTCTCCCTTGCGCGAATGGGCGGCCAGGTAAACGTTGCCCAAAGCTGCGGCAAAGGCGATCATAAAGAAGCAGAAAAGTATGCTTCCGCTTCCATTCAGATCACGGTTTTATTCGGCATTCTCTTTGCAGCCGTATGCCTGCTTTTTACAAAACCGCTGATTTCTTTTTTTAATTTAGACGATGCACAGACATATGCAGACGCTCTTGTGTACATGAAAATCACCTGTGGCCTGATCATTTTTTCTTTTATGAATCTTACTCTCACAGGGCTTTACACTGCACAGGGCGATTCCAAAATGCCCTTTAAGGCAAACCTTGCAGGACTTGTGCTGAATATGATCCTGGATCCTCTTCTGATTCTGGGAATCGGACCGTTTCCAAAGCTTTCCGTAGCAGGAGCTGCCATTGCCACCGTAGCTGCACAGTTCCTTGTTATGGTCGTGATGCTTCTTGGGATTTTCCGTAAAAAGAGCAGTGAAAATGTCATGCGCCATATGAATGTTTTCAAAAAAGCGCCGGGGCACTTTTACCATTCTATTTTCCGTATCGGCTTTCCAACTGCCTGCCAGGGCATGATCTACTGTGGGATTTCCATGATCCTCACAAGAATGGTATCCGGTTTCGGACCTGCGGCAATCGCTACCCAGCGCGTGGGAGGACAGATCGAATCCCTTTCCTGGAACACAGCGGACGGTTTTGCAGCAGCCTTAAACGCCTTTGTGGGACAGAATTACGGGGCAAAAAAACACGAGCGGATCAGAAAAGGATATTCCGCTTCATTCCGTGTGATTTCCATATGGGGACTTTTAATTACCGCTGCCTTTGCTCTTTTCCCCGTACCCATTGCAGGTCTTTTCTTCCATGAACCGGAAGTAATTGATATTGCAAAAGATTACCTGATCATCATTGGTTTAAGCGAACCGTTTATGTGCGTGGAGCTTATGACAGTAGGCGCGATTTCAGGGCTCGGAAAAACAAAAACAGCCAGCATTATCACCATTGTTCTGACTGCCGCCCGTATCCCTCTTGCACTCCTTCTCTCCTATATCGGCATGGGACTGAATGGTATCTGGTGGGCGCTTACTATTTCCTCCATTGCAAAGGGAATCGTATTTTACTTTACATTTCATCATATCAGCCGCAACTTTAAAGACTGATGGAAAGGAACACTTATGACAAAAAAACAGCGTACTCTAGAGGTCATTGACCGTTTAAAAAAAGAATATCCTGACGCAGACTGTACACTTGATTACGACCAGGCGTGGAAGCTTCTTGTAAGCGTCCGCCTTGCCGCCCAGTGTACAGATGCCCGTGTAAATGTTGTAGTTCAGGAACTCTTCGCAAAATACCCGAGTGTGGAGGCTCTTGCAGAAGCCACTCCCGAAGAAATAGAAGCCATCGTAAAGCCCTGTGGTCTCGGAAGAAGCAAGGCGCGCGACATAAGCGCCTGCATGAAAATGCTCCGCGATGATTTCGGCGGAAAAATCCCGGAAGACTTTGACGCACTTTTAAAGCTTCCCGGTGTGGGAAGAAAAAGCGCCAACCTGATCATGGGAGATGTGTTCAAAAAACCGGCAATCGTGACAGATACACACTGTATCCGTCTCACAAACCGCATCGGTCTTGTAGACAATATCAAGGAGCCTAAAAAAGTGGAAATGGCACTCTGGAAGCTTGTTCCCCCGGAAGAGGGAAGCGACTTCTGCCACCGTCTTGTATACCACGGAAGAGAAATCTGTACAGCCCGCACAAAACCTTTTTGCGATAAGTGCTGCCTGGAAGACATATGCAAAAAAAATGGGGTCTGAATCCAGACCTCATTTTTTATATACAGAAATCATTCTGCTCCGTTCAGCTCATAATAAAAGATATACTGCTGCAGAATCCCGCGGATTCCCTTATATCTTCTGTTTGGAAACCCTCTTTTATAATGCTTCTCAAGCGCCTGCTTTATATGGGTATCTACAGGAAACGCATCTGTGTGATGAAGAGCAAAAAGGCAGATACAGTCTGCAACCTTTTCCCCTACTCCATACAATTCAAGAAGGGCAGCCTTCGCCTTCCTGTAAGTCATATCTTCTATCTTTTCCAGAGAAATCCTCCCCTCTGATACCGCTTTTGCCGCCTCCAGAACATACTTTGCACGATAGCCGAGATTACACTCCCGAAGCGCCTCCTCAGATGCCATTGAAAGTCTCTCAGGGGTTGGAAACGCGTAATATTCTTTTCCCTCAAAAGAAATCTTTTTCTCCCCGTATCTTTCACATATATTTTCAATGCATTTACGAATGCGGACAATATTATTCTGCTGGGAAATGAGAAAAGAAATGATCATCTCCCATAAATCCTGCTGAAGGATCCGGATACCGCCGCCTTTTTCTGCCGCCGCATTTAAGTATTTATCTCTCGGATTGATCCTGTCTATGTACTCCTGATAATCGCAGTCCAGATCAAAATAAAAAAGCCAGAAACACAAAAAAACCTCCTGACTGCAGCAAAAGGTTACGATTTTTCCCTGTTGTTCGATTTCAAGATACTGGTCTGCCGCCACTACACTGTAACGGTTTTCTCCTATGCACTTCATGCGAAAGCACTGTCCGGAACTACATATCTGTTCCAGATCAAAATGTTCCAGTTCCAATGTTATCATGTGTAAACCTCAACTCTCCCCTTGATGTGTGAATAAAATTATTATATACTGTTTTTGTTTGAATGTTAAGTTACAGAAAGGAGTTACTCGTATGAGATTTATTTATCCTGCCGTATTCCACAAAACAGAAGACGGCAAATATAAAGCACATTTTCCAGATTTAGAATGCTGTTATGCAGAAGGAGATACCCTGGAGGAGGCTGTTGACAATGCAAATGAAGCTGCCTCCAACTGGATTTCTGCCGAACTTATGGAGGAAGACTGGGATCTTCCATCTATTTCTGACGAATCTGATATTGCTCTTGAAGAGGGTGACGTGGTGCGAAATATCGCAGTCACCATTCGCCTCAGAGACGGCTGGGACGAATAAGTTATTCCCCATATTTTCTGAAAAAAACAGAGAGACTGTCAAGAGCCTTTACAAGAACAGACAGTTCCTCCTCCGAAAGGGAATCAATAACTGCATCTGTCATCTTATGGTGAAATTCGGCGTGGTGGTGAAATGCCCTGCGCCCTTTTCCTGTAAGGTGGATATATACCACTCTTCTGTCTTTTTCACTGCGGCTGCGCTCTGCGTAGCCTTTTTTTACAAGCCCGTTCATGGACGTTGTAAGAGAACCGACTGTGATATGGAGCTTCGCGGCAATGGAGGACATATTTCCTCCCCCAAGGCCGATCGCCTCGATAATGTGCATATCATTATTGGAAATATCTTTATACTCACTTGTAATAATTGCTTCTTCCTCAAGCTGCAGGATTTCATTAAACAAATGAACCAGTACGTCATTGATCACTTCCCGATTATCCATGTTTTACTCCTGTCCTTTCCGATTTACCGGCTTTTCTCAACCTTCATTCGTGCACATTGTACCACGTCTGCCCCATGATTTCCAGTCCCAGTTTACGTCTCATAGATTTCGAAAACGTTCGTATCTTCCTTCCAGAAGCGTTTCGGTTTCACACTCTGTATATTTTAATAAAAATCCTCTGATTCCCTCGCAAAGCCTTTCGCATACAGATTCCATGTTTTCCCGTGTAAGCGGCTCTTCCTCTTTTATCACATGCTCCACAATCCCCAGTTTTTTCAAATCTTTTGCAGTAAGCTTCATAACAGAGGCAGCCTCTTTTGCCTTTTTACTGTCCTTCCATATAATAGAAGCAAAGCCTTCCGGAGAGAGAATGGAATATACTGCATTTTCCATCATCCACACCTCGTCTGCAACTGCAAAAGCCAGTGCTCCCCCGCTTCCTCCCTCTCCGATCACAACAGAGAGAACGGGAACTTTAAGTCCCGACATTTCATATAAATTTCTGGCGATCGCTTCTCCCTGACCGCGTTCCTCCGCTTCCAGGCCGCAGAACGCGCCTGGTGTATCCACAAGACAGATAACAGGGCGGTGAAACTTTTCCGCCTGCTTCATAAGACGAAGGGATTTCCGGTATCCTTCCGGAGAAACCATGCCAAAGTTTCTGGAAATGCTGTCCTTTGTATTTTTTCCTTTTTCCTGTACAAGAACGGTCACCGGAACTCCGCAAAAGGACGCAATCCCTCCCACAACAGACGCATCATCTCTGAAATACCGGTCTCCGTGAAGCTCTGTAAAGTCCTCAAACAGATTTTCAATATAGTCGGTTCCTGTGGGACGCGCCTTGTCTCTTGCAAGAAGAACGTGCTCCCAGGCATCTTTTTTCTCCAGATTTTCCTCACCTTCAAAGGCTTTTTGATACGCTTCTTCCCAGTGAAAATTCCCGGTTTCCAAAGACACTTTTCCCGGATCCTCTCTGTGGAGACTCAGAATTTTCCCAAGAAAATCTCTCTGATTTTCCCTCTCCACGATTTTGTCGATAAAGCCGTGTTCCAGAAGAAATTCTGCTCTCTGAAAGCCTTTTGGAAGCTTCTGTCCGATGGTCTGCTCTATTACTCTCGGACCTGCAAACCCAATTAGGGCATTTGGCTCTGCCAGGATCAGATCCCCCAGCATGGCAAAGCTTGCTGTCACGCCTCCCGTTGTGGGGTCTGTCAGAACAGAAATGTATAAAAGCCCTGCGTCGCTGTGGCGTTTCAGAGCTGCGGAGGTTTTTGCCATCTGCATAAGAGACACCATTCCCTCCTGCATTCTGGCGCCTCCTGAGCAGGCGAAAATAATCACAGGAAGGCGCATTTTTGTCGCCCGTTCCACTGCTCTTGTAATTTTTTCGCCCACTGCCTCGCCCATACTTGCCATTAAAAATCTGCCGTCGCATACGGCGATCACAGAAGGATTTCCTTTAATTTCCCCATATCCTGTCACAACCGCTTCTTTTAAGCCGGTTTTCTCCTGAAGTCCCTGTATCTTATCTTCATATCCTTTATAGTGAAGAGGATTCCGGATTTCCATGTCTGTATCCCACTCCTCAAAAGTGCCGGGATCTACTATCATTTCCACTCTTCTGTACGCGTGAATGCGAAAATAATTTCCACAGTGAGGGCAGATATACCTGTTTTTCTTTACTTCTTCCACAAACACGGCAGACTTGCAGGCGTTGCATTTTTTTACAAGACCTTCCGGAACCTCCGGTCTTTTTTCCCCGGTGTCATCTCCTGATTTCCGTCTTAATATATGCTTAAATTTCATTTATATTTACTCCCCCTATCACATGGGTATTGAGAAATTCAATATCAAAATTTCCGCTCTGATAATCCGGATGATGCAGGATTGCGAACTGGTAATCCACATTCGTATCAATGCCTTCGATCCATACCTCGCCAAGAGCGCTTATCATCTTTGCAATGGCTTCCTGTCTGTCTTTTCCGTGAACGATCAGCTTTGCAAGCATGGAATCATAATAGGGAGAAACTGTGCAGCCCGGATAAATGTCGGTGTCTACTCTGACTCCCTGTCCTCCCGGCAGATGAAGCTCTGAAATCTTTCCCGGAGAAGGACGGAATCCCACCTTTGGATTCTCTGCATTCAGCCTGCACTCTATGGCATGCCCCTGTATTTTTATATCCTCCTGCGTTACGGAAAGCCTTTCTCCTGACGCAATTTTTATCTGTTCTTTTATTAAATCAAGCCCTGTCACACACTCTGTTACCGGATGCTCCACCTGGATTCTTGTATTCATTTCCATAAAATAAAAGCTTCCGTTTTTCTCCAGAAGAAACTCGATCGTTCCCGCATTTTCGTAATGCGCCGCTTTTGCCGCCTTCACGGCAGCTTCTCCCATTTTCTCCCGAAGCGCCTTCGGAACAGCAGGAGAAGGGGACTCTTCTATCATTTTCTGATGATTTCTCTGTACCGAACAGTCCCGCTCCCCGAGGTGAACTACATTGCCCTCTTTATCTGCCAGAATCTGAAATTCAATATGGCGGGGATTCTCTACAAAATGTTCGATATACATGGTTCCATCCCCAAAAGAAGCAACAGCTTCCTTCTGCGCCGTCTGAAATGATCTCAGAAATTCCTCTGAAGAAAAAGCAGTGCGCATTCCTTTTCCTCCGCCTCCGAGAGCTGCTTTTATCATAACGGGATACCCGATTTCCTCCGCAAGCTTCCTGCCTGTTTCCCCGTCATAAACAGAGGTTTCTGTGCCTGGAATCACAGGAACATTCGCTTTTATCATAGTGTTTCTTGCTTCCTGTTTATTTCCCATGCTGCGGATAACCGAAGATGGAGGCCCTACAAACGTAATGCCGCATTTTTCGCAGCACTCTGCAAAGGCTGCGTTTTCTGAAAGAAATCCAAAGCCCGGGTGAATGGCGTCCGCCCCTGTCACAAGGGCTGCGCTTATGATCCGCTCCATATTCAGATAGCTTTTGGAAGAAGGCGCAGGACCGATACACACCGCCTCGTCCGCAAGCTGTACGTGAAGGCTTTCTTTATCTGCTTCTGAATAAACAGCAACGGAAGCAATCCCCATTTCTCTGCAGGCGCGGATAATACGCACTGCAATTTCTCCCCTGTTTGCAATTAATAACTTTCTGACCATAAGAACCCTTTCACCCAATCATAAATGTAAGCTCTGCCTTTGCCGCTACCTTTCCGTCAACTGTTGCGATCGCCTCTCCCACTCCTACGGGACCTTTCTGACGGATAATTCTCGTCTCCAGACGAACCTTGTCTCCCGGAACTACTTTATGTTTGAAACGGCACTTGTCAATACCTCCAAAATATGCCACTTTCCCTCTGTTTTCTTCTTTGGAAAGAATGGCAACTGCGCCTGTCTGCGCCAGAGCTTCTATGATAAGAACGCCCGGCATCACCGGCTCCTGAGGGAAATGGCCCTTAAAAAAATCCTCCCGGAAGGTAACGCACTTGTACCCTGTAGCGAACTCTCCCGGCTCATAATCCTCAATATAATCAAGGAGAAGAAAAGGGTGGCGATGAGGTATGATCTCTTCGATTTCTTTTATATTCAAATGCTTCATTTTTTGTTCCTCCACATTTCCTGTTTCTTATATTACACGGAATAAAGGCTGTCCATATTCTACCGGTTCTCCGTTTTTCACATAGACTTCTGCGATTTCTCCGGAAAACTCACTTTCAATTTCATTCATCAGCTTCATGGCTTCTACAATGGCAAGAATCTGCCCTTTTTCCACTCTGCTTCCCACCTGTACAAAAGGCTCTTCTTCCTCTCCCGGCGCTGCATAAAAGGTTCCCACAAGCGGCGCTTTTATGACATTTCCGCCGGCTTCTTTTTCCTGTACAGGCATTTCCTTTCTTTCCACAGGAGAAGAGATAACCTGTACCTCTTTTCCACATTCCATTGCAATTTTTATATTTCCTTCCTCATACTGAAATGAGGATAAGTTTGAATCTGACACCTCACGGATCAGCTTTAAAAGATGGTCAAGCTCCATTTCTCTCCCTCCTTAATCCTGGAATCTCTTTACAAGAAGCGTGCCGTTATGTCCTCCAAATCCCAGAGAATTGCTCATTGCCACATTTACGGGAATCGCTTCGGAAGAACCGATCATATAGTTTAAATCCAGCTCCTCCTCACACTCCTCTGTACCCATTGTCTGATGAACAAAGCCGTCGAGAATGGACTTCACACATACAATAAATTCCACTCCTCCGGCTGCTCCCAGAAGATGTCCTGTCATGGATTTTGTGGAATTGATCCTCACATTTTTCGCCGCATCTCCAAGCGCCAGCTTAATGGCTCTTGTCTCAAATAAATCGTTGTGATGAGTGGAGGTTCCGTGCGCGTTAATATAATCCACTTCCTCCGGTTTTACTCCGGCTTCTTTCATTGCGTCTGTCATGGCTCTTGCAGCGCCGCTTCCATCCTCTGCCGGAGAAGTAATATGAAACGCATCAGCAGAAGCTCCGTATCCTGCCACTTCTGCAAGAATCTTCGCTCCTCTTTTCTGTGCGTGGGACAGCTCTTCCAAAACCACGATTCCGGCTCCCTCTCCCATGACAAAACCGTCTCTTTCTTTATCAAAAGGAATGGAGGCATGAAGAGGGTCTGTGCTTGTGGTAAGCGCAGTAAGACCTGTAAATCCGGCTACTGCCACAGGACAGATAGCCGCTTCTGTTCCTCCTGCGATCATCACATCTGCGTCCCCGTACTGTATGGCACGAAAGGCATCTCCAATGCAGTGGGTTCCTGTTGCGCAGGCTGTCACCACGCTGGTACACTTCCCTCTCGCTCCCACAGCAATGGAAACATTTCCTGCCGCCATATTGGAAATCATCTTCGGTACCATAAGCGGATCTGTCCTTGACGGACCTTTTTCTTTTATTTTTTCCAGAGCAGTTTCCACCGTCTGAAGACTTCCGATTCCGGAACCGACAGACACTCCCACGCGGAAAGCGTCCTCTTTTTCCATATCAAGGCCTGCATTTTTTACTGCCTCAAGAGCCGCTGCAACTGCATATTGGGAAAACAGCTCCATTCTTCTGGCAGCTTTAAAATCCATATGCTCTTTTGGAGAAAAATCTTTTACTTCTGCCGCCAGCTTTACCTTATAATCTGTTGTGTCAAACCGGGTAATTTCCCCGATCCCCACTTTTCCTGCCCGGATTCCTTCCCAGAATTCCTCTACATTATTTCCAATCGGCGTAACTGCTCCAAGACCAGTTACCACAACTCTTCTTTTCATTGATTTCCTCCTGTCACATCGCCATTCCGCCGTCTACACAGAGAACCTGACCTGTAATATAACCGGCTCCCTCAGATGCGAGAAAGGAAACTGCCTTTGCCACATCTTCCGGATTTCCAAACTCTTTCATTGGAATTTCTTCTTTAATACTGTTCTTTATGTTTTCGGAAAGAGCGTCCGTCATATCTGTTTTAATAAATCCCGGAGCAATGGCATTTACGGTAATTCCTCTTGATGCCAGCTCTTTTGCCGCTGATTTTGTAAGGCCGATAATACCGGCTTTTGATGCTGCGTAATTCGCCTGCCCTGCGTTTCCTCTCACTCCCACAACAGACGCCAGATTGATGATGCGTCCGCTTCTCTGGCGCAGCATCTGTCTTGCCACATGGCGGATCCCATAAAAGCAGCCTTTTAAATTTACATCAATGACTCTGGAAAAATCTTCCTCACTCATTCCCATAAGAAGGCCGTCTCTTGTGATCCCCGCATTGTTTACAAGAATGTCAATCCGTCCGTATTTCTTTATAATTTCCTTAAAAAAAGTCTCTCCTGCGGCAAAATCAGAGATGTCGCACTGGCAGGTACAGGCTTCTCCACCAAGAGCTTCTATCTCTTCTTTTACCTCTTCCGCCTTCTCTTTTGAACCATTATAATTCACTACGACAAATGCACCTGTTTTTGCAAGTTCAATGGCAATGGCTCGTCCGATTCCTCTTGATGCGCCTGTTACCACGGCAACCTTTTTATCTGTCATATGCTCTGCTCCTTTACTGCCTGAATCACCTTTTCCATATCTTCCACCGTCTGAATGCTGTAAACAGAAACCTCTCTGTCAATCTTGCGGATAAATCCGTTCAACGTTCTTCCCGGACCAATCTCCACAAAAGTATCCACGCCATTTAAAATCATATTTTCCACACTTTTCTGCCACCTTACAGAAGAAGAAATCTGTCTGGAAAGAAGCGGTTTTATCTCCGCTTTATCTTGTATCAATTCCCCTGTCACATTTGTCACATAAGGAATTTTCAGAGGAGAAAACTCCTGGTTTTCCAGAATTTTTTCAAGCTCCTGCCCTGCTTTCTCTAACATGGAACTGTGAAACGGACCGCTTACATTTAAAGGAAGAACACGTTTTGCACCGTTCTCTTTCAAAAGCTCTGCCGCCTGCTCCACTCCTTCTTTTCTTCCTGTTATTACAATCTGTCCCGGACAGTTATAGTTTGCAATCTCCACTCCGTCCACAGAAGAAATAACCTTTTCTATATCTTCCGCTTTCATTCCGAGAACAGCAGCCATACTGCCTTTCCCTGCCGGAACTGCATGTTCCATCAGGATTCCTCTCTCCCGCACAGTACAGACTGCGCTTTTTAATGACATGCCCCCTGCCATCTCTATGGCACAGTATTCTCCAAGACTTAAGCCTGCCGTCACATCAGGCATAAGCCCCTTTTCTCTTACTACATGCGCCATTGCAAGACTTGTTGTTACAAGAGCAGCCTGTGTGTATTCCGTCAGATCCAGCTTCTCGTTTTCTTCAAAACAAAGTGCTTTCATATCAAGAGAAAGCCAGTCCGAGGCGTCCTCAAATATCTGTTTTGCAGTATCAAAGGCATCGTAAAAATCTTTTCCCATACCAATTTTCTGCGCGCCCTGACCCGGAAATACAAATGCAATTTTACTCATAAAAAGCTGCTCCTTTAAAAAGATTTTCTGTCTCTTTTACAAGACTTTCTATTACTTCTTTACAGGTACATTTCTCTTTTACAAGTCCTGCACTCTGACCTGCCATTACACTTCCTGTTTTTACATCGCCATCCACTACAGCTTTTCGTAAACCGCCCAGGGTGAGAAGCTCAAGTTTCTCAAAAGAAGCGCCTTTTTCTTCCATTTCGAGATATTGTTTTGTCATCTGATTGCGGAGGGCGCGCACAGGGTGTCCTGTACTTCTTCCGGTTACCTTTGTATCAATATCCCGTGCTTTTAATACAAGATTTTTATAGTTTTCATGTGCCCAGCACTCTTCTGTTGCAATAAATCTTGTGCCAAGCTGCACACCCTTTGCACCAAGCATGAAGGCGGCTGCCATGCCTCTTCCGTCTGCAATGCCCCCGGCTGCAATTACGGGAATACTTACCGCGTCCGCTATCTGAGGAACAAGAACCATCGTTGTGGTTTCTCCGATGTGTCCGCCGGATTCTGTTCCTTCTGCAACAACTGCATCTGCGCCGCAGCGCTCCATTCTCTTTGCAAGAGCTACAGAAGCAACGACAGGAATTACTTTTATTCCGGCTGCCTTCCACATTTCCATATACTTTTCGGGATTTCCGGCACCTGTTGTAACTGCCTTTACTCCCTCTTCTGCCACGACCTTCGCCACCTCGTCTGCATATGGGCTCATCAGCATAATATTTACACCAAAAGGCTTATCTGTTCTCTTTTTTACTTCCCGGATCTGCTCTCTTACCCATTCTGCAGGAGCGCTGGCTGCGCCAATCAGTCCAAGGCCTCCCGCTTCTGATACGGCTGCTGCAAGATGGTATTCCGCCACCCATGCCATACCTCCCTGGATAATGGGATATTCGATTCCAAGTAATTCTGTTACTTCTGTTTTCATGAGCTTTCCTCCTGTTACTGAAGCTTCTGAATATAGCTTTCCACGTCTCCGATCGTCTGGATCTGTTCCAGATCTTCTGACGGGATTTCCACATTAAATTCTTCTTCCAAAGTCATTACCATCTCAAAAAGATCAAGAGAATCCGCTCCTAAATCCTCTTTAAAGGATGTCTCTGCTGTCATTGTATTTACGTCTGCTCCAAGTGCTTCTGCTGTGATTTCTTTAATTCTTTCTAACATATCCATTCTCCTCATTTACCATTTTATTATACTTGCCCCGTAGGAAAGTCCTGCTCCGAATCCGGAAAGAACAAGATTCTCTCCCCGTCTCAAAGCACCTTTTTTATTTAACTCATCCAGCAGGATCGGGATACTTGCCGATGAGGTGTTGCCATATTTTTTCATGTTTACAGGAAACTTTTCCATACTTTCTTCCAGTCGCTTTGCTACGGAAAGAATAATCCGCTCGTTTGCCTGATGAAGAATATAAAAAGAAATATCCTCTTTTTTAAGCCCTGCTTTTTCCAGAACCTCCCGCACTGCCTCGGGAACCTTCGTCACTGCAAACTGGAAAACGGCTTTGCCGTCCATCTGCATATATGTTTCCGGCGCATTCGGAAAAGCTTCGTACTTTTTCTGGTTTCTGTCTGTGAGAGTGAGGACTCCGCCTTTTTCTCCAATGGAACGCGTCACCTGCTCATACAGCCCTTCTTTTTCTCCCTTTACTACGACAGCTCCTGCTCCATCTCCAAAGAGAATACAGGTTCCTCTGTCCTTCCAGTTGGTAAGATTGGAAAGATTCTCTGCTCCTATTACAAGGGCATTTTTATAAATCCCCTGCGCAATATATGCCTGAGCTGTATTAAGTGCAAACAGAAAACCGGTACATGCCGCGTTTAAATCAAAACAGGTGGCGTTTTTAGCGCCGATATTTTTCTGTACCTCACAGGCAACTCCCGGCATTACTCTTCCCGGTGAAATGGTTGCCACAAGAATCAGATCCATATCCTGCGCGTTTAACCCGCTGTCCAGAAGCGCTTCTCTCGCTGCCTCTGAAGCCAGATATGCTGTCGTCTCCTCTTCCTCTGCAATATGCCTCTCGCAGATTCCTGTCCGCTCCTCAATCCACTGTCCGCTTGTATCTACAAGCTCTTCCAGTTTCTCATTTGTCCACACAGTCCGCGGAAGACAGGAACCTGTTCCGCAAATTCTTCCTATCATAATTCCCGCCTTTATTTTTGTTTTAAAATATTTTGACTATCAAAGTATATCATATTCAAAATATTTGTCAAGAGTAATATTTACACGGAAAAAAGCCGCCCGGCAGACAGTTTTTCTGTCCGCCGGACGGCTCCGTTTCTGATTTTATAAAATTTTATTCAGGCATTACTACTTTAGATTCTGCCATAGAAGCATCTACATCACTTGTGGAAATCGGTTTCAGTGTGTAAGTATACTCATATGTTTCGCCTGCCGGAATCTGATACTGCTCAAGCGGCATAGCTCCCCAGGAGTTATCTCCTCCAAGACCCATCTGCTTATGGTTTAGTCTCCAGATCACGCGGTCGCTTTCCGGAAGCATATAAGAATGAAGATTATTTGTCAGTTCTTCCGGTGTATAAGCAAGTGCGTTAAATTCGATCGGTTCGGAGGATTTTGCAAGAAGTCCGATACCGTCATCATTTGTCATACTTACCCATCTTACATCTGTACGGTTTCCTGTTTCCTGCGGTTTAATATAATCCACAAAGAAGTCTTCTACTGTACTCTGATATAAGCCAATGTTATAACCTGTTTTTCTGTCAATGTAGTTTTCTTCCGGTCCTCTTCCGTACCATGTTACATTGTGGAACTCTTTTGGAAGAACAAGCATATTTCCAACCTCAGGAATCATTGGAAGGTCTGCGCTTCCCGGTTTCAGCGTACTTGTGATCTCCACATCACCTGTACCGTAGACAGTGTAAACCTGCTGCCAGTCGGATTCCACGCTTGTCGGAAGTTTTGCATTTACTGTAAATACAACCTTGTTTTCACTTTCTGTATCTACTGTTACTTCTTTGATCACTCTGTCGCTTCCCGCGTATCTCCAGTCAGCCAGAACATTTGCAGAGTAATATCCAAGATCACTGTCTGTAGGCGCTCTCCAGAAGTTTGGAGTCGGTCCGTTTTCCAGAAGCTCTACGCCCTGGTATGTGAAGGAATCAATCGTTCCTTTTTTCTTGTTAAAGCTCAGTTCAAAGCCATCACCTTTTACAAGCGATGTTTCTTCGCTGTCTTCTACAGAAAGAGCAGGAATAGACGCCTCATCTACAGGCTCAACAGCCGGAACTTCATAGAGAAGCGCAAGCTGTTCTTTTGCTACTTCATGACCTGCTTCTGCCCAGGAAGTATTCTCTTTCAGAGTAAAGCTGATATTTACAAAATACTCGGAACCTGCTTTTAATTCAGGCTGTGTAAACGGAATATTCAGGACACCCTCTGTAAGAGGTGCAATATTCAGCTCTTCATCTGTAAATTCACCGCTCTGGATTGGTTTGCCATCTTCGATCAGTTCCCATGTTCCCTTAAATGCGTTCAGGTTTGTGAAAAGATATTTGTTTTTAATCTTCACTTTTCCGTTTCGCACATCTTCGTTTTCCATTCCGATGTTCTGATACAGCTTTTTCACTTCTACAAGCTCAGGCTGCACGGTTCTGTCAGCAGATACAAGTCCGTTTGCGCAGAAGTTTTTGTTGTTCGGATTTCCTTCCGGAATGTCTTCCCAGTCACCGCCGAAGCTGTTGTACTGTTCTCTTGCGTATGTCTTATCTGTTGTTTCTTCAAAATCAAGCCATACAACTGTGTTGTCATCCGCTTCTCTTTCCGCATTTTTTAATTCTTCAGCGGAAAGTGCAGTTTTGTAAATACGAACATTGTCGATCAGACCTTTAAAGTTTGCCGGAACATTTGGATTCTGTGCATCATATGTGACATCTGCACCGATTCCCACGGCATTTCCGCCGCCTGCAATACCGGTTGTATCTTCTACAGAAGCCACTTCTTCGTCGTCAATGTAAAGCTTCAGAGTAGTTCCGTCATATGTACCGGCTACATGATGCCAGTTATCTGCCCAGTTTTCCGGTGTTGGAACAGATGCAGATACTTTTTCATAAACTCCGTTCTCATCATCCCAGTTCTGGTTGTAGATATAGCACTCAATATAATCGTCTGTCTTTTCTCCTGTCTCTTCATCGAATACAACTTTTCTCTGAAGACCGTAGGATTCTGTACACATCCACTCATCATTTCCCTTTGTGATGATCGGAGATGTCTCTTCTGATGCTTCCGGTTTTACCCATGCTTCCAGAGTAAATGCGTCATTTCCTCTGAAGTTCAGCGCCTTGTCGTTGTAGCACTGTGCATATCCGTCCATCGCCTTTCCGTCCTTGCCCTCTTCAGACAATTCCCCTTTCAGGCGTACTTCGATATTTCTTCCGTTGTTTGTCAGGATTTTATCTGTTGGTGTATCCATATAAATAGTCTGATCTACCCAGTCCCAGATAAATCCGCCCTGAAGGTTCGGGTATTTTTCATAAACATCCCAGTATTCTTTCAGGTTTCCGATACCATTGCCCATTGCGTGAGCATATTCACACTGGAAAGCCGGTTTTGTTCCGTAATTTCCCCACCATACAAGAGGATTGGAGTATTTATCCATTTCATCCGGTTTATCTACACGGCGGTACATTCTGGACCATACGTCAACTTCCGGAATATCTCTGTGTCCCTCATAATGAACAAGTCTTGTTGGATCCAGTTCTTTACAGAGTTTTCCGAGTTCTGCCCAGGTGTCTCCGTCATAAGATTCATTTCCAAGCGACCACAGAAGAATAGACGGGTGAACCTTGCTTCTCTCTATGGTACTTGTCATGCGGTCTTTGCAGGCAAGAATCCATTCCGGATCGCTCTGCGGAATATAATCGTTCACACCATGAGACTCAATATTTGCCTCGTCGATCATGTAAAGACCATACTCATCGCACAGCTCATACCATCTCGCGTCATTTGGATAATGAGAGTTGCGGACTGCATTGATATTATTCTGTTTCATCAGTTTAATATCCTCGATCATGCTCTCTTCTGTCACATGACGTCCTGTCTCTCCTGATGTTTCATGGCGATTTACGCCTTTGAACATGATCGGCTGTCCGTTAATGGTAATCTGAGATTCTGTTGTTCCCTTGTTGATAATTTCTACTTCACGGAAACCAACATTACAGCCTGCCGTCTCCACGATATTGCCTTCTGCATCTTTCAGAGAAAGAACAAGCTGATACAGGTTCGGCGCCTCTGCTGACCATTTTTTCGGCGCTTCCACATCAACTGCAGTCTGTACAACAGCCTGATTTCCATCGAATTTCACTTCCATCGGCTGTGTAAACATTTCGTTTCCTTCCGCGTCAAAAAGTGTGGCGTCTACTGTGTACCCTTCTGCATTTCCTTCTTCACTGTAACGGCGAAGAGTTGTCTCTACATTCAGGACTGCATTGTTATATTCTTCATCCAGATCCGTGGTGTAGTTAAAGTCAAAGATAGAAGCATTTTTATCTTTGCAGAATAAAAATACATCTCTGAAAATACCGCTTAACCGGATAAAATCCTGGTCTTCCAGATAGCTGCCGTCAGACCAGCGATATACCTGTACAGAAATATTATTCTGTTCTCCAGGAGCATTCAAATATGGGCTGATGTCAAATTCCGCAGGCGTATAGCTGTCTTCACTGTAACCTACATACTGCCCGTTCACCCACAGATAAAAAGCAGATTCCACACCCTGGAAAGATACAAAAATTTCTTTTCCGTCCCATTCCGCAGGCGTTGTAAAGTCTCTTCTGTAGGAGCCTACCGGGTTGTATTTTACAGGTGCAACCCCAAGCTCCGGTGTCTCTACCCCTTCCCACGGAAGTCTTGTATCTGTATATTTCGGGTGATCATATCCTTCGGTCTGCCAGTTGGACGGAACCGTAATGTCGTCCCATCCGCTTACATCATAATCGTTTTTATAGAACTCTGTGTTTCTTCCTTCCGGATTATCTGCAAGCTCAAATTTCCATTCTCCGTTTAAAAGCTGATAAGAAGGTGACTTTTCTTTGTCACGCACTCTTGCATCTTCTACATTTCCAAAAGATACAAAGCTTGTATGTGCATCTTCACGGTTTACCTGGAATGTGGCTCTCTGGTCATACCACTCTTCACCTGCAAACTGGCTTCCATCTACTTCTTTATTTTCCGGAGCTTCTCCCTCGGAAACTCCTGCTGCTCCAGAACCATCTTTTGTAGCTTCTGTTGCAACTCCTGCTGCTCCGGAACCATCCTTCGTGGCTTCTGCCGCATAGGCAACCACACCTGATGATGCCATAGTAACTGCCAGTGCAACTCCTATACCCTTTTTATAAAACTTTTTCATTCAATCCTCCATCTCAGGCTCTGTACAATCATCTGCCTGACCAAAGCTCTTTCCTCCTTTCCCGGTCCGGCTACGCCTCTGTGGATCTGCCGGAATCACGTGAGCCTGAAAGGCGCTTCCGTACTGCAAATTTCCACAAAACTGATGTGTATTATAGCAATCTGCTTAGGCAAAGTACATACAATTTTCTTAGATGAATCTACAAAAATCTTAGATTTCCCCAAAATGTCCACAATAGAAATACACTTGTTTTTTTGAGGAATTCGCTTCTTATATTCGGAATTTTTTATGAAATTCCCGGAGCGTATTCTTTCTCTGGAAAATAAACATTCCCAGAAGGATCAGGATACTGATTCCGGAGCATACAACAGATAAATGCGGCACTGTCACAATGTGAAATGCAGTCAAAATCAGCGGAATACACCCTACGGCACATGCCTGTATGAGATAAAATAAATACTCTGCTATCTCAAGCCGCTGAATCCTGGAAACTGCAGGCATAGAACATAAAACAGTCAGACACGCTCCCGGAAAAAGGAAGTTCAGAGACCACTTATGCCAGCCTGTAAACGCGTCCCACAAAATTCCCAGAACCGTTACAAGAAGAAGCTGCCACATTGCATTTTTCAAAATATTTCTCCGTTTTCTGTACGCCACAGAGACGAGAAGCCACGCACTTAAACTTGCCGCTGCTGCTGCCCAACACCATGTAAAATTACCGGATACTACATAATTTACCATTGCAGATACAATAGCTGCGGCAATGCACAGAAACGTAAATGTCTGAAATACTTTTGCAGGTACATTTGTTTTTTCTTTTTTATATCCCGGAAAATCACTCTCCACCTCTTCGTAAGAAAGCCCTTTTTCTTTTAAAATCTTCAGAAAATTTCTCTGAATGCTGTCTCCCGGAACCTTTGAAGTAAAGCCAAGTACAAGGTTATCTTTATAGGAGCAGGAACAGAGCTGCATGGAATATGTGCTTGCCAGAAAACCAAAATACTGGATATAATCCCCGTATTCCTCAGGAAACTTAAAGATTCCTACATTGGAATAAATACCTGTGATACTCCTTGTTCCGTATTTTGCTCCTGCCATCATTCCAAACCGCTTTACTTCAAGAGGAACTGCCCGGATCAGCGGGTTCTTTTCCAGCCTTACATAGTCATTCATATGTACCGCAATCCTCTCTTTCATCAGTTCCCTCTCAAACTCTTTCTTTACGTGAGCCATCACCTCATCAAAGGTTGTATTTTCTTTAAAAACATATCCAACCTCAATCCAGCCGAAAAAGTTTGCCATTGATTTGGAATCAAAATAATTACGAAGATTTACAGGAACCATCAGCGTAACAGGACGTTTCAGACGGCTTGCCGGAATCTCCTCATGAATTGCCCAGAGAAGAGCGGACGCCAGCAAAACCGCAATGGTAACGCCATTTGCTCTGGCTGTTTTCAGAGTCTCTTTTACAGAAAGAATCACCTCCATAATGTGCATTTCATCCTGCGGAAGCTTCTCTCCTTTTAACTGTACAGCCGCTCTCTTTTTCTCTTTATTTTTCGGAAGCTCTGTCTGATAATACTGGGAAAAACTGTCTTCCTCCTGCTCCTTTCCCGTACTTTCCTCGCCCGTATCAAAGTCCGGAAGCTGTGCTTCCGGGTGTGCCAGCATAAGATACTGTTTTACAAGCTCCTGTATAAAGTGCATTGCTCCCGTTCCGTCTGTCAGCGCATGAAAAACCTCAAACTGAATCCTGTCTTTATAATAAGTCACCTGAAATAAAAGAGATTTTTTATCCGGTACATATAAATCACTGCAAGGAGGATCTGTCTCCGGTTTTACAAGCGGACGTATGTCCCTCCTCTCCAGATAATACCAGAAAAGCCCCTTTCGAAGCACAGCCTGATACAGAGGATATTTTTCCATTGTAGCGTCCAGTGCTCTCTGTAAAATTTCCGGCTCTACCATTTCCTTTAAACGGCAGTAAACACGAAATACTCTTGTGTCATTTTTCCCGGTTACTGCCGGGAAAACAAGGGCTGCATTGTCAAGTTTTCTCCAGTGGGAATATCCAAACTCTAACAAGTTCCCATCTCCCTTCCAAGAAATTTATTCATAATGTCAAAGCTCTCTTTCACATGAAAAAGCTTAATTCCAAGAGCGAAAAATCCGTGAAGCGCTCCCGGTATTCTGTGAAGCTCCACGTAATTTCCCGCTTCCTTTAAGCGCCTTGCGTACTCTTCCCCCTCGTCTCTTAATGGATCAAACTCTGCTGTCAAAATCAGAGTATCCGGAAGATTTTTAAGATCTTTTTCCTGAAGCGGTGAAAAATACGGATTCTCTCTGTCTTCCGGGCTGCGCTGATATAAGGATATATAGTTTTCCATTTTTACTGCTGTAAGAAGGTAATCCTCCCCGTTTTCTTTTACGGAAAGATACGGCGATTCTTCTGTATAACAGTTATTTAATGCAGGATAGATCAATATCTGTCTGTCCGGCATAAACTCTCCCTTATCTCTCGCCATAAGAGAAACTGCCGCTGCAAGATTTCCCCCTGCACTGTCTCCCACAATAGTAATTTTTTCCGGTTCTGTATTTAAAATAAACCGGTTCGTATACAGGGCTTTTGCAGCCGCATAACAGTCCATCAGACCTGTGGGGAACGGATATTCCGGTGCAAGACGGTATTCCACAGATACTACGATCTGCCCTGTAGACTGCGCCATCTGGCTGCACACACGATCATAGTTTTCCACGCTGTCCGTCACCCAGCCGCCGCCGTGAAAAAACAGCAGGACTGCATAAGAATGTCCTTTTTCCATTCCATCTTTCATCGCCTGCTCATTTGGAAAATACAGGCGTATGGGAACTTCATAATCTTCATTATATATTTTTACGTCTAATTTCCTGCAAAATATCCGCATAGGGTCAAGGCGTTTTAAGTCTGCCAGGCGCCTTGCAGATTCTACCTCAAGATTGCTGTATGAAAGCGCGTGTAAAATGGCGCGCATTGTTTTTGATTTCATTCAATTCCTCACTTTGTTTTAAATATACCTATCAAACCGACACTGTTCCTGCACTGTCTTACCAAGAAGTGTGATCGCCTTCTGGGGACAATAACTGATGCAGCGGTAACACATGGTGCATTTTGACCCTGCTGACGCCTTTTTATCCCTGATTGAAATATTTTTCATAGGACATAAAGAGACACAAAGTCCGCAGCCCACACAGTTTTCATGAATATGTAATTTGTCTGTATATCCCGTTGTCTTCCCATAAAACCACAGTCTCTGCCCAAACAGACCTACAATATGTGCCGGAAAATAGATTCCTTCCTGAGGGTATTTTCCCTTTTTTATTTTCTGTACTGTTATTCTGATTTTACTGTCTGCCTTTTTTACAATTTCCCGGTTTTCCTCCATGCTTTTCTTTAAAAGTTTGCTGTCACAGACAGAATCCGGCATTTTTATATGAAGACCGCCCAGAATCTCTGCTCCATATTTTTTAAGAAGTCTTGCTGTACAGCCTGCTCCGTCCCCGCTGAAAGCCCCCATCGTTGCCACGCACAATATTTTTTTATTTTTCCATATTGTTTGATTCTGCTTTATAAAATCTCTCACTGCAAAGGGTGCGTTTGAATACTGTGTGGGATACCCCAGTATAATTTCAGAGTGCTTTTGGATTTCCTCCGCTGCATTTTCCGACTCTAAAGGTATCACATCTGCGTTTGGATCTAATAAAAAAGTCAGCAATTCAATGCAATGTTTTGTGTTGCCTGTTCCACTGAAATATATTCCTATCATTGCCAGATTTCTCCCCTTTTACTTCTTTTTCTTCACAAATCCAAGAATGATAAATACAAATGCCAGCACATAAAATGTAGCATTCTGTCCCATCATTCCGCTGAATAACAGTAAAATTCCTACTAGAAAATAAAGAGAACTGTTTGCGTTTTTCTTATTCATTTTCTGCCTCGTCTTTCTTATTTCTGTTTATTTTTTCTTTTATTTCTGTCTCATATTCTGTTTCAATAAGAATATAATCACACTGATATTTCCTGCACATCTGAAGATAATATGCGTTTTCTGAAAGAATCAGCTCTTTTGTACACCATGTATCATCGAGACGTTTTTCAATGTCGCAGGCATGATTTTTTATATCCTGGAAATGCTGCTCTATATAATTCTCGCTCAATATCAGGCAATAATATTCTATCTCTTTCAGATATATTTCCTCAAAATCTTCCTTCCAGTCAAAGGGAATATAGCACCCCTCCACTATGAGATTTTGTCTGTTTTCTATTGCTGTCTTTATCATTTCCCGCACAATGGGCCATAAATAAACTGTCAATTCTTCATCATCTTCCGGGGTCAGAGAAGTATTTCCACTTCGTATCAATCCCATCTTCAAGTGATCAATGGACAGATACGGATACTTATATTCTTCCAGAAATCTCTGCGCCAGAGCGGTCTTCCCTGTGTGGGAAGCTCCCGTAATTAAAATAATCATATCATTGCACTCCTCCTGAATAAAAAATCCCCCCAGAAACATTATACAACATTTCCGGAGGGATTCCCTATAAAATATTTACTTTTTAAATTTCATACCACTTGATTTCATTTGCTTCCATATGAAGGTCAAAGCTGCTTCCATCTCCGCGGTAAACGGTTGTATCCTGTGGTTCGTAAGTATTATTTACAACACAGTATTTTCCGTTTTTCACATATGCGTGAACTTCCACGTTGAAGTTTGTGGAGAACCACTGGTTCAGCTTTTCATCATCTCCTGCAGACCAGAGGATCGCGCGGTAAAGAATACGGCTGTTTTCAAAGCTATATGGCAGACCGCTGATATAAACGCCACGGCCTTTTCCGAACTCTTTTACTGCCATCTGTACTTCCTGCTCTCTCTGAATGAGGATTTCTGTCTCCGGAAGCGCAAAGATATTTTTCTTTCCTTCTCCGAAATCTACGTCTTTTGTACAATCAGAAAGAATGAAGTGGTCTTTGTGCTCGTCCCAGTTGTACTTATCTCTGTTCAGATTAAAGCCGTGTTCTTCTTCCACACCGAGAATATCGGAAAGCTGGAAGAAACGTCCCTGCCACTGATGTGCTGTCGGCTCGCCAACACCGATAAATCCGCCGCCGTTATAAACAAATTCTTTTACTGCTGTGACAATCTTTTCATTTGTCCAGTATTCGCCGCCGCCGTAAGCAGTATCTGCGTCTCCTACATTGATGATCACATCAATATCCTTTAAGACGTCCGGATTTTCCAGAATGTCTTCAAAGCTTATAAATTTCACATCAAACGGAGCGCCGCTTAATGCCTCGATAATTCCTGCGTAGGAGTAGTTCTGTTTATGATAAATTGCATGGTGTACCATGTGATTTCCCCATGCACGCATTTTGCCCCAGCAGTTTAATACTGCCACACGCTCTACGCAGTAAGGAGTTGTTCCTGTAATATTATCATAAAGTGTACGGAACTCATCACATACACTCTCAATGTATTCCACAAATTCCGGGAAATCAAGAGCAAGCTTTAAGTATCCGCCGTATCCGATTCTCTGGATCGGGCTTCTAAGGATTGCTCTTCTTGCTGTTACCCAGTTTACTTTTGCTTCCTTTACAGGATCTCCGCCCTCATGGAAGGTATCCGGGAAGAAATATGGAAGGAAACGTCCCTCTGTATAATTTACATTTTTAATATCGCTGATAAGACGAAGTGTTGCGCCGTTTCCAACGCTTCCTACTACTGCGTCAATTCCGATAGATGCAAATTCGTCCATAAACGGTTCCATTCCGATCCAGTGGTCTCCAAGGAACATCATGGCTTCTTTTCCGAACTCGTGTACAATATCCACCATCTCTTTTGCAAGTTTTGCAACTTCTCTTCTCTGGAATGCCTGGAAATCACGGAATTCCTTAGAAGGAATGCGGTAAGTATTGTTCATATATCCCTGGTCGATAATAAACTCCGGACGGAATTTATAACCAACTTCTTTTTCAAACTGCTCCAGAATATACGGACTTACAGATGCGGAATATCCATACCAGTCTACATATTTTTCTCTTGCAAGCTCGTCAAAGATCAGAGTGAACTGATGGAAAAATGTAGTGAAACGTACTACATCTACATATGGGTGTGTTTCCAGGAAACGGCGCAGTCTTTTCAGAGAAAACTCTCTTGTAAGAGGCTGACGCACATCAAAAGTCATCTGCGGCTCTACATCTTTCCAGTCATTTACAACTGCATTGTACATATGAACCGGGTCCCACATAATATAAGCAAGGAAGCTTACTGTATAATCATGGAAAGGAATCGCATCAATGATCACATTTCCGCTTTCCTCGTCATAGCTCCATTTGTCTGTTGGAACAGGCTCGCCTGTTGTACGGTCCATAACTTCCCACCAGCGCTTTTTATCATCGCGCGTATTTACTTTTAACATGGCAGGATAAATATGATCCATTAAGTGAATGGAAAGCTTGTCGGACACTGCGCTGTAGAAATCTGTCATAATATACATCTGCTGGATTTCTTCCGGGTGTGCCTTTGCCCACTCATTATCTTTTCTTGTTGTGTAGTAAGTCGCATAAACCTTCGCATCCACTTCCTTAAGCTCTGCCGGAAACTCTGTTCCGTCACAGTCACGTACTGCATCTGCTCCCCATTTCTCCAGAATCTCAAGTGTCTGAGGAATCACATTCAAATCTGTAGGAATGGTTACGCGTCCTCTTTTTTTCTCCATTTTGTTTTCCTCCGTTCTGATTTTACACATATCTTAATGCTCTCATTATACTATGACGCCTCCCTCCTTTTCCATCTATATCTTGTCCTCCATTTTAGAATTCTTGCTTTTTTTATGAAAGAATCCTAAATTTTTTCTTCCATAGCACCTGGGAATATGATAAAATAAGCCGAAATCCAAATTTATAATTACTTTTTGAGGAGGAAAAATGGAACAACGAAAAATTATTCAAGTAGAAGACAAAGTGCCGGCAAAGCTTCTGATCCCTTTAAGCATTCAGCATATGTTTGCCATGTTCGGCGCCACTGTCCTGGTTCCTTTTATTTTTGGAATCAATCCTGCAGTCGTTCTGTTTATGAACGGTGTGGGCACACTTTTATTCATCGTCCTTACAAAAGGAAAAGCTCCTGCTTATTTAGGCTCCAGTTTCGCATTCCTGGCTCCTGCCGGAATCGTCATCAGCCAGATGGGATATGAATATGCACTTGGCGGATTCGTAGCTGTCGGTTTCTGCGGCTGTATTCTGGCATTTATCATTTATAAATTCGGTTCTTCCTGGATTGATGTGGTGCTGCCCCCGGCTGCTATGGGACCTGTTGTAGCTCTTATCGGACTTGAACTTTCCGGAAGCGCTGCCAGCAACGCCGGATTACTGGACGAAGTTATCGATCCGAAAAATATCATTGTATTTCTTGTCACACTTGGAGTTGCTGTTTTTGGAAATATCCTGTTCCGCGGCTTTTTATCTGTTATCCCGATTTTAATTGCCGTGATCGCCGGATATATTGCAGCTCTTTGCTGCGGAGTTGTGGATTTTACAGAAGTTGCCAAAGCGCCTTTATTTGCACTTCCAAACTTCCAGCTTCCAAAATTTGATATGGACGCTATTCTTATTATTCTTCCGGTTATTCTTGTCATCACTTCTGAACACATCGGACATCAGGTAGTGACAAGTAAAATCGTAGGAAAAGACCTTTTAAAAGATCCGGGGCTTCACCGTTCTTTACTTGGAGACAACCTCTCCACTATGCTTTCCGGTCTTATCGGCTCTGTTCCTACTACCACATACGGGGAAAACATCGGAGTTATGGCAGTCACAAAAGTCTACAGTGTCCGCGTAATCGCAGGGGCAGCCGTTTTATCTATTATCTGCTCTTTTGTTGGAAAGCTTTCCATGCTGATCCAGACGGTTCCCGGTCCTGTGATCGGAGGCATCTCTTTCCTTTTATACGGTATGATCGGAGCTTCCGGTATCCGTATCCTCGTAGATTCCAAAGTGGATTACGGACGTTCCCGTAACCTGACACTGACCTCTGTTGTCTTTGTCACAGGTCTTTCCGGCATCTCCGTAAAATTTGGAAACGTAGAGCTTACAGGAATGGTTCTTGCCTGCATTGTGGCAATGATTTTAAGCCTTATTTTCCATGTACTTGACAGATTTAACCTGACAAATGATAAGGAAGAAGCATAATCCTTTAAAGAATTTCAGGCAGAGAGCTTACCGCCCTCTGCCTGTTTTTTTAATGGGAAAGCTTATTTTTTAATTTTTCACATATTTTCTGAAATTCCGGCTCCTGCCGTACAAAATCCAGCTCTTCATCTTTATCCAGCGCTCTTTCAAACATTTCCAGCAGACTATTTGCGCCTTCTTTGTAAAAATTCATATGTGAGTAAAGCTCTGATTCTGTAAATTCGCGAATGTCCATATCTTTGTCTTCAAAGCAGGAAAAAGCTTTCAGAAAACGATGTTTATCTTTGTCATGAACTGCCATAATAAGTTCAGGAGAGATTTCCATATATTTTCCCATTTCCATAAGAGAAGCAAGCTGTTTCTGTTTTTCTGTGATTTTCTCTGCTTTTTCTATGTTTTTCTCTTTTAAAGCAAGGCTTAAAATCCCGTTAAAAGCGCCGTTCAAGTCGTGAAAACCGGAAAAAAGAATTTCTTCATAAACCGCATACGCTTCTTCTGCTTTATCTTCTGCCGCGTATAAATTCCCCTGAAGCTGTCTTTTATTAATTTTCCTCTCTCCGATTTTATCAAGATACTCCTGTGCCTTCCGATATTCCTCTTTTTCCATGCACATAATCATAAGCGCCATTGCAGCAGCTTCCCGTACTGCTTCCGATTCATCTTTAAGAGCTTTTTCATAAAAAAGGAAAATCTTTTCTTCCTGCTCCCTGCTTTTTTCCAAACCGTAAATCACGCAGCAGCCGTTTAATATCTGCGCACAGATAAGGCTTAACTGCCCGCAGTTTGGATATTCCCGGATCTTCTCCTCAGCAAATTCAAACGCTACCTCCAGCCCCTTTTCCTCCACGCACCGGCGCAGTTCTTCGCCTGTTTCTGAAATCTCCTGCTCTGTAAGCTTTTCTCTGTAGGATAAAAGCGCATCTGTTGTAATTCCAAGAAGCCTTGCAACAGGCGCAAGAAGAGCAACGTCGGGAAGTGTATTCCCGTTTTCCCACTTATTGACTGCAGAGGCGGTGACGCCGAGACAGCCCGCCATCTCCTCCTGGGTCATTTCCTTTTCTTTCCTGTATTTTCGTATTACTGTTCCAATTTCCATCACTGAAACCTCCCGTTGTTTTTCCATCGGCCTTTGGTATATTTATGATACCATCTCCCCGGGTTCTTCACAACGGAGCCGCAGGAAACTACGGAGAATAAAACTTTCCCGGCGCTCATGTTTCATTTTTTATTTTCTTTTTTCAGTTTTTTCACAGTTTCCAGCGGAATCCCTATTCTCTCTGCAATCATCTTCTCATCCAAAATATCAAGAAGATTTCTGGCATTATTCAGTTTTGTCTCCCGCTCTCCTTCCTTTATTCCCTCTTTTATTCCTTTTTCCATTCCCTCTTCCAGTAACATTTGTCCCAGCCTCGTCATACGAACCGCCTCCTTTACCTCTTCCATGTCTGCCGCTTCTAAAAATTTGTCTGCCATTGCGTATATCACCGCCTCTATCTTTTGAATATCTTCTTTTATTTTTTCATCTTTTGTATTTTGCAGAATTGAAAATGCGGACAAAATACGTTCCTTCTGTCCCATTTCTCCTCCCATTAAAGGACACAGTGTCAAGATTGACAACTCCTGACGGGTAAGCGTCTCTCCACGTTTTATCTTTTGTCTGAATTCCTCCAGTATACTGCCTGCGTTTTTGTCCCGCATGATAACGGGAATCACTTTGTATGTGTTTACACCTTCTGTCAGCTCTGTCATTGGATTTTTAATTTTTCCTGAATAAAGCACATATGTAGTAACAGGAACTCCATTTTGATAACTTGTCACAGCCTCATAAGAACGGAATCTTCTTAATCCCTGTTTCCCTTCATTTTTACTCTGAAATTCAAAATGCTTCCATGAACCGTCTTCCATGATAAAATTAAAATCCTGATATTGTTTGCTGATCTGAAACGATACAGACTCTGTCGGTGCAAATCCTGCTACCTTTTCTTTAATCCCAAAGTATGGCAGTAATTCCTCTGCAAAAAAGCGCATCGTTACTTTCAGTGCCGCATCTTCGTGCTGTACATTTTTCCTGACTTTTTTACTCTTCATTATCGTCCTTTCCGCAAAGTATACGGAGTATTACCTTAACTATATCAAAAAAGGCAAACTGGGACAACGGCTTTGCTGATTACTTTTTATATATTTTATTTGTGAAAAATCCCCTGACTCGGGAAGATATAAATATAAGAATTGATTTATGCCGGCAATACTCCATACACCGTCATCTTAAAAAACAGACTATTCCTTTTCTCTTTCAATGTCAACCTTCCAAAGCAACTTTATATTTTTTTCATAAATCAATACCGGAGAGTTAAGAAAAAAACTCCTTTTTTCTCTCCCCTCCGGTATTGGTTTATCTACGCATTACTTGCGGCTATCTTTACTCTGCTCCACAGATTACTGATAATCTGTTTTGTCCTTTCATTATATACAAAAACCTCGTCCATCTCATTTCCGGAACGCGGGATATAGGAATTAATTCCTTCGTAATCTCCGCCTTCTCCGTACAGGGTATCCATAACCTCCTGATTTGCAGAGGTGTACCCTACGTAACTGGAATTATCATAAGCTCCGTCATAACTGGAAGCATAATTGATAAATGCATGGGCAAGCTCCGGATTTCTGGCATTCTTCGGAATTACCATAGCGTCAGACCAGAAATTCGTTCCTGTCTCCGGCAGATAATATCCCATGTTTTCATTTTCTGCCATAACATATGTGGCGTCTCCTGAATAAATCAGCCCCAGGGCTTTTCTTCCCTGTGCCATATTATCAATGATTTCATCTGTCACAATCTCCGGTTTCATTGTCTGCACACATTGCACAAGCCAGTCATACGCCTCGTTGATCTCCTGTTCATTTTCTGTATTCATGGAATATCCGAGGGCTTTCAGTGCCATCATAAAGGAATCTCTCTCTGAATCGTAAAGATAAATATCTCCCTTATATTTTTCATTGAGGAAGATATTATATCCCTGTTCTTCCAGGTCTTTTATATCCACCTTTGTTTTGTCATATACAATGCCTACAGTTCCCCAGAAATACGGAACCGAATATTCATTTTCCGGATCATAGGGAAGACCTTTTACATCTTCTGTCAAAAGCTCCATACAATCCAGTTTCGAGTGATCCAGCTTCTGAAGAAGATCTTCCTGGATCAGTCTCTGAATCATATAATCACTTGGAACAAGTACATCATAAGACTCTCCATTTGCCACTTTAATATACATCTGCTCATTGGAATCAAAGTTTTCCATAATAACAGAAGCACCTGTTTCCTCCTCAAAATCCCGGATAATATTTTCTCCTGTATATTCCCCCCAGTTGTAAAGATGAAGCGTCTGTCCCTCAAACGGACGCGCTGCGTTTCCCTTTCCAAACTGAAACACAGAGACAGAAACAAGGGCAATAACTGTCACAGCCGCGGCTGCAGGAAGAAAATATCTTCTTCCAGGAGTCTCCCTTTTTTCCCTCTTTGCTGCAATCAGAGGAACCACATTAATAAGAATCAATACAATGGTGATAATCACTACAACAAGAGTGGAGACTGCATTAATACTCGGATTCATTCTCTTACTCATTGTGTAAACCATAATACTTAAATTCTTTACGCCCCGGCCTGTTACAAAGTAGGAAATAATAAAATCATCGACCGACATGGTAAACGCGATCAAAGCTCCAGACACAATACCCGGCGTAATCTGCGGTACGATTACTTTCGTTAATGCTTTCCACGGAGTCGCTCCCAGATCCATTGCCGCGTCTGCGAGATTTGGGTCAAGAGAGCGGATTTTCGGCATAACGGATAATATGACATACGGCGTACAAAAAGCAATATGAGCCAGCAGCATTGTCATATATCCTTTTTCAATGCGGAAGGTAATAAATAAAAGCATTAACCCGATTGCAGTTACGATTTCCGGATTCATCATGGGAAGATTATTTACCTGTTCCACAAGCTGGCGCACAATTTTTTTTGATTTACTGAGGCCGATAGCAGAAATCGTTCCCACAACAGTAGACACAAATGTTGCGATCAAAGCCACTCCAAAAGTTGTATACAAAGCCTCCATCATGTCGCCGGATTCCAACATATGTTTGTACCATCTGAGCGAAAAACCGCTGAAGCTTGTAAGAGATTTCCCTTCATTAAAGGAAAACACAATCATGTACACAATAGGAAGATAAAAGAATATGATCATCAACGCCATAAGAATCTTCCCGAATAAACGGTTGTTTTTTTTCATTCTCTTACTCCTCCTTTCCGCCCTGATTCCGCACTTCTACTTTTCGAACAGCCATCATGAGAAGCATCATAATAATTGCCATGATCATGGAAATGGCACTTCCGAAATTCCATTCGCCAACTGTAATAAACTGGTTTTCTATCATATTTCCAATAAGGAAATACTGTCCTCCTCCCAATAATTTAGGAATAAAAAATGAGCTGATCGCCGGCAGAAATACAAGGGTAATTCCGTTGATCACGCCCGGCATGGAAAGGGGAAGGGTAACACGGCGAAACGTCTGTACCGGTCTTGCCCCAAGGTCTGCACTTGCCTGTAAAAGAGCCTGATCCATCTTGCAGAGAGATGTATGGATCTGCAGGATCATAAAAGGCAGAAAGTTATAGACCATGCCAAGAAGCACGGCTCCCTCTGTATACAAAAGCTCCATATCGCCAAGCCCAAACAGCCCCAGAAACTTCTGCACCAGTCCTCCTTCGCTTAAAAGCCCGATCCACGCGTAAGTTCTTACAAGCATATTGATCCACATAGGAATTGTGATACATAAAATCAAAATATTCTGGGCTTTTTCACTGCTTCTCGCAATAAAATAAGCTACAGGATAACCAATCAGAAGACAGATAATTGTTGTCTTTACTGCAATCATAATAGAACGCCAGAGAATTAATAAAAAGTCATGGTCGGTAAAAAAAGTAACGTAATGCTCCAGCGTAAAACTAAATGGAATGATGCTGTTGCCGGAATCCATAAAGGAATAAACCGCAATAAGTCCCATCGGAAGAAGCAGCATCATAACAGCCCATACAATATATGGAAGGGCAAGCTGTGAAAATTTCTTCATCAGTATCCCACCTTTGACATCACATGAATATCTTCCGGGAAGAATGTCAGGCCGACCTCCTGACCTTCCTTAAAGTAATCCGTTGTATGAATTTTCATTTCCCGTCCTGTTGTCCAGAACGTAATTTTATAAATTCCCTCTGTGACATTTTCCGGCTCAAAATCATAATCCACGCTTAAATCCACGCTCTGATTTTCGTCACTTAACTTCCAGCCCTGTGCATTTGCCCATGTTTTTAAATCTGTATCAAGCGCCTGAGATTCCTGGATTTCGTCTACTGTCTTCTGGAAATTAAACGCCATAACTGCCTCATTTGCCTTCTCATTTTTCACAAAAGGCTGGTCTACCACGTAAATGGTACGCTCGATTCTTGTTCCATTTACTGTAGTAAATACAACAGGATAATGACCCTCTTCTTTGGAAATCTCATACTCTACTTTTGCAATGGAGACATATTCCTCATCTGCAACTGTCCATGCCTGCGCATTGGAAAGAGCAATGACTTCTTTGTCATCCAGCTCCTCCACATCGTCCACGTCCACATAGAAATTATTGGCGCTGATCTTCTCTTTTCCATCCTCACTTGTCACGTCCTGATTTCGGATCACCCGCATATCTACTGTCACACTTGTTCCCGGAACTGTCTCAACAATGATTTCATAGTGAACGCCTTTAAATAAAACACTCAGCACTTCCCCGGTAAGTTTTCCATCTTCCAAAGCCACAATATCTATATCCTCCGGACGGATCACCACGTCAACAGATTCGTTTTCCTTAAATCCAAAATCTACGCATTCAAACACCACATCGTCAAAACGAACCTTATAATCCTCAAGCATCACACCCGGTATCAGGTTGCTTTCCCCGATGAAATTTGCCACAAAACGGTTTGCCGGCTCATTATAAATATCCTCCGGCGAACCCACCTGCTGAATTTCTCCGTTATTCATAACAACAATCTTGTCCGACATAGTCAGGGCTTCTTCCTGGTCATGGGTAACAAAAATAAATGTGATTCCTACCTCCTGCTGAATCCGCTTCAGCTCATACTGCATTTCCTTACGCATTTTCAAATCCAGAGCAGCAAGAGGCTCGTCAAGAAGAAGTACCTTCGGCTCATTTACAAGGGCTCTTGCAATGGCAACCCTCTGCTGCTGCCCGCCGGAAAGCAGAGTGGTATTCTTTTTCTCGTACCCTTCCAGCCCGATCAGTTTCAGCATTTTCATCACCTTCTGGTCTATGATGTCTTTGCTGACTTTTTTTAGCTTTAATCCAAAAGCAATATTTTCATATACATTCAAATGAGGAAACAGCGCATATTTCTGAAACACTGTGTTTAGTTCCCTCTCATAAGGAGGCTTTTTGCTGATTTCCTCCCCGTCAAAAATCACCTGCCCTTCGTCCGGATCAAGAAATCCACCCAGAATCCTGAGAAGCGTTGTCTTTCCGCAGCCGCTCGGACCAAGCAGCGTAACAAATTCATTTTCGTAAATATCCAGATTGACTCCCTTTAAAACAATCTGACCATCAAAATTTTTCACAATATTGCGAAATTCGATGATTTTCTTACTTTCCATCAAGATTTTTCCCTCTTTTCATTTTTTCTTTTGTCTCTGTATCCAGCAATTCCCGGATTTTCTCCAGTCTTTTGTCCCCTTCAAAATACTTTTTCCCATAAGAAAGATTAAATTCATAATCAAAGGTTTCCGGATTTTTTCCCTGCACATGCTGGAGAATCGTTTCCCCCTTATCGAGAGCCTTCACAAACCGGGCTTCCGGCGTTTCTCCTTTGGAATATTCTTCCCATAAAGAAATGTAAAAATCTCCCTGCTTTTCTGGAAGCTTCCCAAACACTTCCCGTATATCGTGCCGTTCTGCCCGCTCCTTTTCACTGGAAGAAAACTCAGAATTTGCAGATATATCGCCTGTATACACTTCTCCCATATCATGAACAAGCGCCATAAGAAGAACCCTCTGTTTATCCAGCTCCGGAAATTCCTCCAGAAGAACGGACGCCAGAAGAACCAGCCTCCAGGAATGCTCCGCCGTACTTTCTCTTCGTCCTGTAGACGTCCAGGCTGTGCGCGTCACAGATTTAAGCCCCTCCGCTGCCTTTATGAAATCCATATATTTATTTAAGTTTTTCATATGCAATCCTCGGCCTTCCTTCTTCTGTCAAAATAATCCCACATTTTGTAAATCCATTTTTTTCAATGGCAGCCTGCATAATCTTATTATCCTCATGGGTATCAATCCGCAAATGCGGGATTCTCTCTTCGCAATAGGAAACAGCTTTTTTCAGAATCCCTTTTCCTTTCCCGTTTCCTGCAATGCGGTGAATGGTTCCGTATTCCTTATCTGAAAGCCATTTTCCATCATAAATTTGGGAATACGTGGAATCCTTTCCTATATGAAAGAAAAACACACCCACAATCTCCTCTTCTTCGATCAGATATAAATTCTGATCTTCTATATCGCGGATCACAGTTTCCTCCGGGGGATAATTTTTTCCCCACTGTGACGGATTCCCGTTTTTCGCCATAAAGTTTCTTGCATACTCATATATTTCTAAAACCTGTGACAAATCCTCCGGTTTCGCATGTCTGATCATTTATCTCCCTCCGTTGGAATATTAATTATTTCTATTGTAACTATAACAAAAAAACAGAATTCGGACAATATAGAAAGCACCAGTCTCCGGAGAAACTGGTGCAAATAAAAAAATTATTTTGTTAATCTTATCTTTCCGGGTTTTCCCGGTCTAATTCTTCTAATGTTTCGTATACTTTTTTAATTACTTCACAACACTCTTCTACAGGATACCCTTCTGTTCCGTTTACATGAAGCATTCCATGTGCATATTCTATAGCAATGTCAATAGCTAATTCTTTATTTGTTTTTCCCATATTCTTTTTCCCTTTCTCTGTGATACTGTGCCTGATAATAGTGTGCGTATCTTCCACCTTTCTTCATCAGGTTTTCGTGTGTTCCTTTTTCTGCAACCCTGCCGTGTTCCAATACTACAATGCAATCAGCATTCTGAATTGTAGACAGCCTGTGTGCAATAGTAATCATTGTCTTATTTCGTGAAAGACGGTCTAATGCTTCCTGTATTCTCAATTCCGTTACGCTGTCTAATGCAGAAGTAGCTTCATCTAATATAATAACTGATGGATTTTTCAGAAACATTCGGGCAATACTGATTCTTTGTTTCTGTCCTCCTGAAAGCATAGCACCATGTTCCCCCACAAATGTATCATACCCCCTTTCCATACATAAAATTTCTTCATGAATTTCTGCTTTTTTTGCTGCCTCTATTACTTCTTCATCAGAAGCAGAAAGACAGCCATACCTTATGTTCTCCATAATAGTATCCGGAAATAAAAATACTTCCTGTTGAACAATACCTATTTTTTCCCTCAGAGAATGTATTTTAAGGTCTTTGACCGAAATTCCATCTAAAGTAATATCACCTTCTGTCACCTCATAAAATCTTGGAATCAAATTACACAATGTTGTTTTTCCTGCACCTGAACTTCCCACAAATGCAATCGTACTTCCTGATGGAATTTCCAGGTTAATATCCTGCAATATCCATTTCTCCTTCTCATATGCAAAACTCATATGGTGAATTCCTATTTGTCCATTGCATTTTTCCAATTTTATAGCATCTTTTCTATCCCGAATTTCGGGTACTTTCTGCATCATATCCCAAAATCTGGAAAATCCGGAAATACCTCCTATCAGGATTTCTGAAAAATCCATCATTTTCTGAACAGGAGTCTGAAGCACTGCAACAAACAAATTAAAAGAAACCAGATTGGCAAGTGTGGCTTCTCCCTTCAGATAAAGTATTCCTCCAAATGCCACTACCCACAAGCGCATCATATTTTTCAGCCAATCCATTCCTGAATAATAAATACCTACCTGTTTATAATAACTTTTCTTTGCCACTCTGAATTTACTGTTTGATTTCCGGAATCTTTCCCTTTCAAATTTCTCATTTCCAAAAGCCTTTGTGGTACGTATTCCGGAAATGCCCGTTTCCAATTCACTGCTGATATTTCCCATTCTTTCTTTCATTTCATCAACTGTATGAATTGTAATATGTTCTCTCCACCATACAAATACTGCCGCTAAAGGAAGGATAAACAGAATACCAGATGCCAGCTTCCAGTTCAGATAAACCATACAGGCAAGAGAGCCTGCAGCCGTAAGTAAACAGATCAGAAAATCTTCCGGTCCGTGATGTGCCAATTCTGTCATTTCATATAAATCACTGGTAAGTCTTGCCATTAAACTTCCCACTCTGTTTTTATCATAAAATCCAAAAGACAGTTTTTGAATATGCTCAAATAATTCCTGACGAATATCAGCTTCTATCTGCGCTCCAGTCGTATGTCCAACAAACCCGATCAAATATAAAAAACCGGCATTCAGACAATACGCTATAAACACAGTTATTATCAAAATCACAAATAGATCTGTCATTTTTCCCGGAAGTACTTTGCTTATCATAAAATCTACAATCAAAGGGAATGTAATACAAATGAGAGAGGACATTGCTGCACAACTCAAATCCAGTATAATCCATTTTTTATACGGCTTATAATAGGAACAAAATTTTTTCAGCTTTTTCACATCAACTCTCCTTTGTTAATCTGGAATCTTTTACGTCTATATAATCCCGAATACTGTCTCCCAGAAAATTAAATATAATAATTGTAAGCATAATTGCCAGACCTGGATATAACATTAATTCCGGTTTTGTAGATAAATAAGTTTTTGCGTCACTGAGCATATATCCCCATTCCGGTGTTGGAGGCTGGACACCTATACCAAGAAAACTCAGACCGGATACAGATAATATTGTTCCTCCAGCCTCCATTGTCATAATCACTAAGACAGATGGAATAATATTAGGAAAAATATGCCGGACAATAATAGAAAAATTCCCCAGCCCCATACCTTTTGCTGCCTGAATAAATTCTTTCTCGCGAAGAACAAGCACCTCGCTTCGCACTACCCTTGCATAGTGCATCCAGCCAAAAACAGACAGTACCAATATAAGATTGTGCATTCCTCCTCCAAATAACCCCACAAAAGCCAGCGTAAATAAAAAACTTGGAAAACCCAGAAAAACATCTACAATCCTCATAAGAATTGCATCTATCTTTCCCCCGTAATATCCGCTGCACATTCCAATTAATGTGCCAATAAAGGCTGTACAAAGTACAACTGTCCCTGCCACAAACAAGGAAGTTCTTGCTCCATATAAAATTCTGCAGAAGATACATCGTCCCATGTGATCTGCACCTAAAGGCATGTCTTTACACGGTTTCAAAAATTTCAATGACAGATTTGCCTTTTCCGGATCATGAGACGCAAATATATCCGGAAAGCCGGCAACTAATAATAATATAACAAGCAATCCACCCCAGAATATTACAAATTTTTTCTTTTTCAGTTTCTTAATCATATCGTATCCTCGGATTTAAAAACGCATATAAAATGTCTACAATAAAATTGATAATTAAATAAATAGCTGATACACAAATTACGCAGGCCTGTACAACCGGAAAATCTTTATTTTCAATTCCTGTAAGAATCATATGTCCAATTCCCGGCCATGCAAAAATCTTTTCTATTACTGCCGAACCTGCCAACATGGAAGCAAAGGTCATTCCTGTCATTGTCACTACCGGAATCATCGCATTACGTATACCATGTCGAAAAATAATCTGTATCTTTTTAAGTCCTTTTGCCTCCGCTGTCAACATATAATCCTGATTTAATACGTCCAGCATAGTACTTCTCATCATTTTCATAATTGTACCAAAACTCATCATTGCAATAGAAATCCCGGGCAAAATCATATATTTCAGACTTCCATCTCCATAACCGGCTACAGGAAGCAGTTTTGCTTTCAATGACAGTGAAATAATCAGAAGATACGAAAGCCAAAAACCCGGCATAGAAACTGCCAAAACTGCCATTATCCTTCCCAATACGTCAATCGCTTTATTCTTATACAGCGCACAAAGTACACCTAATGGCACAGCCAGTATCAAAGTCATTAAAATGCCAAAAACAGCCAGCTTAAACGTCATGCAGAAGTGTCTTGTGAGTTCCGGTCCCACTGGCTCTCCTGTGATCAGAGATTTCCCCCAGTCACCATGAAGAAGTCGATTCAGCCAGTCCAAGTACTGTTCATGAAACGGACGATTTAATCCATTCACTTCTCTGTATCGTTCTAAAATCTCTTCATCAGGCAGAGAATGCGTCATTGGGTCTCCCAATGCCCGTTTTGCCGTATCAACAGGAGTCATAAAATTTATCAGGTAACACACTATCGAAACAATAAAAAGAATCAGCACAAATTGTAACAATCTCTTTCCTATATACTTTTTCATAACGTATAACTCACTCTTCAGAAAGATATGTGTCTTTCGTTAATTTAGTAACGGAAAATGTACTTACATCCAGATTATGTAATCTTTTATTCATTGCATACACTTTTACTACTTCGAATACCGGAATAAAAGGCATATCCTCCATTGCTATTTCCTGCACTTTATCATAAGCTTCTTTTCTGCTCTTTTCATCTAACGCTGAACTTCCTTCTTGCAAAGCAGAATCCATTTCTTCACTGCTGTAACCTGCCCCTAACGCAAAATATGCCTCCGAACCAAACTTATTTTCCAGAGATGTCGGACTTCCAAATTCTACAAATGGCACAGAATCAAAGTTAATATCGTAAGATTTATCTGCCATCTTTTGATCTGTCACGTCCCATGTTGTTATTTCCAGTTCTGTCTGAATCCCGATTTCCTGAAGCTGAGACTGCAAAATTTCAACTGCCTGTTTATAGAGGCCTGTATCATATGTCATAATCGTAAGACTAAACGGTTTCCCCTCATACTCCAAAATGCCGTCTCCATCTGTATCTTCGATTCCGCTCTCCTTGAACAATTCTAATGCTTTTTCCGGATCATAAACTGCGGTACATGCCTCCGGATTGGACCAACTATACTTTTCAGGTACTACTCCGTAAGAAGGGATTCCTCCTTCCACTTCTCCATAAACAGCTTCTACAAGCGCGTCTCTGTCAATCGCATAACTGATGGCATGCCGTACTTCTTTTTTATCAAATGGAGCTTTTTCAGTATTTAAAATCATTAAATGTGTATAATCGCAATCTAATGTAAATACATCTAAAAAATCATAAGATTTTGCTATTTCATATTCTGTAAGTGGAATATTCAATATAGAATAGTCAATTTCATCATTATAAAGCTGATATGTTCTTGTCATTTCATCTTCACCCGGATAAAACTCGGCTCCTGCCAACAGGACTTCCCCACCCCAGTAATTTTCATTTCTTTCCACAACATTTTTTATATCAGCCTGTGTTTCTTTAAATTTAAACGGGCCTGTTCCAATCAGACCTGTCTCAAAATCATTAGAAGGACTTACTATCGCCGTTTTATACTCGCATAAACGTTCCGGAAGTGCTCCATAAGGGTTCGTTGTAGTAATTTCTATTGTATAGTCATCTTTTTTCTCCATAGAGGCTATAAAATCGTAATTTCCCCCTACCTCTCCATTTTCTGTGATACGGTTAAATGTAAACAGTACTGCGTCTGCATTAAACGGTGTTCCATCATGAAATTCTATATCTTTTTTAAGTTTTAACGTCCAGTGTAAATCGTCCATCATTTCACAACTTTCAGCTAAAAGAGGCTGTATTTCCCCTTTCTCGTCTACCGTAAATAAGGTTTCTACTACCCCATAAGTAACCCATGAACCGGCAATATAATTTATAGATGTATCAAAACTGTCTGTTACCTGATATACAAATCTTGCAACACCATCTTTATCAATTTTCTCTTCTGCTGCCCGTACTACATAGCTGTTATATCCTGTGATTCCGGATACTGTGCATATTCCTGCTAATAATACCGATGTGATCTTTTTAATTCTGTTCTTCATTCTATTTCTTCTCCTGTTCTTCTATATAATTTATCCATTCTCTTACATTTTGTTCATTCGTCTCCAAAAGCATGCGGGTATACAGATGTTTCGGACATTTCGTTACTTCCTGTACTTTACCTTTTTCTACAATTTCTCCTTGATACATAACAGCTACTGTATCACAAAATCTGCGTACTATTTCTATATCGTGAGAAATTAAAAGCAGTGTCAGATTTTTTTTCCTTCGGATTTCATCTAAAAGAGAAAATATCTGCGCCTGCACAGATACATCTAAAGAAGCAGTTGCTTCATCTGCAATCAGAATTTCCGGTTCGAAAGAAAGAGCACGCGCCAATGCAACTCTCTGATTCTGTCCTCCTGACAGTTCGTGAGGATACCGTCCCAGATGTTCATAATTTAACCCTACCATATCAATTAAATCTCTTTGATATTTCTTTATATCCTTCTTTTTCCCCTGCAAACGCAGCGCTTCTTCCAAGCTTTCCGAGATTGTCATTCTGGGATCGAGAGAAGCATCCGGATCCTGAAAAATAATCTGAAGTTTTTTTCTCATCTTCCGAAGTTCCACAGTGCTCATTTTACAGACTTCTTTGTCATGAAAAAAAATTTTCCCTTTCGTAGGTTCGATTAATCTGGTAATACACTGTGCTACTGTGGATTTTCCACTTCCACTCTCTCCTACCAACCCGAATGTCTCTCCTTGCCTTATCTCAAAAGAAACATTTTTTACTGCTGAAATGGTCTGTCTGTGTAAAAAACCAGTTGTATATTCTTTGCTGAGGTTATAAACTTTAAGCATATAAAAAGCACCTCACTTGTCTTCCGTCTTCTGTCTGATACAATGGAGGGTGTTCTTTTTCACAACGTTCCATACAGACATTGCATCTGTCATGAAATCTACAGCCTTGCGGAAGATGAATCAAAGAAGCTGGACTGCCTTTGATAGGTATCATTCCATTTTCCGGCATCGACTGAAAAAAACCTTTCGTATATGGGTGAAGCTGCTCTTTGTATAAAGCTTTTACCGGACTGATTTCCACAAATTCTCCCAGGTATAAAACTCCTATCCGTGTGCACACTTCTTCCGCCACTCCTAAATCATGGGTAATCATCATAACTGTTTTTCCTTTGGAAATTTCTTTTAAAAGCTGAACGATCTGATATTTTACAAGCGTATCCAATCCTTTTGTAGGTTCGTCAGCAACAAGAAATTCCGGTTCCTGCGCAATTCCCATTGCAATTACAGCACGTTCTTTCATTCCGCCACTATATTGATGCAGATATTCTTTTGCCCGGATTTGAGGTCTTCGTATTTTTACTTTTTCCAGAAGCTGTACTGCTCTTTCCATGCTTTCTTTTCTGCCGCATTTTTCCTTTATCCGGATTGCTTCTCCAATCTGGCTTCCGATAGTTAATGTAGGATTTAATGAGCTGGAAGGATTCTGCATGATTACTCCCATTTCTTTCCCTCTGATAAGCTGCCATTCTTTCTTATTCATTTCGCTCATTTTTTTTCCTTTAAAATAAATTTCTCCGGCCTTTTCTGTTTTATCCTTTATCAGTCCCAGAATTTGCATACCAAATACTGATTTTCCAGAACCTGATTCTCCCAGAATTCCTAAAACTTCTCCTTTTTGTATAGAAAGATCTATTTTATTAACTGCTTTTACAAAGCCTTCTTTTGTAGGAAATGCCACATATAAATTGTGGACTTCTATTATATTCAAAATCTGTCCCTCCTTTACTGGGTAATTTTCCCCATTAAAACATAAACCCTGCCATAATGGCAGGGTCAAGATTTTTTTACTATTTTTTACGAAACAGCAACTTCCAGGTTTCCCCAGATATGAATTGTATTATTTTCTTTCAATCTGGGCATCACCCATTTTTCTCGTATTTCATTCGATAATACTTGATTATTTTCTCTTGAAAACGCAAAAATTTTATCATAATACTTCCCGAGCTTTTCCCACTCACAATCGTAGGCCAGAACAAGAACATCTTCTGCCTCATATTTCTTTTCGTAAATTCGTATTTTTTTACCGGAAATCACTATGTTTCTGTCCATTTCCTCTGTAAGCTGATTATTATATTCAATACAGCTATAAGCATAATTTCCTTTTATCGCATTTTCTACAGAAACAATTCCGTAAAGCACCGGATATTCTTCTTCGAAATTTTTAAGAATATAAGAAAGAATTCCTGCAAAATAGGCTTCTCGCTCTTCTTCTGAATCTATAGAATCAACTTCAAATCGAATTCTTGATTTTCCTGGAAAATGTCTGACTGCAATTTCACAATCAGAGCATTCTTCTAATGCCTGCAATTCCCCCATAACCTTTAGTAAATATTCCAGGCGTTTCTGTTCCTTTTGAATACGATCAGAAATCTGTATTCGCTGCTGTCTCAGCAATCCTAATATTTCATACCGAAAATCAGATTCTCCTGACATTCTTTCCACCATATGCTCTACAGAAATATCAAGATGCCGAAAACACCGAATCATATCTAACACTACTAATTGATTGCGGCTATAATATCTGTATCCATTATCCCCTATAAAGCTGGGCTTTAAAATTCCCTTTTCTTCATAATAACGCAGTGTTCTATTTGAAAGTTGAAATTGTTTTGCAACTTCTCCTATTGTTAAATATTTTTCTTTATTCATACTTCATCTCATTACCTGTAAAATAAAATTTTAACAGTTACTCTTACCATTGTAACAACTATGAGAAGTAATACAAGCCACCGGGGGGGATATTATTTCAAAGCTTTTCCAAATTTGATGTATTTATTATTTTTCCGCGCATATTTCAAATAAAGGCGTTTCCTGATATAACTTTTTCTCCCATTTCTGATACACAGAGGAACCTATATCCAAATTTGTTTTTATTTTTTCAAATCCCTGCTCATGCAATGTTCGAAAGTCCCAGTCCGGTCGAAAAATATTCGCCAACGGCTTTTCGAGATAATATTTTTCTTCCTCAACGCGAACCTTGAACTGAATTCCTGTCTCATTATAATAATCTAATTCATGCTGTTTTACTCTGGACTGCATTTCTTTATCAAAAAAAGGCATATTCCAGTTTGCATCATAAACAAGAAGTTTGCCTCCCGGTTTCAAAATCTGATAAAACTCCCTGTATACCTTTTCCGGTTCATCTAAAACCCAAATTACATTTCTGCATACGATTAAATCAAATATTTCTTTTTTAAAGGCCATATTTTCAATGTCCATTTGCAAAAATTCAGGTGTTCTCACAAGACCACGCGTGTTTTCTTCTGCTGCCTTGAGCATTGCCAATGAAGAGTCAATTCCTGTTACATAATGCCCCATCTCTGACAGGAGAACTGCAAAAAAGCCAGGCCCCGTACCAACATCTAATATATCAAGCGTCTTTCCGCCTTCAATATGCCTGCTTAAAACTTTTTTCCACGCCTCTTTACGAAAATCTGCCAATTCTCCGCGTACATACTCGTTATAAAATGTACTGTCACTCCATAACTCATCTGCTTCTTTTCCACAATATTCATACTCATTTTTCTGTTCTTTCATCGTCTTCCTCCCGGTTGACCGGATACAAACATCTGACATTACGCCCATTTTTCAATATTTTATCAGATATTTCTCTCCTGCACTCTTCTTTCGCATAGCAGCAAAATTCATAAAATTCACAGCCATGTTCTGCTCTGTCTCTGAAACGTTCTGTAAGGGGCAGTCTGTAGGAACCGCTCATATCCAGAGGAAGCACTGCTGAAAGCAGACGTTTCGTATATGGGTGCTCCGGCTTATTTAAAATGTCTTTTGTTCTTCCTGTTTCTACAATTCTTCCGGAATACATAACTGCAAGTCTGTCACAGATTGATGCCGTTAAAGTGAGATCATGGGTAATAAACAAAAAAGATACTTTTTTTTCTTCTTTTAATTTTTTCATTAACTGAAGGATCTGCGCCTGGACAGAAACATCCAAGGCGCTGGTAGCTTCGTCAAAAATAATAAGCTTCGGCTCACAGACAAGCGCTCTCGCTATGGCCACACGCTGACACTCACCGCCACTTATACCGCTGATACGCTTATCCGCATAGGAATCCTTCAGCCCAACATACGCAAGCATTTCCATAGACCGGCGGCGCAATTCCTCTCTTGTCCATAAACCATAGGAATCTGCTCCCATCATCACGGACTGAAGCACTGTATATCGGGGGTCAAATGAATCTTTCGGATTCTGGAATACCATTTGAAGTTCTCGTCCAATGCACTTTAATCTTTTTCCTTCGTTTATTTTACAGCCTCGAAAAAAAATTCCACCGTTACTTTCTTTCAAAAGACGCGCCACAAGATTTGCCGTAGTACTTTTTCCGCAACCACTCTCGCCCACTATTCCCAGGCACTCTCCTTCATCTATATAAAAATCAATTCCTTTTACTGCCTGAAAAACTGTTTTTTTATCCTTAAAAGTTTTTTCAAGACCTTTTACCTCCAATAAGTGCATAGTCAGTCTTTCCTTCCTTTATTTTTATACTCCGGTAATCTGCTGACAATAAACCCAATGTGTGTCTGAAAGAACACGTTTATTCGGCTTCTCTTCCCCGCATTTCTTTTTTGCCATGCTGCACCTTGGACAAAAGATACAGCCTGTTCTTTCTTCTCCGAATTCAGGCGGCTTTCCTCCAAGTCCCTGTGGAACATCTCCATTCATTTTAGGAATCGCTTCTAATAATGCCTGTGTATATGGGTGTTCCGGCTTTTCAATAATTTCTTTCGCAGTCCCATATTCCACCACAGTTCCACCATACATAACCGCAACTTTATCTGCCATTTGGGCAACTACCCCCATATTATGTGTTACAACCAATATTGAAGTTCCCATTTCATCACGCATACTTTTCAAAAGCCGCACTACTTCTGCCTGCGCGGTTACATCTAAGGCACTTGTAGGTTCATCTGCCAAAAGAAGTTTGGGCTGATTCATCATAGCAGAAGCAATCGCTATCCTCTGGCACATGCCGCCTGACAGTTCAAACGGATAAGATTTTAAAATCCTCTCCGTATCTTCAAGCTGTATTTTTTTCATTAAGGCTTCTGCACTCTTTAAGCATTCTTCTTTTTTCGCCTTTGCTCTGTGTACATGTACGCTCTCATAAAACAGATGACCTATCGTTTTCATTGGATCCATTGCCAGTGCTGCATTTTGAAAAATCATTGCTATTTCCAAACCTCGAACCTGCCGCAGTTCTTTCTTTTTCATAGCAGTTAAATTTTTTTCATCAAAACAAATACTTCCACCTGTAATTTCTGCATTTGAATCCAGACCAAGAATTGCCTGGAGAGTGGTGCTCTTTCCACAGCCACTCTCTCCGACAATTGCCACAATTTCGCCATCTGCCACTTCCAGAGAAACATTATGTACTACAGGGATATTTCCGTATGAAATACATAAATTTTCTATAGACAGCACTGTTTTTTCCTCATTTACTCTTCGATGTATGTATTCGCATTAAGCAGATAATATTCTGATGGATTTGTCTTTAATCCTTTCAGATTACTGTTCATAACATACACATATTTAGAATGCCCTACTACAATAAATCCAGCATCTTCCAGAATCAGTTTCTGTGCTTCTTTCGCCAGTTCTGCTCTCTTTTCAATATCAAACTCCTGTGTCATCTGCTCAATAATCGCATCTACTTTTTCATTAGAATAATGTCCGTAATTACTGCTTCCTCCTGTTTTAAATGCTATATTCGCAAAATATAGCGGATCTCCTGTCGGACACATGGTAAAACTTATCATCATTAAATCAAAATCGCCGCTTTTCTGCTGTTCCGCAACAGACTCATATATCTCTACTTTAAGGTCGATTCCAATTTCTTTCAGTTTAGATGACAGCTCCTCACAGAAAATACCCAGCTCTGCTTTTGTACTATATGTAACAATGCGCAAAGAAAGTGGTTTTCCATCTTTCTCAAGAATACCATCTCCGTCTGTATCTTCATAACCACCTTCCTGAAGTTCTTTTTTTGCACCTTCTAAATCAAATTCATAACCTTCCCCTTCTTCTGCTCCGTATTCCATAAAATCAGGATAAAGACCTTCCGCCGGAACAGAAGCTCCCTTATTCAAAATCGCCGCATAATTTTCTTTATCAATGCTCATACTGATCGCTTTTCTCACATGAATATCCTGAATAAAGGGGTTATCAAAATTCATAAAAATAACCTGACCTCTGGAACCAGGAACACCATCTACATTATATCTGGACTCATCTGAGAATAATTCCAGACTTGTGCCTGGGATACTTACGGAAAGATCGCTTTCTCCAGTCTGCTGCGCCATTGCAAGAGAATTTGTGTCTGCTATTATATTAAATGTAGCGCCTTCCAGTTTCGGTTTCCCTCCCCAGTACTCATTATAACGCTCCACTACTGCCTGCTTTTTCACATCATAGCTTACTGCTTTAAAAGGTCCTGTTCCAATCGGTGTTTCTGCAATAGAATCCGGATCGGATACATCAATAATACAGGATAATGGTTCTGTCAGACCATTGATAAAAGCCGGAACCGGTTCTGTTGTTTTTACAGTCAAAATTTGACCTTCTGCTTCCATTGTATCGATAAACAGTAATTCATTTAATCTGGCATTAATCTCTCCTGTATATTCCCAACATGCTTTTACTGACTCGGCAGTCATTTTTTTTCCATTATGAAAAGTCACATCATCTCTTAATGTGATCTTCCATGTCGTATCATCTAACATTTCACAGGACTCTGCCAGAAAAGGCTGCGCCTCCAGATTTTCATTTAATTTAAACAAAGTCTCCGTAATACCATATCTGGAAGTGTACCAACTATTCCAGCTATCTGCCGGACTTAAGCTGGTAGGGCACTGCGTGTCTGCAAAAACTGCCGTAGTTCTCCCTTCAGCAGATGCTGCTGTTACTCCTGTACCCAACACGACAGAAGCAGTTAATACGGCAGCCAATACTTTTAATACTTTTTTTCTCATTGATTTCTCCTCTTCTTTCTTTTCAATTTATCTTTCATCTTCGCTTCTGCTGCGAAGAAAAAATATCTCTGTTTCCTATCTGCAGTCTAAAATATCCCGAAGTTTATCTCCAAAAAGATTAAATAATACTGCTGCTAAAAAAATGGCAAAACCGGGTACTAAAATCAGGCCTATATTTGTCTGCATATAATCTTTTCCTGTGTTCATCATAGCTCCCCATTCTGCCATAGGTGACTCCACTCCAACTCCCAGATAAGACAATGCTGCTACTTCCATGATCATAGATGAAATTCCAAGGCTTGCATTTACAACAAGCGGGGGCACAATATTGGGAAAAATGTGCCTTACCATAATCTTCCCACTGCTTTCACCGCTGATTCTGGCAGCTCTAATATACGTTTTTTGTTTAACAGTCATCGTAAGGCTTCTTGCCATTCTCGCATACTCCGCCCATTCCACCAGACACAATGCAAGAATTGTATTTTCAATTCCAATTCCCAATACCCCGGCAATCGCAATCGCAAGGATAAATTTCGGAAACGCCTGCATCGTAGTAATCACTCTGGTTATGATTTTATCTACAATACCACCTGCAAATCCGGAAATCACACCTATGGCTGTTCCAATCAAAAAAACAACAGATATAATAAATAGGCTGCTGAAAATCGAAACTCTTGCCCCATATAAAATCCTTGACAGCAAACATCTTCCGAGGGGGTCTGTTCCCAACGGATATTCCGCACTTGGTCCCTGTAAAGCAGCCATCAGCTCTGTTTTGTACGGGTCATTCGGAGCCAGGAAAGGAGCCAGAACCGCAATCGCAAAAAGTATCAGGATCAGTCCCAGCATAATTTTAAATGATACGGGAAAACCGATATTTTTTTCTTTTTTCATCTTCATTTCTTACCTTTCTTTGATTCTGGGATCTATAATAGCGCTGATAAAATCCAGCAAAAAGTTTACTGCGAGGAAGATTGCGGCAATCCATAATACAAATCCCTGTATCAGATAATAGTCAAGTCTTGCCACTGCATCTACTGCCATTTTTCCCACACCATTCCAGGTAAATATCGTTTCAATAACTGCGGAACCGCCAAGCATTATTCCAAAATAAATACTGCACCATGTCAAAATCGGAATCAGACAATTTTTTAATACATGTGAAAATAATATTCGTATTTCACTGACCCCTCTCGCCACTGCTCCTTTCACATATTCCTGACTTAGTTGTTCAAGAACAACCGCTCTTACCTGCCGGGTTAATTTAGAGCTGCATTGAATAACCAACACTGCTGTCGGCAGCACCATACCTTTCCAATCCTCTGTTGCAATAATTGTAAATATACGCTTTTCTAGGCAAAAATACCAAAGCAGTAAAAGAGAAATAAAAAACGAAGGCATGGAAATCCCTATAAAGGAAATACTCCTGACTATATTATCCAGCCATCTGTCCTTATATACAGCACAATATATTCCCAATGGCACAGATATTAAAATGGTAAGAAGCAGAGAGGTAAACGTCAGCTGGAGTGTTGGAATGATATGCTCTGCCAATTCTTCTGCCACAGGTCTGGACGTACTCATAGAAATTCCCATATCACCCTTACAGACTTTTGCCAGCCAGTTTCCATACTGAACAAAAAATGGTTTATCCAGTCCCATTTTTTCTTCCTGTGCTTTGATAGCCTCTTCAGAAATCTGCCCTACATTTGCATCTCCTCCCGTAAGCCAGATTTCTGCCGGATTTCCAGGAGCCATATATAAAATAAAAAATGTAATTAACGTAATACCGATTAAAACCGCCACTGTCTGAAGCAAACTGGCTGCAATTTTTTTCAAAATATTTTTAATTCTTTTCATTATCTCCTCTATCTATTTCTGTACATAAATTAAAAACTCCGAATTTTTAGCATACTGTATCTGCTCTATTTGTGAATAAATTTTAGAATTTAACATTGTTTCACACTGAAACTGCTCAGGCCTTTTTTGAATCCAAAATTCTCTGTCCCACTCAGGTCTTTTGCAATATGTCAGCGGCATCTCATATGCCAGTTCTTCCATTTTCTCTTCTTGTGAATAAACAAAGCCCTTCTGATCCCGCACTTTTTTTCGAAATTCTCTATACTCTTTGTGTCTTTCTTCTGTTCGAAGATAATCGTACCACTCTGCATCAAAATAAAGGATCTTTCCGCCCTTTTTACATGTCCGATACCACATATTTAAAATTTCTTCCGGTTCCATCTGCATCCACAGAACATCTCTGGAAACAATAAAATCAAAACTCTCCGGTTCAAATGGAAGTTCTCTTTCTGTTTTTATCCATTTAACAGCAACACCGTTTTCCTTTGCGTTTATCTTTGCCTGTTCAAGCATCTTCTCATTGCAGTCAACAGCAGTTACATCATACCCTTCCTTTGCGAGAAGTATTGCAAGAAATCCAGGTCCTGTACCAACATCTAAAACTTTTTTACCCTTTTCAGGAAGATAAGGCTGCATTATATTTTTCCATTTTTCATAACTGACTTCCATTTGCTGTCGGTTTTGAACACTATAGCTTTCAGCCCGTTCACTCCAGTAATGGTTTATTTTCTCTTCTGCTGCCGTGTATTTACTCATTTTCTCCTTGCTCCTGACTTACAATTTTCATATCCATGAACATAAAAAGAGAACTGATATAAATCAGTCCATTTTTTTAACATCATATAAAAATTCTAAACAATATAACCGATTTCCACAAGCCCCCCTGGGGGATATAGTTTCCATTTTTATTCCCCTATTAAAAAAGCCATTTCTATGGCAAACTCCTGACTTAAAATCTGAGCTTCCATAAAAATGGCTTTCTCTTTCTTTTTATTTTCCGCCTTCAATCTGTCTCAGACACTTCCTGAACTGGAAGAAGAACAGCACCGCAGTAAAGGTCACTGCAAGGAAATCGGCAATCGGCTCTGCCATATAAACGGCAACCGCCTTGTTTTCACGTAAAATTGCAGGCATAATGTAAATTAACGGAATCAGCAATATGAATTTACGCATAACAGCTACAATAATGGAAGAACCTGCTTTTCCAAGAGAAGTAAAAGTCATCTGACACGCCATCTGGATTCCGAACAGGAACAGGCAGGCTGTATAAATACGAAGGGCTGTCTTTGTAAAAACCAAAAGTTCCGGGTCGGATGTAAACATTCCTGCAAAACCCTGCGGAAAGATCATAATAAATGCCCACAGAAGCACTGCATAGCCGAGACTGACTTTCAAAAGCAGCCAGAACGCTTTCTTCACACGCCCCACATTTTTTGCGCCATAGTTATAGCTGATGATTGGCTGCGCCCCCTGTCCAAGTCCCTGGAGCGGCAGCATGGCAAACTGCATAACACTTGTAAGAATGGTCATTGCGCCTACTGCAATATCTCCGCCGTATTTTAACAGAGAAGAGTTAAAACATACGGAAATGACACTTTCACTTGCCTGCATAATAAAAGTAGCAAGTCCGAGAGCAATGCTCGGAAGAATGATCTTGCTCTGAAGTCCCAGGTTTTTCACACGGATTTTCAGGACCGTCTTTTTTCCGAACAGGAAGATCAGAACCCATGCGCAGGAAGCTGCCTGAGAAATAATGGTTGCAAGAGCAGCGCCTCTTACGCCAAGTCCAAATCCAAAAATAAAAATCGGATCGAGAATAATGTTTGCAACTGCGCCGATCAAAACAGAAAGCATTCCTGTTTTTGCAAATCCCTGTGCCGTAATAAAGGCATTCATTCCCAGTGTAAGCTGAACAAAGATTGTTCCAATAGCATAAATGTTCATATAAGACACTGCATACTCAATGGTATTTTCGCTTGCGCCAAACGCCATAAGCAGGTCTCTGTTCCAGATAAGAAGAACTGCTGTCAGAACAACGGAAATGATAATCTGTAAGGTAAAACAGTTTCCAAGAGTTTTCTCTGCAGAATCATTTTCCCCTTTTCCCATAAAAATCGAAGCTCTCGGCGCACCGCCGTTTCCGACAAGAGCGGCAAATGCAGTTACGATCATAATAATGGGCATACAGACACCAACGCCTGTAAGTGCCATAGCTCCCACGCCTTCAATATGCCCGATATAAATTCTGTCTACAATATTGTAAAGCATATTGATGATCTGGGCTGCCACTGTAGGAAGTGCCAGTTTAAGCAAAAGTTTTCCTATCGGCTCTTTTGCCAGAAAATCCTTATCTTCTTTCATTTGTCTCTCTCCTTTTTAACGCTTTTTCTGTATTTTCCATAATTCTTCTGCTCAGATTCTCCAAAGTCTTTTTATCTTCTTCTGAAAATCCGCTGAACAGCTCCTCCTGAAATGCAAGCTTTCCCTGTTCCATCTCCTCCGTAATAGAAACTGTTTTTTCAGAAAGGGCAAGATGTACCTTTCTTCTGTCTTCCTTATCCGCAATTCGAAGGATCAGTCCCTTTCCTGCAAGCAATTCCACTCCCTGGGAAACATTTCCCTTAGAAAACATCCGAAGTTCCACAATGTCACCGGCAGTATCTTTCTCAGGATTATTATAAAGAAAGCTGATAATATTGGCTTCCATCAACGATAAATCGTACTTTGCGCATATCTGCTTCAGCATACCTTCGTGAAGCTTCATAATGCGACGGATATTCATCAGATAATCCGTTGTTACCATTGCATCTCCTCTTTTCCAAGAACTGTTTTTTTTAAAACTGTTCTATATAGAACTTTTTTTACCAAATGTAATTATACACGTTAAAAGGTTTTTGTCAAGACTTCCGGAAAAAGATCACTGCATCACGTAATCGTAAATAAAAAAGGTCATTTTTGCCTCCTCTCCATTGACAGAAAACACTTTATCCTGCTCCTGTCTTCGAACCATCCCCTGATGTTCATAAAATCCATAATTGCAGCTTGTATCGGTATAAAGATAGAAACTGGGAAGTTTCTGTTCTTTCATATAAGAGAGCGCCTCCTGAAAAAGAAGCTTTCCGATTCCCTTCCCTCTGCAGGAGACATCCACTGCAAACAGCGCAAGCTCTGCAGGATAAGGCGTTTTGCACCGTTTCAAAAGCTCTTTATCTACACCGTTTACTCCCTGAAAAATTTTTGATACTTTTCTTCCTTCTCTTGTAAAAAGTACAGACGCAATGGCGCAGATCTGCTGCCATCTGTATGAAAACGGACATTTATGTGCTGCGCTGTTTTTTGCCAAAATAATCCCCACGGGCTTTCCTTCCAGAAGCGCCACTCTGGAAAACGTCTGATTTGTAAGACAGCTTGTCAAAAATACTCTGGCAAGTCTCTTTGCTGTTTTCGGTCCTGCAAATCTGTCGTAATTCCATGTTTTTCTAATAATATTTTCCAGTTCAGGCATATCCTCTTTTTTTAATTCTCTGATCTCAAAACTCATTTATCATTCCTCCTTGCGATTTTTCCCTGTGTTTTGTATCATAAAGTATACAGTAAGTGTAAAGTCAAGGAGGTTTTGATGAAAACAAAAATGACAACGGCAGAGTTTGCCAGACTTCACGAAGTAAATAAACGCACTCTTCACTACTACGATTCCATCGGACTCTTTTCCCCCAAAGAAAAGGGGGAAAACGGTTATCGATATTACGATGCTTCCCAGAGTATGGATTTTGAATACATTCGTATGCTGAAGGAACTGAATATGAGCATAAGCGAGATTTTGCAATATGCAGAAAATCCAAATACGGAAGATTTTCTCGCCATCGCAGACAAGAAGCTAAAAGAAATCAATGCGGAAATCCTTCGCCTGAAAAGAACGAGACAAATTCTTGAGACAAAAAAAGAGCAGACAGAAATATGCCAAAATCTCATCTCTGACAGCATTACTGTTATAGAATGCCCAGAAGAAAAATATCTTACTGTACCTTTCGATTTTGAAGAGGACGATATGGATCTTGTTTTTTCCTTTGCAAAAAATACCTGGGGGATCGAACAGTGCAGAATGGGGATTGGAAGTTTTCTCGCTCTTGATAAAATTAAAAAAGATGATTTCCGAATTTATAATGGACTCTTTACCCCTGCTATGAATGATGTCCCATCGGAAAACCTTCATATAAAACCTGCCGGGAAATATCTCTGCGGCTATCAGAAAGGAACCTGGGAAAAACTGCCCGTTCTTTACAGAAAAATGCTTTCTTATGCTTCAGACCACCACATGACTCTTACAGGATATGCCTATGAAATGGGAATGAATGACTTTGTAATTTCCAACAAAAAGGACTATATCACCAGAATTGTAATACAAATTTTACCTTAATTTTTTTGTACGCACCAACAAATTAGTAAGAAAATGCAAAAAAACTTGAGCTTTTTCAAATTTTCCATATAATAAGTAGTAGTAACGAAGGAGGAAAATAATATGCCTAAAAGAACTGACATACATAAAGTACTGATTATTGGCTCCGGTCCTATTATTATCGGACAGGCATGCGAATTTGACTATTCCGGAACACAGGCTTGCAAAGCGCTTCGTAAACTGGGATATGAGATTGTACTGGTAAATTCCAATCCGGCAACTATCATGACTGACCCGGAGACAGCAGATGTCACATACATCGAGCCGCTTAACGTGGAACGTCTGGAACAGATTATCGCAAAAGAACGCCCGGACGCGCTGCTTCCAAACCTCGGAGGACAGTCCGGCCTTAACCTGTGTGCAGAGTTAAACAAAGCAGGTATTCTCGAGAAATACAATGTAGAAGTAATCGGTGTGCAGGTTGATGCCATTGAGCGCGGAGAAGACCGCGTGGAATTTAAAAAAGCAATGGACGCACTTGGCATTGAAATGGCAAGAAGTGAAGTTGCCTACTCTGTAGAAGAAGCCTTAAAAATCGCAGATGAACTGGGATACCCGGTTGTTCTCCGTCCGGCATACACAATGGGCGGCGCAGGCGGCGGTCTTGTATACAACAGAGAAGAGCTGAAAACCGTATGCGCAAGAGGTCTCCAGGCAAGTCTCGTAGGACAGGTTCTTGTAGAAGAATCTATTCTCGGCTGGGAAGAGCTTGAGCTGGAAATCGTCCGTGACGCAGACAACAACATGATCACAGTCTGCTTTATCGAAAATATCGACCCTCTTGGTGTACATACAGGAGACTCTTTCTGTTCCGCACCAATGCTTACTATCTCCGAAGAATGCCAGAAACGTCTTCAGGAGCAGGCATATAAAATCGTAGAATCTGTACAGGTAATCGGCGGTACAAACGTACAGTTTGCCCATGATCCTGTAACAGACCGTATCATTGTTATTGAGATCAACCCGCGTACTTCCCGATCCTCTGCCCTTGCTTCCAAAGCAACCGGCTTCCCGATCGCCCTTGTATCCGCAATGCTTGCTGCAGGTCTTACACTGAAAGATATTCCTTGCGGAAAATACGGAACTCTTGATAAATACGTTCCGGACGGGGATTACGTAGTAATTAAATTTGCGCGCTGGGCATTTGAAAAATTCAAAGGCGTAGAAGACAAGCTCGGCACACAGATGCGTGCTGTAGGCGAAGTTATGAGCATCGGAAAAACTTACAAAGAAGCGTTCCAGAAAGCGATCCGAAGCCTGGAAACAGGACGCTACGGTCTTGGACATGCAGGAAACTTCGACAGCATGACAAAAGAAGAACTTCTGCATATCCTGGCAACTCCGTCCAGCGAACGCCACTTTGTTATGTATGAAGCTCTCAGAAAAGGCGCTACTATCGAAGAGCTTCATGAGCTTACAAAAATCAAACCTTACTTTATTGAACAGATGAAAGAGCTTGTAGACGAAGAGAATGCACTTCTTGCAAACAAAGGAAGCCTTCCTTCTGACGAACTCCTGACCTCTGCAAAGAAAGATGGTTTCTCAGACAAATATTTAAGCCAGATCCTGGAAATCCCGGAAGAAGACATCAGAAATCACCGCGCATCTATCGGTGTGGAAGAAGTATGGGAAGGTGTTCACGTAAGCGGAACAGAAGACAGCGCATACTACTACTCCACTTATAACGGCGAGGACAAAAATCCGGTTTCTGAAGAAAAACCGAAGATTATGATCCTCGGCGGCGGTCCAAACAGAATCGGTCAGGGTATTGAGTTCGACTACTGCTGTGTACACGCTTCTCTTGCCCTTAAAAAACTGGGATTTGAGACAATTATCGTAAACTGTAATCCAGAGACAGTATCTACAGACTACGATACTTCCGATAAACTGTATTTTGAGCCTCTGACTCTGGAAGATGTATTAAGCATCTACAGAAAAGAAAAACCACTTGGCGTAATCGCTCAGTTCGGCGGACAGACACCGTTAAATCTCGCAGCAGAGCTTGAGAAAAACGGCGTAAAAATCCTTGGAACTTCCCCATCTGTCATCGATCTTGCAGAAGACCGCGACCTGTTCCGTGAAATGATGGAAAAACTGGAAATTCCAATGCCGGAATCCGGAATGGCAACCACTGTTGAAGAAGCGATCGAAATCGCAGAAAAAATCGGTTATCCGGTTATGGTCCGTCCTTCTTATGTACTTGGCGGACGCGGCATGGAAGTTGTATATGACCAGGAAAGTATGGCAAACTACATGAAAGCAGCTGTCGGTGTAACACCGGACCGTCCGATCCTCATTGACCGTTTCTTAAATCATGCAATGGAATGTGAGGCAGATGCGATCAGCGACGGAACACACGCTTTCGTACCGGCTGTTATGGAGCATATCGAGCTTGCAGGCGTTCACTCCGGAGACTCTGCATGTATCATTCCTTCCGCTCATATTTCCGAGGAAAATGTAGCGACCATCAAGGAATATACACGCAGAATCGCGGAAGAAATGCACGTAAAAGGTCTTATGAATATGCAGTATGCCATTGAAAACGGCAAGGTTTACGTTCTGGAGGCAAACCCGAGAGCTTCAAGAACCGTTCCGCTTGTATCAAAGGTATGCAACATTCGTATGGTTCCTCTTGCAACTGATATTATTACTTCTGAAATTACGGGACGTCCTTCTCCTGTTGCATCATTAAAAGAGCAGGAAATTCCATACTTCGGAGTAAAAGAAGCAGTCTTCCCGTTCAACATGTTCCAGGAGGTTGACCCGATCCTCGGACCGGAAATGCGCTCCACAGGAGAAGTTCTCGGACTTGCTCCGTCCTACGGTGAAGCCTTCTACAAAGCACAGGAAGCAACACAGGCAAAACTTCCTCTTGAGGGAACTGTCCTGATTTCCGTAAACCGCAAGGACAAAGAAGAAGTTGTAGAAGTGGCAAAACTATTCCACGAAGACGGCTTTAAGATCCTGGCAACAGGAAATACCTACGACCTGATCGATCAGGCTGGAATTCCTGCTGAAAAAGTGAAAAAGCTTTCTGAGGGACGTCCGAATGTCCTTGATTTAATTACAAACGGCAAGGTAGATCTGATCGTGAACTCTCCTGTTGGAAAAGACAGTATCCATGACGACAGCTACCTCCGTAAGGCAGCGATCAAGGCAAAAGTTCCTTACATGACTACCATCGCAGCAGCAAAAGCAACTGCAAAAGGTATCCGCTATGTGAATAAACACGGAGCGGAAGAACTGAAATCTCTCCAGGAGCTTCACAGCGAAATCCACGATAAATAATACAAACTATAAGATCGAGTAGGAGGCGGTGACTAACCGCCGTCCTCTCACACCACCGTGCGTACC
>UQHF01000002.1 GCA_900540785.1 uncultured Blautia sp.
TAAAGAAAAATGGTGTTGGGCATAACGCCCAACACCAAGTTTGTCTACAGTCTGAAGGATATTATCTTAAAAAGGTAATATCCTTTTTTTCTATGGATAAAAATTAAAGCCAGATGAATATAAGTATTGACAAATACGCCCAAGTGTTATACTGTTATATATAACAGTATAACACTTGGGCGTATGGAGGATATAATGCAATTATGAAACTAATTATTTCAAATGTATCAGGTGTCCCTATATATGAGCAAATTAAATGTCAGATAAAAGAAGCTATTTTCTCAGGAGAACTTAAAGCTGATGAAACTTTGCCATCACTTAGAACACTTGCAAAAGATTTAAAAATTAGTGTTCTTACAGTCACAAAAGCGTATACAGAGCTGGAACAGGAAGGCTTTGTTAAGAATGTGCAGGGACGAGGGTGTTTTGTAATGGGAGCTGGTTCAGAATTATTAAAGGAACAGCTTATTTGCAAAGTAGAAAATAATCTTGCAGAGGCAATAAAAGCCGCAAAGATGGCAAATTTATCTATAGAAGAATTGCATCATTTGCTGGATATTTTAATGGAGGTAAAAATAGATGAGTAATTATTTAGAGGTGACAAATCTTTCAAAATCGTTTGATTCCTTCCAACTTCGTAATATAAGTTTTACTTTACCAAAAGGATATATTATGGGTTTGATAGGACCCAATGGTTCCGGAAAAACAACCACAATTAAACTTATTTTAAATATGATGAAAAGGACAGACGGTACGGTCAAAGTGATAGGAATGGACAATATCATAGATGAGCAGAAGGTAAAATCAGAAGTGGGAGTTGTTTTTGATACAAATTATTTTAGTGATGACTGGAAAGTATCAGAGGTTGAAAAGGCCATTTCCGTTTTTTACAAAAATTGGGACCATAGAAAATTTGATGATATGATTCAACAATTTCGTATTTTGCCGTCCAAGAAGGTAAAAGAGCTTTCCAAAGGAACACAGATGAAACTGATGATTGCCTGTGCATTTTCATATGATGCAAAGCTGTTAATCCTTGATGAACCTACCAGTGGTCTTGACCCGGTTTCCAGAGATGAACTTTTAAAGATTCTTTCGGAATATATAGAAGATGGTGAGCACAGTGTTCTTTTCTCCACACATATTACTGGTGATCTGGAACGGGCGGCTGATTATATAACATATATCAGTTATGGCGAGTTGTTTTTTACGGGAAGCAAAGACGATTTCGTGGATATGTTCCGTATTGTAAAAGGTGGAAGAGAAGACTTATCGGATGAGCTGAAGCAAAGAGCGGTTGGTATTCGTATGTTTCCAACCGGATTTGAGGCTTTGATAAAATCGGAAGATGTCTGTGATCTGTCTTCCCTGATAATTGAGCCGGCTACTATAGAGGAAATTGTAGTGTTTACAAGCGGAAAAGGAGAAGCGTATGAGTAATATTTTGAAAGTAGTAAAATTAGATACTGCGCTGGTACGACCATATTTTAAAACGATTTGTTTTACCTTATTTTTGCCTATTGTATTTGTTGCAATAAATCGATCTTTAATAACAGGAGTTTCATTTGCCATGTGCTTTATTGCCATGACAAATGGATACACGTTTTCAATAACTGAAAAAAATAGTATGGAGCGTTTATTTGGAATTTTACCCGTTAATAAAAAGGATCTGGTAATCGGGCGATATGTTTTTGTTCTTACAATGGGACTTTTTGCTTTGATTGTTTCTTTGATCGCACAACCTGTTGCGTTAACTGTATTAGGCGAAAAGGTAAGGACAGTTGATATTATATCTTCTTTTGTTGCCGGTATTTTTATGTTTACTCTTTATACAGTTTTTCAAATTCCGGGATATTATAAATATGGTTCTATTAAAGGGAGAGTATTTATGTATATTCCAGTGGCAGGTTTTCTGGTCGTTTTACTTTGTATTTCGAAAGTTCCATTAATGGGAACTTCTAGTATTAAGGAGATTGCATCTTCGACGCTGCTCTGTATCGGAATTTTAATTTTGGTTATTGCTGTGATGTATGGAATTTCAATTCTGGTATCAATCAGGATAATGAAGAATAAAGAAATGTGAGGTGCTGTATATGGATTTGACGATTTTAGTTATGGGGCTTTTAATTGGACTAGGGATTCCCCTTCGCAATAAATTTATTCGAAAACACCGTGAAGAAAAAAAGAAAAAATGATGAGAATAGGATAAGCAGGCGGATATAGTATTACAAATCGGATAAAACGGCAGTTTTGAGTGAATCAAGACTGCCGTTTTATTTTCCGATTTATTCCATATGCAGCAAGTTTCTATAAACGGAAAAAGCAGCTGCGCCGATTGCTCCGGTATAAGGAGAGTACGGTTTAATAATAAGTTCCTGCCTGGAAGGAAGTGTAAACAGGTTTGGCTCAAAATTAATGTAATTTTTGAGAAGAGTAATGGTACGTTCCGACTGAAATAATTTACCATGTATAAAAACGCGCTGTGCGTCAATGATCATATTCAGGTTCGTAATGGCAATTCCGATACTTTTGATCGCGGAAGAAATCAGTCTTACAACAATTTCATCGCCAAGCTCATAGGCAGTCAGAATCGTGTCGAGGTCAATATCATTTTTTGTTTCGGCAAGCTGGCGAAGATAAGTATCAGGTGTACTGTCATATAACAGTCGGGCTTTGTGAATTAACCATGTTTCACTGGCATACGTCTGAAGACAGCCTCGCTTTCCGCATTCACACTGTTCGCCGTCCGGGCGGATGATCATATGTCCGATTTCTCCGATTTGAAGGTTCTGTTTACCATATAGGTCATCGTGGTAAATATGAGTACAGTGAATTCCGCGTCCAATGTGAAAAAATAAAAAATTACTGTTGTCTGTCTCCGGGGCAGTGAAAAAGAGAGATTCTGCTTTTGCCATGCAGTGAACATTATTGGAATAATATACAGGAACGGAAAAATGTTTTTTAATTTTGATAAGATTAAAGCTTTTCCAGTATGTATTGTTTGTCATAATCTGGTGCTTTGTTTCTTCTGTATAATGTCCAGGGATGGCAATTCCTATGGAAGAAATCCGGTCTGTATATCCGGTTTTTTCCATGAAGCGGGAAAGCGCCTGAATAAATATATCAGTAGTGACAGGACTATGAGGTGCATGAAAATAGACATCCTGCTGTATGATAATTCCGGTGTTGTCAGTCAGAACAAAAGAAAAAAACTTTTCGGAAATTTCTGTGCCTATATAATAGGAATGTTTTGGCGTTACAGAGAGTAAAATTTTTTTTCTGCCTACTTTGTCCTGAGGATCACATTCTTCTCCAAGTTCCTGAATCAGATTTTCAGAAAGCATTTCTGCAGTGATCAGACTGACGGTAGCGGGGGTAATACCTGTTTCTCTTGCAATATCAATACGGGAGATGGCATGTCTCGTATAAATTTTATGGAGAATTTTGGAATGGAGAAGCTGCTGCTTTTTTGTCAGATTCATAGATTTATGTACTCCTTGTATAAATAAAATCAATCTAGATATAATTATAATAGAGAAAGAAAAAGAATGCCATGCAAATTTTACCGGTTTTTGAGTTTTTTCTTTGTGTTTAGGTAAAATGATAGCACAAGTTGAAGATTTAAAAGAATAATTGATTATAATTTAAAAATAAAGTAGTGATAAAAAAAGTTGAAAAGTTTTTTTATAAGTAATAATATACAAAAAATGATGTCGAATTTTGTGGAAATAGACTATATTAATTATAAAATAAAACTAATTATGTACAAACAAGGAAAAGTCTGTTATAATACAAAAATAAAGAACATTATTTATCGCGAAAACTAATGAGTCTTGTAACAATGGAAAAGGAAATGAGAAAAAGGAGAAAATCATGAACAAATTTTTAAATGAAAAGTTGATGCCTGTAGCAGCAAAAATGGCAAGCAACAAGTTTCTGATTGCAATCCGTGATGGTATTACGATGGCAATGCCGCTTCTTATCATCGGATCCTTACTGATGGTGGTTGCAACAGGTTTCGCCATTCCATCTCTGGAAGCGTGGCTTGGCGAAGTTGGAATCTCAGGATACCTGTGGAAAGGTTCCGACAGCAGTTTCGGACTGATCGGTCTGGTTGCAAGTTTTGGTATTGCTTACAGTTTAACAAAACAATATAATGTTGACGGTGTTCCTTCCGGAATCGTATCTCTGTCAACATTTATCCTTGTAACACCGTTTGTCAGCGGAGAAGCAGGAAGCGGAATGCCAACTACTTACATGGCTGCACAGGGATTATTCGTAGCAATCATTCTTGGTCTTATTAATGGCTGGGTTTATCAGTGGTTTATTAATCATAACATTCAGATTAAAATGCCAGACAGCGTTCCTCCAGCAGTATCTAAAAGTTTCAGTGCCATTCTCCCCGGCGCTGCTCTGATTATCGGCTGGTTAATCGTATACGGCGTATTAGATGCTTTCAAACTTCCGAATCTGCATTTGATTGCAAAAACAGTATTAGGAACACCGCTTGGTTTACTTGGAAATAATATTATCGGTGTTGTGATTCTTGTACTTTCCTGTAGTGGTCTGTGGTTTGTCGGACTGCATGGCGGTAATATTGTAAACAAGATCATGGAGCCGATCTGGCTGGCAAACCTTGGTGAAAATGCAGAAGCTTTTAAGGCTGGAGAAGCTCTGGAGCATATTTTCACAACACCATTTATCGATAACTTCGTATACATCGGAGGAGCTGGTGCAACAATCGGTCTTGTACTGGCACTGGCATGGCTTGCCCGCAGAAAAAATGCAAGTAAACAGGCGAAAGCTCTTGCACCGCTTACAACTGTTCCAGGACTGTTTAACATCAACGAGCCGACGATGTTCGGTGTTCCTGTTGTATTAAATATTCTGCTTCTGGTTCCGTTTGTACTTGCACCGATCGTGAACCTGGTTGTAGCATATTCCTCTATGGCACTTGGTCTGGTACCGCTTACATACACAGCGCCAGGCTGGACAACACCACCGATCATCAGCGGATTTCTTGCAACAGGAAGTATCCGTGCATCCATCCTTCAGTTGATTCTGATCGTACTGGATATTTTACTTTACCTTCCATTTGTAAAAACAGTAGAGAAACGTTTCAAAGCTGAAGAAGAGAAACAAAACTAAAAGACGAAAGGACTTTGGAAAATGAAGCGACTGATTAGTGCAAATGCGTCAGAGATATTGGCAATGAATGCAGCAGAATTAAAACAGAGCATCAAAGCAAGTGAAGGCCGTGTAGTTCTCTCTGAGAATGTAGCAACAAGAGAGACTTACATTGGTGATATTACAAATGCAGAGATTGCCAGAGCGTTTGGTGCAGATTTAATTCTGCTGAACTGTGTAGATGTACTCAATCCGGATATTTACGGACTGGAACATGACAGAGATAATTTTGTGTCAGAGCTGCATCGTCTGGTAGGTCGTCCGATCGGTGTAAATCTGGAGCCAGTAGATCTTGAAGCAGAAATGCTGGAAGACAGGCTGGAGATTCCAAAAGGACGTCAGTTAAATCTGGAAACGGTAAAACGTCTGGAGGAAGTTGGGTTTGATTTTGTCTGCCTGACAGGAAATCCGGGAACCGGAGTTACAAATGAGCAGATTGAAAAAGCAATCCGACTGACAAAAGAACATTTCTCAGGAATGATCATTGCAGGAAAGATGCATGGCGCCGGTTCTGATGAACCGGTAGCAGATCTGGAAACTGCAAAGAGATTTTTAGAAGCAGGTGCAGATGTGATTCTTGTTCCGGCTGTGGGTACTGTTCCAGGATTTGATACAGACGAATTAAAAGCAGTAGTAAAAGAAGTACATCGCTGCGGTGGGCTGGTTCTGACAGCGATTGGTACCAGTCAGGAAAGCTCCGATGAAGATACAATTAAAGACATTGCAATTATGAATAAGATATGCGGCGTAGATATTCAGCATATCGGCGATGCAGGATACGGCGGGGTAGCTCCTGTTGAAAATCTGCTTGCAATGAGTAAAGCTCTTCGTGGAGTGCGTCATACAGTATCTATGATCGCACGCTCCATTAACCGGTAGAAAGGAGATTTTAAAATGGAAAAGAAAACAATTATGCTTGCCTGCGCGGCAGGAATGAGCACAAGTTTATTAGTTTCCAAAATGCAGAAAGCAGCAGAAGAAAAGGGATTAGACGCTGAAATTTTTGCAGTAGCGGCAGCAGAGGCAAAAGACTATGCAGAGAAGAAACATATCGATGTAGTCCTTCTCGGACCACAGGTGCGTTTCATGGAAGCTGAATTTAAAAAGGTTATGGAACCAAAAGGAATTCCGGTAGGAGTAATTCCGATGGCAGATTATGGAATGATGAATGGTGCAAAAGTATTAGATTTTGCAGACCAGTTACTGAAAGGATAAAGAATGGACGAGAATTATGTACAGTCAGTCATGAATCTTGTGATTTATGGCGGTGATGGAAAGAGTTCAGCAATGGAAGCGATTCAGGCAGCCAAAGCAGGAGATTTTGAGCTTGCAGAAGAAAAATTAAAAGCAGCAGATGAATCGTTGCTTCAGGCACACCATGCGCAGACAGAAATGCTGACTCAGGAAGCAAATGGAAATCCGGTAGAATTATCTCTACTTATGGTTCATGGACAGGATCATCTGATGACAGGAATGATGTTCAAAGATCTGGCAAAAGAACTGGTAGATATGTACCGGGAAATTAAAAGTAAATAATAATTCCATAATTATTATTTAGCAATTTTATAAAAAGGGATTTTAAAGAAGGAGTATTCTGTGGAAGGTTTTTATAACTTTCTTGACAGGGTACTCCTTTAATGTTATCCTTTTCAGAAAAATGACGAGGAGATGTAAGTGATGAAGCAGCTTCAGGTATTAATAAAGCCTGCATCTTCTGCCTGTAATTTAAGATGCAGATATTGTTTTTACGAAGATGAAAGCAACTGCCGGGAAATAAAAAACTACGGGATCATGAGCGCAGAGATAAGAACTGCCCTAATCGAAAATGCCCTCTCAAGCGCAGACGAAACCTGCATTTTTGCTTTTCAGGGAGGAGAGCCTGTTCTTGCCGGTTTGAAATGGTTTCAGGATTTTACGGAAGAAGTAAATAAAAGAAAAAATAAAAAGCAGCAGATTGCCTATACCATTCAGACAAACGGGACTCTTCTTGATGATAACTGGTTTTCATTTTTAAAAGAGAATTCGTTTCTTGTAGGGCTTTCCCTGGATGGAACAGAAGGATTACACGATGAAAACCGGAAAGACCAATATGGAAACGGAACCTTTTCAAAAGTTCTTTCTGTGGCGGAACAACTGAAGAAGAGAGAAATCCCTTTTAATATCCTTACTGTTTTAACAGGGCAGTCTGCAGAGAAAGTCGGGGAAATTTATGATTTTTATAAAAAACAGGGATTTTTTTATCAGCAGTATATTCCCTGTCTGGACGCCTTAAATGAAAGACCGGGAAGCAATCCTTATTCCATTTTGCCACAACAGTATGAATATGCCTTAAAAGTTCTATTTGACAGATGGTTTCAGGATACCATACGGGGAGAAGCCTGTTATATCAGACAGTTTGATAACTGGCTTACGGTTTTATCAGGAGGAGCGCCGGAGGCGTGCTCCATGTGTGGAAAATGTACCATACAAAACGTTGTGGAATCAAACGGAGATGTATATCCCTGTGATTTTTATGTACTGGATGAATATAGGATTGGGAATGTTGCGGAAATTTCCTTTGAGGAAATGTCGCGCATGGCAGAAATTTCGGATAAAGTTTCTTTTTTCAGAGAAGCAGAGAAACGGGACGACAGGTGTGGAGAATGTAAGTTTTATCCTCTGTGCAGAGGGGGCTGCAGAAGAGAACTGGTAAGAGAAGGAGAAAAATGCCGTCAGTATTTTTGTGAGGCGTATGAAGGATTTTTTCGATATGCCATAGGGCGTATGGAATGGCTTATTGGAAGCGGAGATATTTAAAAGAGAAGTATGGGGGAATAAGAAATGAAGCTTATGGTGGCAGATGATGAGAGGTGGATCCGAAAAGGGGTAAGGAAAATGATCGAGCAGGGAGAGCATTCTTTTGAAGAAATTCTGGAGGCGGGAAGTCTTGCGGAAATGGAAACTGTTTTTCTGGAAGAAAGACCGGAAATTGTAGTATCAGACGTTCGTTTTCCCTGTGGGACAAGCTGCGAGTTATGCAGAAAGCTATATGAAACGGAAAGGAAAACAAAATTTATCATGCTCTCCGGCTACGATGATTTTGCTTATGTAAAGGCTGCGCTTGGATATAAAGCGCTGGATTATCTTTTAAAGCCGGTAGATAAAAAGGTTTTAAATAAGGTAGTCCAAAAAGCCGTGGAGGAATATGCGGCAGAAAACGGAGAAAAAACCTGTAATACCAGAGCAGAAGGACAGGAAAAGGAGATTTTAAGCGGAGATGACATTGTAAAACGGATTATGGAGGAGATAGGAGAAAACTGTGCCGGAAAATATACTTTAAAAACATTTGCGTCTAAATATCATATCAGTGAAGCGTACCTTTCCAGTCTGTTTGCAAGAACGGCAGGGGTAAGTCTTACCAACTATATTATGAGAGAGCGGGTGGAACGTTCTGCAGGGCTTATGCTTCAGACAAACAGAAAAATCAGCGACATTGCAATGGAAGTGGGATATGAAGACCCAAGATATTTCATGAAGATTTTTAAGAAGGTAACAGGTGAAACTCCTACGGATTACAGAGCGCGCCAGTGGCAGGAACTTGATTATGAAGAATAAACGAAAACCGCCGATTTATCTGAAAGTGATTTTGGGATTTTTTGTAATTCTTGCAGGAACCCTCCTTCTTGTATGGCTGATCGTCAATGCTTACTGTATTTCCTTTGTAAAGGAGCAGAGAGTGGCATACAACATAAAAATGCTGCAGGAAGCAGAATATGAGTTCAAAGAGCTGTATGTGCAGATGAATCAGCTTCTCACTACCATATCCGGTGAATATGTGGAAAATCAGGAAGAGCCGCAGGCATTTCTGAGAATCAAAGGGGAGCTGGAATTTGAAAATAAAATCAAAGATGCGATTTACAGAAATGGATTTTATAATATTTGCGAAGGTGTAATCGTTTATGAGGATAAAGAGAATTATCGTTACGTAGGATCCGGAGCAGTTCAGGAAGGATATGATTTTGAGGAAAACCCCTGTTTTTCACGAATGTCTGAGAAAAATTTTACATGCAGAGTTTTCGGACCAATGGAAGAGACATATAAGGCGGAACATGTGGAAAAACAGCAGGTGATCTGTTTTGTGAAACGGAAGCAGGGCGCGGTAAAAGAAGGAAGTCTGCCGCCTTTTGTTATGGTAGCTGTAAAATATTCTGCGATTCAGGAAATGCTTGACAGAATGCTTTCTGACAATGCAGGTTTCTTTTTAATGAATGAAGAAGGGGAAATCCTGCAAAGCTCCGGAAGAAAAAACAAATATGAAGATACGGAAACTTTTGAGGATATAAAAGGCGAGATTCTGGAAAATATGGAGCATACAGGAACGTTATCGAGAAGCGGCACACTTCTTACAAGTATGCGTCTTGATAATTATGAGTGGATCCTTACTGTGGCAGATAAAGAGGATACCTTATTTCAGGATATAAATCAGCTTGCCATGTATGTGGAAATTTTTATTGCAGCGTGCGGTGCTGCAGGGATTGGAGCCGCTGTATTTCTTTCCAGAAAAATGCTGTTTCCTGTTGAGCTTTTAAGAAGAATGGCAAGTGAGATGGCAAAGGGAGAGCATATAGATGAGGGGGAAGGAGATGAGGTTGGAGAAATCCGGGGGATTCTTCATGGAATGAAGAAAGAAATTGAAGATTTAAGCGCACGGCAGTATATCAGCGAGGTGAGAGAGCGGGAAGCACAGATCCGTGTGCTTCAGTCGCAGATCAACCCTCATTTCCTTCATAATACCCTGGATAATATCTACTGTATTGCACAGATCGAGGAAATCGAACCCATCGAGATTCTTACAAGAAATCTTTCAGAAATGATGCGGTACAGCGTAAATAATAAAAATATGTATGTTCCGCTTTCACAGGAATTAAAGCATATGAAGGCATATGTGGACATTATGAACGTCCGCTATGAAGACTGCATTGAACTGAAGACAGAGATTGAAAAAGATACGGAAAATGCACAGGTAGTCAAACTCCTTCTCCAGCCTCTTGTAGAAAATGCCTGTATTCACGGGATTTTGAAGAAAAAGGAACAGAGGGGGACTCTGTGTGTCCGGGCTTTTCGGAAAAAAGAAGTTCTGGAAATCCATGTGGAAGATGACGGAGTGGGAATTACAGAAGAAATAAGGGAAGAGATGAACCGTGTGTTCAGAAAAGAAGTGAAAAGTGTCCGTACACCGAAAAATAAAGGGTTTGGAATTGCGCTTGTAAATGTGAATGACAGAATCCGTCTTCTGGACGGAGAAGAGTACGGCATTCGTACAGAGGAACGTCCAGGAGGCGGCACTGTCGTAATTGTGACGCAGAGATACCGTTTGTGGGAAGAAGAATTATAAAAAAATAACAAATAAGAAAAGAAGATGTGGAAGTTGAAAATAAAAACCAATGAAAAAACATCTTCTTTTTTTGTGTATTTGTTATAAATGAATAAAAAACGAAAAATCGTACACCTAAATGAGAAAAAACGTCTACAGATTTTGGGGAAAATGACAGGTATAATGTGTTTAACAATAACGACAGGAGTGAAATCAAATGAAAAAGAAAATCAGATTTCGTACATTCAAGCCCTACCTTTTTCTCATTCCTATTTTTGCTCTTCTCATTATATTTAAGTACATACCGTTTGGAATGGCAATTACAAAGTCATTTTTTAACTGGAACGGAGCAAATCTGAATGAGTTTATCGGACTTGAAAATTTTGTGGAAGCCTTCCACGACAAAATGTTTCTGGAAAGTATTGTCCGGGCATTTTTCGTTATGGTGGTGCAGGTGCTGATCGTGCTTACGATTCCGCTTTTGACAGCAGAGCTTCTCTATGCAGTGCGCTCAAAGAAAATGCAGTATTTTACCAGAACTGCCATTACCTTTACTATGGTAGTTCCTACAGTGGTAGTCATTCTTTTGTGGCAGTGGCTGTTAAACGGAGACACTGGTGTGATCAATACTTTTTTAAGAGACATAGGGCTTTCTGAACTGGCAAAACCCTGGCTTGGAAGCACTCAGACAGCCCTGGGGTCTGTTCTTGCAGTGGGATTTCCCTGGCTTGGTATGGTGTCTCTCGGAGGTATGCCGTTTCTTTTATATTTTGGCGCTCTGCAGTCAATTCCCACAGATTTATTTGAAGCGGCAGATCTGGACGGCGTCACTCTTTTCCAGAGGATACGGATGATAGACCTTCCCATGATCGCAAGCCAGATCAAGCTTATGGTAACGCTTGCCATTATCAACTCTCTTCAGGTGTTTGATACGGTTTATATCCTTACAAAAGGAGGACCCGGAACTTCCACTATGGTTCCGGCTGTGTATATGTATGAACAGGGATTTTCCTACAGGAGAATGGGATACTGTTCCGCACTTGGAACGATATTGTTTGTGCTGATCATGCTTTTGACACTGGTAAATAACAAGTTTCTGAAAAATACGGAAACAATGGATTAGAAAGGGGGAGAAAAATGAAAAAAGCAGCATCTGTTCTGGGACGGGTATTTCTCGGATTGATCGTACTTCTTGTATTGATTCCGTTTTTTCTGCTCCTTTCCAATTCCTTTAAGTGGAGCGAGGAAATTGTAAAGACACCGTTTTCACTTCCGTCTGCATGGCATGTTACAAATTATATAAAGGCGGGAGTACAGGTAGTAAAGCCGATGATGAATACATTTTTTGTCACAGTGTGTGTCATTGGAATTGTGCTGATAACGGGAACGCTGGCAGCATATGCTTTTGTGAGATTTAAGTTTGCCGGTTCTACATTTTTATATCTGGCAATCATGGCGCTTTTAATGATTCCGGGCTTTGTACTTTTGATACCGCAGTTTATTCAGATTACAAATTTACATATGTACAATACCTTCTGGGGCTTGATTCTCCCTCCGGCAGCAGCAAGCTCGGCAACAGCCACCTTCCTTCTAAAGACTTCAATGGAAGGGATTTCCAAAAGCCTTTTTGAGGCAGCGGACATGGAAGGGGCAGGAGAACTTCAGATTCTTACGAAAATTGTTGTGCCGCTCTCAAAGCCGACACTTTCTACGGTTGTGATCATGACAGGACTGGCAGCATGGAATAATTATCTGTGGCCGCTTGTGTCTACAACAGGGGAAAATACACAGCAGATTGCCGTTGCTCTGACAAAATTGGTTCGAAGCGCTGTAGAAGGAAACGGAGTTGTATTTGCCGGATATGTAACGGCATCGCTGCCGCTCATTATTTTATTCTGCTGTGCAAGCCGCTCATTTGTGGCTGGTCTTACACAGGGAGCAGTAAAAGGATAATAAAAAATATTTATAAAATTAAAGGAGGAAACAGAAAATGAAAAAAAGAAATCTTACAGTAATGTGTGCAGCAGTCTGTGCGGGACTTCTGGGAGGAATGCTTCCAGGAGTGGAGGTAAAAGCGGAGGATAAGGTAAAGCTTGTGTTTGCCCAGGATCTTGATACAGACGAAAAGGCAAATAAGGTAATGAATGAGATTTTAGCAGAGTATACGGAGAAAACAGGAACGGAAATCCAGTTTGAGTCCCTTCCTTCTGCTGACTATCGAACCTGGCTTATGACACAGTTTTCAGCGGGACAGGGACCGGATGTATATACAGGCATTATTTACGATATGACCCAGGATTACAAGGCGGGATACCTTACGAATTTTAAGGACTTGTATGAGGAAGAAAGTCTTTATGATAAAGGACAGCCCTGGAAAGACACCCTGCCGGAGTATATTGCAGAACAGATGTATATTACAGAAGAAGATGTGCCGGGGTATCCTACAGCGACAAGTGTCGTACGTATTTTCTACAATAAAGATATGCTGGAGGCAGCGGGAGCGGAGGTTCCGGAAACATGGGAGGAATTTATGGATACCTGCAGCAAATTAAAAGAGGCAGGAAACATTCCGTTCGCATTTCCAAATGCAACGATTGACGATTTATCATGGCTGTGGTTTAATAATTCTATCTGCAGCCAGATTGACCATGAAATGGTAGAAACCCTGGATGTTTCCGGAAACGGTTACGTGGAGCTTGCGGAAATGTGCAAAGGCTATGACGAAGGGAAAATTGATTTTAAAGATGAAAAACTGATTGAAAGCTTTAATCTTATGAAAGAGTTTTCTCAGTACTGGACTTCTGATTACAATGGACTTGACCAGAAAAACGCCATTGAAATGTTTGCAAGAGGAGAAGTTGCAATGGTACAGGCAATGAGTATTTCTCTTGAAAATATCCAGTCTATTGTAGGAGACAGTTTCGAATACGGCGTAATGCCGGTTCCGGTGATCACAGAGGAGACAAATGAAAATGCACTTGGAAAATCTGTAATTCTCGGAGGACAGCCGGATATTATTTTTGGAATGAACAAAGCGCTGGAAGAAGATGAGGAAAAATATGTGGCAGCTCTTGATTTTGTGCAGTATATGTCCTCTCCGGAAGTTCAGGCAAGACTTGCAGAGGAGATTAACAGAATTCCGCTTGCGACTACTGTGGAGCTTCCGGAACGCCTTGCCGGTTTTACCATTACAGAAGAGCCTCTTCGTATGCCCTGGTTTACAGGTGTAAATGAACAGTGGAGAAATTATTTCCACCGTACAGGACAGGAATTTTTGTCTGATGCGATTACAGCAGAGGAAATGGCAGAGACTTTAAATAAATCCTTCGGAGAAGTGATCGCCTCTGTAGAAGGGGAAAATGGCTGGAGTGCAGATAATAATTATGGAATGGAACAGGGGAATGAATCATGAGTAAAAAGCCAAATGTAATCTACATTCTTGCAGACGATATGGGGTACGGAGATATTCGCGCATTTAATGAAACTTGTCCTTTTGAGACGCCTCACCTTGACGCTTTATGTAAAAACGGGGTGAAGTTTACAGATGCACATTCTTCTTCCGCAGTATGTACGCCGTCCAGATACAGTATCCTTACGGGAAGATATAACTGGCGTTCCAGACTGAAATCCTCAGTAGTGGGAGGGTATTCAGAACCGCTTATAGAAGAGGGACGGAAAACAGTGGCAAATCTTTTTAAGGAAAATGGCTACCGCACCGTTATGATCGGGAAATGGCATCTTGGAATGAGCTTTTCCAAAACGTCGGATTTTCAGGAAGTACCGGATTTTGATGCCTGCAGCGGTGTAGATTACGAAGGGCGCATTGCACGTTCACCTGTGAGCAACGGGTTTGATTATTATTATGGAATCAGCGGTTCTCTCGATATGCCGCCTTATGTTTATATAGAAAACGACCATTTTACAGAAGTACCGGATCATGAAACAGAGAGTAAAGGAAAGAAATACTGGAGAAAAGGACCGACGGGCGCACATTTCCATCACGAGAATGTTCTGGATGAGCTGACTGAAAAAGTAACGCAGGAAATCGAAAACAATAAGGACGGAGAAACGCCATTCTTTATTTATTTTCCAATGCCTGCGCCTCACACACCGATTCTTCCGGGAAAAGAATTTCAGGGAAAATCAGGCACAAATGAATATGGAGATTTCGTCCTTCACTGTGACGATGTTGTGGGAAGGGTAACAGAAAAGCTGAAAGCGACAGGTCTTTACGACAATACCATTGTAATTTACACCTCAGATAACGGCTGTTCCCCAATGGCAGATTATAAGGAACTGGAAGAAAAAGGACATAATCCAAGCTATGTTTTCAGGGGAACAAAATCCGATATTTATGAAGGCGGTCACAGAATCCCGCTTATTGTGCAGTGGCCGGAGGAATTAAAGGGCGGAAAAGTCTGTGAAAAGATTGTATGTCTTTCTGATTTTATGGCGACAATGGCGGAAATCCTCGGAGTCTCTCTTCCGGACAACTGCGGAGAGGACAGTGTGAGTAATCTGCCTCTCTGGAAGGAGCCGGAAGGAGATGAGGTTCGAAAAGATATTGTACATCAGAGTATTGACGGGTCTTTATCTATAAGAAGAGGACATTTCAAACTGGAGATGTGTCAGGGATCCGGAGGCTGGTCAGAACCTGTCTCCGGAGCGAAAGATGAAAGTCTTCCAAGATTTCAGCTTTATGATCTCTCCGATGATATTGGTGAGCGGAAAAATGTAATTGAGGAGCATAAAGAGCTTGCAGGAGAGCTTCGCAATATTCTGAAATCCTATGTAGAAAATGGTAGAAGTACGCCAGGAGAACCACAGTCCAATAACGGACAGAGAATATGGGAGACCGTTTCCTGGCTGGATGAAGACGAAAGAGAACCCTTAAAGCTTAATTTTTAACAAGGTCTGTCAGAGGACGGAAAGTATAACCCATTTCTTCCCATTTTGTGAGCAGTTCGTCCAGAATCTCCGCATTTGTTTTGGATGTGCTGTGAAGAAGGACGACAGCTCCGGGATGAATACGTGTTAAGAGCTTATCAAAAGCTTCTTCCTTTGTGGGCTGCCTGTCTTCATACCAGTCTACATAGGCAAGACTCCAGAAGAAGGTCTTATATCCAAGCTCCTTTGCCATAGAAAGATTTTCCGTACTGTATATCCCACGGGGAGGACGGTAAAATTTGGTCATGGGAGTGTGGGTTAAATCTTCATACAGCTTTTCCACGCCGGCAAGCTCCTTCTGGAAAGCTTCTACAGAAGAGATGGAGGACATATCCGGGTGGGTAAGGGTATGGTTTCCGACAATGTGCCCCTCCTGGACCATGCGTTTGATAAGCTCCGAATTGTCTTTAATGAAATTTCCTACTACGAAAAAGGAAGCAGGAACGTGGTGCTTTTTCAGAGCGTCCAGGATTGCGGGCATATTTCCGTTTTCATAGCCGCAGTCAAAGGTAAGGTAAAGAACTTTTTCTTCCGTATCTTCTGCAAAATAAGCGTCGTACTGGGACAGCTCTTCTACGGAGGCGTTTCCGACAGGGCGTTTTCCTTCTTCCTGAAAGCTCAGTCCCCAGCTTGATGAGGAAGCAGATGTTTCTACTGTCTCAGATCCGGAGTGAAGGAAGCTGTAAAGATTTCCTGCGCCTGCTCCGATGATGTAGGCGGCTGCAAGGATAAGAAGCGTTCGGGAGCGGGCGGGACGGCGAAAAAGATATTTCATAAAAGCCTCGCATATTTTCTTTTAAGATATGTATATGAAAAAGGGAAAATTTTATACAAGAGAAAAATCCTGTGCATGGAATAAGATCCGGCACAGGATTTTTTATGGAAAAATTTACATACCACAGGTTTTATGACTGCATGGTTTTCCGAAGACCTGATCGAAAAGCTTTCGTCCTGTGGGAGTGGCGGCAAGTCCGCCTTCTGCAGTTTCGCGAAGGGTTGCAGGCATGGCATTTCCCACTTTTTTCATGGTGATAATGACTTCATCGGCAGGAATGGCGCTTTTAATTCCTGCGAGGGCAAGTTCTGCACCTACGAAAGCGCCGGCAACGCCGGAAGCGTTTCTTTTTATGCAGGGGATTTCCACAAGCCCGGCAACCGGGTCACATACAAGACCGAGAATATTTTTAAGGGTAATGGCAACAGCAGAATCAATCATATCGGCAGTGCCGCCTGCAAGCTCCACAACAGCGGCAGCAGCCATTGCAGCAGCAGAACCGCATTCTGCCTGACAGCCGCCTTCCGCTCCTGCGAGAGAAGCATTGTTTGCGATGACCATTCCTACAGCAGAAGCTGTAAAAAGAGACATGACGCATTCTTTTTCAGAAAGATGATACATTTCTTCCATTGTAAGAACAGCGGCAGGAACAATTCCGCAGCTTCCTGCTGTTGGAGCTGCCACGATCCGCCCCATAGAGGCGTTCAGTTCGGAAACGGCAAGAGCACGGTAAAGCGCTCCTCCCAGAAGAGGTCCTGTAAGATTTTTTTTCTGTTCTACCGCACATTTCATTTTGTAGGCGTCTCCGCCGGTAAGTCCGCTTGTACTGCGAAGATCCGGATCACAGCCCGGTTCGATAGAAGCGCGCATGACAAGATAGTTTTCCCGCATTTTGTTATATACTTCTTCTTCTGTAAGCTCAAGCTGCTCTGCCTGCTGTGTAAGAACGAGAGAGGAGAGAGGAAGTCCTTCTTTTTTTGCGCTGTCTAAAAGTTCATGTATTGAATAATAATTTAAGTCCATAAAAACCTCCTGTTAAATAGGCAAAAGCATAGTGCTTGAGTAAATATTTGGAAGCTGGCTGATTTTCTCGTTCAAAGAAGAATCAGAACATCCGTCGATCTCGATGGTCATAACAGCCTGTCCGCCCTTTGTCTGTCTGGAAAGACGGAAATTGCAGATATTCACGCCGCAGTCTGCCATAAGCTCTGTGACAGCAGCGATCGTTCCCGGCGTATCTTTATGAAGTACGATCAGGGTAGTATGCTGACCGGTAAGGGAAACGTCCATACCGTTTACTTTTGTCACCATAATATTTCCGCCGCCAATGCTGCTTCCGCGAAGGGATACCGTAGTTCCGTCTTCAGAGGTCAGAGTGATCTCTGCTGTATTGGGGTGGGCGTCATCAAGGTCTGCTGTGTAGATTTCCACAAGAAGTCCTTCTTTTTCCGCTTCTTCAAGGGAAAAACGGATACGCTCATCATGCGCCTGCATTCCGAGGATTCCGGCAACGATCGCTTTGTCTGTACCATGACCTTTATATGTTTTTGCAAAGGAACCGTGAAGAAGAATGGAAGCCCGGACAGGCGGCCTTCCAAGGAGTGTGCGTGTGATAAGTCCAATTCGGGCTGCACCTGCGGTATGAGAACTGGAAGGACCGATCATTACCGGTCCGAGAATATCAAAAACGTTCATAAATTTAATCTCCGTATCTAAAAGTTAAATTTTGTATCCGTTCTTATTATAAAGGATTTACAGAAGTTTTGAAAGAGCAGAATCAGGAATTTTCCCTTTCATCTGAATTTTCGTTTTCCACCTGTGGTTCATCAGGAACGTGTTCTACAATATCCTCAATGTTACAGTCGAGAATGGTGCAGATACGGTCAAGTGTGTAAATTTCTGTATTGAGATTTTTGCGGAAGCGGTCCAGAAGAGATTTTGTAATGTGATAATGTTCATATAAATCATACTGTGAAATGCCGCGTTCCTTCATTGTTTTCCATAAGCGGTCATATTTTATCATACGTATATCCTGTCCAGTTTTTCTTGATATAAAACCATTATCCGGGTAAAATAGAGATTATAATAGTGTCTTTATATCGACACGGACGGAGGTGTATGATGAAAAGAGTGACAAAAGCGGTGGTTTCCGCAGGGCTTGTTCTTTTATTCGCAGGATCTGTTTTTTACTGTACGGTGGCAGGTGCGCCAAAAGAGCCGGACAGTGCAAGAAGATATATGCTGGCAGCGGGAGTCTTCTCCCTTCTTCTGTCTTCCTTTATGTGCGGGTGTATCCATTATATTTTGTATCTTCAGAGAAAGCTGGAGGAGTATAAAAATAAAGAAGATTCAAAAAAAGATTCTTCCGATTCCTGAAGCCAGGGAGTGTTGCAAAAATCCTCGATTTTTGGTAGTATAGACGGGTAAGAATGTATTAAAAAACAATAATAATATATAAAGGAGAACATTATGAGCAAAAAACCAACCGTTTTAATGATTCTTGATGGATACGGACTGAACGAAAAACAGGAAGCAAACGCTGTATACGAGGCGAAAACTCCTGTTATGGACAAGCTGATGGCGGAGTGTCCTTTTGTAAAAGGATATGCAAGCGGTCTTTCTGTAGGTCTTCCGGACGGTCAGATGGGTAACTCTGAGGTAGGACATCTGAACATGGGAGCAGGCCGTATTGTATACCAGGAGCTTACAAGAATCACAAAAGAAATCGAAGACGGAGATTTCTTCAAAAATGAGGCGCTTCTTAAAGCAATGAAAAATGCAAAAGAAAATAATTCCGCAATCCATTTTATGGGACTTCTCTCAGACGGCGGTGTTCACAGCCACAATACACATCTTTACGGACTTCTTGAGATGGCAAAAAGAGAAGGCCTTGAGAAAGTTTACGTACACTGCTTCCTTGACGGACGTGACACACCTCCTGCATCAGGAAAGAGCTACATTGAAGAACTGGAAGCAAAAATGAAGGAAATCGGCGTTGGAGAAATCGGTGTGATTTCCGGACGTTACTATGCAATGGACCGCGATAACCGCTGGGACCGTGTAGAACTTGCATACAATGCGCTCACAAAGGGAGAAGGCGTAAAAGGAACAGACGCGGCAGCAGCCGTACAGGCTTCCTATGACGATGGAAAGACAGACGAGTTCGTGCTTCCTACTGTAATGGAAAAAGACGGACGTCCTGTTGCTGTTGTATCTGATAAGGATTCCGTTGTATTTTTCAACTTCCGTCCTGACAGAGCACGTGAGATCACAAGAGCATTCTGTGACGATGCATTCCAGGGATTTGAAAGAGAAAAACGCCTGGATACTACTTTCGTATGCTTCACAGATTATGACGACACGATCGGCAACAAGCTTGTTGCATTCCATAAAGTGCAGCTTCACAACACATTCGGCGAGTGGCTTGCTGCAAACAATATGACACAGGCACGTATTGCAGAGACAGAAAAATATGCACACGTTACTTTCTTCTTTAACGGCGGTGTGGAAGAGCCAAATAAAGGCGAGGACAGAATCCTTGTAAAATCTCCAAAGGTTGCAACATACGATCTTCAGCCGGAAATGAGTGCCCCTGCTGTATGTGATAAACTGGTGGAAGCAATCAAGTCTGATAAGTATGATGTGATCATCATTAACTTTGCAAACCCGGATATGGTTGGCCATACAGGTGTGGAAAATGCTGCGATCAAAGCGGTAGAAGCAGTTGATGAATGTGTGGGAAGAGCAGTCGATGCAATTAAAGAAGTAAACGGACAGATGTTTATCTGTGCAGACCACGGAAATGCAGAGCAGCTTCTTGATTATTCCACAGGAGAACCATTCACAGCGCATACAACAAACCCGGTTCCATTTATTCTTGTAAATGCAGATCCGAAATATACACTTCGTGAAAACGGCTGCCTTGCAGACATTATCCCGACTCTTATCGAGCTTATGGGAAAAGAGAAACCGGAGGAAATGACAGGAACTTCTCTTCTTGTAGAAAAATAAATAAAGGCGAATCCATAAAATATCTGAAGGCGCGGAAAGGTTTCCGCGCCTTTAAAAAAAATCTTTCCGGGCAATATTAACAGGGAAACTGTACATAATAATAAAGAAAATATTAATCTTTTATAAAAAACATAATATGAGATGCAAAATGGAAGAATTATGTTATAATATAAACGTTATTGAAATTTTTTGTTACTTAATGTCGAGGAGAGAATAAATGAGCAACGAAAACAAGAACGAACAGCCTGATAAAAAATCAGCTCGTCCCCGAAAAATTACTTATGTCCCCATTGGTGATGAGGAGTTGGAAAATACAATCCTTCCTGTGAAAAAGAAGTATAAAGGACTGAAAATCACAGGAATTGCAGCAGCTATGCTTGTAGTAACTGCAGGCTGCGCATATGCAGGAATTTCCTATTATTATTCAGACCGTTTTTTTGAGGGAACTACCATTAACGGAGTAGATTGTTCCGGAAAAACGGCTTATGAGGCGGAGCAGGCGATTGCAGAACAGGTAGAAAAGTATTCTATTTCTGTCAGTGCAAGAAATCTGGAACCACAGGTAATTCAGGGCTCGAACATTGATTATAAGTATACATCAGACGGAGAGGTCCTGAAGCTTTTAAAAACCCAGAAGCCGTATGAATGGGTCAAGGGATATGTGGAGCCTGCCAGCTATACTACAGATATTAATACAACCTTTGACCATTCGCTTCTTGAGACGGAGCTTAGAAATCTAAGCTGCGCAAAGGAAGAAAATCAGGTAGCTCCCGAGAATGCCTACGTTACGTTTAACGATTCCCAGTCTTCTTTTGAGATTGTGCCGGAGACGCAGGGAAGCAAACTGGTTCTCAAAAAAGCATATCAGACTTTGAGCGATGCAGTAACAGGAAGTATGCAGAGCGTAGATTTTAATGCAACTGCAGATGTATATGCTTCTGCTTCTGTAAAAAGTGACAGCCCGGAGCTTATTGCAACAAGAGATGCTTACAATAACTTTGCAAAGGCAAGTATTACTTATACCTTTGGAGAAGAGACAGTAACTCTTGACGGAAATACCATTAAAACATGGCTTCAATTTGATGAGAAAGGAAAGCTTGTGCAGGATGATGCTTCCTTCCAGAACCATGTAAATGAATTTGTGGCACAGCTTGCAGCAGAACATGATACAGTAGGAACAAGTCGTTCCTTTAATACAACAAGCGGAAGAACGGTTTCCGTGTATGGTTCCGCCTATGGCTGGCAGATCGATCAGGGAAAAGAAGCTGCGCAGCTTATGGAAGAAATCCGTTCCGGAACACAGACAACAAGAGAACCTGTATATTCCATGAGAGCCAATACGTATGGATATAATGATATTGGCAGTACGTATATAGAGGTAGATTTAAGCAACCAGCATCTTTACTATTACCAGGACGGAGCGATCATTCTGGAATCTGATTTTGTTTCCGGAAATATGTCCTATGCAGACAGACAGACGCATGAGGGAATTTTCAGGCTTTATTATAAGAAGAGTCCGGACGTTTTAAGAGGACCAAAGCTTCCAAACGGAAAATATGAGTATGAGACACCTGTAACATTCTGGATGCCTTTTGACGGTGGTATTGGTTTCCACGATGCAAACTGGCGCTCCAATTTCGGCGGAGACGATTATCTCACAAACGGCTCTCACGGCTGTATCAATATGCCGTATGACAATGCGGCTGCTTTATACAGTCTCATCAATTATGATGTGCCGATTGTCTGCTTCTACTAAAGAAACGATACAGGAGAAAAAAATGGACAGAACATTTGACTTAATTTTAACTTTTGGCGCTGTTGTCATTGGAATTCTGCTTCTTACAGGAAACGGCGGAATTTTTATGAAAGGTGGAAATTCAGCAGTACGAAAAGTAAAGTACGATCAGAAAAAAATGGAGAAATCCTCAGGAATCGCGCTGATCCTGGTAGGACTTGCAACGGGAATTGATGCCTATACGGAAGGACTTCCTGCAAAAGTAGCATATATTGTTGTGCTTCTTGTGATCTTTGGAACCCTTTTCTGGTACATCAGAACAAAGTGCAGAATAAAGAAATAAAACTAAAAACGGAGAGCTTTCAAATGGAGGCTCTCCGTTTTCGCGCTTTACAAAAGAGAAATCAGATCTTTTAATTCTGAAATCGTATAATCGGGATTTTCTACATGACCGAAACCGTAGGAGGCAAATATAAAAGGGATCCCGGCATGCTGGCAGGCATTGTGATCGCCTGCTGTATCTCCTACATAAACAGGGGAAGTAAGTTTATAGTCGTGTATTATTTTTTTGATATTATCTCCTTTTTCCATTCCTGTATCTCCGGGACAGAGATGTCCAGAAAAGTAATGACCAAAGCCGGTTGCTTTTAAGAATACTTCGATGTATCCTGCCTGACAGTTGCTCACAATAAAAAGCGGATATTTTTTGGAAAGAACGGAAAGCGTTTCTTCTAATCCCGGATAAACGGGTGCTTTTTTCTGTTCAAGAGCCTGGTGTTCTGCTTCGCAGCAGCCGTCAATAATGGAGAGCTGTTCTTCTTCTGAAAATTCCGGGAAAAGCTGAGAAGCAATCTGAGGAAGAAGCTGGCCGAAAAGAGACTGAAGCTTTTCTGCTGTGATTTCCATATTGATATGACGCTCTTCTTTTAAATAACGGGTCCAGGCATCTGCCACAATTTCAGTGGAATCCCATAAAGTTCCATCTACGTCAAAAATAATACTGTCCATATAAATCCTTTCTGATTTTGTTTATTCTTTGTGATTTACTTCTTTTATTATGTGCTAAAAGTCATTTTAAAGGAGAAAAGATAAAAAAGCAACTGGCTTTTTTCCGGTTTTATGTTATGATAGAAGGCACGAGGTAGAAAATATGAGATATAAAGAAACAGAGAAGGCGGTTTTTCTTAAAAGGCCCAACCGTTTTATCGCAGAGGTGGAGATACAGGGAAAAAGAGAGACCGTTCACGTGAAAAACACAGGAAGATGCAAAGAGCTTCTGATTCCGGGGACAGAAGTGATCCTGGAAAAAAGCGGAAATCCAAACAGGAAGACAAAGTACGACCTTATCTGTGTAAACAAACAGGGAAGACTCATTAACATGGATTCTCAGATTCCCAATAAGGCGGCAGAGGAGTGGATTAAAAAAGGAGGTTTGTTCCCGGAGGAAGTCACGATACGTCCTGAGAAAAAATATGGAAATTCCAGGTTTGACTTATATGTGGAATCTCCGGTTCGCCGTGCATTTGTGGAAGTGAAGGGAGTGACTCTTGAGGAGGATAACGTTGTGCGTTTTCCGGACGCACCGACTTTGCGTGGAATCAAGCATGTAGAGGAACTGATACACTGCATGGAGGAAGGGTACGAAGCATATCTTCTTCTTGTGATCCAGATGAAAGGGGTTAAAAAATTTATGCCAAACTGGGATACTCAGCCGGAGTTTGGACAGGCGCTTATAAAGGCGGAAAAAGCAGGCGTAAAAATTCTTGCAAGAGATTGCCTTGTAACAGAAGACACGATAGAAATACAGGAAGAAGTTCCTGTGGATTTAACGGGGAGAGAAGTATGCTAACGGAAATCATAAGCCCTCTTTTAAGCTGGTATGATGCAAATAAGAGAATCCTGCCCTGGCGGGACAGACAGAATGCCTATTATACCTGGGTATCTGAAATTATGCTGCAGCAGACAAGAGTCGAAGCAGTAAAACCATATTTTGAGAGATTTATAAGTGAGCTTCCAGATGTTTCCTCACTTGCAGCCTGCCCGGAGGAAAAACTTATGAAGCTGTGGGAAGGCCTGGGATATTACAGCAGAGTGCGGAATATGCAGGAGGCAGCAAAAACAGTAGAAAAAGAATATAATGGGAAGCTTCCTGAATCTTTTGAGGCGCTTCTCTCGTTAAAGGGAATAGGAAGCTATACAGCCGGAGCGATTGCCTCAATCGCCTATGGAGTCCCGGTTCCTGCAGTAGATGGAAATGTACTTCGGGTAATTTCCAGAATTACAGAGAGCAGAGAAGACATAGGAAAGGCAGCTGTGAAAAGAAAGACGGAAAAACTTCTGGAAGAAATTATGCCAAAAGACAGACCAGGTGATTTTAATCAGGCTTTGATGGAGCTGGGAGCAGTAATCTGTATACCTAACGGGCAGGCAAAATGTTCGGTATGTCCTGTTTCCGGCAAGTGTCTTGCCAACAGAAATCATACGGTGGAAGAAATTCCGGTGAAAGCTCCGAAAAAACCGAGAGTGGTAGAAGAGCGGACTGTTTTTGTAATTCAGGACGGTACAGCTACTGCGATTTTAAAAAGACCGGATAAGGGGCTTCTTGCAGGTCTTTATGAGCTTCCGAACACACTGGGATACATGGAACAGGAAGAAGCTGTTTCCTATGTGAAAAATATGGGGTTGGAACCTCTTTATATTGAGCCCCTTCCGTCTGCAAAACATATTTTTTCCCATATTGAATGGAGAATGAAAGCGTATCGTGTGCGGGTGTCTTCTCTTGAAAACAGGGAAAAAGATGGAATCCTTTTTGTAGGGAAAAAGCAGAAGGAGAAAAATTATGCCATACCATCGGCGTTTGGCGCGTATGTAAAATACATGAAGGAGGATAAAGCATGAAACTTTTAAGCGTGGCGATTCCATGCTATAATTCAGAGGCATACATGGAAAAATGTATAGATTCTCTTCTCGTTGGAGGGGAAGAGGTGGAAATTCTTATTGTAGACGATGGCTCCACTGACAGAACAGCGGAGATTGCAGATGCGTATGCAGAAAAATATCCGACTATCGTCCGTGCAATTCATCAGGAAAACGGAGGACATGGAGAAGCAGTAAATGCAGGTATAAGAAATGCTCAGGGGCTTTATTTTAAGGTTGTGGACAGCGATGACTGGGTAAACAAAGAAGCATATGAAAAAATCTTAAATACGCTGGAGGAACTTCTTCGCGGACCGAAGACAGTGGATCTTTTTATCAGCAATTTTGTTTATGAAAAACAGGGTGCAACAAGAAAAAAAGTCATGCAGTATCGTCATTGTTTTCCACAGGGAGAGGTTTTTGGCTGGAGCGACATCGGACATATGCAGAAGGGAAAATACCTTCTCATGCACTCTATGATCTACAGAACACAGCTTCTGCAGCAGTGTGGTCTTGAACTTCCGAAACATACGTTTTACGTGGATAATCTTTTTGCATATGAGCCGCTTCCATATGTGAGAAATATGTATTATCTTGATGTAAACTTTTACAGATATTTTATCGGAAGAGATGACCAGTCCGTAAACGAAAAAGTAATGATTAAGAGGATCGATCAGCAGATCCGTGTAAATAAGCTGATGGTTGATGTGTATAACAGGGGGAATTTTACAAATAAGCGCCTTCGTGCATATATGTTCAGCTATCTTGATATAATCACGACCGTTTCATCTATTATGCTCATAAGAGCGGAAACGGGAGAGGCTCTGCAGAAGAAAAAAGAGCTGCTCGAATATATTAAATCAGAAAACCGCGTGCTTTACAGAAAGTTAAGGCACAGTCTGTTTGGAAGAGTCATGAATCTTCCGGGAAAAGGCGGACGGAAAATGTCTGTTGCAGCTTACAAGATCAGTCAGAAGTTTTATGGATTTAATTGATTCAGAAGATAAAAATACCGGGTATCCTGTTTGGGAGACCCGGTATTTTTTATCGCTTTCATCAATATTTCTGTTCTCTGTCTGCTTTTGCATGAGCAAAGAAGGTACGCATGGATTTCTCTGTATTTTTTTCAGGATAAAAAACAATGTATCCGAAAAGAGCGAGAGTAGCGCCCATACATACGTCGATCACAGAATGCTGTTTCAGGAACATGGTGGACATAATGATCAATATGGTTAGTATAAGAGAACCATATCGAATGCCACGGTGTTCTCTGAGGGCTTCACAGTTTGTCAGAGACATATGAATGGCAAGGGAATTAAATACATGGATGCTGGGAAGGATATTTGTTGGAGTGTCTGTTGCGTAGAGCATCCGAACAGCATCTGCAAAAACATTATCCCTTGGAAATTCTGTGGGACGAAGATGCTGAATGTTGGGATACAGATAAGACACAATCAGAAAAATGGTCATTCCCATCATCAGGTTAAAAATAAGCTGGTAGTATTCATGTTTGTTTTTATTGAAAAAGATAAAGTAAACTACTGCAAAGATCATATAAGGGAACCATAACAGGTACGGAACGATGAAAAATTCACAGAAAGGAATCATATCGTCAAATACAGTATGGACTACATTATATGCCGGTACGGTTCTGGTCTCCAGATAGGAGAAGCACATTAAGTAAACAAGACAGTAAATAAGAATAACCAGACCGTGTTTATATTTTTTGAAAAATTCAGTCAAGATACTTCCTCCTTTATTAAAGCGGCAGGCAAAATGCTTTAAAAGGTATTCACTTTGTTATTAGTTTATCATATCATTCCTGCTTTCTTTTTACAAATAATTTTTTGTAAATAATCATGAAAAAAGTGTGAAGTCATAATGAGAAAGATGGATTTTACAGAAATTTTACAGAACCTTTCCCTTGAATTTAATGTAGCTGTTTTATACTGAGGATAATAAAACAGCTTCGCCTTGCGGAGCATGGGAGGACTTAAGATGATTTACCTGGTAGAAGATGACGAAAGTATACGGGAGCTTGTAGTTTATACATTAAAGAGTCAGGGATTTGAGGCAAAAGGGTTTGAAAAACCGTCTTTTTTCTGGAAGGCAATGGAAAAGGAAAAGCCGGACCTTGTTTTGCTTGACATTATGCTTCCCGAGGAAGATGGAATTTCTATATTAAAAAAACTGAGAATACGTCCGGATACAAGAAAACTTCCGGTGATCATGCTGACAGCGAGAAGCAGTGAATATGATACGGTGATCGGGCTTGACAGTGGTGCAGATGATTATATCACAAAGCCGTTTCGCATGATGGAGCTGATTTCCAGAATCCGCGCCCTTTTAAGAAGAATTGAGGACACAGGTTCAAAAGAATATAAAATAGAAAATCTTTTTGTATCTACAGGACGTCATGAAGTCCTTGTTGATAAAGAGCCGGTAAGTCTTACTTTAAAAGAATATGAAATGCTCTGTCTTCTTTTGAAAAACAGCGGCACTGTACTTTCCAGGACTCAGCTTTTAAATCAGATATGGGGCTACGAATTTGACGGGGAAAGCAGGACAGTAGACGTACATATCCGTACTTTAAGGCAGAAACTCGGGGCAGCGGGAAATCTTGTGGAGACAGTGAGAGGGGTCGGATATAAAATTGGAGGGAAGGCTGTTTAAGGGATAACAAATTCATAGGGTTGATTGCGTTTGTAAGGTTTGCTATAATTTTTGTGGAGGTTATATATGGAACTTCGTGTATTAAATTATTTTTTGGCGATCGCAAGAGAAGAAAATTTTACAAAAGCCGCACAGCAGCTTCACATTACGCAGCCGACCTTATCAAGACAAATTGCCCGTCTTGAAGAAGAACTTGGTGTGGAATTGTTTGTCCGCAGCAATCACAATATCATTTTAACAGAGGACGGAATGATATTAAAACGCAGGGCACAGGAAATGTTGGCTTTGGCAGATAAAACAAAGCGGGATTTTCTGCATAAAGATGAAAAGCTGGAGGGTGTTATCTCAATCGGAAGCGGTGAATTTTTATCTACCCGCTGTCTGACGGATTGTATCGCCCGGTTTCGCAAAAAGTACCCTCTTGTACGATATGAGTTTTACAGCGGAAACGCCGGAAATATCCGTGAGCAAATTGAAAGGGGACTTTTGGACATAGGCTTGATGTCAGAACCTATTGACATACGAAAATATGAATTTATCAGTATGCCCGTAAAAGAAGAATGGGGAGCTTTTGTGAGGGAGGATTCTCCGCTTGTTGCTAAAGATTTTATTGAGCCAAAGGATTTAATTGGCATTCCTCTTATTCTTCCTTTGGGAGATTTTGCAGAAAGCCGTATCGGAAAATGGTTTGGAGAATGTATTTCACAGATTGATGTCATTGCCAAAGGGAATCTGTTATACAATGAGGCAATGATGGCTCAAAGCAATATCGGTGCGGTAATCGGTATCCGCTTAAATTCTGAATATGATCATCTGCGGTTTATACCGTTAAATCCCGCTCTTAAAATTAATACTGCGCTGGCATGGAAAAAGGAACAGATTTTTTCTGCTGCTGCAATGGCATTTATTGATTTTTCCAAGAAATACTTAAAAGGCATTTCTGATGATAGATTATAAGTATTAGACATTAAATATATACAAAACTATAATAAAGGTGTTCCAAAAAGGAGTGCCTTTATTTTTTTAGTCAACAGGAGAGAAATTACAAATGACAATACAAGAGGCAAGCGAAAAATACAACATTCCTATTAAAATATTACAGGAGTATGAAAGCTGGGGTCTGTGCAGTGAAGTGAAAAAGATAATGGTGCGAGCCTGTAACCGATGAAGAATACAACGGACTGGGCAAAACCGTCGAAGTTCTGAAATCTCTGTGCCCCGGCGCGCATTGGGAAAAATGCAAAATAATGAACCATATTTCAGAAGAAGAACTGAAGGGGTGGCTATCTTTTGATGTATGATGCAATTCATTTTAAAGGCATTGAATATAAGGAGCAAAAATATGAAATACATAAAATTAGGAAATTCAGACCTTAATATATCTCGTATTTGCATGGGCTGTATGGGCTTCGGTCAGGCGGGAAACGGGCAGCATAGCTGGACGGTTGATGAAGCACAGTCCTGTGAAATCATAAAAAAAGGGTTGGAGCTAGGCGTAAATTTTTTTGATACAGCGATCGCCTATCAAAGCGGTACAAGCGAAAAGTATCTGGGCAGAGCAATCCGGGATTTTGCAAGGCGGAATGATGTGGTCATTGCTACAAAATTTCTGCCCCGTACAAATGAGGAAATAGAAGCAGGAATTACAGGTCAGCAACACATTGAAAGAATGTTGAATAAAAGCCTTCAAAACCTCGGTATGGATTATGTGGATTTATATATCTGTCATATGTGGGATTATGCCACGCCCCTTTACGATATTATGGAGGGGCTTAATAACGCCGTCAAATCGGGAAAAGCCAGATATATCGGTATTTCCAACTGTTTTGCCTATCAGCTCGCAGAGGCGAATGCACTTGCTGAAAAAGAGGGATTTGCAAAATTTGTATCGGTGCAGGGACACTATAATCTGATTTTCCGTGAAGAAGAACGGGAAATGATGAAGCTTTGCGGGGAAGAAAATATAGCCATGACGCCGTACAGCGCTCTTGCAGGCGGCAGGCTTTCCAAACGCCCCGGTGAAACATCAAAGCGTTTGCAGGAAGACAGTTATGCACATCTGAAATATGATGCTACCGCAAAACAGGACGGCATCATCATTGATCGTGTAATGCAGCTTGCTGATAAGTACGGCGTGTCTATGACTGAAATTTCTCTTGCGTGGCTGCTGACAAAAGTTGCTGCTCCTGTTGTGGGAGCAACGAAGCTTTGCCATATAGAGGGAGCTGCAAAAGCTGTGGGGCTTACTTTGCATGCTGATGAACTTGCTTTTCTGGAAGAACCTTATGTTCCTCACAATTTGGTGGGGGTTATGGCGCAGAACACATCCGCCGACGCAAAGAAAAAACATATCTGGTTCACAGGCAATCAAAAAATCTGAAAGGAGCGATGAAACATGGATCTGCATATCACTGATCCGGAATTTACAGAACGGTTTGAGTATTTTGCTTTTACCGAAGTTATACAAAATGAGTTAGACGCAAAGACACGCTATTTGGCAGTTTTAGCAGCGCTGATCGGCTGCGGCGGTATAGACGCCTACAGGGAAATGTTGCCAAAAGCACTGGAAAATGGGATTACTCCGGTAACAGTAAAAGAAATCGTCTATCAGGCAGCCGATTACTTGGGATATGGAAGAATGCTGCCGTTTCTGAATTGTACCAACGAAGCTTTTTCAGAAAAGAAGATTGTGCTGCCCCTTGACGGACAGGCTGCCACGACCTTTGAAAACAGACTTGAAAAAGGAATCGAGGTACAAGCTGAAATTTTCGGTGCGCATATGAAAGAGGCATGGAAAAAAGGAAAGATCAACCGCCTGCTTGCGGCAAACTGCTTTGGCGATTACTACACCCGAAAAGGACTTTCCCTCTCGGAGCGTGAACTGATTACCTTTTGCTTTCTTATGGCTCAAGGGGGCTGTGAACCGCAGCTTATCGCCCATGCCAAAGGAAATCTTCATATGGGCAACGACAAGGATTTTCTGAATTGTGTTGTTTTAGAGTGCTTACCCTATATTGGGTATCCACGAAGCTTAAACGCTATTACCTGCATTCACAAGGCAGCAGATGAATGAAAACAAAAGCAGAGAGCTGACTACCATTAAAAGGGGTTGGCTCTCTGTTTCTGTTTATATCCTGTCTGTCAGCGTTAATGATAAGTTATTGTAAATCCTTCCTTATCAGCGTAAACGAGGGTTTTAACAGGATTTTTTATTGCCGGATACGGAAGTAAGATGGTATAATCAGAATAACCGCAAAAGAGAGTGGGGAGGGGGATTTAAGGTGTGAGACAATATAGGAAATATGCAGGAATCTGTGTGGCAGGCGCGGCAATTTTATGTGCAGGAGGGTGTTTTATGGGGAATACTGACAGGAACAGTGAGATAGAAGAAATGAATATAGAAAGTGAAACAGAGTTGAAAGATAATTCTCTGGAAGCATGCGAAGATTATTTAAAAAAAGAAATTTCCGGCGAAATGTCACTGGAGAGTATTGTTGATGTATTTGAAAAAATGTGTGAGATTCCGGCAGATGATGATATGATATTGTTCGAAACTGGAACATTTCCATTTACGGGAAAATCACAGTTTTACTTCAGTATGGTAAGACAGATTCCGGATGGAGAGGGAGAATATATTCAGCTTCATGCAGATGTTTTATACAGACCAACAGAGAAAAACAGTGAATTTGAGGAGATGGTCTGGAGTGATGAATTTTACGGTCAGGAGGATAATATTTTCGCTTATATCCGGGAATCCGATGTTTTTAACAGTGTGAAAGAGGACAAATATGAGAGTGTGGATATTTACGTAGATGGAACATGATGGAGGGGACGGTATGGATATTGTAATTGTAGTAGTCTCAACGATAGTTTTTGGTGTTTTTTCAAAAGCGCTGGTAAATATCCCGTACATGACATGGGGGATTTTTGACTGGACATTTGCTGTCACGTTTATTTTATGGCTGCTTTATATGTCTTCCCTCTACGCTGCTGTAAAAATACAGCGGAAAAACGGGGAAGGAAACTGGAAGATCATATTAAAATCATTGGTGTTTGGAATTGCGGCAGCACTTGTGAAAATGGGAATCGATGCAGTGGTACAGAAAATAGCGGCAAATCAGGATAATATGATGTATGCGGCAGCGATTATGGAATTGGAGATCCTGCTTTTTGGAAGCGTAGCTATGTTGTTTTTGTATTTCTTTGCTGCAAAGAAAAAATTTACCGCATGGAATCCATCATTAAATGTGTATGCAGCAGTCGGCAGTGGTACACTTGCTGTATACCTGGCAGTTATTTATTATTATCTTTTTAAGATAAAATGGGCAATGGAACGTTTCAGCGGAGCGGTACAGGAAGTTGGTACAGAGCAGGCAAAATGGAATCTGTCAGTAAAATTTGCCAGAGAATCGGCTGTGATGGGAATGCTGGTGTATGTAACATTTTTTATAACACTGTGGCTTGGGCTGAGGAAATGGTCAGAAGACAAAAAAGTATAAAATATGTTGAATTAAGGGGAAACTTGCGATGAATTTTTCTTGCGTTTCCCCTTGAAAATTTTTATGATAAATATATCAAATCTTATTCGCTGTATTCTCAGTGAAATTCTCTTTTTTTAATATTTTAACAGATTTTTTGCAAGGAGGAAAACTATATGGATATTGTTTTTTATAAATGGTATAATATTATCATAGAAACGGAGGCATTATGAACAATACAATTTTTGATGATGTTTTCCGTACTATGATAGAGAAAATGCCACGATTGGCAATTCCTCTTATTAATGAAGTTTTTAAAACTGCTTATCCAGACGATATTAAAATGATACAATGGAGAAATGAACATGAAGGAAAAAACGGAGAAGTAATTACAGATTCCTGTTTGCGGATTGGAGATAAAGTGTATCATTTTGAATGCCAGAGTGCAGACGACAGAACTATGGCAATTCGAATGATAGAGTATGATTTTGCTATTGCATTAGAGTTTAATGAAAAGAAAGGGAGAGACTATATCCTTCGCTTTCCGCATTCTGCTGTTTTACAGCTGAGGAGCTGCAAAAGTACGCCCGATTTTCTGGAAGTTCAGGTTATTTTCCCAGATGGAAAATTGTATGATTATCGGGTTCCTGTGATAAAAATAGAAAATTATACAAAAGAGGATATTTTTCAGAAAAAGTTATTCATGCTTCTCCCTTTTTATATTATGCGTTATGAAAAGAGGAAGAAAATATCAGGAAAGGACTGGGTGATGTTATGGGCGGACAGATTTTGAAACTGGAATCGGAAAGACTGGAGGCGCTTGGGCAGAAGAGGCTTCTCACGTTGATTTCCCTTATGACTGAAAACGGTAGAGAAGCTGAGCTTTCAAGATTAAGCAGAGATCCGGAATTTTTGGCTCAAATGATGAAAGTTTACCATCTTGACGAGAAGATAAAATAATCGATGTCAGCTTACAGTAAATAAGAGAATAATAAATCATACAAACGAGGAGACACAATATGAAATCATTAGTAATAGCAGAAAAACCTTCCGTGGGGAGAGATATAGCAAGAGTTCTCCACTGTACCCAGAAGGGCAATGGAACTCTGGAGGGAAAGGATTATGTAGTGACCTGGGCGCTTGGGCATCTTGTGACGCTTGCAGACCCGGAGGAATACGATAAAAAATACATAAAATGGGAGATGGGAACTCTTCCCATGATGCCGGAGAAAACAAAGCTTGTAGTCATTAAGCAGACAGGAAAGCAGTATAATGCAGTGAAAACGCAGCTTTTCCGAAAAGATATAAAAGACGTAATTATTGCGACAGACGCAGGGCGTGAGGGAGAGCTGGTTGCCAGATGGATTTTGGAAAAATCAGGCTGTCGAAAACCCATTAAGAGATTATGGATTTCTTCTGTGACGGACAAGGCGATTAAAGACGGATTTTCCAATCTGAAAGACGGAAGAGCATATGATAATCTTTACCGGGCTGCGGAAGCGAGAGCGGAGGCAGACTGGCTTGTTGGCATGAACGGAACAAGAGCCCTTACCTGTAAGTATAATGCCCAGCTTTCCTGTGGACGTGTGCAGACGCCCACACTTGCCATCATTGAAAAGAGAGAGGAAGAAATCCGCAATTTTAAGCCAAAAGAATATTACAGCGTGACTCTGACAGCAGAAAATGTGCAGTGGACATGGAGAGAAGAAAAGAGCAAAAGCTTTTCTACCTTTAAAAAAGAGAAGGCGGAGGAAGTTCTGGGAGACGTGACAGGAGAGGGACTTCACATTACTTCTGTGGAGACAAAGGCAAAGAAATCCTACAGCCCCGGACTTTATGATCTCACCACGCTTCAGAGGGAGGCAAATCAGAAATTTGGATTTTCTGCGAAAGAGACGTTAAATATTATGCAGAGGCTTTATGAAAATCATAAGGTGCTTACCTATCCGAGAACAGATTCCAGATACATTGGAAAAGATGTAGTACCGACCATTAAGGAGAGACTTCGCGCCTGCGGAACAGGACCCTATAAAAAACTGGCGGGCATTCTTGTAAATAAGCCCGTACAGGTAAATGGAAGCTTTGTGGACGATAAAAAGGTAAGCGACCATCATGCGATCATTCCCACAGAACAGTTTGTCCAGCTTGACCATATGACAAATGAAGAACGGAAAATTTACGATATGGTTGTGAGACGTTTTTTAAGTGTTCTGTATCCGCCCTGCATTTACGAAGAGGTCACAATGGAGGGAACTGCTGCAGGTCATATATTTACAGCAAAGGGAAAAATCGTGAAGGAATCCGGCTGGAAGGCAGTTTACGAAAATGATGTTGAGGAACAGGACGAAAAAGACGGAATCTTAAAAGAGCAGAAGCTTCCAGAGCTTAAAAAGGGACAGTGTCTTAAAATCGAAAAAGCTTTGATCCACACAGGAAAAACAAAGCCGCCTGCAAGATTTACAGAAGCCACTCTTCTTGGTGTAATGGAAAATCCGGTAAAATATATGGAAAGCAGAAAGGCAGAGGACGTCCGCACTCTGGGAGAGACAGGAGGACTTGGAACAGTCGCCACAAGAGCGGATATTATAGAAAAGCTCTTTAACAGCTTTCTTATGGAAAAGAAGGGGCAGGAAATTTATCTTACCTCCAAGGCAAAGCAGCTTCTTTCTCTTGTTCCGGAAGATTTGAGAAAGCCGGAGCTTACAGCAGACTGGGAGAGAAAGCTTTCGGATATTTCAAAGGGAAAGATAAAAAAAGCGGATTTTATCCGGGAAATTAAAGATTATACATGTGAAATCGTAGAGGAAATAAAAGGTGGGGAGAAAACCTTCCGTCATGATAATCTTACAAATAAAATCTGCCCGCAGTGCGGAAAACGTCTTCTTGCAGTAAACGGAAAAAACAGCAAGATGCTTGTATGCCAGGACAGAGAGTGCGGATACAGGGAGACGGTTTCCAGAACGACAAACGCCCGCTGTCCGAAATGCCACAAACGCATGGAAATGTATGTAAAGGGAAAAGAAGAAACCTTTGTGTGCGCCTGCGGATATAAAGAGAAGCTGTCCGCTTTCCAGGCAAGAAGAGAAAAAGAAGGTGCAGGCGTAAATAAGCGCGATGTACAGAAATATCTGCGCCAGCAGCAAAAAGAAGCAAAAGAACCGGTAAACAATGCCTTTGCACAGGCTCTGGCAGGAATCAAACTGGATTAAGAGAAGGGAAAGAAAAATATGCGCCGCAATGTTTCGCTGGAAGAAATTTCCGATGGAAAATTATACGGATCAAACGATATGGTAAAAGCAGACTGTCAGGATTGTCAGGGCTGCTGTGACTGCTGTACGGGAATGGGGGATTCCGTAATCCTAGATCCTCTTGACGTACACAGGCTTTCTGTAAATCTGGGGAAAGCGCCCCAGGAGCTTATGGAAAAAGAACTGGTACTTGGAGTTTCAGACGGAAATATCCTGCCGCACCTTTCTATGGAAGGAAAAGAGGAGAGATGCGTATTTTTAAATCAGGAGGGAAGATGTTCCATACACAGCTTCCGCCCCGGTTTCTGTCGTCTGTTTCCTCTCGGAAGATATTATGAAGACGGAAGTTTTCAGTACATTCTTCAGATTCATGAGTGCAAAAAGCAGAACAGAAGCAAAATAAAGGTAAAAAAATGGATTGACACGCCAGATATAAAGCAGTATGAAAAATTTGTGTCAGACTGGCATTACTTTCTTCTGGACGTGCAGGAAGTTCTTTATGGGACAGAGGACAGCACTCTTATTAAAAATCTGAACATGTATGTAGTGAGCCGTTTTTACCTGACGCCTTATGACAGAGAAAGGGATTTTTATGAACAGTTTTATAAAAGACTGAAAGAGGGAAAAGAACTTCTTGCTCTTCGCTGACAGGAAGGATTGCAGCCTTTAAGAGACTGCAGAAATGGAGTTTTTGAATATGATCGACAGTTATGGAAGAGAAATTGATTATATGCGCATATCGATTACCGACAGATGCAATTTAAGATGTGTGTACTGTATGCCGGAATGTGGTGTGGAATCTGTTTCTCATGATAAGATTCTGCGATATAATGAAATTTTATATCTTGGAGAGATTTTTGCAGAACTTGGAATAAAGAAAATAAAAATCACAGGAGGAGAACCTCTTGTACGAAAAGGAGCGCCTTCTCTTATCAGGGATTTAAAAAGGATACCGGGAATTGAAAAGGTAACGATTACAACAAACGGAGTCAATCTGGAGGAGGCGGCAGATGAACTTTCAAATGCGGGAATTGATGGTATTAATTTAAGCCTGGATACTCTGAATCCGGAAGTATTCTTTAAAATTACAAGAAGGAATGATTTTGAAAAGGTGATGCGGGGATTTCAGGCGGCGCTTTCTCATAAAGAGATTCCTCTTAAAATAAACTGTGTTCCAATGGGAATTGAGGGACAGAACATTTTTGAACTGGCGGAGCTTTCCCGAAAATATCCGGTGCATGTGCGGTATATTGAAATGATGCCGATTGGACTTGGAAAAGAATATACAGGAAGCACAGAAGAAGAAATTTTACGAGAACTGGAAAAACGATATGGAATGGGCGTGAAGTTTTCAGGAAATCTTGGAAATGGTCCAGGTCATTATTATGAATTTCCGGGATTTCAGGGGAAAATCGGATTTATCAGTGCAATGAGCCACAAATTCTGTTCTGCCTGTAACAGGGTGCGCCTTACATCAGAAGGGTATTTAAAAACATGTCTGCAATATGATTCAGGAACAGATCTGCGTGTCCTTCTTCGAAACGGAGCTTCAAAAGAGGAAATTAAGGAAGCGATTCAAAGGGCAGTACAGGAAAAACCGCGCGCCCATCAGTTTACAGAAAAGCAGAACGGGCATGGAGAACGGCATATGATGTCACAGATTGGCGGTTAAAAACAGAATTTTCGAAAAAAAGTGAGCCATGTATGCCAGCCGGCGCGCATTTGTCTGTCAGTGTAAGAAAAGGCGGAAAAATAGGCAGAGAAATGATTTATACATTGAAAAAAGAGTGGTAACGTGATAGTATAAGAGCGGAAATAAAGTTAGTTTTAAACTATATAAATTTACAGCAGGAGGAGAAGTAATGAGTCAGAAAAGAGACTACGCAAAAGAGAGCCTTGAGATGCACTATGAGAAAAAGGGAAAAATTGAGATGGTATCTACCGTTGCCCTGAACTCAAAAGATGATTTATCTCTTGCATATACACCGGGAGTTGCACAGCCATGCCTGGAGATTCAGAAAGATGTGGAAAAATCCTACGAACTGACACGTCGCTGGAATATGTGTCTCGTTGTGACAGACGGTACAGCAGTTCTTGGTCTTGGAGATATTGGACCGGAGGCAGGAATGCCGGTTATGGAAGGAAAATGTGTGCTGTTTAAGGAGTTTGGTGGTGTTGATGCCTTCCCTCTTTGCATTAAGAGCAAAGATGTTGACGATATTGTTAATACAATTTATCTGATTTCCGGAAGCTTCGGCGGTGTGAATCTGGAGGATATTTCCGCTCCGAGATGTTTTGAGATCGAGCAGAAATTAAAAGAAAAATGTGATATTCCGATTTTCCATGACGACCAGCACGGAACAGCAGTCATCACACTGGCAGGACTTATCAATGCCTTAAAACTCACAGGAAGAAAGAAAGAGGAATCCAGAATCGTAGTAAACGGAGCAGGCGCAGCCGCGATCGCAATCACAAAGCTTCTTCTCTCCTATGGCTTTGAAGATATTACACTGTGCGACAGAACAGGAGCTATTTACGAGGGACGTACAGAGGGAATGAACCCTGTAAAAGAGGAAATGGCTAAAGTTACAAACCCGAATAAGAAACAGGGTACATTAAAAGACGTGATCGAAGGGGCTGATATTTTTATCGGTGTAAGCGCTCCAAACAGCCTGACACAGGATATGGTACGCTCCATGAATGCAGATCCGATCGTATTTGCGTGTGCAAACCCGGTTCCGGAAATCAGCCCGGATGATGCGGCAGCAGCAGGAGCAGCAGTCGTTGCTACAGGAAGAAGTGATTATCCAAATCAGATCAACAATGTTCTTGCGTTTCCTGGAATTTTCCGTGGTACATTTGATGTGCGCGCAAAAGAGATCAATGACGAGATGAAATTTGCAGCAGCTCTCGCCATCGCAGATATTATTCCGGAAAGCGAATTAAGAGCAGACTACATTGTTCCGGACCCGTTAAATCCGGAAGTTGCAAAAAAAGTTGCTGTAGCAGTTGCAAAAGCAGCCGTTGATACCGGCGTAGCCCGTATCAGATAAAGGAAATGGCAAAGAAAAATATTTCAAAAAAAGATGTGATATATGAGTATGCCTTTATTACTGTTGCCATGCTCATCATATCTGCAAGTATATATTTTTTCCTGATTCCAAGTAAGGTGGTAATCGGAAGTATATCCGGTCTTGCTATGGTGCTGTCAGAGCTTACGGGATTTTCCATATCCATGCTCACTATGATGTTAAACGTAGTGCTTCTAATTATAGGATTTCTTTTAGTAGGAAAGGAATTTGGAGTAAAGACTGTATATACATCAATGCTGATGCCCATATTTCTCGGGATTTTTGAAGTGGTATGCCCGCTCTCCGGCTCAGTGACAGGAAATAACGTATACGATGTAGTGGCTTATATTCTTGTGGCAGGATTTGGACAGGCAATTCTTTTTAATGTAAATGCCTCCTCAGGCGGAATTGATATTGCAGCGAAAATTATCAGCAAATATACGCGTATGGAAATTGGAAAAGCAGTGACGCTGGCAGGAATGGTAACAGCCATGAGTTCTATTTTGGTGTATGGACCGGGCAGCCTTGTAGTCAGTATGCTTGCAACGTATGCGAACGGACAGGCGATTGATTATTTTATCGGCGGTATCAATAAGAAAAAGAGAATCTGTATCTTATCCAAAAACTATGAGGAAATCCAGGATTTCATTTTAAATGAAATGGGAAGAGGAATCACTCTTTATACAGCAAAGGGTGCGTTCCAGAAGGAAGAGCAGACAGAGCTTGTGACAATTATGACGGTCAACGAGTATAAAACACTTATGAATTATCTTCACGAATCGGATTTCAAAGTATTTGTAACCATTTCCACAGTTAATGAAGTGATTGGAATGTGGGATCCGAAAAAATAATAAAATCTTATAAAATCCTTATAATTGCCTCCTATGATAAAACCATAGGAGGTAATTTATATGGAAAAATTTATTTTGCAGACAAATCGTATTTCAAAATCATTTCACAATCAAAAAGTATTAAACGAGGTATCTTTAAAAGTTCCCCAAAATTCGGTATATGGACTTCTGGGACCAAACGGGGCGGGAAAATCCACTTTATTAAAAACAATTACAGGAATTTTGAAACCGACAGGCGGAAGTATTCAGTTTGACGGACATTCCTGGTCGAGAAAAGATCTCGGGGAAATCGGTTCGCTCATTGAGACGCCGCCAGTTTACGAAAACCTGACTGCCTGGGAAAATTTAAAAGTGCGGGCAATCCTTCTTGATGTGCCGGATTCCAGAATCCGGGAGGTGCTGGAAATTACAGATTTAAGTGGAACAGGAAAAAAGAAGGCGGGACATTTTTCACTTGGAATGAAGCAGCGACTTGGGATTGCCATCGCTCTTTTGAATAAGCCGAAGCTTCTTGTCCTGGACGAACCGGTAAACGGATTGGACCCTGTCGGGATCACGGAGCTTCGCGCTATGATAAGAAGATTTCCACAGGAAGGGATCACGGTTCTTGTATCCAGTCACATTTTAAGTGAAATTGAGCAGACAGCAGACTATGTTGGAATCCTCACAGAGGGAAAATTGGGATTTCAGGGGCGTCTTTCCGAATGCGGAGATCTGGAATCCATGTTTATGGAAATTGTTCTTCGCGACAGGAAGGAGGGAATCCGATGAAAACGTATTTTCTGGCAGAAAAAATGAAATGCAGGAAAACATCCGTCGGAAAGCTTATGATTCTCATGCCGCTTTTTACGATTATCTTTTCTCTGTACATATCAGGAAGCTATTTTATTATAAACAGCAGCAACTGGTGGTATATCATGATGTTTCCTGCAATGGCAGCGTTAATGTGCGGCGTCATTATAAGAAAGGACAGAAAGCTTAAGAATCATGCGCTCCTGACACTTCCGGTTGACCGGAAAAAAGTATGGGACGGAAAGGTTTTGTACGGACTGTGGGTGACAGGGGCAGGACTTACCATTATGTTTCTTCTGATTCTGGCAGGAGAAATCCTGGGAAGAAAATTTACATTTATCATTACAAACAGTCCTTCAGCAGGAAGCATTATTCTTGCCTGGGCAGTCCTTTTTCTTACGTTTATGTGGCAGGTTCCCTTCTGCATGTTTCTTGCAGAGGCTTTCGGAAGCCTTCCTATGATCCTGATCCATGTGGTTTTATACCAGGTGGCATTTGTTGCACTTTCTCTTAAAGATTATTATATGCTTCTTCCGGGTGCGATTCCTGCAAGAGTGATGTGCCCGGTTCTCGGGATCATGCCGAGCAATCTTCTGGCAGTTCCCGGCTCTGTGGGATTTTATCCGGAGCTTTTAAATGCAGGCAGTGTGTGGGTTGGAGTGGCAGCTTCCCTCATATGGTTTCTACTTTTCTGGGGCATAGGACGAAAATGGTATGAAAAACAGGGGGTAAAATAGATGGGAGAGATATGGAGATTTACAAAGGCAGAATACAGAAAAATGAAAGGAACGTATCTTCCGCTTATTTTTGCAGGAGTTCCTCTTTTGGGCTGCGGTCTGTTCCTTCTATATTATTCCTTTTCTCCCTGGGACACAGAATCGGAAATTATGGCTTATGCAGAAGCAATGGGAGCTGCTCTTCCTTTTCTTATCAGCCTTTTATCAGCGCTTTCAGTGGGGCTGGAAGAAAAAAATCATTTTCAGACTTTTCTTGGAACAGCCAGAAAAAAGAAAAGTGCCCTGCTTGGAAAATACATTGCCCTTCTCCTTTGTACCTTCTTTTCTTTCCTTCTTGCAGTGGGGCTTTTCGGGGCAGTATTTACCTTTCTTCTGGGAAAAGAGGGAATGACGCCTGGACTTTGTGTGAAACTTATTTTTGCACTGTGGCTTCCCTCTGCTGCTTTATACGGAATTCATCTTTTTCTTGACCTTACCTTTCCAAAATCTGTATCCATAGCGGTGGGAACAGGAGAATCCCTTATATCCGCTCTTTTTCTCACCGGTCTTGGAGATGGACTCTGGACCTTTATTCCTGCTTCCTGGAGCGCCAGATGGGCGGCGTATGTAACTGGAATGGAGTTAAATGACACCTACAGAAAGATGGTACAGGAGACTTTAAATTTAAAAGGAAACGCAAAAATATGCCTGTTGATAACTTTCCTTCTTTGTGTCATAATTCTTGTATGGTTCAGATTTTATGAAGGAAGGCAGTGTAATGATTAATATTCTTGCTGTGGACGATGAGGAAGAAATTTTAAAGATAATAAAAAAAGCTCTGGAAAAAGAAGGATATGTGGTGACGCCTGTCAGCGATCCGGAAGCTGTGAAAAAAATGAATCTTGGCTGTTTTCAGATGATTCTTCTCGATGTGATGATGCCGGGAACAGACGGCTTTTCGCTGTGTGGAGAAATTCGGGACAGGGTGGACTGCCCCATTCTTTTTATTACTGCAAAAACAGGAGAAAAGGAGCTTATGACCGGTCTTGGCATCGGCGGGGACGATTATATCACAAAGCCGTTTGGAATCGGGGAACTGCGGGCAAGGGTGGCAGCACATTTAAGGCGGGAAAGCAGGCAGAAGAAAAACGCTGTTTTTGTGGGAGAAATCCAGCTTGAGCTCCGCTCCAGAAAAATCTTTTATAAAGGAGAGGAAATCCCGCTTACAAAGAGCGAATATGCCATCTGCGAATATCTTGCCATGAATAAGGGACAGGTCTTTTCAAAAGAGAGGATTTACGAGCACGTATTCGGGTTTGACGGAGAGAGCGACCTTTCGGCAATTACAGAGCACATCAAAAATATACGGGCGAAATTTCAGAAAAAAGGTCTTTCTGTGATTGAGACAAAGTGGGGGATTGGATACAGATGGGAGTAAAGAAACAAAGTCTTTATCAATTCTTTTTAAAATACACGGTGCAGATTTGTGTAAATACGGTTTTCATTGTGGGACTGCTGGTTTTACTGGCAGCCCTTTCCGGCGTTTCCGGGATGATTCGTCCTGCCAATTATGCGGAAGTGACGCTTAAAAAAGACAGCGGGAAGCTTGCGGAAATATCGCATATTTCAGAGGAAATGATTCCTCCTCACTGTACTTACGGGGTGTATGAAGCGGACGGGACGTGGATGTACGGGAATTTTCCGGAAGAAATAAGAGAGAAGAGCTGGGAGAATTTTGAGACGGACACGAAATTTTCTTCAGATGGGAAATACTTCTTTTTTATTGAGAGAAATAACGGGGAGGTCTGCATTGTAAAATATGCACTGAAGGCGTATTTTGCCGGAAATCACCCTGTTTTAAACAGAATCGGGCTGGAAAATATACTGCCTCTTATTTTTCTTGTCCTGTTTTTGATCCAGGTGATCGTTTCTTCCCGGATTTTTTCAAAAAGACTGAAGCGCCGTCTTCTTGTGTTAAATCAGGCAACAGAAAAAATCGGGAACAGCGATCTGGATTTTGAGAGAGAGCATTCGGATATAAAGGAGATTGAGGAAGTTTTAGGCTCTCTTGAGCATTTGCGGAAATCTTTGAAAACATCTCTGGAAGAGCAGTGGGAAATGGAGATAAAGAGGGAGGAAGAGCTTTCTGCCCTTGCCCACGACATTAAAACGCCTGTGACGATCATAAGGGGAAATGCGGAGCTTTTAAATGAAGAAGACTTAAATCGTGAGCAGAGAGAGTGCAGCGAAGCAATCCTTAAAAACGTGGAACAGATAGAGCAGTATTTACAGGCGATGCGGCAGGTAATCCACAATGAATTTAAGGAAGAAAAAACAGAAATCCTGGAGGGAGAGGCGATTTCTGACGCGTTTATCAAAAAGGCGGAGGAAATGACAGCGGCGGGAAATACGAACATTTCTGTAAAGAATCATATGGCAGCCTGTAAAATAAAAGGAAACAGAAAAGAGCTTCTTCGTGCCTGGGAAAATCTTGTGAGCAATGCTGTCTCCTATACGGAGAAAGAAAAAGGAATCGAGGTTTCAGTGGAAATCAAAGAGAGAGACAAAAAATCATTTCTTGTGGCGGAAGTAAGCGACTATGGACCGGGATTTTCAAAAGAAGATTTATTTCACGGCACAGAGCGGTTTTACAGAGGCGATAAAAGCCGCCACGGAAGCGGACATCAGGGACTCGGGCTTTTTATTGCTTCCAATATTACAAAAAATCAGGGCGGAAGCCTGATTCTTAAAAATTCAGAAAAGACAAGGGGCGGTCAGGCGCAGCTTTGGATCGTGACAGAAGGGTGAGAAAATGGACGATATAAAAATTCTTGTAGCAGAAGATGACACGGCGATCAATCATTTAATATGTAAAATTCTGGAAAAAGGAGGGTACAGAGCGGTATCTGCCTTTTCCGGCACGGAAGCGGAGCTTCGCTATGGCATGGAAACATACGATATGGTCATTCTCGACCTGATGATGCCCGGTATGGACGGGGAGTCGCTTCTTCAGAAAATCCGGACGGACAGAAAATCAGAAATTCCTGTTTTAATTCTCTCTGCAAAATCGGCGCTGGAAGATAAGGTAACGCTTTTAAAAAGCGGGGCGGACGATTATATGACGAAACCTTTTGAGCCGGACGAGCTTCTTGCAAGAGTGTATGCGCTTTTGAGAAGAAGCGGGTCAAAGGGAGGAAGGGCAGAAGCGGTATCTGATGAGGAAATTCTCACTTTTAAAAACTTAAAGCTTTTGAAAAAAGGACATCAGGTATCTGTAAAAGAACATGTCCTTACACTGACTCCTTATGAATATGAAATCCTTCTTCTCCTTATGGAAGAGCCGGATAAGGTTTTTTCAAGAGAAAGTCTTTATGAGAAGGTGTGGAAAGGGGGTTATTACGGGGAGGACAATACGGTAAATGTCCATGTGAGCAATCTTCGTAAAAAAATAGCAGCTGCTGACGGGGAAGAGGAGTATATCAAAACCGTTTGGGGAATTGGATTTAAGATGGCATAATCTTTATGAATTCTTTAAACTTTCTTGAGGACTTATTAAGAGCCTTTTTTGTATACTCTTAATTACAGAAGGGACGTAAGTCTGAAAGAAAGGAAGAAAAAGATGGGAGAATATATTGTAAGAACAAAAAATCTCACAAAGAATTACGGAAAATTCTGCGCCCTTAACCGTGTGGAAATTTCCGTAAAAAGAGGAGAGATATACGGTCTTGTGGGAGATAACGGCGCAGGAAAAACAACTTTTTTAAAGCTGCTGTCAGGCCTTGCCGCTCCTTCAGAGGGAGAAATATCCCTGTTTGGGGAGCATGAGGCAAAAGAAATTCAGAAAATGAGAAGACGGACAGGAGTTCTCATTGAAAATCCCGGATTTTACCCGCAGCTTAATGTGAGACAAAATCTGGAATACGCAAGAATACAAAAAGGCGTTCCGGGAGAAAAATGTGTGGAGGAAATTCTGGAGCTTACAGGACTTCGCACGGCAGCAGAGAAAAAAGCAAAAGCTCTTTCTCTTGGAATGAAACAGCGTCTGGGACTTGGAATCGCACTTATGGGAATCCCGGAGCTTCTGATTCTTGATGAGCCCATAAACGGTCTTGACCCAAGCGGAATTGTGGAGATGAGAAACCTCCTTCTTTGTCTCAGCAGGGAAAAAAATATTACGATTCTTCTTTCCAGCCACATTTTAAGCGAGCTGGAGCAGATGGCAGATACTTACGGCTTTTTAAAGAACGGACACCTTCTCCGTCAGATTTCCCGAAAGGAAATTCTGGAAGAGTGTGCAGATTATGTGGAAATTGCTGTTTCCGACAGAGAAAAATATGCGGTTCTTCTGGAAAAGGAGCTTTCTGTGAAAAATTATAAAGTAATGCCTGACGGAAAAGTGAGGATTTTAAAGGCAGAGTCCTCCAATGAGGCATACAGCCGTCTTGCCCAGGAACATGGAATTGATGTTCTGGAGCTTTCACGGAAAAGCCAGTCTCTTGAGGAATATTACCTGAATTTAAAAGAAGGAGGAAGCGCGTTATGTTAAATTATATGAAAAGCGAGTGGTATAAAACCATTCGTGGAAGAGGCTTTTATCTTGCAGGAGGCGTGATGTGCGGTCTTGTTCTTCTCATGAACCTGATTTTATGGGGCAGCAATCATTTTATTACAAACTTCCCGTATGGTACGTTCCGTTTTTCCCTGAATACGCTTACAGCCCAGCCAATTTGGATAATTGCCCTTGGAAGTGTAGTTGCAGGTACGATTTTTGTTGACGACAGAAAAGCGGGAGTCATTAAAAACGCAGTTGCCTACGGCATTCCAAGAGAAACGATACTACTTGGAAAATGGCTGGTATCTCTGGCAAGCTGCCTTATTTTAATGTGCGTGGTATTTGCAGTATATGTGGGAAGCGCATATCTTCTTTTGGAAAACCCGGAGTGGGAGCCTTTCAAACAGATGATAATGGCGCTTGTTTCCGCCCTTCCTTTTTCCATTGCAGCTATGATGCTTATGCTGGGACTTGGCGTGACTCTTGAAAAAGAAACATCTATGATGCTCTGGTGGATGGCAGTGATTTATTTTATTCCTATGGCAGTGGGTATGCTTGGGATGTATTTTAAGGCATTTGAAAAGATTTCAGGATGGCTGCCCTATACGTTTTTACGCTCGGAAGTCCTTGTGACAAGGGGGACATATCAGTGTCTTTGGAATACTCCGGAAGGATTTTTAAAATGTATGGTAACCGGTGTGATCGGAATTGTTGTTTTCGGTGCATGGGGAATGATAAAATTCAGAAAACAGCAGATGTAAAGTAAGCTGAAAAGGAGGAGGCAATGAAAGAAGCAGTGATTCTTATTTTAAGCATCCTTGTGTGTTATCTTCTATGGCGCCTTTTTGCCATAAAATACACATTAAAAAAAGCAGAGAAGGAGCTTCGCGAAATTTCAGCGGAGCCCGAGGAAAACAGAATTGTAAAGTTTCCTGTTCCGGATAGAACTGTGGAATCTTTTCTCTGTTCAGTAAACGAGAATCTTGAGGGAATCCGGAAGCTTCGCATTGCCTATGGGAAAAAAGAGGAAAAGCTCAAAGAAGAGATTGAAAATATCAGTCACGACCTTCGCACACCCCTCACTGCCATTCTCGGATATTTAAAGATGATGGATACCGCTTCCATGAGCAGTGAGGAGCAGGAATCCTTAAAGATTGTGAGAAAGAAAGCAGAAAAACTTCAAAAGCTGATCGAACAGTTTTACGAGCTTTCCAGAGTAAGCGATGGAAATTTTCAGATGGAAATGGAAGAGACAGATGCGGGCAGGATTCTGCGGGAATGCTGTCTTTCCCACTATGGACTTCTGGAAAAATTAAAGGTAGAGCTTTCGCTTCCGGAAATCCCGGTAAAAATAAGAGGCAATGAGGATGCCCTTACAAGAGTATTTGTAAACCTTCTCCAAAACAGTGTGAGATACGGGCAGACAGAGCTTACGATTTCGGTGCAGAAGAGAGAAAAAGAAGTTCTATTTATTTTTGCAAACGACATAGAAGAAGGTACAGAGCTTTCAGAACCGTCCCGGATTTTTGACCGATTTTATATGCAGGAAGCCTCAAGAACAAAGGGAGGAACAGGACTTGGGCTTACAGTGAGCAGATACCTTGTGGAATATATGAATGGAAAGATATGGGCGGAATATAAAAAAACGGAGGAAAAAACATTCCTTGAGATCATCATAAGTTTCCCGCTTATATTTTTTTAAGAGATCTGTGCGAAAATATTGGAAAATCCCTGTAACTGTGATAAACTATATACGTTTAAAAGTGTTCGGCAAAGACCTGGAGCACAAAGATACAGAGACACAGGAGGTCAGATAAGATGAGAGTAGAATTTGATAAAGCATTGGAAACAGGAAACGAGATGATTGATTCCCAGCACAAAGAGCTGATCAGCAGAATCGACCAGCTTCTTGTAAGCTGCCAGGACGGCAATGGACAGGTAAAGGCAATCAAAATGCTGGATTATCTTTTAGATTACACAGAGTTTCATTTTGATGCAGAAGAAAAACTTCAGGAAGAAATCAGTTTCCCTGGAATAAATGAGCATAAGGCAAAACACGCAGAGTTTAAAAACGCAGTAAAAGAACTTCAGGAGATGCTTGAGGAAGAGGAAGGCCCAACAGAGGCTTTTGTAGCTCGGGTTCAGAAAAATGTAGTAGACTGGCTGTTCGATCACATCAAAGTATTCGATCGCGCAGTTGCGGAATATAAGGGCTGAGAAATTGGATACAGAAAAGAAGTTTACGATCCGTATGGCAGAGGAGAAAGATGCAGAAGCGCTTCTTTCCATTTACGGCTACTATGTGAAACATACGGCAGTAAGTTTTGACTATGAAGTACCCTCTCTTTTGGAATTTACAGAGAAGATGAGAGACATAAAGAAGCGTTATCCCTATCTCGTTGTGGAAGAAGACGGAGAGGTAAGAGGTTATGCGTATGCCGCTGTTTTTAAAGAGCGTGTGGCGTATGACTGGTCTGTGGAGACTACCATTTATCTGAATCCGGAATACAAGGGAAGAGGATACGGAAAGGCGCTTTATGAAAAACTGGAGGAGCTTTTGAAAAAGCAGAATATCCAGAATATGAATGCCTGTATCGCCTGTATTGATGAGGAGGATGAGTACCTCACAAATGACAGTCCGAGATTTCATCATCATATGGGCTTTCAGATGGTGGGAAAATTTCACAAATCAGGCTGTAAATTCGGAAGATGGTACGATATGATATGGATGGAGAAGATGATCGGAGACCACAGAGAGCCTCCGCTGCCTGTCTGTCCTGTTACGGGAATTTGAATGATTGTTGCGGTATAACAAAAAGTCTGGCAGAGTTTTCTGCCAGGCTTTTTACGCAATCGGCAGTAAAACAACTATGGGCTTAAAGCAGCTTGTAGAGCACCGCAGTTATCTAAACGTTAATCAATCGAGAGAAATAAATATGGACCTCAGACGTATTGTACTTCTGGGGGCTTTTGTACATGCAGAAGTTGTCAAAAAATGTAAAAGTCAGCGAAAATCTTTGAATCAATTCCATAAGCCTATAATAAATCAGTTGAAATAGGCGAAAAACCTTTAAATATCTTAAAAATCCTATAAAATCCAAGGTAAAATAAGTTGAAAATCAAAGAAAGGCAAATCTAGCCTATAAAAAGACATGAAAAAATAATCAAAATCTAAGAAAATTAAAAAGTATCCTATTTGTCTTTGAAAAAAGTAGCCGATATTTTAATAAGTTTGAAAAGTAGCTTATTTAGACCACAAAAAAATAGGCGAAAAACAGAGAAAATAAAAAATAACCTTATGCTATCTGATAAAACGATATTACAGATAAAGTACAGGAATCAATGAATATGCTATATACCTGTTATAGCAAGAATAACCATACACAGTTGTAAGAACAACCGTGCGGAGCCGTAAAAAATAATCAGGCAGCCGAAATATGATTAGTTTACTTTTATGTTGAAATTATTTGGCAAAATAATTATAAATCAAAATGGGGAGGCATTCCTCCCCATAAATAAATCATCATTCTTTTGGCATAACAATATGCGGGCAGTATTCATTAAGATATACAACGCCCTGTTTTTTGTAGCCGAGTTTTTCATAGAAGTCAGCTACGCGTCCGATTACGAAGCTTTCTCTTCCGGCAGTGATTCGTAAATTTTAAATCCCATGATATTCTCCTGAGGTTAGGATTGTCTGTTTGCCAGAGTATTATTTTGTCAGTTTTAATTTTTTCATAAAATTTCTGTATAAAATACAGCCGATCACAGCAGCGATAAGCTCCGCTACCGGGAAGGTTGCCCAGACGCCATACAGCCCTGCGGTTTTTGCCAGAACTGCAGACAGAGGAATAATGATGATCAACTGGCGCAGCAGAGATACGACTAATGACTGGACGCCTTTTCCAAGTGCTTCAAAAGCTCCGGAAAGCACACAGCCTACTGTGGAAATGATAAATCCAATGGCAATGATACGCAGCATGGGAACGCCGATTTCGAGCATTTCCGCATTTGCATTAAAAAGTTTCATGATTCCCTGTGGGAAAGCCATAAACAGTACAGTACCCAAAGCCATGATCACTCCGGCTGCCTCCAGGCTGGCTTTTAAAGTTTCTTTCATACGTTTTCGGTTTCCGGCGCCGTAATTATAGCTCATAATAGGGCGCATTCCCTGAATTACGCCGTTAGCAGGCATGTATACGAAGGTCTGGATTTTGATATACAGTCCAAAAACGGCAATCGCCGTGGCGGAAAATGCTGCCAGCACAGAGTTTAATGCAGCGACCAGAACAGAAGGCAGGGACATCATAATTGCGGAAGGGATTGCCACAGTATAGATTTTCCAAAGCATATTTTTTTCAAAGCGAAATCCTTTTAAATGAATCCGTACAGACGTACATTTTTTCAGGAAGAAAATCATAGAAAGGGCAGCAGCCAGAATCTGAGAAGCTACGGTTGCAATCGCAGCACCCTTAACTCCCATAGCAGGAATGCCGAACCAGCCGAAAATAAAAATCGGGTCTAAAATAATATTAAAAATAGCACCTGCACCCTGGAAGATCATGGGAAGCACCATGCTTCCTGTTGCCTGAAATAATTTTTCTGCATATAAATGATACATACTTCCAATGCTGAAGCATAAAACAATCTGCGTATACTGGCAGCTCATTTCATAAATCTGAGGACTGTCTGTAAAGTTTCTAAGGAATGGTCCGGTGACAAAGAGTCCCATCAGTACAAACAACAGCCAGTGAACACCGCTTAACAGGAAGCCATGCGTGGCGGCAGATGTGACTTCTTTTTCGTCTCTTGCGCCGAGAGCACGTGCAACGCAGGAACTAAGCCCGATTCCAAAGCCGCAGGATACTGCGATGATCAGATTCTGCAGGGGAAAGGCAATGGATACCGCTGTCAGAGCATCCTCGCTCACTCTTGCCACATACATACTGTCTACAATATTATATAATGCCTGTATCAGCATGGAAATCATAGGCGGCACAGACATGGAAATCAAAAGGGGCATTACTTTTTTTGTTCCCATGATATTTTCCGTTTTTTGCATTTTCATACCTCTTTTCCAAAAAATTATACCTTAAAAAGAATAGTCATTTAGAACGGGTTTGTCAATGTGTTTTTTCAGAATTTGTCGGATATTCATATCTTAAAGATGCGGTGCGTTGTAACGTAAGAACTTGTGTGGTATGATGAGGTTATCGGAAAAAGCGGAATACGAATGGAAGGAGGAGCTTATGAGTAAAACTGTAGTTTTGTATCATGGGTCAAAGTCAGGAATCCACGGTAATATTGCACCTGTAAGCAGAAAATATTGTGATTTTGGTAAGGGATTTTATATGGGAACGGAAAGAATCCAGCCGCTTACATTGATTTGTAATTATCCGGACGCCAGAATTTATACGTTAGAAGCAGATTTGTCAGATCTTAAAATTCTGGATATAGAGGTGGGCTTAGAGTGGGCATTACTGGTTGCATACAATCGGGGCAAAATGGAAGGGGCGAAAGATACACTTCTTTATAATCGAATTGCAAATTTAAGTAAAAAAAGCGATATGATAATCGGGTATATTGCCAATGACAGAATGTTTGTTATACTGGACCGTTTTTTCAACGGTGAGATTACAGACCGTGCCCTTATAAATAGTCTGTCTGCTTTGAAATTGGGGAAACAGTACGTAGCTTTAACAAAAAAAGCCTGTGAGAAAATAAAAATCCTTGATGAAAGGCGAATTTCAGATAAAGAAAGAGAAGAATTGAAACAAAAAAGCGAAGAAAATCGTCAGGAAGGTATTCAAATTGCAGAGAGAATTTGCAGGGAATATCGCAGGGAAGGGCGATTTTTCGATGAAATATTGGAGGAAGGTAAATAAAATGGAAAACTTCACACTTGATAAGCGGCAGCTTTGTGATATACAGGGCAGATTATTTGAGCTCGCTTTAAAGAATGGATACGATTGTCCTCTATTTATAGAGGAATTTATGAACAGCAGGGCAGCGGCAGCTCTTGATGACGTTTATGACCGTCTGCAATGGGCGGGAGAAGAATATATTCTGGAAGAATTAGATGAGGAAGCCGGAGGGCTGAAAAAAGCAGGAACAGTTTATTCCAGAGAGGTTATGTACTGGACAGGATATACGTATCGGTACTGGCATTATTACACAAAAGAGACAAGCCGTGAAATTTATCACACAGCGGATGCGGAGACGATGAATGAGTGCTGGTTTGGTTTTCATACTCTGGACGTGAAAATGGCGATAGAGGATCTGAAAGAGATTTACAGGCAGAAATCCCTTCAGAGAATAAAGAATTGATAGAGAAGGAGCAGAAATGGGATTTACGATTTCTGCTCCTTATAATATTTCACTTGTTTTTTACGTATAGTTCAATGGCGCGGCTGGCAAACGCAGCAGTGCCTTTTCCACCGGCATTGTCAATATTGGCAGTAAATTCGTCTGTTTTATACATTTCTCCAAGACTTGCAAGAATTTCGTCAGAGCAGGTGTAAAAATGTTCTGATATGAAATCCTGTAAATGCAGGATAAGCATTTGAGCGTTTTTGGAAGAAGGTTCGCTGTGTCTGATTTTACCCAGTTCTGCAAATATGTCCATCATTTGAGCTGTGATAGCATTCTGCTGTAAGGCAGTTCTGTCTTTTGTCTTTTCTTCATACTCCCGGTATTCCGGGGTATTTCCCCAGGAAGCCTTTGTACGGGCTTTATATTCCTGTTCTTTTTGTGTGTCAAATGCGGAAAAATTCATCTTATTTCCTCCTGTTAATTTTATTCCACGAGCGAGCGCAATGAGATTTTCAATGCGTTCTTTTTTTAATTCCAGTAAATCAATTTGTTGTTGGAGCGCTTTTTCCCTGTTAAAAGAGGGATTTTCTATAATCTTTTTAATGTCTTTTAAGGAAAATTCCAGTTCACGGAATAATAAAATCTGCTGCAGGGTTTCCAAAGCCTGCTCGTCGTACAGACGATAGCCTGCCTGTGTGTGGGCAGCAGGGTGGAGCAGACCGATTTTATCATAATATTGCAGAGTACGTATACTTACTCCTGTTAATTTACTTACTTCATTTACTGTCATCATAGCATATTCCTCCTCGTGGTAAGATAAGAATACACTATTACGTAACGTAGGAGTCAAGTGGTATTTTATTTTTTATCCTGTTTTATAAAATATACTATTGACAATATATATACTGTGTAGTACGATGTATATATCGAAAGAACAGTGAGGTGACAACATGAATCTGGACAAATGGAAATCGCAGATTGTGCGTGGTACATTGGAATACTGTATTTTGCTCATGTTGAATCGAAAGGTTTGCTATGGATATGAGATTTTGCAGGAATTAAGCAGGTATCCCATGCTTGCTTCCACAGAAAGTACCGTGTATCCTTTGCTGCGAAGACTGCAGAAAGAGAAGTATCTGCAGTCAACATGGCAGGAATCTGCAGAGGGGCTTCCACCGCGAAAGTATTATTCCCTGACACAGGAAGGAAAGGAATATCTGGAAGCAATGAATCGTGAATGGGAAAATTTATTAAACGCTATGTCTGTGCTGAAAGGAGAATGAAAACTATGAATGCTGCATTGGAAAAGTATCTGTCCACCGTTGACAAATGTTTAAAACCGCTTCCAACTTCTGAGAGAGTGGATATTGTAAAAGAAATAAAAAGTTCTGTGCTGGAGATGGAGAGTGAACATCTTTCCACAGAGCAGATTATGGAGAGACTTGGAAAGCCGAAGGAGCTTGCGAGGGCATATCTTGGAGATTTACTTACAAAGGAAAAAGGTTTCAGCTGGAAAAGAATTATGATCATCTGTGCTTTTTACAGTCTTGTGGGATTTTCGGGTCTGGTAGTCATTCCCTGTCTTGGAATTATTGCCCCTACTTTTCTTGTGTGTGGAGCAGTTACTCCGTTGCTGGGTGTGGTAAAGCTGGCAGACTTTCTGCTGCACCTGAATCTTCCCTTTGTGGAGCATATTGGTTTCCAGTTTGGGGCAGTTTCTGCAGGACCGGTTTCTACGTTCTTTTTATCAATTTTAACAGGTGTGATTTTATTTGCGCTTGGCTGGGGAGTATGGAAATTGCTGCTTCTTTACTGTAAAAAAGTCAGCAGAACAAAAAGTGACTTATCTATTTAAGATTAAGGTATGCGAACAGGGCAGTCGTTCTTAAGAGAGACTGCCCTGTTCCTTGTCAAAAGCCTATTTTGTATCGCAGTTTTTAAAGTATTTGTTCTACTTGCCCGTTAAATGTACAGACAGGATTATTTTTACTCAAATTCTGACTGCAGAACAAGTGTGTCCGGAAGATTGAAGATCTTTTCTCGTATAAAAACGGGATAAATATATTCGTTGTTCAGACGTTTAAACGGTAGCCATTCAAAATCGTGCCTATGACCCTGTTCGTACATTCGGAATTTATCGCCCCTGCTAAAGAGATCTGTATGTGAGACATCAATTAAAAAATAAATACACAGTTCGTGAAATTGTTCTTTCGTCACATCTTCATTGAAAAAACTTTGATTTACCCACAAAGGACGGATAATTTTGGCATCTATTTCAAGTTCTTCTTTTATTTCTCTCAAAACAGCATTTTCCGCTGTTTCATGCAAAGAAACCCTGCCTCCGGGAAGATAATAATATGGTGAGTTCTCATCGTGCATTGCCAATAATTTATTATCATTTATAATGACGGCACAAACGCGATAATTAAATCGTCCGTATTCGGTATCAAAAGTAATGTCCATAATATCAGTTATCTTCCTCTTTCTGCGATAAAATCAATTACTTCCTGTCTGGAAGGCATGACGCGCAGCGCACCTTTTCTTGTAGTGATAAGAGATGCGGCAGCATTTGCAAAAGTAAGCATTTCAAGAAGATTTTCTTCTGTGAGGGAATTCAGTCCATGCTCAAGAACATAATTTAAAATGCTGGCGCAGAAAGTATCGCCTGCTCCTGTTGTCTCGATGGTGTTTTCCTGAAGGAAAGGAGCTGCCTCCACGCGCATATCTTTATAGTAAGCGCGGCTTCCTTCTTTTCCCATTGTGATAAGAACAAGAGGAATGTTGTATTTTTCGCGGATCAGAGCTGCGCCCTTGTCGTAATCGGTTGTGCCGAAAAGAAATTCTACTTCATTATCTGAGATTTTCAGAACGTCACATTTTGTCATGCCATATTCCATCTCTCTTTTGGCGTCATCAAGAGATTTCCAGAGAGGCGGGCGAAGGTTAGGGTCAAAGGTGATAATGCAGCCTGCGTCCTTTGCGATTTCAATGGCGTGGCGTGTTGCCTCTCTTACGCCCTCATGTGTGGAAGAGAGTGTGCCAAAGTGGAAAAGACGGGAATTCTGGATTAAATCTGCCGGAACTTCGTCTTTTGTAAGCATCATATCTGCGCCGGGATTGCGGTAAAAAGAGAAATCTCTGTCTCCATCCGGATAAGTATGTACGAAAGCAAGGGTTGTGTGAACCTCTTCGTCCATAAAAAGAGCGCGGGTATCAATGCCAACTTCTTCTACTGCATTTTTTAACTGTGTTCCAAACATATCCTGTCCTACTTTTCCGATAAAAGCAGTTTTTTTGCCGAGGCGGCCAAGCATGGCAAGTACGTTGCACACAGCGCCTCCGGGATTCGCCTCAAGAAGAGGATTTCCCTGAGAGCTTGTTCCATTTTCTGTAAAGTCGATCAGGAGCTCGCCAAGAGCTGTTACGTCAAATAATCTGTTTTCCATTCGTTCTTCCTCCAAGTACGTAATCTTAATTCCAATTTAGCGCAGTGAGAAGGATTTGTCAAACAATTTCCTTTATTTTTTCAGGAAAAAATGGTAAAATGGAAAAAATGGGAGGTGTGCTATGGACGAAAAATTATATCAATATATGGACTGGCCGCGGATCGAAGCAGTAGTATACGGGGAAGAAGTTTCTCCGAAAGATGTGATGGGACCAAGGATTACAAAGGATGGTGTTCTGATCCAGGGATTTTTTCCGGAGGCGAAAAGTGTCAAGGTAGTCGCAGGAAAAAAAGAATATCAGATGGAAATGGAAGACGAGGCGGGATATTTCGCAGTGCTTCTGCCTGCAAAACGGATTCCAAAATACAGCTTTCTTGTACAGTTGGAAAACTGTGAAAAGCAGTGGAAGGATCCGTATCAGTATTCCGGACAGATTCTTCCGGAAGAAGAAAAGGCTTTTTGCGCAGGTGTCTATTATGAGGCATATAAAAAGCTGGGTGCACACCTTATGACGGTGGACGGCGTTGAGGGAACTTACTTTGCAGTGTGGGCTCCAAATGCAGAGAGAGTCAGTGTTGTGGGGGATTTTAATAACTGGGACGGACGTTTTCTCATGATGCACAGAATGCCCATGTCCGGGATCTTTGAATTATTTGTGCCGGATATGAAAGAGGGAACTCTTTATAAATATGAAATAAAAGAAAAGAGCGGAAAGGTTTCCTTAAAAGCAGATCCTTATGGCTTCCGGGCTGAGAAGCCGAAAGGCTGTGCTTCTGTTGTGGCAGATCTGTCCGGCTTTTCCTGGGACGATGGGGAATGGCTGAAAGAGAGACGTAAATATGATGACAGAAAACAGCCGGTTTCCATTTATGAGACAGATATTACAAAGTGGAAGAGCGGAGAAGAACTTGCAGAATTTATGAAAGAGACAGGGTATACCCATGTGGAATTTAAGCCTGTTATGGAATATCTGGAGGAAAGTACAGAGGGATATTCCACCTCGTCTTATTATGCGCCTACTTCCAGGTTTGGAACTCCGGAAAAATTCCAGAAAACGGTTAATCTTCTGCATCAGGCAGGAGTGGGAGTGATTCTTGACTGGACACCTGCTCAGTTTCCGAGATTTGAGGGAGGACTGGAAAAGTTTGACGGTACGCCTCTTTATGAAGTTCCTGATGAGAACTGTGCGGTTCACCCGATGTGGGGAACCATGCTTTATAATTATGGAAGTCCGATGGTGCGGGATTTTCTTATAGCAAACGCCTGCTTCTGGGCAGAGGTTTATCATGTGGACGGATTCCGTATGGACGATGTGGACGCGATGCTTTATCTGGATTACGGAAGAAATATGGGAGAATGGCAGCCCAATCTTTACGGAACAAATGAAAATCTTTATGCAGTGGAGTTTTTGAAGCACTTAAATTCTATTATGAAAAAGAGAAATCCGGGTGTGATTTTGATCGCGCAGGAAGACGGACTCTGGCCGGAGCTTACAGACAGTGTGGAAAATGACCATCTTGGATTTGATTATAAATGGAGCGGCGGCTGGATAAGAGATTTTCTGGAATATCTTGCATCAGAACCGGAAAGCAGGAAAAACAGCCACGACCAGCTTACACTTTCCACGCTTTATGCGTACAGCGAGCATTATATACTCACTCTGGGAAGCAGAGACGTGGGAACCCTTGAAGATTTCCGCAGTAAAATCTGGGGCAATGAAAAGCAGAAGGAAGCGGAGATCCGGGCAGCGTATGGATATATGACACTTCATCCGGGCTGTAAGATGTCGTCTCCTGATAAAGATATGCCAAAGGAACTGAAAGAGTATATCCGGGATTTGAATACCTTATATAAAGAACAGCCGTCTCTCTGGAAAAAAGATGACGATTACGAGGGACTTGAATGGATCCAGCTTATGAAATATGAGGAAAACGTACTTACTTTCCTGCGAAAAACCGAGAATCCGGAAGAAACCCTTCTTGCAGTATGTAATTTTTCGGAAGCTCCTTATGAAAATTATCAGGTTGGAGTGCCTTATGCCGGAAAATACAAAGAGATTTTTAACAGCGATTTAAAGAAATACGGCGGAGACGGCGTGGGAAATCCGAGGGTAAAAACGGCAAAACAACAGGAGTGTGACGAGCGTCCGTATTCTATAAAGATGAAGCTTCCGGCGCTCGGAGTCCTTGTATTTTCTGTGACACCGCAGAAGGAGGCGAAAAGAGCTTCCGGGAGAAAGGTTTCTGAAAAAAGCGTTTCCGGGAAGCGTACTTCCATAAAGAATACTGCAGAAAAGAAAACCAGGAGGACGAAAAAATGAGTCTTGCAGACAATATTTTTATAGAAATGTGTAAAGACATTATTGAAAATGGTACAAGCACAGAGGGAGAGAAGGTGCGCCCTGTGTGGGAGGACGGAACGTCCGCTTATACGATCAAGAAATTCGGTGTAGTAAACCGCTATGATCTGAGAAAGGAATTTCCGGCTCTTACTCTTAGAAAGACGGCTCTGAAAAGCTGTATGGACGAGATTCTGTGGATATGGCAGAAAAAATCAAACAATATCCACGATCTTCACAGCCATATATGGGACAGCTGGGCAGATGAGGACGGCTCCATCGGAAAAGCATACGGATACCAGATGAGCGTAAAGCACAGCTATAAAGAGGGAATGATGGATCAGGTAGATCGGGTTCTTTATGATCTGAAAAACAATCCTTACAGCCGAAGGATTATGACGAATATTTATGTGCATCAGGATCTCCATGAAATGAACCTTTACCCGTGTGCTTATTCCATGACTTTTAATGTGACGAAAGAGCCGGGAAAAGAGAAGCTTACTTTAAATGCAATTTTAAATCAGCGTTCCCAGGACATTCTTGCTGCAAATAACTGGAATGTGTGTCAGTATTCCATTCTTCTTATGATGTTTGCCCAGGTTTGCGATATGGAGGCAGGCGAGCTTCTTCATGTGATTTCCGACTGTCATATTTATGACAGACACATTCCTGTTGTAAAGGAACTCATAGGCCGCACCCCGTATCCGGCGCCTGTTGTAAAGCTGAATCCGGAGATTAAAGATTTTTATGATTTTACAACAGATGATCTGATTGTGGAAAATTATGAGACATGGCCGCAGATTAAAAATATCCCAATAGCTGTATAAAGGAGAGACAGAAAATGAATATTATTGTAGCAGTCGATAAAAACTGGGCAATCGGAAAGGATAACCGCCTTCTTGTAAGCATTCCTGCAGACATGAAAATGTTCCGTCAGGAAACAACAGGCAAGGTGGTAGTCATGGGAAGAAAAACTCTGGAGAGCTTTCCTAACGGACTTCCTTTAAAGAACCGCACAAACATCGTACTTACCGGAAATAAAAATTATAAGGTAAAAGATGCGATCGTTGTCCACACCATTGAGGAGCTTCTTGAGGAGATTAAAAAATATCCGAAGGAGGAAGTTTACTGTATCGGAGGGGACAGTGTATATAAACAGCTTCTTCCTTACTGCGACACTGCGCATGTGACAAAAATTGATTTTGCATATGAGGCAGACAGCTACTTCCCGAACCTTGACGAGGACAAAGAGTGGCATATAACAGCAGAGAGCGAAGAGCAGACTTATTTCGACCTGGAATATCAGTTTGTAAAATACGAGAGAATCCTGTAAATCAGGGTTCTCTTTTTATGAGTAAAAAAGAGAAGTTCGCTTTGTCCAGTTAAAAACTTAAAATTTTAACTCTTTTTCGCTTTAATAGGTTGAAATATTTTGGGAATTGCGGTATTATAGAAAAAATATTTGAACGAGGAGAGAAAATTATGGAATGTAGGATCGCGTTAATTCCGGGGGACGGTATCGGACCGGAGATTGTGAGAGAGGCAAAAAAAGTGCTTGACAGAGTGTGTGAAAAATACGGACATACTTTTACATATGAAAAACTTCTTCTCGGAGGAGCTTCCATTGATGCTTACGGAGTTCCGCTTACAGAGGAGACAATAGAAAAGGCGAAGGCGGCTGACGCTGTTTTAATGGGCTCTATCGGAGGAGATGCAAAAACTTCTCCCTGGTACCAGTTAGAACCTTCAAAACGTCCGGAAGCAGGACTTCTTGGGATCCGGAAAGCCTTAAATCTTTTTGCGAATTTAAGACCAGCGTATCTTTATCAGGAATTAAAAGGTGCCTGCCCTCTGAAAGAAGAAATCATAGGGGAAGGTTTTGATATGGTAATTGTCAGAGAACTCACAGGCGGGCTTTACTTTGGAGAGAGAAAGACAACAGAAGAAAACGGTGTCCGTACAGCCGTAGATACCCTTACTTATAATGAAAAAGAAATACGCCGCATTGCAGTGAAGGCGTTTGAAATCGCGAGAAAGAGAAGAAAACAGGTGACAAGCGTAGATAAAGCGAACGTTCTGGACTCTTCAAGACTTTGGAGAAGCGTGGTGGAGGAAGTGGCAAAGGATTACCCTGATGTAACTCTTTCCCATATGCTTGTTGACAACTGTGCCATGCAGCTTGTGCGCGACCCGGGACAGTTTGATGTGATTCTTACGGAAAATATGTTTGGCGATATTTTATCAGATGAGGCAAGTATGGTAACTGGCTCCATCGGAATGCTTTCCTCTGCCAGCTTAAACGAGACAAAATTCGGGCTTTATGAGCCAAGTCACGGTTCTGCGCCGGATATTGCAGGGCAGAATAAGGCAAATCCTATTGCGACGATTTTATCAGCAGCTATGATGCTTCGCTATTCTCTTGATATGGATAAAGAGGCAGATGCAGTGGAGGCGGCAGTTCAGAAAGTGCTGACAGATGGATACCGCACAGGAGACATTATGTCAGACGGCTGTAAGATAGTCGGAACAGAGGAAATGGGAGATTTGATCTCCGGGGCGATTTAAAAGAAAATAAGCAGAAATATACATACATAAAGGAGAGACAGATATGAGAAGTGATGCAGTAAAAAAAGGAACACAGCAGGCGCCGCACCGTTCCCTGTTTCGTGCCCTTGGCATGACAGAGGAGGAGATGGAACGTCCTCTTGTCGGTATTGTAAGTTCATATAATGAAATTGTTCCGGGACATATGAACCTGGATAAGATTGTAAATGCAGTAAAACAGGGAGTGGCAATGGCAGGAGGAACGCCCGTTGTATTTCCGGCAATCGCAGTGTGCGATGGTATTGCAATGGGACATATCGGAATGAAATATTCTCTTGTTACAAGAGATTTAATTGCCGATTCTACAGAGGCAATGGCAATGGCACATCAGTTTGACGCTCTTGTCATGGTTCCGAACTGTGACAAGAACGTGCCGGGACTTCTGATGGCAGCGGCAAGGATCAATGTGCCGACTGTATTTGTAAGCGGCGGTCCCATGCTTGCAGGAAGGGTGGACGGACATAAAACAAGCCTTTCCAGTATGTTTGAGGCAGTAGGCGCATATGCAGCGGGAAATCTTTCAGAGGAAGGTCTCTGTGAGTACGAAAACAAGACATGCCCTACATGCGGCTCCTGCTCCGGTATGTACACAGCAAACAGCATGAACTGTTTAACTGAGGTTCTGGGAATGGGACTTAAAGGCAACGGAACCATTCCGGCAGTTTATTCCGAGAGAATCCGTCTCGCAAAACACGCAGGTATGCAGGTAATGGAAATGTACAGAAGAAATATCCGTCCGAGAGACATTATGACAGAAGAGGCAATCTTAAATGCTCTGACAGTAGATATGGCGCTTGGCTGTTCTACAAACAGTATGCTTCATCTTCCGGCTATCGCTCATGAAATCGGAATGGATTTTGATATAAGCTTTGCAAATGAAATCAGTGAAAAAACACCGAACCTCTGTCACCTTGCTCCGGCAGGTCCTACTTATATGGAAGACTTAAATGAGGCGGGTGGCGTATATGCGGTAATGAACGAGCTGAACAAAAAGGGACTTCTTCATACAGAATGTATGACGGTCACAGGAAAAACAGTGGGAGAAAATATCAAAGACTGTGTAAATAAAAATCCGGAAGTGATTCGTCCCATTGACAATCCGTACAGTGTCACAGGCGGTCTTGCAGTTTTAAAAGGAAATCTTGCTCCGGACGGCGGCGTTGTAAAGCGTTCTGCAGTTGTAGAGGAGATGATGGTCCACGAAGGTCCGGCAAGAGTGTTTGACTGTGAGGAGGATGCCATAGAGGCAATTAAAGGCGGAAAAATCGTTGCAGGAGATGTGGTAGTGATCCGCTACGAAGGCCCGAAAGGCGGACCTGGAATGAGAGAGATGTTAAATCCTACTTCTGCCATCGCAGGAATGGGGCTTGGCTCTTCTGTAGCCCTTATCACAGACGGAAGATTCAGCGGAGCGTCAAGAGGCGCGTCCATCGGTCATGTTTCTCCGGAGGCAGCAGTGGGAGGACCGATTGCCTTAGTGGAAGAGGGAGACATAATTGCAATCGATATTCCGAATCTGAAACTGGAGATCAAAGTATCGGATGAGGAAATGGCAAAACGAAAAGAAAAATGGCAGCCGAGAGAGCCGAAGGTAACAACTGGTTATCTTGCAAGATATGCGGCAATGGTAACATCAGGAAACAGAGGCGCGATTCTGGAAGTGCCAAAATCAAAATAAGGAGGAGATGCTATGGAGCTGACAGGTGCACAGATCATTGTAGAATGTCTGAAAGAACAGGGTGTAGATACAGTATTTGGATACCCTGGAGGAGCAATTTTAAATGTATACGATGCTCTTTATGAATATAAGGACGAAATCCACCATGTGCTTACTTCACATGAACAGGGCGCTGCTCATGCGGCAGACGGATATGCCCGTGCAACCGGTAAAGTAGGAGTTTGCATGGCAACCTCCGGACCGGGAGCAACCAATCTTGTGACAGGAATCGCAACTGCATTTATGGATTCTGTTCCTGTTGTTGCAATCACTGCAAATGTAGGAAAAGCGCTTCTTGGAAAGGATTCCTTCCAGGAAGTGGATATTGCGGGAATTGTAATGCCTGTAACAAAGCACAGTTACATTGTAAAAGATGTAACAAAGCTGGCAGATACGATCAGAAAAGCCTTTTTGATCGCAAAAAGCGGACGTCCCGGTCCTGTTCTCGTAGATGTGACAAAGGACGTAACTGCTGCAAAGTATGAATATATCCCACACCGTCCCGCAACTGTGACAAGAGAGACGAAAGATATAAGAAAAGAAGATATTGAGCAGGCGGCAGCATTGATCAACAAAGCAGAGAAACCGTTTATTTTCGTGGGCGGCGGCGGCGTGATTTCCGGTGCGTCCGGAGAAATTGCAGAGCTTTCCACAAGGATTCAGGCACCTGTGTGCGACAGTCTTATGGGAAAAGGCGCATTTTCGGGAGAAGACCCCATGTATACGGGAATGCTGGGAATGCACGGAACAAAAACGTCAAATCTGGGAGTCAGCCAGTGTGACCTTTTGATCGTACTTGGCGCGAGATTCAGCGACCGTGTGACAGGAAATGCAGATACCTTTGCAAAGAATGCGAAGATTATCCAGATTGATGTGGATGCAGCGGAAATCAACAAAAACGTGTATGTGGACGCTTATATTGAAGGCGATTTAAAAGAAGTATTAAGAAGGCTTCTTGAAAAGATTCCGGCACAGAATCATCCGGAGTGGGTTGCACATATTATGGAAATGAAGGAAAAATATCCGCTCCGCTACGATGAATCTCAGCTTACCGGCCCATATGTGATCGAAAAACTGTATGAGCTTACAAAGGGAGATGCCATCATCAGCACAGAGGTTGGTCAGAACCAGATGTGGGCAGCACAGTATTACAAATATAAAGCGCCGAGAACTCTTCTCACTTCAGGGGGACTTGGAACAATGGGCTATGGTCTTGGCGCAGCTATCGGAGCAAAAATGGGAAGACCGGACAAGACTGTTGTTAATATTGCAGGAGACGGCTGCTTCCGAATGAATATGAATGAGATTGCAACTTCTGTAAGATGCGGCAATCAGTTGATTGAAATTGTACTGAACAATCATGTACTGGGAATGGTGCGTCAGTGGCAGACTCTGTTCTATGACCACAGATATTCCCATACTATCTTAAATGACAATGTGGATTTTGTGAAGCTTGCGGAGGCTATGGGAGCGGAAGGAATCCGTGTAACAAAGAAAGAGGAGGTGGAACCGGCTCTTAAAAAAGCGCTTGCATCAAAAGGCACAGTTGTTCTCGACTGCTGGATCGATCAGGATTTAAGTGTATTTCCTATGGTACCGGCAGGAGCAAATATTGACGATGTATTTGATGAGGAGGATATGAAGAGAGATGGGAAGAGTATATAATTTTTCAGCAGGTCCTGCCGTGCTTCCGGAAGCAGTTTTACGGGAAGCGGCAGAGGAGATGATGGACTATAAAGGAACGGGAATGTCTGTGATGGAGATGAGCCACAGAAGCAGCACATTTCAGCAGATCATAGATGAGGCGGAGAAAGACCTTCGGGAACTGATGGACATTCCGGATAATTATAAGGTACTGTTTCTTCAGGGAGGAGCGTCTCAGCAGTTTGCCATGATTCCCATGAACCTTATGAAAAATAAGGTGGCAGATTATATTGTCACAGGACAGTGGGCAAAAAAGGCGTATCAGGAAGCGCAGAAATATGGAAAGGCAAATAAGATTGCCTCCTCAGAGGACAAAACCTTTTCTTATATTCCGGACTGCAGCGACCTTCCCATAAGCCCGGACGCAGATTATGTTTATATTTGTGAAAATAATACCATCTACGGCACAAAGTTTAAGGAGCTTCCCGATACAAAGGGAAAAACTCTGGTGGCAGATGTGTCCTCCTGCTTTTTATCAGAGCCGGTTGATGTAAGCAGATACGGGATTATCTACGGCGGCGTCCAGAAAAATATCGGACCAGCAGGCATGGTCATTGTGATCATCCGAGAGGATTTAATTACAGAGGATGTTCTTCCGGGAACGCCAACCATGCTTACTTATAAAACACATGCAGACGCAGGCTCTCTTTACAATACGCCGAATGCCTACTGCATTTATATGTGTGGAAAGGTGTTTAAGTGGCTAAAAGCAATGGGCGGCCTTTCTGAAATGAAAAAAAGAAATGAGGAAAAGGCAAAAATCCTTTATGATTTTCTTGACAGCAGCAAACTCTTTAAAGGAACGGTAGTTCCAAAAGACCGCTCCCTTATGAATGTTCCTTTTGTGACGGGAGATAAGGAGATGGATGCAAAGTTTGTAAAAGAGGCTGCAGAAGCAGGACTTGTAAACTTAAAAGGTCACAGAAGTGTAGGCGGTATGCGCGCCAGCATTTATAATGCCATGCCAAAAGAAGGCGTGGAGGCGCTCGTTGATTTTATGAAAAAATTTGAGGAGGCGAATGCGTAATGTTTCAGTATCATTGCCTCAATCCCATTGCGGAAAAAGGACTGTCTCTTTTCGGAGAAGAATATGGAAAAACAGAGGAAGTAAAGGACTGTGATGCCATTCTTGTACGAAGCGCAAAAATGCATGACATGGAGCTTCCGGAAAACATCTGTGCCATTGCGAGAGCCGGAGCAGGAGTCAATAATATTCCCGTAAAAGAATGCGCGGAAAAAGGAATTGTAGTCTTTAATACGCCGGGCGCAAATGCAAATGGTGTAAAAGAGCTGGTTCTTGCAGGAATGCTCCTTGCCTCAAGAGACATTGTAGGCGGAATTGAGTGGGTAAAAGAGGAAAAGGATAAAGAAGATATTGACAAGCTGGCGGAAAAACAGAAAAAACAGTTTGCCGGCTGCGAGATCAGCGGAAAGAAGCTTGGAATCATCGGGCTTGGAGCTATCGGAGCAATGGTTGCAAACGCAGCCTCCGGTCTTGGTATGGACGTATATGGATACGACCCGTACATATCCATTGACGCAGCATGGAACCTTTCACGAACCATACACCACAGCAAAACTCTGGACGAGATTTATTCCCAGTGCGATTATATTACCATTCATGTGCCGCTTCTTGACAGTACGAAAAAGATGATAAATAAAGAAGCTTTCCAGAAAATGAAGGAGGGCGTGGTACTTCTTAATTTTGCAAGAGACTTGCTTGTAGATGAGGAAGCTCTGATAGAAGCGCTGGAAGGGGGAAAAGTAAAGAAATATGTGACGGACTTTGCCAATCCCACAGTAGCAGGAAGAGAAGGGATTCTCGTAACGCCTCATCTTGGCGCTTCCACTGAAGAATCCGAGGAAAACTGCGCGGTAATGGCAGTAAAGGAATTAAAGGACTTTCTGGAAAACGGAAACATTAAAAATTCCGTGAATTTCCCAAACTGTGATATGGGCAAATGTGTCGCAGTGGGAAGAATCGCCATCACCCACAGAAATATTCCAAATATGATAAGCCAGGTAACAAAGGTTCTTGGAAGCGAAGGAATCAATATTGCAGATATGACAAACAAAAGTAAGGGTGAATTTGCCTATACCCTTCTTGACCTGGAAAGCACAGCGTCAAAAGAGGCTCTTGCGGAGCTGAAATCCATTGACGGTGTTGCGAAAGTCAGAGTGATAAAATAAAAGAATGCCGGACTGTGACAAACAGCCCGGTTTTTTTTTGAAGAAATGCGCCTCAGGATTCTTTTTAGAAGATGTTAATTTTTTCAGGAAAATTTGTGAAAGATATTGACAAACGAAAATAACAGTGCTATCTTAAGACCATAGATGTTAGCACTCCATATAAATGAGTGCTAACAAATCAAAGATAACAGAGCAAAATGCAGAAAGGAGATGGGAACGTGGAAAAAGAATTAGATGAGCGCAAGAGAAAAATCCTCAAGGCGATCATCAAGACTTATATGGAAACCGGAGAACCGGTAGGCTCACGAACCATTTCAAAATATGCAGACTTAAATGTCAGCTCTGCTACCATAAGAAATGAGATGTCTGACCTGACAGATATGGGCTATATTGTACAGCCGCATACATCTGCCGGAAGAATTCCTTCCGATAAAGGGTACCGCCTTTATGTGGATGCCCTGATGAAGGAGAAGGAAGACGAGATTGCAGAAATCAGGGATCTGATGATTGAGAAGACAGATAAGATGGATAAGGTGTTGAAGCAGGTGGCAAAAGTCCTTGCAACAAACACAAATTATGCCACTATGATTTCTGTTCCTCAGTACAGCGGAAACAAACTGAAATTTGTTCAGCTTTCCCGTGTGAATCCCCTGCAGCTTGTGGCTGTTGTAGTAAGTGACAACAATGTGATCCGAAATCAGATCATTGATCTGGATGAGGAGATGGACGATCAGACGATTCTCAAGTTGAATCTTCTTCTGAATACTAATCTAAACGGTGTTCCCATACAGGATATAAACCTGGGGATGATCGCAAGACTGAAAGAACAGGCAGGAATGCACAGCAAGGTAGTTGCAACTGTTCTGGATACTGTGGCTGATACCATTCATGTGGATGAAGAAGACATGGAAATCTATACGTCAGGAGCAACCAATATTTTCAAATATCCGGAGCTTGCAGACAAGACAAAGGCAAGTGAGCTGATTTCCGCTTTTGAGGAAAAACAGCAGCTTGTAGATCTTGTAAAGGAGCATATGTCCGATACGGAAAATACGGGAGTTCAGGTATATATCGGAGACGAGATGCCCATTCAGACCATGCGGGACTGCAGTGTAGTAACTGCCACGTATGAGCTTGGCTCCGGGATGCGGGGAACGATCGGAATCATCGGTCCGAAACGTATGGATTATGAAAATGTAGTAGACAGTCTTAAAACCCTAAAGGTTCAGATAGACGCACTGATAAATAAGAAAACTTAGAAAGGCGGTAGAGAAGACGTGTCAGAAGAAAATAAGAACACATCTGAGGTTCAGGAGGAAATCAATGAAACTCCTGTGACTGAAGAAGAGACAGAAACAGACACAGAAATGGCACAGGAAGAGACAGAAAATACCGAAGAAACAGACGCTTCCACAGAAGAGCAGCCTGTAGAAGGTAAGACAAAAACTTCTTTTTTCGGCAAGAAGAAAAAAGAAAAAGATAAAAAAGACCAGCAGATAGAAGAGCTTACAGACAGACTGAAACGAAACATGGCAGAATTCGATAATTTCCGCAAGCGTACGGAAAAAGAGAAGGCGAGCATGTACATTATCGGGGCAAAGGAGATTGTAGAAAAAATCCTTCCTGTAGTCGATAATTTCGAGAGAGGTCTTGCACAGGCTCCGGAGGAAGATGCCTTCGCAGAAGGGATCCGCATGATCTACAAACAGCTTATGACAACACTGGAAGAGCTGGGAGTAAAACAGATTGAAGCAGTAGGCAAAGAGTTTGATCCGAATCTTCACAATGCCGTAATGCACATAGAAGACGAGGAAGCAGGCGAAAACACCATTGTGGAGGAATTCCAGAAGGGATACACTTATAAGGACTTCGTAGTCCGCCACAGTATGGTAAAGGTTGCCAACTGACAGGATACAACAGGAAATTGAAATACAAACAGGCAGATATTAGATTAGGAGGATAAATATCATGGGAAAAATTATTGGTATTGACTTAGGTACAACAAACAGCTGTGTAGCCGTTATGGAAGGTGGACAGCCAACTGTTATCGCAAATACAGAAGGAGCCAGAACAACACCGTCTGTTGTGGCTTTCACAAAAACAGGAGAGCGTCTTGTAGGTGAGCCTGCAAAACGTCAGGCGGTTACAAATGCGGAAAAAACAATTTCTTCTATTAAGAGAGAAATGGGTACAGATTACCGTGTGACAATCGACGAAAAGAAATATTCCCCACAGGAAATTTCCGCAATGATTCTTCAGAAACTGAAAAAAGACGCAGAAGGATACCTCGGAGAAAGCGTAACAGAAGCAGTTATCACAGTTCCGGCTTACTTCAATGACGCACAGCGTCAGGCTACAAAAGACGCAGGTAAAATTGCAGGTCTTGATGTAAAACGTATCATTAACGAGCCTACAGCAGCAGCTCTTGCATACGGACTTGATAATGAAAAAGAGCAGAAGATCATGGTATATGACCTTGGCGGCGGTACATTCGATGTTTCCATCATCGAGATCGGTGACGGAGTTATCGAAGTTCTTTCCACAGCAGGTGACAACCGTCTTGGTGGTGATGACTTCGACCAGAAAATTACAGACTATATGCTTGCTGAGTTCAAGAGAACAGAGGGCGTTGATTTAAGCAACGACAAAATGGCTCTTCAGAGATTAAAAGAAGCAGCAGAAAAAGCAAAGAAAGAGCTTTCTTCCGCAACAACAACAAATATCAACCTTCCGTTTATCACAGCAACAGCAGAAGGTCCGAAACACTTTGATATGAACCTTACAAGAGCAAAATTTGACGAGCTGACACACGATCTGGTAGAGAGAACAGCAGAGCCGGTACGCCGTGCACTCTCCGATGCGGGAATCACAGCTTCCGAACTTGGTCAGGTACTTCTTGTAGGTGGTTCCACACGTATCCCGGCTGTACAGGATAAAGTAAGACAGATTACAGGTAAAGAGCCAAGCAAATCCCTGAACCCGGATGAGTGTGTTGCACTTGGTGCTTCTGTACAGGGTGGTAAACTTGCTGGTGATGCAGGCGCAGGTGATATTCTTCTTCTTGATGTTACACCGCTTTCTCTTTCCATCGAGACAATGGGCGGAATCGCTACACGTCTGATCGAGAGAAATACAACTATTCCGACAAAGAAGAGCCAGATCTTCTCAACAGCAGCAGATAACCAGACAGCAGTAGATATTAACGTAGTACAGGGCGAGCGTCAGTTCGCAAGAGACAATAAGTCTCTGGGACAGTTCCGTCTTGATGGAATCCCGCCAGCACGCCGTGGTGTTCCGCAGATCGAGGTTACATTTGATATTGATGCAAACGGTATCGTAAATGTATCTGCAAAAGACCTGGGAACAGGAAAAGAGCAGCACATCACAATTACAGCAGGCTCCAATATGTCTGATTCCGAAATCGACAAAGCAGTAAAAGAAGCTGCAGAGTTCGAAGCACAGGATAAGAAACGTAAAGAAGCAATCGATACAAGAAACAATGCAGATTCTATGGTATTCCAGGTTGAGAACGCACTGAAAGAAGCAGGCGACAAACTGGAAGCAAATGACAAAGCAGCAGTAGAGGCTGACTTAAATGCACTGAAAGACCTTCTTTCCCAGACTGCAAACACAGAAGAGATCACAGATTCCCAGATTGCAGACATCAAAGCTGCACAGGAAAAAATGATGGAGAGCGCACAGAAGCTTTTCGCAAAAATGTATGAGCAGACACAGGGAGCAGCAGGTGCAGGTCAGGCAGGTCCGGACATGGGAGCAGGCGCTTCTCAGGGCGGACACGATGACGATGTAGTAGACGCAGACTATAAAGAAGTCTGATAAGAAACAAGTATAGGAAAAGGAATCATGGCTGATAAAAGAGATTATTATGAAGTCCTTGGCGTGGACAAAAACGCCGATGACGCAGCATTAAAAAAAGCATACCGTAAATTAGCCAAAAAATATCACCCGGACGTAAATCCGGGTGATAAAGACGCGGAAGCAAAGTTTAAAGAAGCAACGGAAGCATACACCATCTTAAGCGATCCGGACAAGAGAAGACAGTACGATCAGTTTGGTCATGCAGCCTTTGAGAACGGCGGAGCAGGAGGCGCAGGCGGATTCGGCGGCTTTGACTTTAACGGCGCAGATATGGGCGATATTTTCGGTGATATTTTTGGCGATCTTTTCGGAGGCGGAAGCCGGGGCAGACGTGCAAATAATGGTCCCATGAAAGGTGCAAATCTTCGGGCAAGGGTGAACATTACCTTCGAAGAGGCAGTTTTCGGCTGTGAAAAAGAGCTGGAAATTGTATTGAAGGACGAGTGTACAACCTGCCACGGAACCGGAGCAAAACCGGGAACTTCCCCTGTTACATGTCCGAAGTGTAACGGAGAGGGTCAGATTGTATACACCCAGCAGTCCATGTTCGGTATGGTTCGAAATGTACAGACCTGTCCGGAATGTCACGGAACAGGTAAGGTAATTAAAGAGAAATGTTCCAGCTGCCGCGGAACAGGATATACTTCTTCCAGAAAGAAGATCCAGGTATCTGTTCCGGCAGGTATTGATAACGGACAGAGTATCCGTATCCGTGAAAAGGGTGAGCCTGGAACAAACGGCGGTCCAAGAGGTGATCTGCTTGTAGAAGTTAATGTGGCACGCCACCCGATTTTCCAGAGACAGGATATGAATATCTTCTCCACAGCGCCGATTACCTACGCACAGGCGGCTCTTGGCGGCGAGGTCCGCATCAGCACAGTGGACGGCGAGGTTGCATATGAAGTGAAGCCAGGAACTCAGACAGATACAAGAATCCGTCTGAAAGGAAAAGGCGTTCCTTCCCTTCGAAACAAAAATGTACGCGGCGACCACTATGTAACGCTTGTGGTACAGGTTCCTACAAATCTCAATGCAGAGGCAAAAGAGGCGCTTCGCAAATTTGACGAGGCATGTGGAAACCGTCCTTCCGCTTCAAAAGGGGAAGCAGGCGAAAAACAGGAAAAACCAGAAAAGAAGAAAAAGAGCTTCATGGATAAGCTCAAGGAAACTTTTGAGGAATAAAACAGAAGGCTCCGGTCACAGTACCGAAGCCTTTTTTTCCGTGAGTCTTTTTCATTCTCTTGACAATTACTTCTGTATATCGTATGGTATACCAAAAAGCCCGTGAAAGAAGGAGGTTCTTATTGAAGCTTTTGGAAAAATGTAAAAAGTGGATTTCTGTGTGGGAAATTCTGCCGCTTTTATCCATTCTTGCAGTAAACTGTCTTGTATACTGGGGAAGCAGTATTCTCACAGCAGACAGATACCACTTTGATTTTACGTTCGCATTTGACAGGGCAGTTCCGCTAGTTCCGGAATTTGTCTGGATTTATATTCTTGCCTTTCCTTTCTGGGCTGTCAATTATATTCTTGCAGGACGGAGGGGAAAGAAAACATTTTACCGGTTTGTGGCAACGGATTTACTGGTACATCTGATGTGTTTTCTTGTGTTTATGGCAGTGCCGACTACAAATATCCGTCCGGTGATCGCAGGAGACACATTGTCTGAGCGTATGCTTTCCCTTGTGTACATAATGGACGGAGGAAATATGCCCTCCAACCTTCTTCCTTCTATTCACTGTTATGTGAGCTGGCTCTGCTGGAGAGGATTAAAGGGTGCCAGGGAAATTCCGGTGTGGTATCAGAGATTTTCCCTCGTATTTGCGGGACTTATCATCATTTCCACACAGGTGCTGAAACAGCATTATATTGTGGACGCCATTGCCGCAGTTCTTCTTGTGGAGGCTGCATGGCGATTCTTTGCAAAGGAAAGCCGTTATCAGAAGATAATGGATATATTTGAATACTGGAACAGAAAAATCTGGAAAGAAAAGATGGGAGACAATTAATTATGAAATGGAACCGTTTTACTGTAAAAACAACGACAGAGGCAGAGGACATTGTAATCTGCACACTTGCCGAGGTGGGCGTGGAAGGCGCGGAAATCGTAGATAAGCAGCCGCTCACAGAAGAAGATAAGGAGCAGATGTTTGTAGATATTATGCCGGAGAGCCAGGAAGACGACGGCGTGGCATATCTGAATTTTTATCTGGATGAAGATACAGATAAAGAAGAAATGCTGAAAAAGGTAAGAGAAGCTCTTGAGGAGCTCCGCTCTTTTATGGATATTGGAGAGGGAACTATCGAGGAATCCGAGACAGAGGACAAGGACTGGATCAACAACTGGAAAGAGTATTTCCATCAGTTCTATGTAGATGATATTCTCATCGTTCCTTCCTGGGAGGAAGTAAAGGAAGAAGACAAAGATAAAATGATCCTTCACATTGATCCGGGAACAGCCTTCGGAACAGGAATGCACGAGACAACACAGCTTGTGATCCGTCAGCTTAAAAAATATGTGACAGAGGATACGGAGCTTCTCGATGTGGGAACAGGAAGCGGAATTCTGGGAATCGTGTCCTTAAAGCTTGGTGCAAAGCATGTTCTGGGAACAGACCTTGACACCTGTGCCGTTCCTGCAGTTGCAGAGAATAAGGAGGCAAATGATATTCCGGAGGAAGCCTTCGACATGATGATCGGAAATATCATTGACGACAAAGAAGTGCAGGATAAAGCAGGATATGAGAAATACGACATTGTGGCAGCCAATATTCTGGCAGACGTTCTTGTGCCTCTTACTCCTGTAATCGTAAATCAGATGAAAAAAGGCGGATATTACATTACTTCCGGTATTCTTGATGTAAAAGAAGACGTCGTTGTGCAGGCTGTAAAAGATGCCGGGCTTACAGTTGTGGAAGTGACACATCAGGGCGAGTGGGTGTCTGTCACAGCAAGAAAGGACTGATAAGATGCAGCGTTTTTTTGTAGAGCCTTATCAGATCCAGGAAGAAGATCACAGAATTTCCATTACAGGAGGGGACGTAAATCATATCCGAAACGTCCTTCGCATGAAGACAGGGGAGGAACTGTGGATCAGCGACGGCAGAGAAAAAGAATACTGCTGCACGATTGAAAGTTTTGAGGAGGAAGAAGTAATTCTTCATATTCTTTATGCTCAGGAGCCGGAATATGAGCTGCCCGGAAAGATTTATCTTTTTCAGGGTCTCCCAAAAGCAGATAAAATGGAGCTTATTATACAGAAGGCTGTGGAGCTTGGAGCATACAGCGTAGTGCCGGTTGCCACAAAACGGTGCGTGGTAAAGCTGGACGGTGCAAAAGCAGAGAAAAAGACGGCAAGATGGCAGCAGATCGCAGAAAGCGCAGCAAAGCAGTCAAAACGGATGCTTGTGCCGGAAGTGCATTCTGTGATGAAGTTTCAAGACGCTCTCGCTCTTGCAAAAGAGCTTGACATCTGCCTTGTTCCCTATGAACTTGCAAAAGGAATGAAGGAGACAAAAGCGATCATAGAAAGCATTGAGCCGGGACAGTCCATTGGGATTTTTATCGGGCCTGAGGGTGGTTTTGAGGAAGAAGAAATCCAGATGGCAATGGAGGCAGGAGCAAAGCCGGTTACACTGGGACACAGAATTTTAAGAACGGAGACGGCGGGACTTGCCATTCTTTCTGTGCTGATGTTCCACCTGGAAGGAGATAAAGAGTGATGGAAGTATATTTTGATAATTCCGCTACAACAAAGTGTTATGACGCGGTACGGGAAATTGTGTGCAAAACTATGATGGAGGATTACGGAAATCCTTCTGCCATGCACAGAAAAGGCGTGGAGGCAGAGCAGTATATAAAAGATGCAAAAGCGTCCATCGCCCGCCTTATGAAGGTAAACGAAAAAGAAATCCTTTTCACATCAGGAGGAACGGAATCCAATAACCTTGCCCTCATTGGCGGGGCTGCGGCAAATAAGAGAAAAGGAAATCACATCGTTACAACAGCGGTGGAGCACCCAGCAGTGGGACAGCCTGTGGAGTATCTGGAATCTCTTGGTTTCGAGGTGACGATCATTCCTGTAGATGAAAGAGGCGTAGTGCGGCTGGATGCTCTGGAAAAAGCCCTTCGTCCGGATACGATCCTGGTTTCCACCATGTATGTAAATAACGAGGTGGGCTCTGTCATGCCGGTAGAAAAAATCGCAAAGCTGGTCCATGAAAAAAGCCCCAAAGCGCTTTATCATGTAGATGCGATCCAGGCATTTGGAAAATACAGGATTTATCCGAAGAAGCTGGGAATCGACCTTCTCTCTGTAAGCGGACATAAAATCCACGGACCGAAAGGTGTGGGATTTCTTTATATCAATGAAAAAGCGAGGATAGAGCCGCAGATTTTAGGCGGCGGACAGCAGGGCGGAATGCGCTCAGGAACAGACAATGTTCCGGGAATTGCCGGTCTTGGCGTGGCAGCAGAGGAGATTTACAGAAACTTTGATGCAAACGTGGAGCATATGTATCAGTTAAAAGAGCATATGGCAGAGGGGCTTTCCCGGATAGAAAACGTAAAAATAAACGGGATGGAGCTTCGTGAGGGGGCGCCCCAGATTTTAAGCGTAAGCTTTCTGGGAATCCGAAGTGAGGTTCTTCTTCACACTCTTGAGGACAGAGGGATTTATGTTTCCGCAGGAAGCGCCTGCTCCAGCCACAAGAGAAAAGCAAGCGGAACACTGACAGCAATGGGACTTTCCGCCGAGCAGAAGGAAAGCACGGTGCGCTTCAGTTTTTGTGAGGAAAATACGTTTGAGGAAGCAGATTACTGTCTGGAAGTTTTAAGAGAAGTCGTACCGGCTCTCAGAAGATATTCCAGGCGATAGGAAAGGAGATACTATGATATTTCACGCATTTTTAATTAAATACGCAGAAATCGCAATTAAGGGCAAAAACAGATATATGTTTGAGGACGCCCTTGTAAAGCAGATGCGGATTGCGCTCTCCAAAGTAGAGGGAGAATTTGAAGTAAAAAAAGAGCAGGGACGCGTGTACGTATTCTGCCCGGAGGTTTATGATTTTGACGAGGCTGTGGAAGCTCTTCAGAAAGTATTTGGAATTGTGGGAATCTGCCCGGTTGTGATTTACGAGGACAACGGATTTGACAAAATGTGCGAAGACGTTGTATCTTATATGAAAAACAGATACCCGGATTTTTCCGGAAGCTTCAAGGTATATACGCGCCGTGCAAAGAAATCTTACCCGATTCCTTCTATGGAGGTAAGCGCAAAAATTGGCGGAGCCATTCTTGATGCCTTTCCGGAGGCTTCCGTTGACGTACATGAGCCGGATATGACCCTTTCTGTGGAAATCCGTGATAAAATTTATGTATATTCAGAGACAATAAAAGGACCGGGCGGTATGCCTGTTGGGACAAACGGAAAAGCAATGCTTCTTCTTTCCGGCGGGATCGACAGTCCGGTTGCAGGATACATGATCGCAAAACGAGGGGTAAAAATTGACGCAGTATATTTCCATGCGTCGCCTTATACAAGCGAGAGAGCAAAACAGAAGGTAGTGGATCTTGCAAAGCTGGTTGCAAAATACAGCGGACCGATTCGTCTCCATATTGTAAACTTTACAGACATTCAGCTTTACATCTATGATAAGTGTCCTCATGAGGAACTTACCATTATCATGCGCCGTTACATGATGCGTATTGCGGAGCATTTTGCGAAAGAGACAGGCTGTCTCGGCATGATCACAGGAGAGAGCATCGGACAGGTTGCAAGCCAGACACTTCACAGCCTTGCAGCTACAAACGAAGTATGTACGCTTCCTGTGTACCGTCCGGTGATCGGATTTGACAAACAGGAGATTGTGGAGATTTCCAAGAAAATCGATACATTCGAGACGTCTATTCTTCCGTTTGAGGATTGCTGTACGATTTTTGTTGCGAAACACCCGGTTACAAAGCCAAATCTCAAGGTGATCCACCGTTCCGAGACAAAACTGGAAGAAAAAATAGAAGAGCTCATGGAAGAAGCGTTAAAAACAACAGAGGTTATTGAAATTTCATAAAGCGATAAAACTGTGTAAAAGGAAAATAAAAAGGAGGAAGTCCTTTGGGCTTCCTCCTGTATACACGAAAGATTATTCGATTGTGTATTTACCGATTACTTCCATTACACTGTCAAGTGCAGGACCGTCAGCATGAATGTTCAGATCGATTGGTTTAGATAAATCTAAGCTGAAGATGCCCATGATAGATTTTGCATCGATCACGTATCTTCCGGATACTAAATCAAAGTCGCAGTCAAATTTGCTGATTTCGTTTACGAATGCCTTCACTTTATCGATAGAGTTCAGTGAAATTTTTGCTGTTTTCATTGTGATAACCTCCCTTAAGTATTGGTTTGTTTACAGTTTTCATCTTACCTTTACCCTTAAAAAAAGTCAAGGTAAAAAGAGATAAAAAATAGTTGAAGATTTAGTGAAATTGTATAAAATTTTCGAAAGACATATAAAGGATGACAAACATGAATAAAAAAGCAGCATTACACAATTTAGGCTGTAAAGTCAATGCCTATGAGGTGGAGGCAATGCAGCAGCTTCTGGAGGAGGCAGGATATGAGATCGTGCCGTTTGAGCCGGGAGCAGACGTATATGTAATTAACACCTGTACAGTCACAAATATTGCAGACCGTAAATCAAGACAGATGCTTCATAAAGCAAAAAAAATGAATCCGGATGCCATCGTGGTGGCAACAGGCTGTTATGTGCAGACAGATACGGAGAAACTGGATAAAGACGAGGCAGTCGATCTGATCCTCGGCAACAATCAGAAAAAAAATATTGTGGAGGCTCTTGAAGATTACGAAAAAGAACATCACAAGCTTTCAAGAGTCATTAAGATCAATCAGACAAAAGAATACGAAAGTCTTGCCATCAGCCGCACAGCGGAGCATGTGCGCGCTTACATGAAGGTACAGGACGGCTGCAACCAGTTCTGTACATACTGCATTATCCCCTATGCCCGTGGAAGAGTGAGAAGCAGAGACATGGAAAATGTGCTTGAGGAAGCCCGCACTCTTGCAGAAACAGGGTATCAGGAGGTTGTGCTTACAGGAATCCATTTAAGCTCCTATGGCGTGGATTTTCCGGAAGACAAAAAGGCAGACCTTCTGACTCTGATCGAGGCAGTTCACAAGATAGAGGGAATCAAAAGAATCCGTCTCGGCTCTCTGGAACCGGGAATTATCACGGAGGAATTTGTAAAACGACTTTCAGAGCTGCCGAAGGTGTGCCCGCATTTTCATTTATCCCTTCAGAGCGGCTGCGATGCCACACTGGAACGGATGAACAGGCGATACAGAAGCGGGGAATACAGAGAGCGCTGTGAGATTTTAAGAAAGTATTATGAAAATCCGGCGCTTACCACAGATGTGATCGTTGGATTTCCGGGAGAGACGGAAGAGGATTTTGAAAGTTCCCTTGCATTTGTAAAAGAAATCCATTTTTACGAGACGCATATTTTCCCGTATTCCAGAAGACAGGGGACAAAGGCGGCAGCTATGGAGGAACAGCTTACCGAGGCTGTAAAAAAAGCGAGAAGCGAAAAAATGCTCTCTGTAAACAGAGAGAGAATGGCAGAATATGAAAAATCCCTGGAAGGAAAAACGCTGGAAATCCTTCTTGAGGAAGAGTGCGAGATTGGCGGAAAAACTTATTATCTGGGACACAGCAGAGAATATGTGCGGACTGCGGTAGAGAAGCGTGACGGACTTTCTGTAAACGATATTGTAACAGTAAAAGCAGAAAGCTTTCCGGATGGAGAAAGTTTTCGTTGTAATTTGCAGGGAATTATATTAAAATAGAAATGAAGTAATTGTAAGGACGTGAGAGAAAATGGCAGAGAATAATCTGGGGAATACCCAATATTTCAGGACAAAACCGGATCAGGAGCTTGAGGTAAAAGAAGTTTTGGATCTGGTGTACAATGCAATGGATGAGAAGGGATACAATCCGGTAAATCAGATAGTGGGATATATTATGTCCGGAGACCCGACTTATATTACCAGCCACAAAGGCGCAAGAAGTATGATCATGAAAGTGGAGCGCGACGAGCTGGTTGAAGAACTTTTAAACGAGTATATTAAGAATAAATCCTGGGAACGATAATTATGAGAATACTGGGATTGGATTACGGCTCAAGGACAGTGGGGGTGGCAGTAAGCGACCCGCTGGGCCTTACAGCTCAGAGTGTGGAAACCATATGGCGCAAACAGGAAAATAAACTGCGTCAGACTTTGGCACGTATTGAAGAACTTGTTTCGGAATACCAGGTTGAGACGATTGTTCTGGGGTATCCGAAAAATATGAATAATACCATTGGGGAGCGGGCTTTGAAATCTCTGGAATTCAGGGAAATGCTGGAGAGAAGAACAGGCCTGCCTGTTGTTATGTGGGACGAACGGCTTACTACAATAGAAGCGAACCGCACATTGATGGAGAGCGGTGTGAGAAGAGAGAATCGTAAGGAGCATTTGGACCAGCTGGCAGCTATTTTTATTTTACAGGGATATTTGGATTCCCTGAGGAACGGATAAGGACGGTTAAATAAGATGGAAAAAATTAAATTTCAGTCAGAGGACGGAACATCTGTGGAATTTTTTGTGGAGGAGCAGACAAGCATAGGCGGAACTGCATACCTCCTTGTTTCTGATTCCGCGGAAGATGAAGCACAGGCGTACATTTTAAAAGACGTGTCCGATACAGAGAGCCAGGAAGCCTGCTACGAGATGGTAGAGGACGAGGAAGAGCTTGAGGCCGTATTCAAGGTTTTTGAGCAGATGATGGAAGATGTGGATTTTGAAATGTGAGGTGCAATGATTGAACAACGAAAACAGCAACAATAATAATATAAGAAGTGGAAGCCAGACAGGCTATACGGGAAATTACAGAAAACAGACAACCCGATCAAAAAATTACGGCTATAATAATAAATATAACAGCCGGCAGACAAAGCCGGGAAACGGGAAATACCAGGACAGGCAGCCACGGCAGCCGTTTAAAGGTCCTGTAAAAAATATGGGCAAAAGCCCGGTGAGAAGAGGAAGAAGACCTTCCTCCAAATTAAAGATCATTCCGCTTGGAGGTCTGGAACAGATCGGGATGAATATTACTGCCTTTGAGTATGAGGACAGTATCGTGGTAGTGGACTGCGGTCTTTCCTTCCCGGAAGACGACATGCTGGGAATTGACCTTGTGATTCCTGACGTTACCTACTTAAAAGAAAATATCAGCAAGGTAAAAGGCTTTGTGATTACCCACGGTCACGAAGACCATATCGGCGCATTGCCATATATCCTGAAGGACGTAAACGTACCTATTTACTCTACCAAGCTTACTCTCGGACTGATTTCGAATAAGTTAAAGGAACACAATCTCACACGTTCTACAAAGCTGAAAGAAGTAAAGCATGGTCAGGTAATAAACCTGGGAGATTTTTCTATTGAATTTATTAAAACAAACCACAGTATTCAGGATGCTTCCGCGCTGGCAATTTATTCTCCTGTGGGAATCGTAGTGCATACAGGAGATTTTAAGGTGGATTATACACCGGTATTCGGAGATGCCATTGATCTGCAGCGTTTTGCAGAAATCGGAAGAAAGGGCGTACTTGCGCTTATGTGCGACAGTACAAATGCAGAGCGTCCGGGATTTACCATGTCGGAGCGTACTGTGGGAAAAGTATTTGATAATCTTTTTAATGAGTACAAAACTTCCCGTATCATTATCGCTACATTTGCGTCAAATGTAGACCGTGTACAGCAGATCATCGACACAGCTTACCGTTTTGGAAGAAAAGTTGCAGTGGAAGGCCGCAGCATGGTAAATATTATTGCAACAGCCTCAGAGCTTGGCTACTTAAGAATCCCGGATCAGACCTTAATTGATATTGATCAGGTGAAAAATTATCCGGATGAGCAGGTGGTTCTGATCACAACAGGAAGTCAGGGAGAATCTATGGCAGCTCTGTCACGTATGGCTGCAAGCATTCATAAGAAAATAACGATCAAACCGAATGACACCATTATTTTCAGTTCCAATCCGATTCCGGGGAACGAAAAAGCAGTGTCAAAAGTGATCAACGAACTGTCCATGAAAGGGGCAAAGGTTATTTTTCAGGATGCCCATGTTTCCGGACATGCCTGCCAGGAAGAGATCAAGCTTATTTACTCTCTTGTAAAACCGAAGTATGCAGTACCGATACATGGTGAATACCGCCATTTAACAGCTCAGGCGCATGTTGCGGAAGGACTTGGAATTCCGAAGGAGAACATCTATATTCTTTCTTCCGGAAACGTTCTGGAAATGGACGGACAGAGCGCTGAGGTAACAGGAAGCGTGCATACGGGAGCCATTCTCGTGGACGGTCTTGGTGTGGGAGACGTGGGAAATATTGTTCTCCGTGACAGGCAGCATCTGGCTGAAGACGGCATTATGATCGTAGTAATGACACTGGAGCGCCACAGCAATGTTGTGCTTGCAGGACCGGATATTGTCTCCAGAGGATTTGTCTACGTAAGAGAGTCTGAGGATCTGATGGATCATGCAAGAGAGGTAGTGGAAAATGCCCTTGATTCCTGTCTTGACAGAAATATTACAGACTGGGGAAAAATCAAAACCGTTGTAAAAGACGCATTAAGTGATTATCTCTGGAAAAGGACTAAGAGAAGTCCTATGATCCTTCCAATTATCATGGAGGCATAAGGATTCTCTGAAATACAGGAGAGACAATGGATAAGATAGAAGAAAGTGTGGAAATGCTTCTTCAGGTGATCAGAGGAAGCGAAGTATACATGGATTATAAGAAGCAGGAAGAGAAGATTATGGCAAACCCGGAGCTTTTGGAGAGAGTGAATCAGTTTCGGGTGAAAAATTACCGTCTTCAGAAGGAGGCGGAAAGCCAGGGACTTTTCCGCGTGGCAGACAGCATTGCGAAAGAATCTTCTCAGCTTCGCAAAATTCCGGAGGTGAACGCCTATCTTGATGCGGAGCTTGCTCTCTGCAAGCTCCTGCAGAAGATAGGAAGAACTGTGACAGAAGGTATAGACATGATGATTCCGGAACTGTAGCAGAGCATGGCGGCAAAAGCTGCCGGAGAGAGAAAGGAGAAACGATGGGCAACGCAAGAGACAACGTAGGAAAAGCAGGCGTAGTTCTGGCAAGCGGCTTTTTCCGGGCTGCTCTTTATGTCTGCGTGGCAGTGCTGATTTTCTGGCTTGGAAGATCGGCGTATCAGTTTGGGTACGATGTGTTTAATCAGCAGGCAATGAGCCCGGGAAACGGACAGGAGGTAACGATCGTAGTAGAAGATGGCGCCTCTGTATATAAGGTTGCAAAAACATTGGAGAAAAAAGGTCTTGTGGAAGATGCGCTTGTTTTTTATGTGCAGGAAAAGCTGTCCAATTACAGCGGACAGATGAAGCCTGGAACGTATCTTTTAAGTACCGCTTACACCCCTGCGAGAATTATGGGGATTCTTGCAGGAGATGAGGAACAGGAAGGAGCCGAAAACCAGTGATCGTAGATGAGCGTATGCGAACGTATATTAACTCACTGAACACAGGAAATACGGACTTTCTGGAAGAGCTGGAACAGACTGCATTAGAAACAGGGGTTCCTGTGATCCGCAGAGAAATGCAGAGCTTTATAAAGACGCTTCTGGCAATGAAAAAACCAAAACGTATTCTGGAGGTGGGGACAGCCATTGGCTTCTCCACACTTCTTATGTGTGAGTATGGTCCCTCCGACCTTCAAATTACCACAATAGAAAACTATGAAAAAAGAATCCCCATTGCAAAAGAAAACTTTAAAAAGGCAGGAAGAGAAGGACAGATCACACTTCTGGAGGGAGACGCAGGAGAAATTTTAAAAACCCTTTCGGGGGCGTATGATTTTATTTTTATGGACGCGGCAAAGGGACAGTATATCAACTGGCTTCCCGATATTTTACGCCTTATGGAAAAAGGCAGCGTTCTCGTATCAGACAATGTGCTTCAGGAAGGGGATATTATAGAATCTCGTTATCTTGTGGAGCGGAGAAACCGTACTATTTATAAAAGAATGCGGGAATATCTTTATGAGCTGACCCATAATCCGATTCTTGTAACCTCTGTTCTTCCTGTGGGAGACGGAGCAGCAGTGAGCATCAGACAGGAGTGAAAAGATGAGAAAACCAGAATTATTAGTTCCCGCAAGCAGCCTTGAGGTATTAAAAATCGCTGTGATTTTTGGTGCAGATGCGGTGTATATCGGCGGAGAGGCATTTGGGCTTCGGGCAAAGGCAAAAAATTTCTCAAAAGAAGATATGAGAGAGGGAATCGCCTTTGCACATGAGCATGGAGTAAAGGTCTATGTGACAGTAAATATTCTTGCGCATAACGAAGACCTGGAAGGCGTTCGGGAATATCTTTATGAACTGAAGGAATTAAAGCCGGACGGACTGATCATTGCGGATCCGGGAATCTTTACATATGCAAAAGAAATCTGTCCGGAAATCGAGCGTCACATCAGTACGCAGGCAAACAATACAAATTATGAGACGTACCGTTTCTGGTACAGCCTTGGAGCAAAGCGTGTGGTGACAGCGAGGGAGCTTTCCCTTGAGGAAATCCGGGAAATCCGCGCGCATATTCCGGAGGATATGGAAATTGAGACTTTCGTTCACGGGGCAATGTGTATTTCCTATTCCGGACGCTGCCTTTTAAGCAATTATCTTGTGGGAAGAGATGCAAACAGAGGTGCGTGTACCCACCCGTGCAGATGGAAGTATTCCATTGTGGAGGAAAAGAGGCCTGGAGAATATATGCCTGTTTTTGAAAACGAAAGAGGAACTTATATTTTTAATTCCAAAGACCTCTGCATGATCGAGCACATGGACGACGTATTAAACAGCGGCATTGACAGCCTCAAAATAGAAGGACGTATGAAAACCGCACTCTATGTTGCAACTGTGGCAAGAACCTACAGAAAAGCCATTGATGACTATATGGAGAGCCCGGAAAAATATAAGGCAAATATGGAATGGTATAAAGAGCAGATTTCAAACTGTACTTACCGTCAGTTTACAACCGGATTTTTCTATGGAAAACCAGATGAGAACACGCAGATTTATGACAACAATACTTATGTGAAAGAGTATACTTATCTGGGCTTTGCAGAAGCCATAGACGAACGGGGACTTGTGCAGATCACCCAGAGAAATAAATTTGTCACAGGAGAGACAATAGAAGTGATGAAGCCAGACGGAGAAAATATCCCGGTGACAGTAAAAGCCATTTATGATGAGGAGGGCAATCAGGTGGAAAGTGCGCCGCATCCTCAGCAGAAGCTGTTTGTAGATCTTGGAATCAAAATGGAAGTATACGATCTTTTAAGACGAGCAGAAGCATAAGATAACAGAGAACCGCTGCCAACAGAGAAATCTGTCGGCGGCGGTTTATACGTTTTTGGGGAACAGCTCCCGTAGTTTTAAAAGCGCGTTTTTTTCAATGCGTGACACATAGGAGCGGCTGATGGAAAGTTTCTGCGCGATTTCCCGCTGTGTTTTTTCAGGAACACCGAAAAGACCGTAACGGAAGCAGATAACCTGATATTCCTTTTCTGACAGGATACCCTTCATAGAATGGAGGAGATACGAGGTATTTTCCCGGATAAAGCATTCCTCCACAATATCAACGGGCTCGCTTTCAATCACATCCAGAAGATTGATTTCATTTCCTTCCCGGTCTGTTCCGATTGGTTCATAAAGAGAAACTTCTCTTGCTCTTTTCTTTCTGGAACGAAGCATCATTAAAAGTTCATTATCAATGCAGCGGGCGGCGTATGTGGAAAGGCGGGCTGACTTTTTCATGTCAAAAGTGGAGACTGCCTTAATAAGTCCTATGGTACCGATGGAAATCAGATCGTCCATATCTTCGTCTGTGTTCTGATATTTTTTGACAACGTGGGCAACGAGACGGAGATTTCGTTCAATCAGGATATTCTTTGCTTCTAAATCGCCCTCTCGGTATCGTCGTAAGTATAATTTTTCCTCCGAAGAGGACAATGGTTTTAAGAAGGTTTTCAAAATTCTGCCTCAAAGGGGATTTCTATATAGTCTATGTGGAGAAAGAGAAATTTGTGCTTTTCCACATTATTTATTGTAAATTCTGAAAAAGACAGATATAATGAAGTCATTACAAAAGGAGCAGAAAAATAAGATGACAAAAAAAAGAATTCTGATTATCAACACAGGAGGAACCCTTTCCTCTGTAAACGGCGAGGATGGACTTGTGCCGGGAATGCAAAGCAGAGATATGTTAGAAGAGCTTCGCATGGTATCAAGAAATCTGGAACTGGAGACAGAAGACTTCTGTTCTGTTGATAGTGCCAATATTTTTCCGGAGGACTGGGCAAGGCTTGCAGAGCTGATCGGAAAAAGAAGCGGAGAATATCATGGAATTACAGTGATTCACGGCACAGATACGCTTGCTTATACCGCGTCTATGCTTGCGTTTATGCTTCAAAATATATCGATTCCTGTAGTAGTGACAGGAAGCCAGCTTTCGATTGCAGATCCTGTAGCAGATGCGATGGAAAACTGTCGCTGCGGGATTCATATGGCGGCAAGTGGCTGTCCCGGAGTGTTTGTAGCATTTAATAGAAAAGTTATGCTCGCCTGTCGTGCCTCGAAGGTACGCACCATGAGCTTTGATGCTTTTGAGAGCATTAACTATCCGTATATTGGGGAAATCAGTTCTCTCGGACTTCATATAAAAAAAGAAAATCTTGTGGAGAAAAAAGGGATTTTTCGTCCCCAGACATCATATTCCGATAAAGTATTTCTTCTAAAACTGTATCCGGGGATAAATCCTTCGATATTAGAATATCTTCAGGAGCAGGGATATAGAGGCGTATATCTGGAAGGGTTTGGACTGGGAGGAATGCCGTTTCTGAAAAATGATTTTATCGGCGCAGCAGGAAAAGCCATTGATAATGGCATGGTCATTCTTGCAGGAAGCCAGTGCAGATATGAAGGAAGTAATCTGTCTGTATATGAAACAGGAAGAAAAGCATTAAAAAGCGGAGTGCTTCAGGCGTATGATATGACGGCGGAAGCGGCAGTGACTAAGCTTATGTGGGTTTTGGGACAGACAGAGGATATTCGGGAAATCAGAGAATATTTTTCTGTAGACATTGCAGGCGAGGTTTCTATTAATTAGCGGGAGGTATTATAAAATGAAGGTATTAAACTTTGGCTCTATGAACGTAGATTATGTATATCAGGTAGATCATATTTTGATTCCGGGAGAAACCCTGGCGTCAAAAGAGAGAAATGTATTTTGCGGAGGAAAGGGGCTGAATCAGTCGATTGCTCTTGCAAAAGCAGGAATTCCCGTGTATCATGCAGGACTTGTGGGAGAAGGAGGAGATGCCCTTCTTGAAGCCTGCAGAGAAAACGGGGTAAATACACAATTTGTAAAAAGAGTGGAAGGTCCCTGCGGGCACACTATGATCCAGGTAGATAAAAACGGACAGAATTCCATTCTTCTGTTTGGCGGTTCAAACCGCTGTATCACAAAGACTTTTGTAGATGAGGTTCTTGCGAACTTTGATAAAGGAGATATGCTTCTTCTCCAGAATGAGATCAATGAACTTCCATATATCATAGATTCTGCATATGAAAAAGGAATGATGATCATTTTAAACCCTTCTCCCTATGACGGCGCACTGGAAGAATGCGACCTTACGAAAGTAAGCCTGTTTCTTGTGAATGAAATTGAAGGGGAGCAGATTACAGGAGAAAAGAAGCCGGAGAAAATACTGGAAAAAATAAAAGAGAAATATCCCGATGCTTCTGTTGTGCTCACACTTGGAAGCGAGGGTTCTGTATACCAGGACAAGACAGGAATTTACCGTCAGGAAATTTTCAAGGTAAAAGCAGTAGATACAACGGCTGCAGGAGATACATTTACCGGCTATTTTATTTCCTCCATTATAGATGGAAAACCGGTGCAGGAAGGTCTCTCTCTGGCTGCAAAGGCATCAGCAATTGCCGTTTCAAGACCTGGTGCTGTATCTTCAATTCCTCTGAAAAATGAAGTGGAAAATGCTTGATTTTCTGAAAAAAATATGGTAATATCTTGTACAAAGAAAAGGGAGTAGCGGCCATCATTTTTTGGAAAGCTGGACTTGTTTTCGCAAAAGAATGGTACATATATGCGTCAGAACGGTATATAGAATTACCCGCAATATGACATAAACAGCGAGACTTTTGTTTTGAGACACAGAGAATGTGTGTCCAGGACAAAGGTCTTTTTCTTTTCTTCAAAACTAAAGATGAGCAGTAATAAATTTTTCATAATAAGAAGGAGGAAAAACGTGAACGAATTTCAGAATGGAGTAAATAATAAGTTTTCAAAAGTAAAAGTGCCGAAGCCCGGAAAACATTTTAAACGTGCATTGGCAGGCGTTGCGGGAGTAGTTGTGATCGGCATTCTTGCAACAGATGCAACGTATCAGATTCAGGAGCAGGAGCAGGCGGTTCTGACTACATTTGGGGTTCCGAAAGCAGTGACGGAGACAGGTCTTCATTTTAAGATACCGTTTATCCAGCAGGTGGAAAAGGTAAACACAACGATACAGGGGTTTCCTATTGGCTATGATATGCAAAGCAATGCTACAGTAGAGCAGGAAGGCCTTATGATCACATCGGATTATAATTTTATAGATGTGGATTTCTTTGTGGAATACCGCATTGCAGACCCTGTAAAATATCTGTATTCTGCCAGAGAGCCGGAAGCGATTCTTAAAAATATTTCCCAGAGCTGCATCCGTACTGTGATCGCAAGCTACAACGTAGACGATGTGCTTACTACAGGAAAGAGTGAGATCCAGGGAAAAATCAAAGAAATGATCATGAAGAGCCTGGAAGCGCAGGATATAGGAATCCAGCTTGTAAATATCACGATCCAGGATTCCGAGCCGCCGACACAGGAGGTCATGAAGGCGTTTAAAGCTGTGGAAACTGCAAAGCAGGGGAAAGAAACGGCGGTAAACAATGCAAATAAATACAGAAATGAAAAGCTTCCGGAGGCAGAGGCACAGGCAGACCAGATCATTCAGGATGCGGAAGCCCAGAAGCAGGTTCGTATCAATGAGGCAGAGGCAGAGGTTGCAAGATTTAACGCCATGTATGAAGAATACAGCAAAAATCCGGAAGTGACGATGCAGCGTATGTTTTATGAGGCAATGGAAGATGTTCTGCCAGATATGAAAATTATCATCGACAGCGGAGACGGAGTGCAGAAGCTTCTGCCGATCGAGCCATTCTCAGAAGAGAACAGCGGAGAGACAAAGGAAGATACAGAACAGCAGCCGGCTTCTGATGCGGCAGCAGGACAGAATAATACGGAGGAAAAACAATGAGAAATAAAAAATTATGTATCATCTTAGGCAGTGTGGCAGTTCTGATCGGAGCAGCAGCATCTGTTACAGTGACAGCGCAGAATGAGTATAAGCTTGTGCGCCAGTTCGGAAAAGTAAAAAGAGTCATAAGTTCTCCGGGAATCAGTCTGAAAATTCCGTTTGTGGAGACAACGGCGACTCTTCCAAAGGAGACGCTTCTCTATGACCTGTCTCCTTCCGATGTGATCACAAAAGATAAAAAGACTATGATTTCCGACAGCTATGTCCTGTGGAAGATTGAGGACCCGCTTAAATTTGCACAGACCTTAAATTCTTCTATAGAAAGCGGAGAGAGCAGAATTAACACAGCCGTATATAATGCGACCAAAAACGTGATCAGCAGCATGACACAGGACGAAGTGATCACAAGCAGGGATGGGGAACTGTCTGACGCAGTTATGGCGTCTATCGGAGACAATATGGAGCAGTACGGAGTGGATCTTCTGCTGTTTGAAACAAAGCAGCTTGACCTTCCGGAAGATAATAAGGACGCAGTATATGAGCGTATGATCTCAGAGAGAGATAATATTGCAGCGACATATAAGGCACAGGGAAGCTCTGAGGCGAAGGTGATCCGAAATACAACAGATAAGGAAATCGCGATTAAAATTTCAGAGGCGGAAAAGAAGGCTGAAATTTTAGAGGCGGAAGGCGAGCAGGAATATATGAAAATTCTTGCGCAGGCCTATGGGGAAGCTGAGAGAAGTGAGTTCTATTCTTTTGTGAGAAGTCTGGACGCACTGAAAAATTCCATGAAGGGTGAAGATAAGACAGTAATCCTTTCAGAAGATTCCCCAATCGCACAGATTTTCCAGGGAAAATAGCCACCTGTGAGCAGACCGGGAAAATAAATTAAAAAAAATAAAAAAATTCCTTGCATTTTGCGGGAAGCAGTGATAATATATATTGCAAGCGCGCGTATACCCTGTATACGTGCGCCTGGAAACTGCAGATTTTAATGCTATATTTACGGAAGGAGGATTTCCAGTGAAAGTAAGATCATCTGTAAAGCCGATCTGCGAAAAATGCAAGATCATTAAAAGAAAAGGATCTATCAGAGTAATCTGTGAAAATCCAAAACACAAACAGCGCCAGGGTTAATTCAGCCTTAGTGTTTGTGAAAACGTGCGGCTGCAGTGTGAAACACCCGGAGAGGTTGTTCATACTGTTTTAAAGTTTTCAGCATGTATTGCCTAATACCGAGAGGCAAGGCTGCGAAAGTAGCATTTTCGGAAAGGCCGTTCTTCGCCAGAAGCGGCTGGGTGTTTACCGAGGCACCCCAATTAGGAACTAAGAAGAGAAAGCAGCGTACAGACACATCCCATTTCACCTTGTACACACGTACAAGTGGTGTGCGGCGCAGGACTTTCAAAGAAAGAAAATGGAGGAAACAGTACATGGCTCGTATAGCTGGTGTAGACTTACCAAGAGAAAAACGTGTAGAGATCGGTCTGACATATATTTATGGAATCGGCAGACCAAGCGCAACTCAGATTCTTGAGAAAGCAGGCGTAAATCCTGACACTCGTGTAAGAGATCTGACAGACGAAGAAATCAAAAATATCAGTTCTGTTATTGACGAAACAATGACAGTAGAAGGTGACCTTCGCAGAGAAATCGCCCTCAACATTAAGAGACTGCAGGAAATCGGATGCTACAGAGGTATCCGTCATCGTAAAGGACTTCCGGTTCGAGGCCAGAAGACAAAAACAAATGCAAGAACACGCAAAGGTCCTAAGAGAACTGTTGCAAATAAGAAGAAATAAAACAGAGTACTTAATGAATGCAAGCTGAGAAGCGCAGCATGAATTTAGTACGAGTTTTGTTCGAAGGAACTGACATTGAACACTTAATGATGCGCAGCAGAATTTAGTGTGAAAGTCCACCTGGACACTTAATGAATGACGAGCATGGCGAGGAAATGAATTTAGTGATCATGGTGTTTCAGTCAGTGAATCGAACTTCCTTGTGAAAAAAAGTATCTTAAATAACTTAATTTTATATAAAAAGGAAAGTGTAGGTTAGTTTTAAAATGGCAAAAGTGACTAAGAAAACGACAAAACGTCGTGTCAAGAAAAACGTTGAACACGGACAGGCACACATTCAGTCTTCTTTTAACAATACAATTGTTACTCTGACTGACAGTGAAGGAAACGCTCTTTCATGGGCAAGTGCAGGCGGTCTGGGCTTTAGAGGTTCAAGGAAATCTACTCCTTATGCAGCACAGATGGCTGCTGAAACAGCAACAAAAGCTGCGTTAGTACATGGTTTAAAAACAGTTGACGTTATGGTAAAAGGTCCTGGTTCAGGACGTGAAGCTGCAATCCGTGCTCTTCAGGCTTGCGGATTAGAAGTAACAAGTATTCGTGACGTAACACCGGTTCCACACAACGGATGTCGTCCACCAAAACGCAGAAGAGTCTAATTAGGAGGTAGTTTGAAATGGCTGTAAATAGAGTGCCTGTTCTGAAAAGATGCAGATCCCTTGGTCTGGATCCAATTTACTTAGGAATTGATAAAAAATCCACAAGACAGTTAAAACGTGCAAACCGCAAAATCTCTGAATACGGTTTACAGTTAAGAGAAAAACAGAAAGCAAAATTCATCTACGGAGTTCTTGAGAAACCTTTCCGTAACTACTACAAGAAAGCAGACAGAATGCCGGGCCAGACTGGTGAAAACATGATGATCATGCTTGAGACAAGACTGGACAACGTAGTATTCCGTCTTGGATTTGCAAGAACAAGAAGAGAAGCTCGTCAGATCGTTGACCACAAGCACATTCTTGTAAACGGCAAATGCGTAAACATCCCATCTTACCTTGTAAAAGCTGGTGATGTGATCGAAATTAAAGAAAAAGCAAAAGGTTCTGAGAGATACAAAGGCATTCTTGAAGTAACAGGCGGAAGACTTGTACCGGAATGGCTGGAAGCAGATCAGGACAACTTAAGAGGAACAGTAAAAGAACTTCCAAGAAGAGAAGCAATCGACGTTCCTGTAAACGAGATGCTTATCGTCGAGCTGTATTCTAAATAATAAAGTATAATTTTACCCCTCAAACGTTGAATACCCAGAAGGAGGGACTTTATAGTGTTTGATTTCAATAAACCAAAAATCGAAATTACAGAGTTATCTGAAGATAAGAAATTTGGAAGATTCGTAGTAGAGCCTCTTGAGAGAGGTTACGGTACTACACTTGGCAATTCTCTTCGCAGAATTATGCTGTCCTCCCTGCCGGGAGCAGCAGTAAGCCAGGTTAAGATTGACGGAGTTCTTCATGAATTCAGTTCCATTCCGGGAGTGAAAGAAGACGTATCCGAAATCATTATGAATCTGAAGAGTCTTGCAATCAAGAATAACAGCAGTGATAATGAGCCAAAGACCGCATACATTGAGTGTGAGGGAAAAGGTGTTGTGACAGCAGCAGATATTCAGGCTGATCAGGATATTGAGATTATGAATCCTGACCAGGTGATCGCAACCTTAAACGGTGGTAAGGACTGCAGACTTGCAATGGAACTTACTATCACAAAAGGACGCGGTTATGTAAGTGCAGATAAAGGAAAATCTGACGATATGCCGATCGGAGTTCTTGCAGTAGATGCAATCTATACTCCGGTAGACAGAGTAAACATGATTGTGGAAAACACTCGTGTAGGTCAGGTTACAGACTATGACAAGCTTACACTGGATGTATATACAAATGGAACACTTGACCCGGATGAGGCAGTAAGCCTTGCAGCGAAGGTATTAAGTGAGCATTTAAGCCTTTTCATTGATCTTTCTGAAAATGCAAAAACCGCTGAGGTTATGATTGAGAAAGAAGACAATGAAAAAGAGAAGGTTCTTGAGATGAGCATTGACGAGCTGGAGCTTTCCGTTCGTTCCTACAACTGCTTAAAGAGAGCCGGAATCAATACAGTAGAAGAGCTGTGCAATAAGACTTCCGATGACATGATGAAGGTTCGTAACCTTGGTCGTAAATCACTGGAAGAGGTTCTTGCAAAATTGAAAGAGCTTGGATTGCAGCTTCAGCCTACAGAGGAATAAAGCATTCTGTAAGTTCAGATGCAGACGCAGTTTAAATATACTTGGTGGGGATGCCTGAGCAGCGGAGCAGTAAGACCGAACAAGCATGTTTCGCTGTCCCACAGATGGAGGAAAATAAAATGGCAAAATATAGAAAATTAAGCAGAACTTCTGCTCAGAGAAAAGCATTACTGAGAAACCAGGTAACAAATCTGTTATACAATGGCAAAATTGTTACTACAGAAGCAAAAGCAAAAGAAATCCGTAAAATCGCAGAAGGCCTTATCGCTATGGCTGTACGTGAAAAAGACAACTTCGAAACAGTTACTGTAACTGCTAAAGTTGCTCGTAAAGACGCTGAAGGCAAGAGAGTAAAAGAAGTTGTAGACGGAAAGAAGAAAACTGTATACGATGAAGTTCAGAAAGAGATCACAAAAGATGCTCCGTCCAGACTTCACGCTCGTCGTCAGATGATGAAAGTATTCTATCCGGTAAAAGAAGTACCTGCAAAAGGCGCTGGAAGAAAGAAAAATACAAAAGAAGTAGATATGGTAAACAAAATGTTTACTGAGATCGCTCCAAAATACGTTGACCGTAACGGTGGTTACACAAGAATCATCAAAATCGGACCGCGTAAGGGCGATGCTGCAATGGAAGTATTAATCGAGTTAGTTTAATATTTATCCCCCAAAAGGTGTCTGTCGTATGGCAGGCACCTTTTGCATTACAGGGTTGTGCAATATGAAGTTTTTTATCCTTGATTATTTGAGAAAAGTATCGTAAAATCGTTGAAGAAGGGAAACAATGATTTTAAGAAGAAAACAAAGGATTTATACGAAAATGAAAATAAGAAGAATGGCTGCAGTTACAGCAGCAAAATTTACTGGATATATATGTAAGAAAATGGGACGACAGGGTGTGACCTGGGCTGGAAAAATTGCCTTAAAGCTTTGTCCGGATATTCTGGAACAGCTTTCCGGTCAGGTAAGAGAAAAAATATTTGTAGTCTGCGGAACAAACGGAAAAACAACAACAAACAATATGCTCTGTGCTGCGCTTGAAAAAGAAGGAAAAAAAGTAATCTGCAACCATACGGGTTCCAATATGCTAAACGGAGTTGTGGCGGCGTTTGTTCTGGGTGCAAAATGGAATGGAACGCTGGATGCGGACTATGCCTGCATTGAGGTGGATGAGGCTTCCACAAAATATATCTTTCCTGCTATTCACCCGGATTATATGGTTATGACAAATCTTTTCCGTGATCAGCTTGACCGCTACGGGGAAATTGATATTACCATGAATATTCTGGAAGAGATGATGCGTAAAGTTCCTGACATGGAGGTAATTGTAAACGGAGACGATGCGCTTTCTGCTTATCTTGCGATGGACAGTGGAAATCCGTATGTGACATACGGAATCAGCAAACCGGTTGTACAGTCTGCCGCAAACGAAATCAGAGAGGGAAGATTCTGTAAAAAATGCGGGGAAAGACTTCAGTACAGTTTTTATCATTACAGTCAGTTAGGAGATTACAAATGTCCGAAATGCGGATTTCAAAGACCTGCTCTTCAGTACGATGCTTTTGACGTAAAAGTTGGAGAACAGCTTTCTTTCCGTGTGGAAGACAAGTTTTTATCTGCCAATTACAAAGGATTTTATAATGTTTATAATATTCTGGCGGCATATGCGGCAATTCGTACTGCAGGATTTTCAGGAAACAGTTTTTATGAAATGCTCAAAAGCTTCAATCCGGAAAACGGACGTATGGAGCAGTTTCGCATTCAGGGAACAGGAGTCATGCTGAACCTTGCAAAGAATCCGGCTGGATTTAACCAGAATATTTCGGCTGTTATGCAGGATAAAAGCCCGAAAGATATTATGATCGTCATCAATGACAATGCCCAGGACGGACGTGATATTTCCTGGCTTTGGGACGTGGATTTTGACCTTTTAAAAGAAGAGAGTATCCGTTCTATCACAGTGAGCGGTATTCGCTGTCAGGATATGCGCCTCCGTTTGAAATATGTGGATATTCCTTCAGAGCTTGAACCGGACGTGGAGAATGCTTTGAAAAGCTGTGTGCAGAAGGGAACGGGAAATCTCTATGTGCTTGTAAATTATACGGCGCTTTTTAGTACAAGAAATATACTTAAGAAGCTGGAGGGGGAAAAGAAATGAAACTCACGATCGGACATTTATACCCGGACCTTTTAAACCTTTACGGTGACAGGGGGAATATTCAGTGTCTTATGAAGCGCTGCCTCTGGAGAGGAATCGAGGCAGAAACCGTATCCTTTGAACTGGACGACAAAATTGATTTTTCCAATCTGGATATTGTGCTGCTTGGAGGAGGCTCTGACAGAGAGCAGATGCTTGTCTGTGAAAAATTAAAGGAAATTCAGAAAGACTTTAAAGAATACGTGGAGCAGAACGGCGTTGTGATCGCAATCTGCGGCGGCTATCAGCTTCTTGGTAATTACTATAAAACAGATATGGGAACAATCGAGGGACTTTCCCTTGTGGATATGTATACGGAACAGGGAGAAAACCGCCTGATCGACAACATTGTCCTGCAGAGCGAGCTTTTTGATATGCCGGTCGTAGGGTTTGAAAATCACGGGGGAAGAACTTTTATCGGAAAAAACAAGCCTCTTGGCAAGGTTCTCTATGGCTCCGGAAATGACGGAAAATCAGGATATGAAGGCGTGGTATATAAAAATGTGATCGGCACGTACCTTCACGGCCCTCTTCTTCCAAAAAACCCGCAGCTTGCAGACGAACTGATCCTTCGGGCTCTTAGAAAGAAATATGGAGAGGACGTAACACTATCAGCTCTTGATGACAGTCAGGAAAAGGCTGCAAACGATTATATTTATAACAGATTTGTGAAAAAAGAAAATTAAAAAAGGACTTGCAAATAGTGGACTTCGATTGTATAATTACCATTAGCAGAGAAAACAGACTCTGTGATCAGAAGATTTTAAAAATAATAGATATAAATGAAAGGAGTACACATTATGCAGAAATATGTATGTGAACCATGCGGATACGAATATGACCCGGAGGTAGGCGATCCAGACAGCGGAATCGAGCCGGGAACAGCATTTGAGGATCTTCCGGAAGATTGGGTATGCCCGATTTGCGGACTTGGTAAAGAGGAATTCGTACCGGCAGAATAATCGGCTGGTTGATAAGGTGCCGAAAGCGATACGCTTTTGACACCTTATTGTTTTTATGTTATAGGAAATGCGACCCGCCGCAGGCGGAGAATCTAAGGTTCTAAAACATCAGAAAGGACAGGATTATGAAAAAAAGGACAGCAGTGCTTTTGCTGGGAGCAGCGCTCTCTCTTTCTCTTTTTGCCGGCTGCGGTAAGAGCAAAGAAGCGACAGAAGCAGCAAATGAGAGCGAGGCAACAGAAAAGGAGGGAACCGGTGAGACGCCACCGATAGAACTCAAGAATACAGAAGAGGAAGAAGAAAAAGAAAAGGAAGAGCCGGAAGAAGAACCAAAAGGAAAGGTTGGCATCCTTCTGCCATCTGATGAGACAGATGAAAAGTGGACAGCAGATGCAGAAATTCTCGAAGGAGAATTAAACGGGGATGGATATGATGTGGAAATCTGTTATGCGGGGGGAGATACTTCCCTTCAGGTGTCTCAGATCCAGGAATTTCTGGAAGAGGAAGTGTCTGCTCTTATTGTAGCGCCATCTGATCCTTATGGACTGGAAGATGTATTAAGTGAGGCAAAAGAAAAGACGATTCCTGTTTTTGCTTATGATACGCTGATCATGAATACAGATGCGGTAAAATACTATGTAACCTTTGACCTCAGAAAAATCGGACAGATGATCGGAGAAAATATTGTAAAGGTAAAAGAACTGGATGAGGCAAGAGAAAATCATGAATCTTACAATATTGAGTTTTTAATGGGATCTCCTGACGAAAGCCACGCCCTGTTCCTTTATAATGGAATTATGGAAGTTCTCCAGAGTTATTTTGATGATGGAACGCTTGTGAGCCAGTCACAGAAAACTTCCTTTGAGGATACGGCTGTTATGCGCTGGAGTGCGGGAACAGCAGAGACAAAGCTTGGGGAGATTCTTGACAGTTTCTATCAGAACGGAGAAACGCTTGATATTTTATGTACGGCAAGCGATGAGTTTGCATACGGAGCGCTGGGTGTTCTGGAAGGAAGAGAAATTTTGCCGGGAAGTGAAGAAATGCCGTATATCACGGGACTTGGAAGCCAGGCAGAAGTTGTGAAAAAAGTGGCATCTGAGGAAATCGGATTTACTGTATTTCTTGACAGACGAACACTTGCAGAAGATTGTGCAAAAATGGTTCTTACATACCTTGGCGGAGAAAAACCGGAGGTAACCGATTATGAGCAGTATGACAATGGAAGAAAGATTATCGGTACCTATACCTGTAAAGGCGAAATTATTGATAAAGATAATTATGAGATGCTCATAGATAACGGGTACTATGAGGAAGATGAGATACAGCCGGAGCCAACTGTGACTCCAACCATGACGGAGGAGCCGGAATCGACGGTAACGCCAACGCCGACAGAGGAACAGACAGAAACGGCAGAACCAACAGAAAAACCGGAACCGACAAAGAAGCCGACTCTTTTAAAGAAAGCAAAATAAAGAAGCACATGAAAAAAGGAACTCGCATGGAGTTCCTTTTTTCATGTTTAATCTCGGAATGTAAGAGAAGTATCTGTCATGGAATCGATGATCGCAAGAGATTCCAGACGGATTCCCATGTCGCGGATCTGTTTTCCGCCGGTCTGGAAACCTTTTTCAATTACAATTCCTGCACCTTCCAGCGTTGCGCCGGATTTTTTTACAATATCGATCAATCCCAGAAGGGCACAGCCGTTTGCAAGGAAATCGTCGATAAGAAGTACATGGTCTTCAGGACCGAGAAATTTTTTTGCAAGAATTACATCGTAAACCTTTTTATGAGTAAAGGATTCTACCTTTGTGGTGTACATTTCACCGTCCAGATTGATGCTCTGGGCTTTTTTTGCAAATACAACAGGAACATTGAAATACTGCGCTACAATACAGGCAATGCCGATTCCGGAAGCTTCTATCGTAAGAATTTTAGTAATAGGACAGTCTGCGAAACGGGATTTGAATTCTTTGCCGATTTCGTTGATGAGAGTAATATCCATCTGATGGTTCAGAAAACTATCCACTTTTAAAACATTTCCCGGTTTTACTACACCGTCTTTCAGGATTCTGTCTTTTAAAAGCTGCATGATGTCTCTCCTTTTATTTTTATCATTTAATTTTTTAGATTATATCTATAATACGCTAAAATTCGTTATTATGCAATTATTTTTGACAAAAAACAGCAAAATAATTATAATGGATAAGAAGGCACAGGAAAGGATTGGAAATATGAAAGAATACGAAGTAATTTGGGAAATTTTTAATAAATGTCCACGAAACCAGATGAGAGATGTGTTTGTGGAAGAAGTGGAGATTGAAGAACCGGAAGCATATATTCGCAGCAAATTTCAGGGGGACGATGTATCTTTTGAAAAAACGGTTCTTGCAGATGGAACGATTGTATTTGATATTCAGACTTCCCAGATAAAACAGCGCTGCTCCTTTACAGAAATATAAAGGTTTGCTATAATAAACAAGTATGCAGAAGTATACAGAGAAGCCTGCTAAAAGGCAGGACGGAGGACAAAATGAGCCAGGAAAATGAAAAACATGTCCATGTTCTTGAAGATGGAACAGTTGTGGAACATTGTCATGGTGAGCACGATCATGAAAATCACAGTCATGAGGGACACAGTCATGGACCACACGGGCACACACACAGCCATGCCCATACAAAAGCTGTATTAAACCGGCTTTCCAGAGCAATCGGACATATGGAATCAATCCGGAGAATGGTGGAAGATGGAAGAGACTGCAGCGAGGTGCTGATACAGCTTTCGGCAGTGAAATCGGCTATCAACAATACAGGCAAAATCATTCTGCAGGATCACATTGAACACTGCATTGTAGATGCGGTGGAAAATGGGGACAAAGAAGCAATTAAGGAGCTTGAAAAAGCGATAGACAGATTTATGAAATAAAAAGAAAAGGAGATACAGAAATGGCAAAAGAATGCAGCAGTACAACCTGCGACAAAACAAGCTGTGAGGGCTGTTCTCACAAAGAACCGAAAAGCCTTCAGGAGACAATGAATGTTTATTCAAGCATAAAACACGTGATCGGCGTGGTAAGCGGAAAGGGCGGCGTAGGAAAGTCATTTGTGACAGGTTCCCTTGCAAACAGAATGGCAGCAAAGGGCTATAAAGTGGGAATCATGGACGCAGATATTACAGGTCCTTCCATTCCGAAAATGTATGGGGTGACAGGAGCTGCCCAGGCGGACGATAACGGAATTTATCCAATGGAAACAAAGAATGGCATTAAGATCATGTCTATTAACCTTCTGCTTCCTACAGAAGATACACCGGTTATCTGGAGAGGACCGATTCTCGCAAATATGGTAAAACAGTTCTGGACAGATGTTGTATGGGGCGATCTGGATTATTTATTTGTGGATATGCCTCCGGGAACAGGCGACGTTCCTCTTACGGTATTCCAGTCTCTTCCTATTGAAGGTGTAGTTGTGGTAACTTCTCCTCAGGATCTTGTAAAAATGATCGTGAAAAAAGCATTTAACATGGCAGAGATGATGAAGGTTCCCGTACTTGGAATTGTAGAAAACTACAGCTTTGTAAAATGTCCGGATTGCGGAAAAGAGATTAAGATTTTTGGAGAGAGCAACATTGATGCCATTGCACAGGAATTGAATGCTCCTGTTCTTGGAAAAATGCCAATCGATATGGACTATGCTTCCAAAGCAGATTCCGGCGCTTTCCATGAAATTGAAAATGTATATATTGAAGCGGCAGATGCAGTAATGCCGAAATAAACAGGCAGACAGCTTTGGGAGACCAGAGCTGTCTGTTTTTGCATGATAAACGGTGGAAATACAGAATCTTACAGATATAGTAATAAAAACTATATAACGTAATAATTAATACTTGACAAAATTTTCTTCAGTGATATACTTTTGATATAAAATAATTTGAATATCAAAATAAATGGAGAAAGATTATGAATCAGTATCAGGGTTTAAAAATAGGAAAAAAATATACAAAGCTTCCGGTTATACAGGGAGGCATGGGAATCGGGATCAGTCTTGGTGGTCTCGCAGGCGCAGTGGCAGCAGAGGGAGGCGCAGGCGTAATTTCGGCTGCACAGATTGGATTTCGGGAGCCGGATTTTGACGAAGATCCGCTGAAAGCAAACTTACGTGCAATTCATAAAGAAGTAGAAAAAGCGAGAGCTCTTTCAAAAGGAGGCGTCATAGGAATGAATATTATGACGGCTATGAACGGATACGAAAGTTATGTAAAAGAAGCAGTAAAAGCAGGTGTGGATTTTATTGTATCAGGTGCAGGGCTTCCGGTAGATCTGCCGGCGTATACAAATGGAAGCGATACTGCCATTGCTCCGATCGTATCTACGGAGAAATCCGCTTCTGTGATTTTGAAATACTGGGATAAAAAGTACAAAAAAATCCCGGATCTTCTTGTGGTGGAAGGACCGAAGGCAGGAGGTCACCTTGGCTTTACAAAAGAGCAGCTTGATTTTTTTACAGAGGATAAATACAAAGAAGAAGTGAAAGCAATTTTAAAACTTGTGAAAACGTATGAGGAAAAATACGGAAGCAAAATCCCGGTAATCCTGGCAGGAGGAATCGACAGCAGGGAAAAAGCGGAGGAAGCTTTTTCTGTCGGAGCAGACGGAGTCCAGGTGGCAACAAGATTTGTGACAACAGAAGAATGCGATGCAGCTCCGGAATATAAGGAAGCATATATTCAGGCGAAAAAAGAGGATATTTGTATTGTAAAAAGTCCTGTGGGAATGCCGGGACGCGCCATACATAATAAATTTCTGGAAAAGGTGGAACGTGGGGAGAAAACACTCTGCAAATGCCATAAATGTCTGCGCCGCTGCAATCCGGGGGAAATTCCTTACTGTATCACAGAGGCGCTCATACAGGCAGCAGAGGGAAATGTGGAACATGCGCTTCTTTTCTGCGGCGCAAATGCCTGGAAAATATCAGAAATACAGACGGTTTCCCAGGTGATCAGAGAATTGTTTCCTGATGTTCCAGAAAGGTGTTCATAAAACGCTTGGCAGCAGGAGACAGAGGAAGGGTATCGTGCTGTACAAGAACAATCTGTCTGAGAGGAAGGGGCGTTTTTAAGGGAACCGGAAGCAGCGACGTCTGATGCTTTAACATATAGTCCGGTACGCAGGCAATACCAAGTCCAATCCGGGCAAGATCGAGAAGGAGGTCGTTGCTGTTTAATTCCACTTCCGGAATGAGACGAAGCCCCTGTGCCATGAAAATCTGATGAAGGTATTCGCTTGTTGTGCTTTTCTGAGAAAGCATGAGAATGGGAAAATCAAGAAGCTGTTTTAAATCCACCTCTTTCCCGGCAAAAGAAAAATACTCCGGGTTTGCCACAAATATATCTTCAAATTCCTGGATCACACGCATCTGTCTGTGTGTGTTTAAGTGGGAATTTGGGGAATTGCATACGATCAGGTCAACCTGTCCCTTATCAAGAAGCTCCACACAGCCAATGGAAGTGCTGTTTGTGATTTTGATGCGCACGTCAGGATAGCTTTTGTGAAATTTCTGAAGGGCGTCAATGAGGCAGTAACGGCAGATGGTGTCGCTGGCTCCGATGCGGAGCTGCCCTGTGAGCGTATTGCCGCTTGTGAGCATGGATTCCCCTTCGTTTAACATCTGAATGGCAGGGGAGACGTGCTGCAGGAGAAGCTCTCCTTCCGGAGTGAGGTGTACCTTTTTTGTGCTTCTTACGAAAAGGGAGTGATTCAGTTTTTTTTCCAGAGTTTTCACAGACTGGCTTACGGCAGACTGAGAGATGAAAAGCTGGCGTGAGGCTTCCGAAAAACTTAAGGTTGTGGCAACATAATAAAAAACTTTGTACAGTTCAAGATTAATGTCCATAAAGGTTCCTTTCTTAGATAAGTAATACTAATAAAAAATATAAGATATATTAATTTTACTAATGATATTACTTATGATACTATAAAACCAGAAACGGCGCAAGCCACAGTATATACTGGTTTTAAGAAAGGAGCTTTTCATGAGCAGCGTAAGACGAGTTTATGTAGAGAAGAAACCTGCCTTTGCAGTACAGGCAAAAGAATTAAAACACGAAATCAGCAGTTATCTTGGCATTCAGAATGTGACAGCAGTTCGCGAGCTGATTCGCTATGATGTGGAAAATATTGAGGACGAAGTATTTGAGAAGGCGTGCAGAACTGTATTTGCAGAGCCGCCTGTAGATGATTTATATCTGGAGAAATTCGAGACAGCAGAAAACGCACACGTTTTTTCTGTAGAATATCTGCCGGGACAGTTTGACCAGAGAGCAGATTCCGCAGTGCAGTGCGTACAGTTTTTAAATGAAAATGCAAAGCCGATCATTCGTTCCGCAACGACTTATGTAATTGAAGGAGAGATTACAGAGGAAGAGCTTGCAGCAATTAAAAATCACTGCATCAACCCTGTAGATTCCCGTGAGACAGGAGCAGAAAAGCCGGAGACACTTGTGACTGTATTTGATGAGCCGGAAGATGTAAAGATTTTCGAGGGCTTCCAGGATATGCCGGAGGAGGAGCTTCACGCTCTTTACAGCTCCTTAAACCTCGCAATGACATTTAAGGATTTTCTTCATATCCAGAAGTATTTTAAGGGAGAAGAAAAAAGAGATCCTTCTGTGACAGAAATCCGTGTTCTGGATACATACTGGTCTGATCACTGCCGTCACACAACTTTCTCCACAGAGCTTACAGATGTAAAATTCGGAGAGGGAGATTACAAAGCTCCGATTGAAAATACATACAAAGAATATCTGGCAGACAGAGAAGTCCTTTATAAAGGACGCGACGATAAATTTGTCTGCCTTATGGATCTTGCCCTCATGGCAATGAAGAAATTAAAAGCAGAAGGAAAGCTTGCAGATCAGGAAGAATCCGATGAGATCAATGCCTGCAGTATCGTAGTTCCGGTTGATGTGGACGGAAAAGAAGAGGAGTGGCTCATTAACTTTAAGAATGAGACACATAACCACCCGACAGAGATCGAACCGTTCGGCGGTGCGGCAACCTGTCTTGGCGGCGCGATCCGTGATCCGCTTTCCGGACGTACTTATGTATATCAGGCTATGCGTGTGACAGGTGCGGCTGATCCGACTGTTTCCGTAAAAGAAACATTAAAAGGCAAGCTTCCCCAGAAAAAACTGGTAAGAGGCGCAGCCCACGGCTACAGCTCCTACGGAAACCAGATCGGACTTGCAACAGGCTATGTAAAAGAAATCTATCACCCGGATTACGTTGCAAAACGTATGGAGATCGGTGCAGTTCTCGGCGCAGCTCCAAGAAGAGCCGTTGTCCGTGAAAACTCCGATCCTGGAGATATTATCATTCTTCTGGGAGGACGTACAGGACGTGATGGAATCGGCGGCGCAACCGGTTCTTCCAAAGTACATACAGAAGCTTCCATCGAAGTGTGCGGAGCGGAGGTACAGAAGGGAAATGCGCCAACAGAGCGTAAAATCCAGCGTATGTTCAGAAGAGAAGAAGTCAGCCACATGATCAAAAAATGTAATGACTTCGGTGCAGGCGGCGTCTCTGTAGCCATCGGCGAGCTTGCGGCAGGACTGAAAGTAGATCTTGATAAAGTTCCGAAAAAATATGCAGGTCTTGACGGAACAGAAATTGCGATTTCCGAGTCTCAGGAACGTATGGCAGTTGTGGTAGACCCGAAAGACGTAGATACATTCCTCGGATACGCAAATGAGGAGAACCTGGAGGCAATTCCGGTTGCAGTTGTAACAGAAGAACCGCGCCTTGTTCTTTCCTGGAGAGGAAAAGAAATCGTAAATATTTCCCGCGCGTTCCTTGATACAAACGGCGCGCACCAGGAAACGGCAGTAGAGGTTGAAATTCCAAATAAAGAAGGAAATATGCTCCATGAGCGTCCGGAAGTTTCTGATGTGAAGGCAAAATGGCTGGAGACACTTGGAGATTTAAACGTATGCTCTCAGAAAGGTCTTGTGGAAATGTTTGACGGCTCTATCGGAGCGGGCAGTGTATTTATGCCTCACGGCGGAAAATATCAGCTTACAGAGACACAGACAATGGTAGCAAAAGTTCCGGTATTAAACGGAAAGACAAATACCGTTACCATGATGAGCTACGGTTTTGATCCGTATCTTTCTTCCTGGAGTCCATATCACGGAGCAGCTTATGCAGTGACAGAATCTGTTGCAAGAATCGTGGCAGCAGGCGGCGATTATAAAAAGATCCGCTTTACATTCCAGGAATATTTCCGTCGTATGACAGAAGATCCGAAGAGATGGAGCCAGCCATTCGCAGCTCTTCTTGGCGCATATTCTGCACAGCTTGGTTTCGGACTTCCGTCTATCGGAGGAAAAGACAGTATGTCCGGTACATTTAACGAAATCGACGTACCGCCTACTCTCGTTTCCTTTGCAGTAGACGTTGCAAAACTTCAGGACGTGATCACACCGGAGTTTAAGAAAGCAGGCAGCAAGCTTGTATGGCTGAGAACTCCGAGAGATGAATATGATCTTCCGGATTACCCGGCTCTTATGGAACAGTATGAGAAGCTTCACAATGACATCCTGGAAGGAAAAGTCATTTCCGCCTATGCCCTTGACCGTCATGGTATTGCGGCTGCTGTAAGCAAGATGGCATTTGGTAACGGAATGGGTGTAAAAATTGAGCATAATCTTGATGCAAGAGATTTCTTTGCACCTGGATTTGGTGATATTATCTGTGAAGTTCCGGACGGAAAAGTGGGAGAACTTTCCATTACTTATACAGTGATCGGTGAAGTGACAGAAGACAGTAAATTCTCTTATGGAAATACAGAGATTACAATGGAAGAAGCCCTTCACACCTGGAAAAACACTCTGGAAAAAGTATTTAAAACAGAGTCAGGTGAAGAGGCAGAAGAAGCTTCTCTGGAAACAAAGCTTTACGATGCAAAAGAGATTTACGTATGCAAAAATAAGACTGCAAAACCGAGAGTATTTATTCCTGTATTCCCGGGAACAAACTGCGAATACGACAGCACACGTGCTTTTGAGCGTGCAGGCGCAGAAGTGGATGTAAAGGTATTTAAGAACCTGACAGCAGAGGACATTCGTGATTCTGTGGAGATTTTTGAAAAATCGATTAACCAGGCGCAGATGATCATGTTCCCAGGCGGCTTCTCAGCAGGAGATGAACCGGACGGTTCTGCAAAATTCTTTGCGACTGCATTCCAGAATGCAAAGATCAAAGAAGCAGTTATGAAGCTTCTCAATGAACGCGACGGTCTTGCACTTGGTATCTGTAATGGTTTCCAGGCGCTTATTAAGCTGGGTCTTGTTCCTTACGGCGAAATCTGTGGACAGAAGACAGATTCTCCGACACTGACATATAATACGATCGGACGCCATGTGTCTAAGATGGTTTATACAAAAGTGGTAAGCAACAAGTCTCCGTGGCTTCAGAAAGCGCAGCTTGGCGGCGTGTACTGTAACCCGGCTTCTCATGGAGAGGGACGCTTCGTTGCAAATGAAGAGTGGATCCAGAAGCTCTTTGCAAACGGACAGGTGGCAACACAGTATGTAAGTGCAGACGGAGAACTTTTAAGAAATGAAGAGTGGAACGTAAACGGTTCTTACTTTAATATTGAAGGTATTACAAGTCCGGACGGACGTGTTCTCGGAAAAATGGCGCACAGCGAACGACGTGACAACGGAGTTGCCATTAACATTTACGGAGAGCAGGATATTCAGATCTTTGAATCCGGTGTAGAATACTTTAAATAAAAATGATAAAATATGGGGAAAGCCGTATCTGCGGCTTCCCCGTTTTCAACATTTAAAGCTGTCGAATAAGACAGGAAATAGTGTGTTTTGTTTGAAAAAAATAAATTATTCAAAAAAATAAAAAAAGGTATTGACAAAAAACGGGTTTGCGTATATACTATGAAAAGTAAGTTGAGTGTGCGCGATATGCAAAACACAAACTCGTGGCGAGATAGCTCAGTTGGCTAGAGCATACGGTTCATACCCGTAGTGTCGAGGGTTCGAATCCCCCTCTCGCTACTTAATCTTCGGAATAAAATCCGGGGGTTATACAAAATTATGGGATCTTAGCTCAGCTGGGAGAGCATCTGCCTTACAAGCAGAGGGTCATAGGTTCGAGCCCTATAGGTCCCATACTTTTTCATAAGATATGGCGAGATAGCTCAGTTGGCTAGAGCATACGGTTCATACCCGTAGTGTCGAGGGTTCAAATCCCCCTCTCGCTATTCAAGACCTTCAGTATTTCTGAAGGTCTTTTTGCATTCTATGAATACAAAAACAGAAGGGAAAACATTATGACGAAAAAAGCAGTGTTTTTTGATGCGGACGGTACCATATGCGATATGAAAAAAGGTGTTCCCGCCAGTGCAATAGAAGCGGTTCGAAAGTTGGTAGAAAACGGACACGAGGCATGGCTTTGCACAGGGAGAAGCAGAGCGTTTGTTCCCTGGTATCTGGAGCAGATTCCGTTTACAGGAATGATTACTGCATGCGGTGCGACCATAGAAAAAGACGGAGTGCGCCTTTTTAACCGGGAAATGACGTCGCAGGAGGCAGAGCTGTCTGTGGAAGTATTAAGAAGAAACGGTCTGATTCCTGTTATGGAAGGGGCTGATTTTATGTACTATGATAAAGAGGAATATACAACGGAAATTAACTGGTACACAGATCTGATCACAGAAGCTCTGGGGGAAAAATGGCGTCCCATTAAGGGGAATGAAAAGACAATGCGCATTAATAAAATCAGTGCAAAAATGGTGCCAGGATGTCGTGCGGACGAGGCATGTCAGGAATTGTCTTCCTATTATGATGTCATCCGCCATGAGAGCGGTTCTCTTGCAGGCACTACGATAGAAATGATACCAAAAGGATTCAGTAAGGCTGTGGGAATTGCGGCAGTTATTAAAATTCAGAATATCCCCTGGGAAGATACCATTGTGTTTGGAGACAGCAATAACGATTTATCCATGTTTGAGTACGCGGCATATAAGGTGGCAATGGGAAACAGTTCCAAAAAGATTTTAAGTCTTGCTGACTATGTGACAGAGGATATGTTCCATTATGGAATACGAAACGGACTTGCTCATCTGGGGCTTATCTGAGATAGAAAAACATTGACTTTTTTTCATGTTTTTTTTATAGTATAAAGCGTAGATTACACGCATTTTGTTTAAAAGAGGGACGTATTATGGGAAAAACATTATTGTTCGTCTTTAATCCAAAAGCAGGAAAAGGGAAGATAAAATCCCATCTTCTTGATATTGTGGATATTTTTAATAAAGGCGGTTATGAAGTAATTACATATGCTACACAGGGAGCGCGGGACGCCTACGAAAAGGCGAAGGAGTACGAAAGCAAGGTAGACCTGATCGTGTGCAGCGGGGGAGACGGAACTCTGGACGAGGTAGTGACAGGCATTATGGAAAAAGACAGCTCCGTGCCTATCGGATACATACCGGCAGGAAGTACAAATGATTTTGCAAACAGTTTGTTTATGCCGAAAAATATGGTGGAGGCAGCTTCCATGATCATGGAGGAGAAGCTGTATCACTGTGACATTGGAAAATTTAACGATAAGACATTTGCATATATTGCGGCATTTGGCCTGTTTACCGACGTTTCCTATCAGACAGACCAGGATTTAAAAAATATTCTGGGACATGTGGCATACGTTCTGGAAGGAGCAAAGCGTCTCTTTGCAATAAAATCTTATCATATGAAGGTAACGGCAGAAGAACTTTGCGTAGAAGATGATTTTATGTTTGGAATGATTTCCAATTCCAGGTCTGTGGGAGGGTTTAAAAATCTTACGGGAAAGAATGTGGATATGAATGACGGACTGTTTGAAGTCACGCTTATTGCAAAGCCGAAAAATCCTCTGGAGCTGCAGGAAATCCTGACGGCAGTTCTGACGCAGGAAGATAATACAGATCTGATACATTCCTTTAAATCTGCCCATATTACCATAGAGTCTGAGGAGGAAGTGCCCTGGACTCTGGACGGGGAATTTGGAGGAAACAACCGCCTCGTGGAAATTGAAAACAGACATGAGGCGTTAAATCTTTATCTGAAAAGTACAAAAAAGACAAACGAATAAAAAGGAGAAAACGGAATGGGAGAGTATATCAATGTGGCGGAAACCTTCGGGTGTGACGTATTTAATGATTCAGTTATGCAGGAGCGTCTTCCCAAGAGGGTTTACAAGGAGCTGAAAAAGACAATTCAGGAAGGCAAAGAGCTGTCTATGGAAATTGCCGATGTGGTAGCACATGAAATGAAGGAATGGGCGATTGAAAAAGGAGCAACGCATTACAGCCACTGGTTTCAGCCCCTTACCGGCGTAACTGCGGAAAAGCATGACGCGTTTATTACCGCTCCTATGGAAAATGGAAAGGTGCTTATGAGCTTTTCCGGAAAAGAGCTGATAAAGGGAGAGCCGGATGCTTCTTCTTTTCCGTCCGGCGGTCTCCGCGCGACTTTTGAGGCAAGAGGATATACAACCTGGGACTGTACCTCCCCTGCTTTTGTCCGCCACGATGCGGCAGGAGGAACGCTCTGTATTCCAACCGCCTTCTGCTCTTATACAGGAGAAGCACTTGACCAGAAAACCCCTCTTCTTCGTTCTATGGAGGCAGTGAATGTGCAGGCTCTTCGCCTGATCCGTCTTTTCGGAAATACGACTTCAAAAAAAGTAACGCCTTCTGTAGGTGCAGAACAGGAATACTTCCTGATCGACAAGGATAAATGGCTGCAGAGAAAAGACCTTACTTATACAGGCAGGACGCTTTTCGGAGCAATGCCGCCAAAAGGACAGGAGATGGATGACCACTATCTTGGAACGATCCGTCAGAGAATTTCCGCCTATATGAAAGAGGTTAACGAGGAGTGCTGGAAGCTTGGCATTTCTGCGAAGACACAGCACAATGAGGTTGCACCTGCCCAGCATGAGCTTGCGCCGATTTACGAAGCTGCAAACGTAGCGGCAGACCATAACCAGATGATGATGCGGATTCTTAAAAAAGTGGCAAGCCGTCACGGAATGCGCTGTCTTCTTCATGAGAAACCGTTTGCAGGCGTCAATGGTTCCGGAAAGCATAATAACTGGTCTCTTACAACAGATGATGGGATCAATCTTCTGGAGCCTGGAAAAACTCCTCATGAAAATGTGCAGTTTCTTCTTGTTCTGACCTGTATTTTAAAAGCAGTAGACGAACACGCAGACCTTCTCCGGGAATCCGCGGCAGATGTGGGAAATGACCATCGTCTCGGAGGAAACGAGGCTCCGCCTGCAGTGATTTCCGTATTCCTGGGAGAACAGCTTGAGGACGTGCTGGAACAGCTTATCAGTACAGGTATGGCAACACACAGTAAAAAGGGCAGCAAGCTGGAAACAGGCGTAAAAACACTCCCTGATTTTATGAAGGACGCCACAGACAGAAACCGTACTTCTCCTTTTGCATTTACTGGAAATAAGTTTGAGTTCCGTATGGTCGGTTCCAGAGATTCCATCTCTTCCTGCAATGTCGTGTTAAATACCATTGCTGCGGAAGTATTTAAAGAGGCGTGTGACCGTCTGGAGGCAGCTCCTGATTTTGAACTTGCAGTGCATGATCTTATTAAAGAGTACGCAACAGATCATCAGAGAATCGTATTTAATGGAAACGGATATGCGCCGGAATGGGAGGAAGAGGCAAAGCGCCGCGGACTTCCGATCCTACGTTCTATGGTAGATGCGATTCCTGCGCTCACTACAGAGAAATCTGTAAAATTGTTTGAAAGCTTTGGCGTATTTACAAGAGCGGAGCTGGAATCACGTGCAGAAATCCAGTATGAGATTTATTCAAAGGCAATTAATATTGAAGCAAAAACAATGATCGATATTGCCACAAAACAGATTATTCCGGCTGTGATCAAATACACAACCGTGCTGGCACAGTCTATTAATGAAGTGAAAGCAGTGGGAGAGATTGACACCAGCGTACAGCTTGGACTTCTGAAAGAGACTTCAAAGCTTTTAAAAGAGACAAATATTGCCATGAAAGCTCTGGGAGATCTTGTAGCAGAATTTCCATCGCATCCTGAGGGAGAGGACAGGGCAAAATTCTGCAGAAACCAGATCGTTCCTGCAATGGAAGCGCTTCGTGCGCCGGTAGACGCTCTGGAAATGATCGTAGATAAGGAAATGTGGCCGATGCCTTCTTATGGAGACCTGATTTTCGAGGTATAAATCCGGCAGCGTGACGTCAGGCGACGTATTCAAATATATGAAATAGGAAACTAAAGCAGGGCTGTTTTCAGCCCTGTTTTCATATAAGAAAAAACATAATATAAGGAGAAATAGAAGATGAAAGAACTTGAGTTTTTAGAGGAACAGGGAGTTTCCTCCGCGCTCATAAAAAAGGTGGAGGATTTCAGGGAGACATATCAGGTGGACGAGGAGGCGAAGCACAGGGTATCTGCGCCTTCCATGCCGTTTTACGGAAGAGAAATCCTGGAAATGGGGATTGCGGGAATCTTAAAAGGGGAAAATCTTCTTCTTGCAGGACCGAAAGCGACAGGGAAAAACGTCCTTGCAGAAAATCTTGCCTTTATTTTCGGAAGACCGGTTTATAATGTGTCTTTTCATGTAAATACAAACAGCGGTGATCTGATCGGAACAGATACGTTTGTAAATAACGAGGTAACACTTCGAAAGGGGAGCATTTACCAGTGTGCGGAGCATGGCGGATTTGGTGTCCTTGACGAAATTAATATGGCGAAAAATGATGCAGTTTCTGTTTTGCACGCAACCCTTGACTACCGTCGATCTATTGATGTGCCGGGATATGATAAAATAGACCTTCACCCTGCCGCACGTTTCATTGGAACGATGAATTATGGATACGCAGGAACAAGAGAGTTGAACGAAGCTCTTGTATCCAGGTTTCTTGTGATCGATATGCCGCCTCAGACGGAGGAATCTCTTCATTTTATTTTCAGAAAAATGTTTCCTCATGCAAAAGAGAAGGCAGTAGAGCAGTTTATCGGTATTTTTATGGATCTGCAGTTAAAATGCATGAACAGTGAAATTTCCACAAAAGCCCTTGATCTTCGCGGGCTTCTTGCAGCAATGAAAATCGTGGATGCAGGACTTTCCCCCTGGCTTGCAGTGAAAATGGGCGTGGTAAACAAAACCTTTGATACCTTTGAAAAGGAAATTGTGGAGGACGTAGTGAGCACAAGGATTCCAAAAGAATGGGGAAGGGAAGCCGTATATGACTGAGGAACAGGAAAGAGAAGAGATTTTTGAAAAAGAGCTGGAGCTTCAGAACAGGATCCGAAATCTCCTCTGGACAGTAAGCGGAGATTATACTCTGGATATGAAACCGGACGTGTCTCTTTTTCTGCGCTCAAAAGCGATCGCTCTTTACGATGGGGTAAAGCAGGGCGCTTTTGCCAGATTTTATGATAAGAATCTTATGGGAATGTACCTGGTGAAAAAAATATATCTGGGAGCAGAGGAAGGCAGCCTTACTATTCTGGCGCAGCTTTGCATAGAGGAAGCCATTGGGGAGAAACTATGCGATGAGCGTCCCGGGATTGTCTCCCTTCAAAAGCAGGCATATGCAGATATTCTGGATCAGGAGTTTGAGATACTGCCCGCTTATGGAGACGTTCTTGGAAGACTTCGGATCGCTGTACTCCGTGATAAGCTGGCAGATGGCGGCTATAAAGTGGAAGACTCTCTTAAAAAGGTACGTGATAAAGTATACGGGGCAAAAAATATAGAAGATACGAAAAAACTGATCGCTCTTGTTGACAGCCTTTATAACGAAATCATAGATAAGGATTTTGAAAAGCGCTATGGAAATCTGGAGCGTGTGATGGCAGTGAGCCTGGAAGAGCTGACAGAGTTTGGCTGGGAAGATTTTTTAACAGAAGAAATGTACGAGGAGGCTCTGGAAGCATATGTAGAACAGCTTACAGAGCGCATGACGGATCTGGAGGATTCTTCCGTTACAAAGGAGATGGAAGAAAAACGTAAGGTCAGACAGAAGATCACGGTTCTTCCCCCGGAGGTTCTGGAAAAGGCGCACACTTACGTGGAATTGAATTTTGGAAAAACATATCTCACAGAGATGGAAGAAAAAAAGATAAACCGGAAAATGTGTACCGGTATTCACGGGGACTGTAGTCTTTATTTTACAGAAGGGATCCTGAAAAATCCGGTAAAGAGAAATTATCAGTATGAATATGCAAAAAGGCTGAAAAATAAAAATGTCTGGCTGTATCATGACAAGCACAGGATTGTAAAAAGAAATGTTTCTGTTTTAACAGAGCTTCTTAAGAAGTCTCTTGTCCTTCGAAGTGAGACGGAAGAGATTTTATCGGACAGAGGAACTATTCTTCCGGCGCGTCTGTGGAGGATAGGGAGAAGCGGAGAAGCACGTGTATTCAAAAGGGAACTGAAAGCAGACCAGAGCGATTTTGTGGTAGATGTTCTGATCGATGCAAGCGGTTCTCAGATGGTAAGGCAGGGAGAGGTGGCGCTTCAGGCGTATATTATAAGTGAAGCTTTAAGTGCTGTAGATATTCCGGTCCGGGTGATGAGCTACTGTACTTTCTGGGATTATACCATTCTCCACAGACTTCGGGAATATGAAGATCCAAGAAGTGCAAATGAAAACATATTTCATTATGTGACCTCTTCCAATAACAGAGACGGGCTTGCCATCAAAGCGGCGGGATCTGGGCTTCTGAAAAGAGAAGAGGAAAAGAAGATACTGATCGTGTTAAGCGACGGAAGACCCTATGATGTGGTGATCAACCGCCCAAATGCAAAAAATCCGAAGCCATATGAGGGAGCGTACGCAGTATCCGATACAGCAGAGCAGATCCGCCGTCTGAGAAGTGAGGGTGTGAGCGTTCTCGGCGTTTTTGCAGGGGAGGAAAAGGATCTGGCGGCAGAGAAAAAGATTTTCGGAAAGGATTTTGCTTATATCCGGGATATTTCCAATTTTTCCAAAATTGTAGGGCGTTATCTTACAAAACAGCTGGAGATGGATTTATAATACTGCTTGCATTTTACACTGTAATTCGTTATAATGCAATTTGATGTACTTTTATTTCATTAAAATGTTAAAGGGAGAGGTAAAATGAACAACAACAAAGAGTTCAAACCGTATATTCCGGCAGAAAAAATCACACCGGAGTTCACGGTGACATCTATTGTGATGGGTATTATCCTTGCAGTTGTATTCGGCGCAGCCAATGCTTACCTTGGTCTTCGTGTAGGTATGACTGTATCTGCTTCCATTCCGGCGGCAGTTATCTCTATGGGCGTTATCCGTGTCATCATGAAGAAAAATTCTATTCTGGAGAGCAACATTGTCCAGACGATCGGTTCAGCCGGAGAGTCTCTGGCAGCCGGAGCTATTTTTACAATGCCTGCATTATTCCTGTGGGCAGAAGAAGGTCTTTGCGAAAAACCGGGCCTTGTTGAAATTACACTGATCGCACTTTGCGGCGGTGTCCTGGGTGTACTTTTCATGGTACCCCTTCGTAACGCGTTGATCGTAAAAGAACACGCAACTCTTCTTTACCCGGAAGGAACTGCATGTGCAGAGGTTCTCCTTGCAGGTGAGGAAGGCGGTTCCAATGCTTCTACTGTATTTACCGGTATGGGACTGGCGGCTGCATTTAAGTTTATTGTAGACGGTCTGAAGGTGATTCCTGCAGACGTTGCAGTTGCTTTTAAATCCTTTAAAGGTGAAATTGGTATGGAAGTTTATCCGGCGCTTCTCGGTGTCGGTTACATTGTAGGACCGAGGATTGCATCCTTTATGTTTGTTGGTTCCATTGTAGGCTGGCTTGTAATTATTCCGCTTATCTGTCTCTTCGGACCGGATACAGTTATGAATTACCCGATTGGAAATACAGATTCCATTATGAAAATGTATACAGACGGCGGAGCAGCGGCTATCTGGGACACATATGTAAAATACATTGGAGCAGGAGCCATTGCCACAGGCGGAATTATTTCCCTTATTAAATCCCTGCCTCTTATCGTGACTACATTCCGCGATTCCATGAAGAGCATGAAAACCGGAAAAAATACAAGCACAGCAAGAACAGCGCAGGATCTTCCAATGAATATGATCCTTGTTGGAATTGTAGCAATGGTATTTATTATCTGGCTTGTTCCTGCAATTCCGGTAAATCTTCTCGGAGCAGCTATGATTGTTATTTTCGGTTTCTTCTTTGCAACCGTATCCTCCCGTATGGTAGGTCTTATTGGAAGCTCCAATAACCCGGTTTCCGGTATGGCGATCGCAACACTTCTGATTTCTACTTTTGCTATTAAGGCATCAGGAGATACAGGAATCGGCGGCATGACAGGAGCCATTGCGATTGGTTCCGTTATCTGTATCGTAGCTGCCATTGCAGGCGATACTTCTCAGGACTTGAAAACAGGATACATTCTTGGTTCCACTCCTAAGAAACAGCAGATTGGTGAGCTGATCGGTGTTGTGGCAGCAGCCCTTGCCATTGGCGGAGTTCTTTATCTTCTTGATGCTGCATATGGATACGGCGGAGCAGACGTTCCGGCTCCACAGGCAACTCTCATGAAGATGATCGTAGAGGGAATCATGGGAGGAAATCTTCCGTGGACACTTGTATTTATCGGTGTGTTCCTTGCACTTGGACTTGAGATCCTCCACATTCCGGTAATGCCGTTTGCAATCGGTCTTTATCTTCCGATCTACTTAAATGCAACCATTATGCTGGGCGGTGTTGTTCGCTGGGCAGTTGGAAAGAGAAAAAATGTAGATGCAAAAACAAAAGAGAAACAGGAAACAGACGGAACACTTTACTGTGCCGGCATGATCGCAGGAGAGGGTCTTGTAGGTATTATTCTCGCAATCCTTACTCTTGCCGGAGTGAAAACTGCCATTAATGGCGTAAACTTTGGAAATATCGGCGGCATTGTTCTCATGGCTGTTATGATCCTCTGTCTGCTGAAATTCTCCATCTGGAAGAAGAAAAAAGCCTGATGAGTAAAAAAAATAAAAAAAATCAGCCGCAGATAAATTATCTCGATTTGATTCCTGAAAAAGCGCCGTCCATAAAATGGCACAGGGATTTAAAAGAGAGAGTGATTCTGGAAATTGAAAATACAGGTGTGTTTAATACCATTGCCCAAAAAGTTTTCAATAAACCACGTTATACGAAAGTACATCTTGACGGGTTTGGAACTTTTATCTGGCCTCTGATCGATGGCAGACGGAGCGTAATGGACATTGCAGCCTGTGTAAAAGAAGAGTACGGGGAAAAGGCAGAGCCTCTTTACCCGAGAATTGTCCAGTATTTCCAGACGGTAGAAAGCTATCATTTTGTGCGGTTTATCAATAAGCCTGAAAAGTAAAACAGGACAGGAAGAAGGTGAGAGCAGCGTTGTCTGCTCTCATTTTTTTCGCGAAATGGAGAAATTTATAAGAAATGAACAAAAAAACGTAAGTTTTTTCGCTTTTCCTCTTTTATTTTTGTTTATTTTGTATTAAAATAAAAACAGGTATGAGAACGGAAATTAAAAAATGACGGCAGTAGCATACACTTTATACAGAAAGGGATTGAATAATCATGATTTCAAATCAGGTGCTGCAAAATACACTGGAGGGCTTAAAGGAAATCTCCAGAACGGAATTTTGTATCATTGATACAGAGGGAAAATTATTAGCCACTACATTTCCGGATTTTGAGGTTCAGGTAACGGATATTCAGGCGTTTGTAGGTTCCCAGGCAGATAGTCAGCTTGTGAAAGGGTATCAGTATTTTAAAGTATGTGACGATTATCGTCTGGAATATATCCTTGTGGCACACGGTGACGACGAAGATACGTACATGGTCGGAAAGCTGGCTGCATTCCAGATCCAGAATCTGATCGTAGCCTATAAGGAACGTTTTGATAAGGACAGCTTTATAAAGAATCTTCTTCTGGACAACCTTCTTCTTGTGGATATTTACAACAGAGCAAAGAAGCTTCACATTGATGCAGATGTGCGCCGTGTTGTTATGATGCTTGAGATGGAGCAGGAAAAAGAGCACAGTTCTATTGAGATTGTAAAAAGCGCCTTTGGCAGCAAGAGCCAGGATTTCATCACAGCAGTAGATGAGAGAAGCGTGATCATTGTAAAAGAGCTGGAAGACGGAGAAGGATATGAAGAGATGGATCGTCTTGCGCATGCAATTCTGGATACCCTGGGCATGAACGATGGAACGATCCATATGGCATACGGAACGATCGTGCGTGAGCTGAAGGAAGTTTCCAGATCTTATAAAGAAGCAAGAATGGCGCTTGACGTAGGCAAGATCTTCTTCTCAGACAGAGAAGTGATCGCATACAGTTCTCTGGGAATCGGACGTCTGATCTATCAGCTTCCTATTCCGCTTTGTAAAATGTTCATCAAAGAAATCTTTGACGGAAAATCTCCGGACGATTTCGATGAGGAAACACTTGTGACAATCGACAAATTCTTTGAGAACAGCCTGAATGTATCTGAGACATCAAGGCAGCTTTACATTCACAGAAATACACTTGTATATCGCCTTGATAAGCTGCAGAAGAGTACAGGACTGGATCTTCGTGTATTTGAGGATGCCATTACCTTTAAGATCGCGCTTATGGTTGTCCGTTACATGAAGTATATGGAGTCTCTGGAATATTAAAAAATGGAAGAAGCAAGGACTCTTCTTCTTTCGGAAAGAGGATTTTCAGATCTGTATCTCTGTTACTGCGGACAGTCCAGATGTATGCCCCTTCATAATTACGGACCGGCAGTCCGTCCCAACTATATTATCCATTATATTACAGAGGGGAAAGGCTGTTTTTACGCAGGGGGAAACCGGTATGAGCTGGAAGCAGGGCAGGGATTTTTGATCGTGCCGGGACAGCAGACCTTTTATCAGGCAGATAAAGAAGAACCCTGGACGTATCTTTGGGTAGGCTTTGATGGCAGGAACGTAGAGCATTACTTAAAAGAAATTGGTCTTACTTCGGAGAAACCGGTTTACCGCTGTGAAAACGGGAAGGTTTTGCAGGAAATTGTAGGAGAAATGCTTGAGAAACAAAAGGCTTCTTTTTCCGGACAGTTGTTTTTAGAAGGGCTTCTTTACCGTTTCTTTGCAGCTCTCTCAGAGAATATCGAGATGCCGGCTCTTTCCAGACAGGAGAGCGAAAATCTTTATGTGAAAAGAGCAATGGAATTTATCCGAAACAATTATTTTGAGGATATTAAGGTAACAGACATTGCGGATTATGTATGTGTAAACAGAAGTTATCTTTATACGCTGTTTCAGAAAGGTCTTCATATGTCGCCAAGCAGGTACCTGGCAGAGGTTCGTATGAGCCAGGCAGAAAAACTTCTTCTGATGACGGATTTTTCCATAGAGGTGGTTTCCCGCTCCTGTGGGTACGGAGATTCTCTTTCATTTACGAGAACGTTTAAGGAGCATTTCAAAATGCCGCCTTCTCAGTACAGAAAAGAAAAAAGAAAAGAACAAATCTAACATTTTACATGGTATTTTTAACATCTCCTTCTTTTGGAAGGAGATGTATTTTTTTATAATACGGATATAGAGATATGCTGAAAACAGCAGATGGGAGGATTTTTATGAGTATTATTTTTCACGAAAGTACATCCGTATTTCATTTATATAATGAAGAGATCAGTTACATTATGATGGTTTTGAAAAACGGACATATGGGACAGCTTTATTTTGGAAAGCGGATTCATGATAAAGAGGATTTTACTTATCTTTTAGAAAATTACTGCCGCGCAATGGGTTCTCATGTTTTTGAAGGGGAAAAAAACCTTTCTCTTGAACATACAAAACAGGAATACGGTGTGTATGGAAATACAGATTACCGCCAGCCGGCAGTGGAGGTGCTTCAGAATAATGGAAGCCGGATTTCTGATTTTAAATATCAGGGCTTTTCTGTTGTTTCGGGAAAACCAAAGCTTTCCGGTCTTCCGGCAACCTACACGGAAGAGGACGGGGAGGCAGAAACACTTTTTCTTACATTAAAAGATCCGGTTACGGGAGTTCTTTTAAAGCTTTCCTATACTATTTTTGCAAAAGGCGGCGTGATCGCAAGAAATGCGTATTTTGAAAATGAAGGAGAGGAAAGTCTTCACCTTACAACAGCTATGAGCCTTTGTATGGATCTGCCGGATTACGATTACGAATGGATTCAGTTTTCCGGCGCATGGTCGAGAGAGCGTCATGAAAAGGTGAGAAAGCTGGAGCAGGGGATTCAGTCTGTTGGAAGCAGAAGAGGACATTCCTCTCATGAACACAATCCGTTTGTGATTTTAAAACGTCCTACGGCAGATGAATTTCAGGGAGAAGCCATAGGTTTCAGCCTTGTGTACAGCGGAAACTTTCTGGCACAGGCAGAGGTGGATACACACGGTTCTACAAGAATGCTTATGGGAATCCACCCGGATGGTTTTGACTGGAAACTGGAAAAAGGCGAAAGTTTCCAGACTCCTGAGGCAGTGATGGTATACACAGATAAAGGTCTGAATCATTTAAGCCAGACCTTCCATAAATTGTATCAGCGCCGGCTTGCAAGAGGGTACTGGAGAGATAAGGCACGTCCGATCCTTATTAATAACTGGGAAGCTACTTATTTTGATTTTACAGAAGAGCGCATTGTGGAAATTGCGGAAAAGGCAAAAGAATGCGGTGTGGAACTTTTCGTCCTGGACGATGGCTGGTTTGGCCAGAGAAGCTCCGATAAGGCAGGACTTGGAGACTGGGTGGCAAACAGGGAACGTCTTCCACAGGGAATTGAGGGGCTGGCAGAGCGTATCAGCAGTCTTGGAATGAAATTCGGTTTGTGGTTTGAGCCGGAGATGGTAAATAAAGATTCTGATTTATACAGAGCACATCCGGACTGGATTTTACAAGCTCCGGGCAGAACAAATTCTCACGGAAGATTTCAGCACGTTCTTGATTTTTCCAGAAAAGAAGTGGTGGATGCCATTTATGAGATGATGAGCAAAATTCTTGGAAATGCGAAAATTTCCTATGTGAAATGGGATATGAACCGAAGCATTACCGAGTGTTTCAGTGCAGCGCTTCCCGCTGACAGACAGGGAGAAGTATTTCACAGATATATTCTTGGAGTGTATGATCTGTATGAGCGCCTGACTTCAAGATTTCCGGAGATATTGTTCGAATCCTGTGCAAGCGGCGGAGCAAGATTTGATCCCGGCATTTTATATTACGCGCCTCAGGGCTGGACAAGCGACGATACAGATGCAGTGGAACGCCTGAAAATCCAGTATGGGACTTCCTACTGTTATCCGATAAGCTCTATGGGAAGCCATGTATCTGTTTCTCCGAATCATCAGCTCAACAGAGAGACGCCCCTTTATACAAGGGCGAATGTAGCCTATTTCGGCACCTTCGGATATGAGCTTGACTTAAATAAGCTGACAGAGGAAGAGCAGGAGGAAGTAAAAAAACAGATCGCCTTTATGAAGGAATACAGAGAGCTGTTCCAGTTTGGCACATTTTACCGTCTCAGCAGCCCGTTTGAAAATAATGTGACAGCGTGGATGTCTGTAAGCGAGGATAAGAAAACAGCGATCGTAGGCTGGTATCGTGTGCTGAATCCTGTAAATGGCAGCTATACACGGCTGAAACTCTGCGGACTTCTGGAAGATGCGGAATATACCGTAGAGGGACAGAAGGGAACCTTCTTTGGAGATGAGCTTATGAATCTTGGAATTCTCACAAGCGATGCCACATCAGGGGAAGCACAGGAAGGTCAGTTTAAGGGGTGTGATTTTGATTCCAGGCTGTATATTCTGAAAGCAAAATAAAAAGAAAGGGATTTCCTGTTTTCATTTAAAATTCTTTGTGCTATAATGAGTCCGCAAGTTGGATATAAAAAACAGTTGCAATTTAACACAGAATATATTACAATAATGTTACAAAATGATAAAATTAATGTTTCTGCGTAATATGATTCTGTGAAAACAACAGAATCACAGGATAAAACAGGAGGTTCCAATGATAGATTTAGAAGATGTAAGTAAATCATACGGACCGGGTCTTCCGGCTGTCAATCATGTAAACTTACATGTGGATAAGGGAGAGTTTGTGTTTGTGGTAGGAAGCAGCGGTTCCGGCAAATCTACTCTTATCAAGCTGCTTATGAAAGAGCTTGACTCCACATCAGGCGCCATCACGGTAAGCGGAGAGCGTCTGGAAGGAATGCGCCACAGAAGAGTTGCAAAATACAGAAGAAAACTTGGTGTTGTGTTCCAGGATTTCCGTCTTTTAAAAGACAGGGACGTATATGAAAACGTGGCGTTTGCCCAGCGTGTGATCGGAAGACCTACCCGTGTTATAAGAAAACGTGTGCCGGAGGTTCTGCAGGAGGTAGGACTTGCAGGAAAGTATAAATCTTATCCGGATGAGCTTTCCGGAGGAGAGCAGCAGAGAGTTGCTCTTGCAAGAGCCCTCGTAAACCGGCCGGATATTCTTCTGGCAGATGAGCCTACAGGAAACCTTGACCCGAAAACTTCAGAGGAGATCATGGCGCTTCTGGAGCAGATTAATGAGAGAGGAACTACGGTTCTTGTTGTTACCCACAATAAGGAGATTGTAAACTCCATGAAAAAGCGTGTTCTCACCATGCACGACGGTGTAATTGTAAGTGATGAGAAAGAAGGAGGGTATCATGAGGCCTAGTACATTATGGTTTAATCTGAAGCAGGGAATTAAAAATATTAAGAGAAACTGGATGTTCTCTATTGCTTCTGTCCTTACAATGGCAGCCTGTATTTTCCTTTTCGGTATTTTTTATTCTATCGTTACAAATGTAAATCAGGCAACTCATAAAATGGAAAAAGAAATCCCGATCACCGTGTTCTTTGATGAGGGAACAAGCGAAGAGGACATAGCAAAGATTGGGGAGCTGATCAAGGCGCGTCCTGAGGTGGAACGTGTAGATTATGAATCAGCCGACGAAGCCTGGGAGAAATTCAGCAAAGAGTATTTTGAAGGTTCAGAGGCGGCTGAGGGATTCAAAGATGATAACCCTCTTGTAAACTCCTCAAACTATCAGATATACATGAATGATATTGCAAAACAGGGAGAGCTGGTAGCTTATGTGGAAAGTCTTGACCATGTAAGAGAAGTGGAGCAGTCTCAGCAGGCAGCAGAGACACTGGCGTCTTTAAGCCGTCTTGTTTCCTATGCCTCCATTGTGATCATCGCAGTGCTTCTCCTGATTTCCATTTTCCTTATCAGCAATACCATTTCTGTAGGTATTTCTGTAAGGAAAGAAGAAATCGGAATTATGAAGTATATCGGTGCAACGGATGCGTTTGTACGTCTTCCTTTTGTTCTGGAAGGTGTTGTGCTTGGAATTATCGGCGCGGCAATTCCTTTAGTCGGTCTGTTCTTTGTATATAATTCTACCGTACAGTACATATTTACAAAATTCAACGTGCTGACAGTGATCGTGGATTTTATTCCCGTTGTGGAAATTTACCGCACGCTGCTGCCGATCGGACTTGCTCTTGGAATCGGCATTGGTCTTGTGGGAAGCTTTTTAACAACAAGAAAGCACTTGAAGGTGTGAGAAAAATAAGATAAAATAAATACAGAAGAAAAGCTGCTGGAGTACGGCGGCTTTTTTTACTTTACAAGTGGAGTGGAAAATATGGACAGACAATTCTGGAAAGGAGCGGCAGCAGGAGGCGCTGTTGTCGCAGTAGTCATGCTGGGAAGATTTGTGAGCATTTACGGCGGGGATACGGTGCTGGCAAACAGGGAATATGCAGAGAAGCTAAGGACACTGGAAAAGGTAATTGACACAAATTATCTGGAGGAAAAAGATGAGGACGCTCTGGCAGAAGGGATGTATGCCGGGCTTTTATACGGGCTGAACGATCCGTATTCCTGCTATTATACAGCGGAAGAATATGAGGAACAGAACACGGAAACAGAGGGCTCTTACGTGGGAATCGGCGTTGCCATGCAGAAAAACCCGGACGGCGGTGTGAAAATCGCAGAATGCTATGAAGGCGGCTCCGCATACGAGGCAGGAATTAAGGTAAATGATATTATAAGCGCCATAGACGGAAAAGACATTACAGACTGGGAAATGGAAGAGGTGGCAGATTATATTAAAAACCAGGAGGCAGATGCGGTTTCTCTTACGGTTCACAGAGAGGACGTGGAGGAAGCACTGGAAATTTCTGTAAAGATTGCAGATGTAGAACTGCCCAGCGTATATGGGGAAATGCTGGACGAAAGAACAGGATACATTGAAATTACAGAATTTAAAGGTGTTACCTTTGAACAGTATAAAGAAACATTTGAACGTCTGGAAAAACAGGGAATGGAAAAGCTGGTGATCGATCTTCGCGACAATCCCGGCGGGCTTTTAAGCTCTGTGTGCGATGTGCTTGGGTGGATTCTTCCGGAAGGACTTATCGTATATACAGAGGATAAGTATGGCAATAAAATGGAAGAAACGTGTGATGGAAAACACCCTCTTGATATGCCGCTTGCAGTTCTTGTAAATGAAGGAAGTGCCAGCGCCTCGGAAATTTTTGCAGGAGCTGTGCAGGATTATGGAGTGGGGACGATCGTGGGAACAACGACCTTCGGAAAAGGCGTTGTACAGGCGTTGTATCCCATGTCTGACGGAAGCGCAGTGAAACTTACTGTTTCCAAATATTATACGCCGAAAGGCAAAAACATCCACGGGGAGGGAATTAAACCCGATATTTCAGTAAAGATGAATCCGGAGCTTCTTAATCAGACAGAGATTACGATGGAGGAAGATAATCAGCTTCAGGCAGCCTTAGACTCACTGGAAGAACAGGAGAAATAATTCTTGAAATTTAAAAGGTAAAATGATATAATTTGCATAATTGGATGAAAGAAAGACACATTTCAGTGAGGGGGAAATAAGGTATGAGAGATTATGTAATTACAACAGACAGCAGTGCAGACCTTCCGGAAGAATACTATAAAGAACATGGAATTGGCTGTACGTATTTGAGCTATTCCATGAATGGAAAAAATTATACACATGAAAATTTTCTTCCTGTCCATGAGTTTTATGAGACAATGCGTAAAGGCTCTCTTCCCACAACTGCGCAGGTAAATCCGGATGATGCAAGAATACTGATGGAACCATATTTAAAAGAGGGAAAAGATGTCCTTCACATTGCGTTTTCCAGTGGCTTGAGCGGAACGTATAACAGTGCCCGCATTGCGGCAGAGGAACTTGCGGAGGAATATCCGGAGCGTTCTGTAAAAGTGATCGATTCCCTTTCTGCTTCTCTTGGTCAGGGACTTCTCGTATATCTTGCCCAGCAGCATAAAGAGGCAGGAGAAGATATGGAGACGGTTGCAAAATGGGTGGAAGAAAACAGAAAGCATATTGTTCATTTATTTACAGTAGATGACCTCTTCCATCTTCACCGCGGAGGCAGAGTTTCCAAAACAACTGCCATTGTAGGAAGTATGCTGAATATCAAACCGGTGCTTCATGTAGATGACGAGGGAAAACTTGTGAATATCGGCAAGAGCAGAGGGAGAAAAAAAGCGCTTCAGGAGCTGGTAAATCTCATGGATCAGAAAATCGGCAGTTATAAAGATTCCTGCAGCACAATCTTTATCAGCCACGGAGACTGCGAGGAAGACGCGAAATATGTGGAGAAGAAGGTAAAAGAAAAATATCATAATATAGATACAGTTCTTGTGAATTATGTGGGCTCCGTTATTGGAGCACATTCCGGACCGGGAACCCTCGCTCTTTTCTTTGTAGGAGAAGAACGGTAAGAGAGAAACTCTTTTTTGGAAGTGATAAAAATACTTTCAAAAAAGAGTTTTTTTACTTGACATATAAAAATGAGTATGATATATTAAAAACACTTCAACAAGGTAGAGTAACTCAGTGGTAGCATAATAAAATAAATATCAAAATATGAGGAGGAGCAATTATGAAGACAAAGACATTCGCAGCAGTTATGGCAGGTTTACTTACAATGGGTTGTGTTTCCGCAGTCACTGTTTCTGCAGATGCAGAAAATAAAGAACTGGTAGTTGGATTTGATGCAGAATATCCGCCGTTTGGATATATGGACGATAATGGAGAATACGTTGGGTTTGATCTTGATACTGCACAGAAGGTATGCGACAATCTTGGCTGGGAGCTGGTAAAAAAACCGATCAACTGGGATTCCAAGGATATGGAATTAAATTCCGGGAATATCGACTGTATCTGGAACGGTTTTACCATGAACGGACGGGAGGATGATTATACATGGTCTGAGCCTTACCTTAATAACGAACAGGTTATTGTGGTTGCAGCAGATTCCGGAATTGAGAAGCTGGAAGATTTAAAAGGTAAAAATGTGGTGGTACAGGCGGCTTCCGCAGCGCTTGATGCATTAAACAGTGAAGATAATAAAGCGCTGACAGAAAGCTTTGGTTCCCTTACAGAAAATCCGGATTATAATACAGCTTTTATGAATATTGATTCCGGTGCGGCAGATGCAGTTGCAGTAGACATTGGAGTTGCAAAATACCAGCTTGCAGAGCGGGAAGAAGGAAAATATATGATCCTTGAGGAGCCGATCCAGACAGAACAGTATGCCATCGGTTTTGCAAAGGGGAATGAAGAGCTTCGCGATACGGTATGGGCAGAAGTGATGAAGTTATACGAAGCAGGAGAAATTGACAAACTTGCAGAACAGTACGAAGTGGCTGATATGCTTTGTATTGGTGGAGAAGAAGCAGAAAAATAAGAAAGGCAGAGACGGGATATGACCTTAACAGTAATGCTTGCGCAGCTTTCAAAGGGAATGCTGGTAACAGTGGAAATTTTTGTGGTAACGCTTTTATTTTCACTTCCACTGGGACTATTTGTATGCTTTGGAAGAATGGCAAAAAGCAAATTGATTCGTGGAATTGTTTCCGCATACATTTCTATCATGAGGGGAACGCCCCTTATGCTTCAGCTTATGGTAGTCTATTTCGGACCATACTTTATTTTCGGAATCCGCATTTCCATGAGCTACAGCCTGATCGCAGTATTTATTGCATTTGTGATCAATTATGCGGCATACTTTGCGGAAATATACAGAGGCGGAATTGAATCCATGTCTGTGGGACAGTATGAGGCGGCAAAAATTCTGGGATACTCGAAAGGACAGACATTTTTCCGGATTATTTTTCCACAGGTGATGAAACGCATTCTGCCTTCCATTACAAATGAGGTCATTACCCTTGTAAAAGATACGTCCCTTGCTTTTGTAGTTGCAGTTGCGGAAATGTTTACCATTGCGAAACAGATTGCAAGCGCGCAGACAACTATGGTACCTTTTGTGATCGCAGGAATTTTTTATTATATTTTTAACTTGATCGTGGCGGTTGTTATGGAAAAGGCGGAGCAGAAGATGAATTATTACCGCTGATTTGGGGAAGGATAGCATATGAAACTGTTTGAGATGAGACATATTAAAAAAAGCTTTGGAGAGCTTGAAGTATTAAAAGATATTTCCCTTCAGGTAAAGGAGGGGGAGGTTTTGAGTATTATCGGGCCTTCCGGCTCCGGGAAATCTACGCTTCTGCGATGTGCAACAGGACTTGAGACGCCGGATTCCGGTGAGATCATAAAAGAAGGAGAAGTAGGGCTTGTTTTTCAGAATTTTAATCTTTTTCCCCACTTTTCTGTTCTGAAAAATATTGTGGATGCACCCATAAAAGTGCAGAAACGAAAAAAAGAAGAGGTTTATGCACAGGCGAGGGAGCTTCTTAAAAAAATGGGGCTTTCCGATAAGGAAAAAGCATACCCTTATCAGCTTTCCGGCGGGCAGCAGCAGAGAGTTTCCATCGCAAGAGCACTTTGCATGAATCCGAAAATCCTGTTTTTTGACGAACCCACATCCGCTCTTGATCCGGAGCTTACAGGAGAAATTTTAAAGGTAATCCGTGATCTGGCAAAAGAGCATATTACAATGGTGATCGTTACCCATGAAATGTCGTTTGCCAGAGATATTTCTGATTATGTGATTTTTATGGATAAAGGAGTTATTGCAGTAGAGGGAACTTCCCAGGAAGTATTTTCCTCAGACAATGAGCGTATGAGAGAATTTCTCGGAAAGTTCCATCAGGAAAATTAAAAATTTAAGAAACAGAAGATACAAGGTGAGGCAGCATTTTTACAATAATCTCTGCAGAGATATTGGATGCTGTCTCACAGTTTTTTTCAAATTCGTTAATTCCTTCATGGGAAGCCGTGTCTGTGACAGTACGCACGGAGAGGAAAGGAATCTGATTTACGTAGCACACGTGGGCATAGGCTCCGGTTTCCATATCTGCGCATAAGGGGCTGTATTTTTGAAGGAACCCTTCTCTTTCTGTATTATTGATAAACTGTTCCCCTGTTACAGTTGTGCCGAATAAAATTTTATGTTTGGATAAACGGCTGTATTTTCTGGCAGCGTCCAGAAGAGAGGGGGAAGCGTGAAAATATACAGATTCCATCCAGGGATGAAATTCTGTTAAAATATCGTCCGCTACATCATGGTAGGCGGTGCGTTCTGCGATCACCGTATCAAAGAGATGAATATCCGGATGGATACCGCCGGCGGTTCCTCCGTTTATCACAAAATCCACATGAAAGGTATCAATGAGGAGCTGTGCGGCAATGGCGGCATTTACCTTACATACTCCGCTGTACAGAACAACTGCGGGGATATTTTCTATCAGTCCCTCGTAAAATTTAAGCATGGCTTTTTCTATGCATACCGGGTTTTTCATGTAGTTGAGATACGGGGCAAATTCCGTGTCACCGGCGCATATAATTCCGATTTTCATAGTCATAATGCCTCCCTTTATCATAATTTTGTGACAGTGTATCACAATCTTTCGTGGATTTCCAGAGCCTTCTGAAGAATTTTCCTGTTTTATTAAGTTTCCTAGTTGCTTTTAGGCATTGATTGTTATATAATTTTTAGAGTGTGTTAAACTTTATCGAAAGTACGAAAGGAACAGGTGAAAGACATGGAGAAAAAAGAACAGCTTTACGAAGGAAAAGCAAAGAAAGTGTTTGCAACTGAGGACCCGGATGTGGTGATCGTCAGCTACAAAGATGACGCAACTGCATTCAACGGAGAGAAAAAGGGTACTATCAGCGGAAAAGGTGCAATCAACAACCGCATGACAAATCTTGTTTTTCAGAAATTTGAGGCTGCCGGAATCCCGACACATTTCATCGAAGAATTAAACGATAGAGAGACTGCAGTAAAGAAAGTGGACATTGTACCTCTTGAAGTAATTGTCCGCAATGTTGCAGCTGGAAGTTTTTCCAAACGTATGGGTGTAGAAGAGGGAAGAGAGCTTCTCTGCCCGATTTTAGAGTTCAGTTACAAAAATGATGACCTTGGCGACCCGTTCATCAATGATGATTATGCACTGGCACTTGGTCTTGCAACAAAAGAAGAGCTGGATGAAATCCGTACATATACACTGAAAGTAAACGAGATCATGAAAGAGTACTTCCTCAATGCAGGAATGAAACTGATTGATTTTAAAATTGAGTTTGGACGTTTCCACGGAAAAATCCTTCTTGCAGATGAGGTTTCTCCGGATACCTGCCGTCTGTGGGATGTAAACACAAATGAGAAACTGGACAAAGACCGTTTCAGACGCGACATGGGCAATGTAGAGGAAGCTTATAACGAAGTATTCCATCGTCTTGGTTTAGAATAAATATAAGCGGGAGAATGAAGATGAGTACAGACAGATATGTAAGTCCTTTATCAGAGCGTTACGCAAGCAGGGAAATGCAGTATATCTTTTCACCGGATATGAAATTCCGTACATGGAGAAAGCTGTGGATTGCCCTTGCAGAAACAGAAAAAGAGCTGGGTCTTAATATTACTCAGGAACAGATTGACGAGCTGAAAAGCCATGCAGATGATATTAATTACGATGTGGCGAAAGAGAGAGAGCGTCAGGTACGCCACGATGTAATGTCACATGTGTATGCTTACGGTGTGCAGTGTCCGAAAGCGAAGGGAATCATTCATCTCGGTGCAACTTCCTGCTATGTAGGAGACAATACAGATATTATTGTAATGACAGAGGCATTAAAGCTTGTGCAGAAGAAGCTTATCAATGTCATTGCCGAGCTTTCAAAATTTGCGGATAAATATAAAGCACAGCCTACCCTTGCATTTACACATTTCCAGCCGGCGCAGCCGACAACTGTTGGAAAACGTGCCACACTCTGGACACAGGAATTTCTTCTTGATCTTGAGGATCTGGAATATGTGATCAGCACAATGAAGCTTCTCGGCTCAAAGGGTACAACAGGAACACAGGCAAGTTTCCTGGAACTGTTTGACGGAGATCAGGAAACGATTGATAAAATTGATCCGATGATCGCAGAAAAAATGGGATTTAAGGAGTGCTATCCTGTTTCCGGACAGACATATTCCCGTAAAGTGGATACACGTGTCTTAAACGTGCTTGCAGGAATTGCAGCCAGCGCGCATAAGATGTCAAACGATATTCGTCTTTTACAGCATTTAAAAGAGGTGGAGGAGCCGTTTGAAAAATCACAGATAGGTTCTTCTGCAATGGCATATAAGAGAAATCCGATGAGAAGTGAGAGAATTGCTTCCCTTTCCAGATTTGTGATGGTAGACGCTTTAAATCCGGCGATCACATCTGCCACACAGTGGTTTGAGAGAACGCTGGACGATTCTGCAAATAAACGTCTCAGTATTCCGGAAGGATTCCTGGCAATCGACGGAATTCTTGACCTTTGCTTAAATGTAGTAGACGGACTTGTTGTGTATCCTAAGGTAATTGAGAAACGTCTCATGTCCGAGCTTCCGTTTATGGCAACAGAAAATATTATGATGGACGCAGTGAAGGCAGGCGGAGACCGCCAGGAGCTGCATGAGCGCATCCGTGAGCTTTCTATGGAAGCAGGACGGAACGTAAAAGTAGAAGGAAAGGACAACAATCTGCTTGAACTGATCGCAGCAGATTCGGCGTTCAATCTTTCTCTTGATGAATTAAAGAAAACAATGGACCCGGCTAAATATGTAGGCCGTGCGAAAGAACAGACAGATGCCTTCCTTGCAAAGGTAGTCCGTCCGATTCTGGACTCCCACAAGGAAATGCTTGGTGTCAAAGCAGAAATCAACGTCTGATTCACAGAGAAAACACGAGGAGGAAAATAGTGTTATGATCAAGGCAGTAGTTGGAGCAAACTGGGGAGATGAAGGTAAAGGAAAAATTACCGATATGCTGGCTCAGGAAGCAGATATTATCGTGAGATTTCAGGGAGGTGCAAATGCAGGACATACCATTGTCAACGACTATGGAAAATTCGCACTCCATACCTTACCGTCAGGAGTGTTCTATGATCACACTACAAGTGTGATCGGCAATGGCGTTGCACTGAACATCCCTGTGTTTTTCAAAGAATATAATGAAGTAGTGGAGAGAGGCGTTCCGGCTCCGAAGATTCTTATTTCCGACAGAGCACAGATGGTAATGCCATACCACATTTTATTTGACCAGTACGAGGAAGAGCGTCTTGCAGGAAAATCCTTTGGTTCCACAAAATCCGGTATTGCACCGTTCTATTCTGACAAATATGCAAAAATCGGATTCCAGGTAAGCGAACTTTTCGATGAGGAAGCCTTAAAAGAAAAACTGGTTCGCGTATGTGAGACAAAGAATGTTCTTCTTGAGCATCTGTATCACAAACCGCTCTTAAATCCGGACGAGATTTTTGAAGAGTTGATGGAGTACAAGAAAATGGTTGCACCATATGTGTGTGATGTTTCTCTGTATCTGTGGAATGCACTGAAAGAAGGAAAAGAAGTGCTTCTTGAGGGACAGCTTGGTTCCTTAAAAGATCCGGATCACGGAATTTATCCTATGGTAACTTCTTCTTCCACACTGGCAGCATATGGCGCAATCGGAGCAGGCGTGCCTCCATATGAGATCAAGAAGATCATCACTGTATGCAAGGCTTATTCCAGCGCAGTAGGAGCAGGCGCATTCGTTTCCGAAATTTTCGGAGAGGAAGCAGACGAGCTCAGAAGACGCGGCGGTGACGGTGGAGAGTATGGCGCAACAACAGGACGTCCGAGACGTATGGGCTGGTTCGACTGTGTTGCTTCCAAATACGGCTGCCGTGTACAGGGAACTACAGACGTTGCCTTTACTGTACTTGATGTTCTGGGCTACCTGGAGGAAATCCCGGTTTGCGTAGGGTACGAAATTGACGGAGAGGTTACAACAGAATTCCCGACAACTGCGCTTCTTGAGAAGGCAAAACCGGTTCTTGAGGTGCTTCCGGGCTGGAACTGCGATATTCGCGGAATTACAAAATACGAAGATCTTCCGGAAAACTGCAGAAAGTATGTAGAATTTGTAGAAGAGAAGATCGGATTCCCGATTACCATGATTTCCAATGGACCGGGAAGAAATGATATTATTTACAGAAACAAATAATAAAGTTTTATTCGCGCCGGAGTTGTCTCCGGCGTGAACTGTATATAGAAAAAGAGGAAATATTTTATGAAAAACTGGAAACGGTTACTGGCAGGAGCCGGAGTGATCCTTATGCTGCTGGCATTTTGCCTTCCCATGATTTTTGCCTTTGGAGAGGGAGAAAATTCCGACAGTCTGTTCTGGGGAGCAATCGGCATTGCCTTTATTATCCCTATACTGATTTATATGCTTATGATGGCATATAGAATTTTTGGAAAAAAGGAGAAACCTGTGGAGAGAAAAATAGAAAATATTATTTTTGATGTAGGAAATGTTCTGATGGAATACGGCTGGGAGCCTTACCTCAAAAGCTTTGGATTTCCAAAAGAAAAGTATGAAAAAATTGCGGATGCCGTATTTCGCAGTAAAGTGTGGAATGAACAGGACAGAGGACTTCTTCCGGAAGAAGAGTATGTCAATCAGTATGTGGCGTTTGCACCGGAATACGAAAAAGAAATCCGGGAAGTGATGGAGCGCAGTCCGGAATGTATGTCCGTTTATGATTATACAGATACATGGGTAAAATACTTGAAAGAAAAAGGCTATCACCTTTATGTTCTCTCTAATTACGGAAGCTATATGCTGAACAGAAACAGAGAGCAGATGAGCTTTCTGAAATATATGGACGGCGTTGTGTTTTCCTGTGAGGTAAAGCAGGTAAAGCCGGAAATTGAAATTTATAAAACCATTTTGAAGAAATATAATCTGAAACCGGAAAAAACAGTTTTCATTGATGACCGGAAGGAAAACTGCGAAGGTGCGGAAAAAGCAGGCATCCATACCATTCAGTTTCAGAATTTTAAGCAGGCGGCGGCAGAGCTTGAAAAGCTGGGCGTAAAATAAATACTAAAGAGAAGAAGCCCTGCAGGCGGAGTATCACGCACCCACAGGGCTTCAAGGGGAGGATATAAGTATTTCATACCTTGTCTTTTGTGCTGTTCATTGAAGGGGGTTCAACGAACATTTATAGTATGGGTATAAATGTGCCTGTTTATACATTAAAATAAAATTTTTTTGGTTTGTGTTTTTACAAAAAAGATGATATAATAAAAAAGCTTTGATGCAAAGCACAAATATCGATGAAATTTTGGAAAAGAGGATTAAGAAATGAGCGATAAAACTATCTTAGAGCAGTGGCGTTCCATCGCTTACGACCAGCAGGCAGACCGCAATAAACTGCAGAGATTCTGGGCAAATTATTTTAACATTGAAAAAGGTATTTATGAGCAGCTTCTTGAGAATCCGGATGAGACGGTTTCCGGTACAGTAAAAGAGCTGGCTGAGAAATATGGACAGGAAGTTCTTACAATGGTTGGTTTCCTTGATGGAATCAATGACAGCCTTCTGGTTCAGAACCCGATCGAAACAATGGATGAGAACACAAAGGTAAATCTTGCATTTGACAAAGAGCTTCTTTACAAAAATATGGTAGATGCAAAGGCAGACTGGCTTTACAATCTGCCGCAGTGGGACAAGATCTTTACTCCGGAGAAGAAGAAAGAACTTTACATGGAGCAGAAAAAATCCGGTACAATTGTAAAAGCACATAAAATCGGACGCAATGATCCATGTCCTTGCGGAAGCGGCAAGAAATACAAACATTGCTGCGGAAGATAAGAAAACTGTGTTTCTGCAAATAAAGGAACAATAATAATCAGGCTGTCGGCGCTGCCGGCAGCCGTTTTGTCATTATCCAGTGTGTCGTAAAATCCCTGCCTTTAGCTGTGGGGAGTGTCAAGGAGGAAATATGGCGAATTTATGTTTTGTGGCGGCAGTCATATGCGTTTTGTATTATCTGGGAATTACGGTTTACTCCGGGATCCATACAGATTTTTCTTGGATATGGCTTGCGGGAGCTGTTTTTCTTGCAGGAAACGGTTTTCTTTTTATGGCAGATGAAAAATATCCCTCTTTGTTTCCGGCATGGACAAAATATACATATGCTATTCTTATTTTTACAGGCTTCTGCCTGTTTATCCTGCTTTTTATAAAGGTTTTATCCGGAATGAGAGGAAAAGGCAAAGAAAATCTGGATTACGTAGTCGTTCTTGGCGCGCACGTAAAAGGAGAAGCGCCTTCCAGAGCGCTTTTAAAGAGGCTGGAAGCAGCCCTTGATTACGGAAAAAGGAATCCAGATACAAAGATGATCTTATCGGGGGGACAGGGCTTTGGAGAGGATATTACAGAGGCGCTCTGTATGAAACGGTATCTTACAGAAAACGGGATTTCCGAAGGCAGACTGATTTTGGAGGAACAATCTACAGACACAAGGGAAAATCTGAAATTTTCAGATGAAATGACAGGCTGCAAAGAGAAAAAGACCGGAATTTTATCAAATGATTTTCATGTATACCGGGCAGTCCGACTCGCGAAAAAACTCGGGTATGTATCCCCTATGGGAATTGCTGCTCCATCGGATCCGTTTATGGAGCCCCATTATGTGGTGAGAGAAATTTTTGCCCTTGTAAAAGAGCAATTAAAAGGAAATATCTGAAACGCCATTGACAAACAGAAATCCGGCGTATATAATGTGGTTCAGAACCAAAAGAAAACACGCAGACGAGACGAGTAGGCTGTGGAACGTTCCAGAGAGAGATGCATTTGCTGGAAGCATCTTATCGGGAAGCAGTTGAAAACTACCTCCGAGTGGCCCCAATCCGGTCCGGTGATTCCGTTATCATCAATGAAGTGGTTATATTTGGTATAAGCAGATATAACAAGCAGGGTGGAACCGCGAGATACTCGTCCCTTACAGTGCATTGCATTGTAAGGGATTTTTTTATTCATCAACAAGGATTTTATAAGAAAAGAAAGGAGACAATATGATTATTACATTAAAAGACGGCTCAAAGAAAGAGTACGCAGAAGCAAAATCAGTAATTGAAATCGCACAGGATATAAGCGAGGGACTGGCACGTGCAGCATGTGCAGGAGAAGTAGACGGAGAGGTTGTAGACCTTCGTACTGTAGTGGATAAAGACTGCGAGCTGAATATCCTTACTTCAAAAGACGAAAAAGGACTTGCAGCTCTGCGCCATACAGCATCTCATGTTCTGGCACAGGCGGTTCAGACTCTTTACCCGGAAGCAAAGGTTGCGATCGGACCGTCTATTGATACCGGATTTTATTACGATTTCGAATGTCCGCCATTTTCAAGAGAAGACCTTGACGCAATTGAAAAAGAGATGAAAAAGATCATCAAAAAAGGTGCGAAGATTGAGCGTTTTACAAAAACAAGAGAAGATGCAATCGCATTTTTTAAAGAGAAAAATGAGCCTTATAAAGTAGAACTCATTGAAGATTTACCGGAAGGAGAAGAGATTTCCTTCTATTCTCAGGGAGACTGGGTAGATTTATGTGCAGGTCCTCATCTTATGAGCACGAAAGGAATCAAGGCATTTAAACTTCTTTCTGCGTCCGGTGCATACTGGAGAGGAAGCGAAAAGAACCAGATGCTCACACGTGTTTACGGAACGGCTTACGGTTCCAAAGACGAACTGAAGGCTCATCTGGAACAGATGGAAGAGGCAAAAAAACGCGATCACAATAAACTGGGACGTGAGATGAAGCTCTTTACAACAGTAGATGTGATCGGACAGGGACTTCCTCTTATTATGCCAAACGGCGTGATCATCATGCAGGAAATGCAGAGATGGATTGAGGACGAGGAAGCAAAGAGAGGATATATCCGTACAAAGACTCCTCTTATGGCAAAAAGCGATCTGTATAAGATTTCCGGACACTGGGATCATTATAAAGACGGAATGTTCGTATTAGGAGATGAAGAAAAAGATAAAGAAGTATACGCCCTTCGTCCGATGACATGCCCGTTCCAGTATTATGTATATAAAGCAGAGCAGCACAGCTACCGTGACTTGCCCCTTCGTTACGGAGAAACATCTACGTTATTCAGAAATGAAGATTCCGGAGAAATGCACGGACTGACACGCGTGCGCCAGTTTACTATTTCCGAGGGTCACTTAATTGTGAGACCGGACCAGATGGTAAAAGAGTTTAAAGACTGTATTGCTCTTGCACAGTACTGTCTCCAGGTACTTGGCGTTGAGGAAGATGTAACATATCATCTTTCCAAATGGGATCCGGAAAACAGAGAAAAATATATTGGCGATGCAGATGTATGGAATGAGACAGAGGGTCATATCCGTACCATGCTGGAAGAACTGAATATTCCGTTTGTTGAGGATGTGGGAGAAGCTGCATTCTACGGGCCGAAGGTTGACATCAACGCAAAGAACGTATATGGAAAAGAAGATACTATGATCACCATTCAGTGGGACGCACTTCTTGCAGAACAGTTTGATATGTACTATATTGATGAAAACGGCGAAAAACAGCGTCCGTACATCATTCACCGTACAGCTATGGGCTGCTATGAGCGTACACTTGCATGGCTCATTGAAAAATATGCGGGAATGTTCCCGACATGGCTGTGTCCGGAACAGGTTCGCGTGATTCCAATCTCCGAAAAATACAGCGACTATGCAGCAAAAGTGGAAGCGCAGCTTAAAGAAAACGGCATTCGCTGTTCCGCAGATCACCGCTCTGAAAAAATGGGATATAAGATTCGTGAAGCCCGTCTTGCGAGAGTGCCGTACATGTTGATCGTGGGCGCAAAAGAGGAGGAAGAAGGAAAGGTATCTGTAAGAAGCCGATTCCTCGGAGACGAAGGCATGAGAAGCCTTGACGAATTTATATCTGCAATTAAAGAGGAAATCCGCACAAAGGAAATCCGCAAAATTGAGGTTACAGAAGAATCAAAATAATATAAAAATGTACAGCTTCCGATTATGAGAAGCTGTACATTTCTTTATATGGAAGACAGATTTATCCGGCAAAAAATTTTTCCTTGATTGACTCTGTTGGCATTTCCTGACCTGTAAAAAGGCGGAACGCTTCCGCGCCCTGATAAAGAAGCATATACATACCATTAAAGACAGGACAGCCTGCTTTTTCCGCTTCCTGTAAAAGGCGTGTTTTCCGGGGATTATAAATCACATCTGACACGATCAGCTCCGGGTGGAAAAGAGAGGTATCTGTGATAATAGAAGCTTCTGTATTCGGAGCCATTCCCACAGATGTGGCATTTACAAGAATGGCGCTTTCTGATATAGCGTTTTTAAGGGCGGCGGCATCTTCATTTTCGTGAAGAAAGACACGACAGGGAAGGGTGCTGTTTATAGTATTGGCAAGAGATTGTGTACGGTTCCAGAAACGGCTTGTTCTGCGGGCGAATACATGGATAGAAGAAACGCCGTCAAGGGCTGCCTGGGCGCAGATGGCAGTAGCGGCGCCTCCGGCTCCCATAAGAGTCATTGTTTTTCCGATAATGTTGTGTCCGGCGTCTTTTACAGAGCGCATATATCCGATACCGTCTGTGTTATATCCGATCAGTCTGCCGTCTTCATTAATAACGGTATTGACAGCCCCGAGGAGCCTTGCAGAGGGAGAAAGCTCATCAAGAAGCTCCACGATTTTGTTTTTACATGGCATGGTAAGATTAAATCCCCTGATCCCGCAGGCTTTTAAACCCTGTACTGCTTCCGTAAGGGTTTCTTCCGTTATGTCAAAACAAAGATATCTATAATCAAGAGAAAGCATACGAAATGCCTCGTTGTACATAAGCGGGGAAATACTGTGGGAGACGGGACTTCCAAGAAGTCCTGTAAGTTTTGTGTGTCCGGTTATGGTTGTCATAAAAAGCCTCCAATCTGTTGCGATAGTTTTTAATATTTTATTATGAGAAAAAGGAGATGTCAAGAAATGACAAAGCCCATTCAGGTAAAAAATGTAAGTTTCGGAGAGGGACTTCCGAAAATCTGTGTCCCTCTTACCGGAATAACAGAAGATGAAATTAAAAAAGAAGGAAAAAAAGCAGTGGAAGCAGGCGCAGAGCTTGTGGAATGGCGCGCTGATTTTTTTGAGGCGCTTGATGACAGAAAATCTTTAGAAAAAACGCTGCTCTCCCTTTCCGACATATTGGGACAGGTTCCTCTTCTTTTCACGATCCGTACGTCAAAAGAAGGGGGAAATCGAGAAATTAGAATAAAAGATTATGTAAACTATAATATGTGGGCGTGTGAAACAGGAAAAGCAGATTTTATTGACGTGGAAGCCTTTGGAGATGAGGAGGAAAAAAAGGCGCTGATACAGAGTCTTCAGGAGAAGGGGACAAAGGTTATTGCCTCTTATCATGATTTTCAGAAAACAGAATCAAAAGAAGAATTGAAAGATCGTTTTCGCGTACTTTATAACGCAGGAGGAGATATTTTAAAAATTGCGGAAATGCCTGCAGAATTTGAGAATACGGCAGATCTGATGCTTGCCAGCAGAGAGATGACAGAGGAAATCCCAAATCCCCTTGTTGCAATCTCAATGGGAAATACCGGCTCCATCAGCCGGATTTCCGGAGAAAATTTCGGTTCCTGCATTACTTTTGCAACTGTGGGAAAAGCCTCTGCTCCCGGACAGTTTCCGGTAAAAGAGCTTCGCATGATGATGGAAGCGCTCCATGAAAAAAATAAAGAATAAGGTGACATAATATCATGAGTTTCCGTCGAACTTCGGCGAGAAATTCTTGAGAAAAGCTCTGTGATTTTGACAAAATACGCACCCCCTTATGGCCTATAATAAATGCACTTACCAAAGTGGAGGATTGACAGGTCATAGGGGGGTTTTTATGTCTTACGAAGTATACATAGACGTAGTCTTTGTGACAAATCTCTTGATGGATTATTTTCTTCTGAGGATTGCAGGCTGGCTTCTTTCCTGTAAAAAGAGCCGCGGGAGGCTGTTTCTCGCAGCGACAGCAGGGGCTCTGTATTCCTGCCTGCTTCTTTACATTCCTGCAGAGGACTTTCTTCCGGCAGCAATTCTGTGTCATGGCGCCTGCGCCTACTTTATGATACGGATTGGGTTTGGACTGAAAAAGGGCGGACTTCTGATAAAAGCGATGGTAACGCTTTATCTGACGGCGTTTTTATGGGGCGGTTTCTGGGAGGTTCTTTCTTCCGGCTGGAAAATAACAGTGAGAACCTTCTTTTTATTTGCCTTCTGCACATATTTTGCTCTGTCTGCTCTGCTATACCTCAGCGAGTCTCTGAAAGTACGGCTGAAGCATATTTATCCCATCACGATTTCCTACAGGGGAAAGGTGCAGTCTGCATATGGATTTTACGACACAGGAAACCTTCTTACAGAGCCGGTAAGCGGAAGACCGGTTTCCGTTGTCTGTCCGGAGTTTCTGGAGTCCATACTGCCGGAAGAAATGCAAGAGAGCTTAAAGTACATAAAAGAAAACCAGGGGGAGAAAAAAAGTACGCGGCTTGAAGAACTGAATCCCAGATTTGTGCCTTATCGGGCAGTGGGAAAAGAAAATGGAATGCTTCTGGCAGTGACGCTTGAGGATCTCTGTATTCACACGCCGAGAGAGGTGGTGCATGTGGAACGTCCTGTGTTTGCTGTGGCAGAGGAAGCTTCTGCTTTGGAAAAAGAGTGCAAAGTACTGTTAAATTCCAGATTATTACATTAGGGGGTCAAAATCATGAGCATAAGAGCAGCAGGCGTAAACAATGGTTCCATACCGGGTATTTCCAGATTTGTTATGGGCAGGACAAGAGATATTTACTATATCGGGGGAAGTGATGTTCTTCCGGCACCTCTGGAACCGCAGAGAGAAGCCTTTGTTTTAAGCAAACTGGGAACAGACAAGGAGCAGGAAGCAAAGTCGCTTTTAATCGAACATAATCTGCGCCTTGTTGTTTATATTGCAAAGAAATTCGATAATACAGGTGTGGGAGTGGAGGATTTAATATCCATAGGAACAATCGGTCTTATTAAAGCCATTAACACCTTTAATCCTGTGAAGAAAATCAAGCTTGCAACTTATGCGTCACGCTGTATCGAAAACGAAATACTGATGTATTTGAGAAGAAACAGCAAAACGAAAATGGAGGTTTCCATTGACGAGCCTCTGAATGTAGACTGGGACGGAAACGAGCTTCTCCTTTCTGATATACTGGGAACAGACGAAGATGTGATTTCCCGCCATCTTGAGGACGAGGTGGAGATTTCTCTTCTTGCGAAGGCAATTTCAAGGCTTACACCACGGGAGCAGACGATCATCAAGCTGCGTTTCGGAATCGGCAGAGCAGAAGGAAAAGAAAAAACCCAGAAAGAGGTAGCAGACCTTCTCGGTATTTCCCAGTCTTATATTTCAAGACTGGAAAAAAGAATTATGAAAAGACTGAAAAAAGAGATTGTACGTTACGAGTAGAAAAAAAGCCGCAGCTTTGGGAAAAGAAGTTCCCGGGGCTGCGGTTTTTTAAATGAGAGAAGTTGTTTAGAGGGGCATATTTTTTTTAAAAGAGATTAATAAATCTTCAATGATATTAAGTTCATTGGCACTACAGGAAGAAAGTAATGGAAGAATTTCTTCTATACGTGTAGTTTCTGAAGGGAAAATCAGATTATCTAAAGATAAATGTAAAGTTTGACATAGGCGAAATAACACTTCAATAGAAGGCTTTCTATGTTCGCTTTCAATATGTTTTAAATGTGTTGGGGTAATTTCTACCAATTCGGCTAATTGTTCCTGAGATAAATTGTTTTTTTGACGAGCATTTCTAATAGCAGCGCCTAATATTCCATCTTTCAAAACCATTATAAACTCCTTTTTGATTAGCATAATGCTATTATTGGGTATTGAAAATTAGCTTAAAGAGATGTAAAATATCTCTAAAAGAGATTTAAGGAGGATAAAATGAAAAAGAAGAAAATGTTAATTGTGATACCGGTAATAATTTGCATATGCGGATTATTAGTATGTACAAAGATGAGGCATTTTATTGGAACTAATAAGGAAACCTCAGAAAAGCAGTTACAGGAAATAAATTCGAATTGTATTGAAATTGGAAAGCAGGAAATTTCTATGCAAACTGACACTGAAGGAACAGCAAAAATAAAAGTACAATTACCAAAATATGAAATATTGTATAAAGAAGCCAGTGTTTCTGAAAATCCTGAAGAATGTTTAATAAATACATTGAAGTCAGGAAAATATGATACTTGTGAGTATGAAGTTGAGGCAAAGGTAACGGTTGAAAATGGAAAAAGAGTAATCCACATAAATGAGCCAGTTAAGGCGTTGTTGGAGAAAGTGCTTTCTCAGGCAGTTAATAAACTGGTAGGGGAGGATAGCGAATGAAAAGAGCGGTTAGAATTTCAATAACTTTTTTATTATTTATTTTTATATTTCCTGTTTCAGTATTTGCGGAAGAAAAGGAAGAACATTATACGAAAGAGCAGATGGAATCTATTGTGAGAAATTATGAAAATAATGAAGAAATGCTTAATACTGTTCTGTGTAGTGATTCGAATATCCGATATTGGAAAATGATAAACAACATAAAGAAAAATAAGGTATTAGTATGGGCATTAGACGAATCTTCAAAGTTAATAGGAGAATATCCTGAAAAGCAGGATTATGCTGAAATTTTGGTTAATATTATAACCATGCAAAGCGGGCAGCTTGCGGAGCAGATTGAGACGCAAAGTCGATTTGATGATTTAAAAAATATCGGAGATTTTGGTTTGGCTGTTATGGATATTGCATCTGAATTTATAGGAGCGAGTGATGTTGGAGAAATAGTTTCTGCAGCATTCGGAACAGGAAATGAGGGCTTGCAAAATGTAATTATTAAAAATAACGAGGTTGCAAAATACTATGAAACTACATTTCAGGATTATTCGCAAGCGAATGATTTTTTGATGGCAGTTAGTAAATATGCAGAATCAGAAGAACTTCGAAATGTTGCTTCAACATTACTTGAGGTAAATGAAACGCTATTGATAAATCGCTTAGAATATCTTGCAGATACAGGAGGAAATATTGCGAAATATGAGTGGAAATTTTTTCAGGAAAATATGTATATGGAATTATTAAAAGAAACAGACATATACAGTTCTGATGAAGTAGTTAAATTTTTTGTTGATGGAGGTATTAAGCTGAAAAATACAATCTTAAATACTTTGAATGTAGGTAAATTTACATTTAAATCAATTGTTCTGGCAGGCGATATTGGATTAGGAACATCTGATGTTTACAATCGTTATCAGGAAATGAAGGTGGTTTCAGATATTGCAAATGCAATTACGAGAGCAAATAAAGCAATTTCCGTTTCAAACAAGGCTAGTGAATTGACATTAGAATCTATTCAGCAAAAATGTAATTATTATAAAGCGTTGTTAGTGACCCATGCCCGTGGAGAATATTTAATATATCAATTATTAGTAAATGATGGGGGAATATTCTCAGATATTCGATATATAAAAGAGTATTTTAAAGGTAAAGATACTGCAGAATCGTGGTATCAGGGACAAAAAGAAATACTAATGAAGTATAGCAATATTCTGGATAATATATTTGATGTATCAAAGAGCATAGATTTAGATAATCTTGTTACAGATGCGTTTATGGAAGAATGTGCATATAGTGTTCCAATAAATAATAATACAAATATGGACGAAAAAACGGAGATAATATGTACTTATCGAATTCCGCAGATAAATTTAGAAGGAAATGAAATTAAACAGATTAATAAAAAAATATACGATGCGTTTTATCCGGCTGTTGAAAATTCGATTAAGGAAATTAATGAGCATGGTTATCCTGTGACAAGTGAAGAGGTGTTGTATTATTGGGCGCTTAATGACGATATATTATCTCTTGTAGTGAGAAATAGTAATGTAGTAAATAACGACTATACATATATGGTTTTCAATATCTATATTTTTTCAGGGGCAGAAGTGTCTAATGATGAGATTCTTAAAAAAGCAGGACTGACAAAAGAACAATTTTATGAAAAAGCAAAACAGGTATTGGGCTCCAGTTTTTGGGAACCCTGGGACAGGCAAAACGAAAATTTTAAAAATCAGTCTTTTGTGGAATTTTTTAATGACAGATTGAAAAAAACAATTTCAGACGAAAATATTGCACAGACATATCCTTATATTAACGAAAAGGGTGAGTTGTGCATGATTGCAAAGAAATACTCTGTAGCTGGTGGGGATTATTACTGGTGTGACTTGAATATGGTTGATTTTACGTTTCTGCCTTATTATGCGGAGATGGCAAAAACAGCAGAAAGTAAAGTGAATCCAGAAACAATTACAGAAGAAGAACTGTTGGGAGAATGGCAGATTGATGAAGCGTATACTATGGAAGTTAGCGGTATGTCAATGTGGGATTTCTATGGTACTTCATTTAGTGATGGGGATACTAAAATGGTATTTAATGCAGATGGCTCATATCAATATTATGTGGCATGGTGCTATGGGAATGGCACATTTTCATTAGATAATGGAGAAATCACTGTCAATTTACAGGAAGGGGATCCTATTCAGGGTTCAATTAAGCTTCCTGTAATTACAGATGAAAAAAAGAGAATTGCTTTAGATCAGGGAGGTGACGGAAAAATGGTGTTTTGGATTAAAAAATAGTATTTCAAAGAAAAGTTAAAACGGAGGAGAAAAAGAATGTTTATTGTATATTGGTTTACCATTCCGGTATGGATTATTTTGATTATTGTTTTGCTGGCATTGGGATTCTGGGAAATTATTGGAGGTTTTGTTAATTTTCTTATATGTGCATTTATTTTACTGTTGATAGTACTTTGTGCTATGAGTGTTCTGGGGGTAATTGTATCATTTTTAATAGGAGATACCGACTGGATAGATACAGATGTTATATTAGGTTTAGTCGGGGGGATAGTGATTTCACTTATTTGCGGCAGCTTAATGTATGATACTTATATCAAACCTTATATAGTAGAAGAAACCAAGTTGGAGAAAGTTTTGGAAAATCCCGAGGCGGAAATGTATCCTGTAGGAGAATTAGTTCGAATAAAAAAATCCCATAGTGCCAGTGGCTTTTATGTAGATACTTCTAGTCAACAGGAAAATTATGTGCATTGTAGTAGGAAAAGAGGCGAGATAACTTTTTATACTGGTAAAAATTATAAATATTTTGCAACATCATCAGCAGAAACAGAAGGGTGTGAAGTATATGCAGATGGTAATTTAATCGTCCCTCAGTACGACGAAAATATTCAGATGACAGTATATGAAATCAATAACTGTGAAGAGCTTAGATTTAAATTTTCTAAAGAAATGGAATTATTGGATACATGGGTTTTTAAATCCAGCTATCCGGTACATATGGAAATGGAAAGTGAGTAAAAGAATGGATTAGAATAAACTTGAAGATGAGTCGGCGGTAAAACCGGCTCATCTTTGCTTTGAAAAGGAATTTTTAAAATATTATTTTGTAAAAAGATACGCCTTAAAATCCTCCGGAAGCGGCGCTTCTATGCGGATTTTCTGGTCGGAGAAAGGCTGCTTAAACTGCACCCGTGCAGCATGAAGCGCAGTTCTTGAAAATCCTTTAAGAGAAAGAGATTCTTTTGTTCCGTAAAGCCTGTCTCCCAGAAGGGGGTGTCCGATACTTGCCATATGGACGCGGATCTGGTGCGTTCTTCCTGTAGCAATCCGTACCCGGAGAAGAGCAGAGGAAGAAAATGTTTCTTCCACTTCATAAGAGGTAAGGGCAGACTTTCCGTTGGCATCCACATTCATTTTTAAAGGTTTTCCGGGGTAGGAATCAATAGGAGAATGTATTTCTCCTTTTAGATGGTCAGGAATGCCGGAAACAATCGCAAGATATTCTTTTTCAAATCCGGAGCCGCAGTTTTTTTGAGAAAAACGGGCAGCCGCAATTTTATTTTTTGCAAAAATAACAGCTCCTGAGGTATCTTTATCAAGCCTTCCCACCGGGCGGATCATAATGTTTTTATTTTGTACCTGATAATAGGCGGAAACCATATTGGAGAGCGTGTCTTTGTAATGTCCGCCAACAGGGTGAACAAGAATCCCTGCAGGCTTATTTACGACAAGAACGTCATCGTCTTCGTAGAGAACAGAAATCGGCTGAAAAAGCGGTACAATATGAGACTTGGGTGTTTCTTCTTCAAGAATAAGCTTTAAAATATCTCCGCTTTTCAGAATGTAGTTAATCCGGCATCTGCTGTTATTCACCGTAATTCCGTTTTCGCGGAATTTAAGGGAACGGATCTGAGATTTTGTAAATCCCAGATGTTTCCGGAGAAACTGATGAACAGATTGATTTTCCTCGTCTTTGTGGATATGGAATGTCAGGGTTTTTGGCATTTGTAAGCTCCTTGTGATTTGTTGTTTTTATCATACCCTTTTTAAAAGGAAATTTCAAACACGAGTTTATATTATGGGAAAATCTGCGCATACTAACAAAAAATTCAGGAGGCGCGATATGAATGCAAATGCAGAGCTTTTAAATTACGTATATCAGAATTCCCAGATGGGCGTCGATACGCTTTCCAGACTTCTCGAGATGACAGAGGACGCTTCTTTTCGGGAAGTGCTGAAAAAGCAGATGGAAGGATACTGGAGATTTCATAAACGGGCGGGAGATATGTTAAATGATAATGGATTTGATGAAAAAGGTTTAAATGCAATGGAAAAAATCCGCACATATCTTATGATAAACGTAAAAACAATGACAGATCAGTCTTCATCAAATGTTGCGGGAATGCTGATAAACGGAAGTACAATGGGGATTATTGAGGCACAGAAACAGCTTCACAGATATGAAAATGAGGTGGAGAAGGATATTTATCATTTTATGGAGGAGCTTCAGAAATTTGAGGAGAAGAATGTAGAAAAATTAAAGGAATATTTGTAATATATCGGAAGGTCATGAGTCATATTATAATTGTTTATATGCGGCTTATGACCTTATATTTGTATCAATGCCAGATCAGAGAGAGAAATCTGAATGAAAATGAATGCCAAAAAACTCTTTACGTTGAAGTGTTAAAATGGTATAGTAATAATATAAAACAGGAATCAACGAAAGGAATTGGAAAATATGGAAAAATATTATCAGCCGGAGATTGAATGTGCTTCCAGAGAGCAGATTTGGCAGTGGCAGAGCGAAAGACTGGCAGCACAGGTACAAAATGTATGGAACAATGTTCCTCTTTACAGAGAAAGAATGAAAGAAGCAGGACTGGAGCCGGGAGATATTCAGTCGGTAGACGATTTACATAAACTTCCGTTTATTACAAAAGATGATCTGCGCGAGGCATATCCTTACGGACTTCTTGCAAGACCGCTTGAGGAGTGTGTCCGTATTCAGTCAACAAGCGGCACAACAGGAAGAAGAGTGGTGGCATTTTATACGCAGCATGACATTGATCTCTGGGAAGACTGCTGCGCAAGGGCAATTACGGCAGCAGGCGGAACAAAGGGAGATGTCTGTCATGTAAGCTACGGATATGGGCTTTTTACAGGGGGTCCCGGATTAAATGGAGGTTCTCATAAGGTTGGCTGCCTTACCCTTCCTATGTCTTCCGGAAATACAGAGCGGCAGATTCAGTTTATGACAGATTTGGGTTCAACGATTCTCTGCTGTACGCCTTCTTATGCGGCGTATCTTGCAGAGAGCATTATAGAACGGGGATTACAGGAACAGATTCATTTAAAAGCAGGAATTTTCGGAGCAGAAGCATGGACTGAGGAGATGCGCCATGATATAGAAGAGAAACTTGGGATTAAGGCATATGATATTTACGGTTTGACAGAAATTTCCGGACCGGGAGTCGCATTTGAATGTTCTGCCCAGAACGGAATGCACGTAAATGAAGATCATTTTATTGCAGAGGTGATTAATCCGAAGACAGGAGAGGTTCTTCCTGACGGAGAAAAAGGTGAGCTTGTATTTACAAGCATTACAAAAGAAGCATTTCCGCTTATGCGATACCGCACAAGGGATATTTGTATTTTAAGCAGGGAAAAATGTTCCTGCGGAAGAACCCATGTAAAAATGACGAAGCCTCTTGGACGAAGCGACGATATGCTGATCGTGAAAGGCGTAAACGTATTCCCGTCACAGATTGAAACAGTGCTTATGAATAAAGGATACCCGGCAAATTACCAGATTATAGTAGACAGGATCAACAACAGTGATACAATAGAGGTACAGGTGGAAATGACGCCGGAAATGTTCTCAGACAGCCTTGGTGCAGTTGCTTCAAAGGAAAAAGAGCTTGTAGACGCTCTGAAAGCAATGCTTGGTATTTATGCGAAGGTGAAGCTTGTGAATCCAAAAGCAATCACAAGAAGCGAGGGCAAGGCAGTGCGCGTGATTGACAAACGTAATCTGTATCAGAAATAAGGAGGGACAGGATATGACAGTAAAGCAGATTTCTGTATTTTTGGAAAACAGACCGGGGAAACTGGCAGAATTTACCGATGTTTTATCGGAAAATAACGTGGATTTGCGGGCACTTTCTCTGGCAGAAGCAGAAGATTTCGGAATTGCCCGTATTATTGTGAATGATGTATATAATGCGTCAACGGTATTAAAGGATGCAGGCTATGTGTTTTCCATCACAAAGGTACTTGCAGTAGAAATGCCGGACGAGCCGGGTGCACTTTCCAGAGTAATGCGTATTCTTGGAAATCAGGAGATCAATCTGGAGTATATGTATGCGTTTACTTCAAGAAAAAAAGGGACTGCTTATATGATTCTCAGAGTAGAGGATAACCAGAAGGCAGTAGAAGTTCTGAAAAAAGAAGGAATCTGCCCGATATGCCAGGACGACCTGGAGGAAATGTAAAATTTGAAAATAGGATACTTTCACACTTGAAAGCGTTACGCTTTAAAATATAAAAATTAACACTTGACAATCTGGGCGCCTATGCGTTAAGATGGGAAAAGAAAAGAGAGACAATTATGTAAGGAGACAGATAGATGATTATTATTTTAAAGCGTGGTGCAGACAGAGAAAAAGTAGAAGAGCTGAAAGCGTCTCTTACAGAAAAAGGATTGAAGCTTCACCTTTCTGACGGACTGGAAGCTTCTCTTATCGGGTTGATCGGAGATACCAGCCACATTCAGGAAGATCAGCTTCGTGCCCTTGAGGTTGTGGAAGATGTGAGACGTATTCGCGAGCCATATAAGAAGGCGAACCGCTCCATGCACCCGGAAGATACCGTGATTGATATTTGCGGACAAAAAATCGGAGGAGGACATTTTCAGGTAATTGCAGGTCCCTGTTCTGTAGAAACGAAAGAGCAGATGACAGAAGTTGCCTTTGATGTAAAAAAATCAGGAGCAAATCTTTTAAGAGGAGGAGCATTTAAACCGAGAACTTCTCCATATTCTTTCCAGGGGCTTGGAAGAGAAGGACTTGATCTTCTCCTGGAAGCAAAGAAGGCGACAGGTCTTCCTGTTGTGACGGAAATTATGCGTCTTGATCATCTTGCGTTTTTTGAGGATGTGGATGTGATTCAGGTAGGCACAAGAAATATGCAGAATTTTGAGCTGTTAAAAGAGCTTGGAAAGCTGGATAAGCCGATTCTTTTAAAAAGAGGCATGGCAAATACTCTGGACGAGCTTTTAATGAGCGCCGAGTATATCATGGCGGGAGGAAATGAAAAAGTAATTCTCTGCGAGAGAGGAATCCGTACATTTGAAACTTCTATGAGAAATACTCTTGATATTTCTGCGATTCCCATGCTCAAAAAGAAATCGCACCTTCCGGTCATTGTTGACCCAAGCCATGCTTCCGGGCATCGTTTTATGGTTGAGCCGCTTACGATGGCTGCCATTGCTGCAGGAGCAGACGGCGTAATGATAGAAGTTCATAACAATCCGGAAAAAGCCCTTTGCGATGGAATGCAGTCACTGCCTCCGGCAATGTTTGATGAAGTCATGAAAAAAGTAAAAAATGTAATCGGTGTGTTTGGAAAGACGATGGAATAATAATAGGAAAAACTGCTGCAAAAACAGGAAAAATCTGTTTGCAGCAGTTTTTTTGTAAAAAAATGTTGACAGAAGGAAGGAATCGAGATATAACAGAAGAAGAAAAAGTTATACTAATATAACATATGGAAAGGAATACAGAAATGAAGCTTAGTGAATTGCAGATTGGAAGCACAGCGACGATAAAAGCTGTAGGCGGAGAAGGTGCTTTGCGTCAGCATTTTCTGGATATGGGTCTCATACAGGGGACAGAAGTGACAGTTGTAAAATATGCGCCTATGGGAGATCCCATTGAGCTTCGAATCCACGGTTATGAGTTGACGATTCGTCTTGCAGACGCAGAAAATATAGAAATCAGTAAGCCGCATCAGCCAAAAACTGTGAATAAGAAGACAGAAAGCCCGGAAGGATTTCACCCCGGATATGGAGAGGGAGGAAAGTTTCATGACAGAAAGGAAGAAAATCCCCTTCCTGACAGTGAAATACTTACCTTTGCTCTTGTGGGAAATCAGAACTGCGGAAAGACGACTCTGTTTAATCAGCTTACCGGTTCCAAACAGCATGTAGGAAATTTCCCGGGAGTGACGGTTGATAGGAAGGATGGTGTGATCAGAGGATATGAAAACACATTGATCACAGACCTTCCGGGAATTTATTCCATGTCCCCCTACAGCAGCGAGGAGATTGTGACAAGGGAATTTGTAATAAGGGAAAAGCCAAAAGGAATTATCAATATAGTAGATGCAACGAATATTGAAAGAAATCTTTATCTTACCATGCAGCTCCTTGAACTGGGATTTCCGATGGTTGTCGCTTTAAACATGATGGACGAGCTGAGAGAAAATAACGGTTCTGTAAAAGTAAATGAAATGGAAGCTGCTCTCGGCGTTCCGGTCATTCCCATTTCAGCGGCAAAAGGAGAAGGTATTGAGGAGCTGATCCGACATGCAGTCCATGTGGCAAAATATCAGGAAGCTCCTCTGGAAAATGATTTTTGCAGAAAAGAAGAGGGGATTCACAGAGGAATCCATGCAGTGATGCACCTGATTGAGGATCATGCGCAGAAAACGGAGATACCGGTAAGATTTGCCGCAAGCAAGGTCATGGAAGGGGACGAAAAGATTCTGGAGCAGTTAGGGCTCACAGATAATGAAAAAAATCTCCTGGAGGATATTGCAAAGCAGACAGAGGAAGAAACTGGTCTTGACAGAGCAGCCGCGGTAGCGCAGATGCGTTTTGAATATATTGAGGATGTCTGTAATGAGACGGTAATTAAACCGAAAGAGAGTAAAGAACGCCTGAGAAGTCAGAAAATCGATCATTTTCTTACAGGGAAATATACAGGTATTCCGGCTTTTATTGGAATCATGGGAATCGTGTTCTGGCTGACCTTTAACGTGATAGGTGCGTTTTTACAGGGAGCTCTGGAATCCGGGATTACAGCTCTTACCGGGATTGTAGACAGCGCCATGACAGCGGCAAATGTGAACAGTGTGGTACATTCTCTTGTGATTGATGGTATTTTCAACGGAGTAGGCGGTGTGTTAAGCTTTCTTCCGATCATCGTAACGTTGTTTTTCTTCTTGTCAATTTTGGAAGACAGTGGATATATGGCGAGAGTTGCGTTTATCATGGATAAACTTCTCCGTAAACTTGGTCTTTCCGGACGAAGTATTGTGCCTATGCTGATCGGTTTTGGCTGTACGGTTCCGGGGGTTATGGCAAGTCGTACACTTCCCTCAGAAAGAGACAGGAAGATGACTATTTTGCTGACGCCGTTTATGAGCTGTACGGCAAAGCTCCCAATCTATGCTTTTTTTACCGCGGCATTTTTCCCGGGAAAAGGGGCTCTTGTGATGATCGGGCTTTATGTATTCGGTATTCTTATGGGAATTTTAATGGCGCTTATTTTCAAGAAAACAGCATTTAAGGGAGAAGCAGTTCCGTTTGTTATGGAGCTTCCCAATTACCGTATGCCAGGAGCGAAAAATGTTCTGCATCTTCTCTGGGATAAGGCGAAGGATTTCTTGCAGAGAGCATTTACAGTGATTTTTATTGCAACGATCGCAATCTGGTTTTTACAGAACTTTGATACAGGATTTAATATGGTATCTGATTCAGAGAACAGTATTTTGGCGCTTGTTGCAGGTGCGCTTGCTCCTGTATTCACGCCGGTGGGATTTGGTGACTGGAGAATTGTGACGGCTCTGATTTCCGGCTTCCTTGCAAAAGAGAGTGTGGTATCTTCTCTTACGGTGCTGTTTGGAAGCACAGCCGTTTTACAGAGCAGTCTTACAACTGTGGGCGCAGGAGCGCTTCTTGTGTTCTGTCTTCTTTATACGCCCTGTGTTGCGGCGATTGCATCTGTAAAACGAGAGCTTGGCGGTAAATGGGCAACAGCTATGGTGATCGGTCAATGTGTTATCGCATGGATTGCAGCCTTTGTGATCTATCACCTGGGAATGTTTCTTATTTAATTATTTTTTGCCGCTTCCAGGTTTTTCAGCCAGTTGGAACGGAAGAAATAAATAATGAACGTAACGGAGCTTAAGAACCAGGTAAGTGGATAAGCCCAGAAAATAACACGTATGTCAGGAATAAAACGCACAGTTATAGTTATGTAGGTGACACGTATAATGCACCAGCATGCAAGCATAACAAACATAGGGACTGTGGATTTTCCCGCACCCCTGAAAATTCCTGCCATACAGTGTGAAAATGCAAGAAGGAAATAGAAAAGGGACGCTGTATGAGCCTGTGCAACGCCGTAGGATAATACTTCCGGCGTATTGTTAAAGGCAGCGATAAAGTAGGGTGAGAAAATGTAAATGATCACGCCTACAAGCTCCGCTGCAGTAACAGAGCAGATGACTCCAAATGCAGCGCCTTTTTTTACCCTTTTAAATTCTCCTGCACCGAGATTCTGGCTGATGAAGGTAGTAAGAGCCAGTGCAAAACAGGTGATTGGCAAAAAGGCAAAGCCTTCTACCTTACTGTAAGAACCGCAGCCTGCTACAGCCATAGGTCCAAACTTGTTAATATTGGACTGGACTACTACATTTGCAAGAGCAATGATAGAGTTCTGAACTCCGGATGGAAGACCATTGGAAAGAATCTGCCGAAGAAGCGGAACATCCACTTTCAGTTTTGAAAAAGAGATTCTGTATTCCGCAGGAGCTTTCAGAAGGTGGCGCAGACATAAAAGAGCGCTTAAAAACTGGGAAACAATGGTTGCAACAGCAGCAGCTCCAACGCCAAATCCAAATCCGGCCACAAGTACAAGGTCAAGTATAATGTTTGTCAGGGAGGAAATGATCAGGTACATAAGAGGGTGTCTGCTGTCACCGACTGCCTGAAGGATTCCAACCATGAAATTGTACATGACAAATGCAAGAGAACCGCAGAAATATATGCGGAAGTATACAAGGGAATTTGGCAGTACTTCGGCAGGAGTTCCAATCAGTACCAGAATCTGCGGCGCTGCCACAACACCGATAAAGGTAAGTAAAATACCGAAGAGAAAACCAAGTGTGACAATGGTATGGATCGCTTTTTGTACCATGTCATATTTTTTTGCACCGAAATACCTGGCAACCACAACACCGGCGCCGGCAGCAAGCCCATTAAAGAAGCCTACCATAAGGAAGATAAGACTTCCAGATGAACTGACGGCAGCAAGGGCGCTGCTGCCCAAAAAATTTCCTACAATTAAGGAGTCAGCCGTGTTGTAAAACTGCTGAAAGAGATTTCCCAGAAAAAGGGGGATGGCAAAGGCTATGATTTTTTTCCAGATAGGACCCTTTGTCATAAGTGTTGCTGAAGAATTTGCACTCATGTGATTAAGCCTCCGATAAAAAGTATTTTGAATGCTATTTTAGTTTGTTTAAATCCTCTGCTGCTTCTGCAAGATTTTCACGTATGGAAATTACCTGAGGACATACGGTTTCACATTTTCCACATTTTTTGCACTGGTCTGCTCTTGCTTCGGCGCTTAAATCCTGGAAAAATGCCTGCTTTGCTTTTTCTTTATTTCCGTACATGGAAAGATCATTCCAGATGCGGAAGTTTTTTGGTATATCAATGCCGAAAGGACAGGGCATACAGTAGGCGCAGCCGGTACAGCCGTTTTTTGTCCGTTTTTTAATATTTTCTGCTGTTTCAGTGATAAGCGCTTCTTCTTTTTCTGTTAATGGTTCAAAATTTCCAAAAGTATGTAAATTATCCTCCACCTGTTCCATAGTGGACATTCCGCTTAAAACAACTTTTACATTTGGCTTGCCTGCCACCCAGCGAAGCGCCCAGGAAGAAATACTGCTGTCAGGGCGTTCTGCTTTCAGTGAAGCTGCAAGATCGTCCGGAAGGAAAGAAAGGGAACCGCCTTTTACAGGCTCCATAATAACAAGTGGAATGCCAAGCTTTTCTGTAAGGGCGTAGCCTCTGTCTCCCGCCTGAATATCTGTGTCTACGTAATTGTACTGGATCTGGCAGAAATCCCATTTGCGGTAAGTGGCAATTTTTTCGAAGACTTTATAATCATCGTGGAAGGAAAAACCGAAAAAGCGGATTTTTCCCTGACGCTTCAGTTCTTCGAAATAAGGGATAAGATCAAGATCAAGTACAGTCTGCCATTTTTCTTTATCAAGACAGTGGAGAAGATAAAAATCTACGTATTCTGTATCGAGACGCGTGAGCTGTTCATCAAAAAGCCGTTTGGCATCTTCCTGTGTTTTTACATTCCAGATGGGCAGTTTTGTAGCCAGGAAATAATCTTTTCTGTCATATTTTTTCAGAATACGGCCAAGAAATGGCTCGCTGTCTCCGTTGTGGTAGGGATATGCAGTGTCGATATAAGTAACGCCTGCCTGAATTGCCGTATCTACCATTTTTTCCGCTTCTTTCTCGCAGATGGAGCCATCTGGATTTAAGGGAAAACGCATGCAGCCAAATCCCAGAAGAGAAGGAGAAACCCCAAGTTTTTCAAATTTACGGTATTCCATAAGTAAGTTGACCTCCTGATATTAATATTTTCGTGTTTTTATACATTGCAGTATAAAAATGCCTACTATATTTTAACATATTTGCAGAAAAGTTACAGCTTTATTTGCATTTTTATGTAAAAAAGCTTTATGAAAAAAGAGAAGATACCAATACAGGGATAAATCAGCTTTACAACAAAATTTTGCTGATGTAATATTCTATAAATCAGATGTCGGTATCTTTTGACATCTAAATCTGGAATGTGCACAGGAGAAATTTTTTATGAATAAATTTTACAAATATAATAAAAAGAAAAAGGAAAGGCACAACAGAAAACACCGATTAAAAAGAGGGCTGCTGCTTATGGAAATGGCAGCGGCAGGCGCGATCATATGTGGCGGAATCACATATTACAGGCAGAAGATGTGGGATACGCCGGAAGAACTTTTGAAGAAATATATGGAGTGCATTTCTCAAAAAGAATATGAAAAAATGTATGATATGGTAAATAAAGAAGCATCCGGGGATATTTCCAAAGAAGATTTTGTGAAGAGAAATTCTGCTATTTATGAAGGAATCGAAGCAGATAATCTGAAAATAAATGTACTGGAATATGATAAAAAAGAGAAATCTGTGACATATCACACCTCTTTTGAGACGCCGGCAGGAATCATTGATTTTGATAATGAAGCTTCCTTTATGAAAGGAAAAAAGGGGTATGAAATCATATGGGCAGATTCTCTTATTTTTCCACAGCTGGAACCGGAAGATAAGGTAAGAGTTACTTTTGATGAAGCGGAGCGGGGAAGGATTTTAGACAGAAACGGAAATGTTCTTGCAGGAAAAGGCACGGCTTCTTCCGTTGGGATTGTTCTGGGAAAATTAAAAAATACAGAGCAGGCAGTTGAGGAAATCGCAGGTTTGCTGGAGACAGATCCTGCGGAAATCGAAAAGAAGTTAAGAGAGAAATGGGTGAAAGAGGATTCGTTTGTACCGATTAAAACAATTCCTAAAGTGAGAGAAACAGAGCTTTTATCTGTTGATCCGGGAGAAGAAATTTTAAAAGAAGCAGAACGTCAGGAAAGACTTCTGGAAATCCCGGGCGTCATGATCACAGACAAAGAAATAAGAGAATATCCTCTTGGGAAAGCTGCGTCACATCTTACTGGATATGTACAAAATGTGACAGAGGAAGATTTAAAAGAGCATGAAGGTGAGGGATACACAGAAACGAGCGCCATTGGACGGACAGGCATGGAAGCCCTGTTCGAAGAGGATCTAAGAGGAGAGAATGGCTGCAGAATTTATATTACAGATGAAGACGGAAAAGAAAAAAAGACTATTGCCAGTAAAACCGTGAAGCATGGACAAGATGTGAAATTGACGATCGATGCAGAACTTCAGACTGCAATTTATGAGCAGTTTCAGGAGGATAAAAGCTGTACTGCAGCAATGAATCCGTATACAGGAGAGGTTCTGGCGCTTGTCAGCACGCCGTCTTTTGACAGCAATGATTTTATCCGGGGACTTACCGGAGAAGAATGGAAGAGTTTAAATGAATCGGACAGTAAGCCCATGTATAACCGTTTTCGGCAGGTCTGGTGCCCCGGCTCTGTTTTTAAGCCGGTTACGGCGGCAGTGGGTCTGGACTCCGGTGCGATTGATCCAGCAGAGGATTATGGAAGCGAAGGACTGAGCTGGCAGAAGGATTCTACATGGGGAGAATATTATGTGACAACGCTTCATACCTGCGAACCGGCTGTTCTTGAAAATGCTATGATTTATTCCGATAATATTTATTTTGCAAAAGCTGCGTTAAAGATTGGGGCGAAAGAGATGGAATCTGCCTTAAATAATCTTGGATTTTATGAAGAGCTTCCTTTTGAGATTAAAATGACAGAATCCAGTTATTCCAACACAGAGCATATAGAAACGGAGATACAACTGGCAGACAGCGGATATGGACAGGGGCAGATTCTTGTAAACCCACTTCATATGGCAAGTATCTACACCGCATTTTGTAATGAGGGAAATGTGATAAAGCCATATCTTCTTTATAAAGAAGAGAAAACGGCAGATTACTGGATTCCGGAAGCATTTTCAAAAGACACAGCAGATTTGGTTCTGGAAGCAATGAAAAAAGTGATCAGTGACGTAAATGGAACCGGTTATGGCGCTTACAGAGAAGACGTGATTCTCGCCGGAAAAACAGGAACAGCGGAAATAAAAGCGTCAATAGAGGATACTTCCGGGACAGAGCTTGGATGGTTCTGCGTTTTCACAGCAGAAAAAACAGAAGAAAAGCCGGTTTTGTTAATCAGCATGACAGAAGATGTAAAAGAAAGAGGAGGAAGCGGTTATGTAGTGGAAAAGAGTAAAGCTGTGCTGGAAAACTGGTTTTCCTGATGAGTTGAGTCCTGGAAAATTCCGTGGTTTTCCGGAATGGGCGAGTAATGAAAGCACAAATGGTCAAATCCGACATAGCTCTATTTGATATACTGGGATATGTAAGGAGGGAGTCAAAATGGAATATACAAAAGAAATAAAAAAGGCAATGAATTATATTGAAAATAATCTGAATGAAGAAATCAAAACGGAGGAGATAGCAGATTCTGCAGGATTTTCAAAATATCATTTTCAGAGAGTTTTCAAAAGAGAAACAGGGCTTAATTTATATGAGTATATTCAAAAAAGAAGGCTGGCAGAAGCTTCATCTCTTCTTCGTAACACCAACGTACGTATTCTTGATATTGCCGTGTACTTATGTTTTGAATCTCAGGAGGTATTTACAAGAGCATTCAAAAAGGTTTATGGTCTGCCGCCGGGGCAGTATCGAAAAGCGTTAAAAAATCTTACAAGTGGAGGTATGAACATGAAAAAGAACACAGAAATTAAACACTGGCTCATTACAGGAACAGCGCCGGACAAATATAAAACAGGGATTGACCGCATTGTTTTTCACACAGGAACTGCTTCTGCGTTTATTCAGTCTGAGGAAGAAGAATTTGCGCCAGATGAATATGCAACAATCATGCAGCAGTTCCGGGCAGAAAGGTTTCTTGGGAAAAGGGTTCGTTTTTCTGCGTTTGTGAAAGCTCTGGATGTAGAGGGCTGGGCAGGACTCTGGCTGCGTCTGGACGGAAAATTCAGCGTAACTCTGAAGCTGGACAATATGCAGAATCGTCCCATTAAAGGTACGGCAAACTGGAATCTTTATTCCTGCGTTCTGGACGTACCGGAAGAGACGGAGCTTATTAATATCGGCATTCTTTTAACTGGAAAAGGGCGTGTATGGCTGGACGATGTATCTTTTCAGGAGGTAGACAGAACCGTTCCGGTGACAGATTTTGAGATACAGAAGGAATATCCGGATTATCCTGAAAATTTGACATTTGAGGAATAGAGGTGGGGCAGAGGATGGAAAAATTAACGCTTTCAGAAACATATATGGTTCTTTTTTATTATGCAGCAGGAAAACATACGGATCTATGCCTGCCTCAGAACAGCGCAGGCATTGTTCTTGGGGGAATTTCCGAGCTTTTGCAGTCCGGCTGCATCAGAGAGGAGAAAAACGGCAGACTGGCAGTTTATCAGCCTCTTCCGTCAGAATATACAGGACTGGAAGAAATGTACACAAATATAACGCGGCATTCAAAAACAGCAGTAAAATGGCTGGATCATTACTGCTGCAGTCCTTCTCAGAAGAATATAAAGCTTCTGGTCGATGATTTACAGGAATCGTTGGTGCAGAGACAGATGATAAAAGTACAGGTGAAAAAAGGAATATTCCGACAGAAACGGGAAGTATGTTTGTGTGAAAAAGAAGCGGAGGAGGTCGTCAGATTCTTTCGCGAGGCCATAAACCGAAACGATCCAGATGAACGTACTGCATTTTTGGTGCAGATGCTGCTTCTTTCCGGTTCTCTGAAGAAATATTTCGATACACAAGAAAGAGGAAAGATTAAAAAAGTCATAGAACAGTGCCGCCATACAGAGATGTGGAAAGACATGGAACCGTATGTAAACAGAATAAAGAATTTTAATTTTCAAAATACGTTAAATTCCGGGGCGATGTATCAGTAGAAAATAGGAGGCATCAGATAACATTAAAATGTGGTGATGCCTCCTGTTGATTTTTATAAATGTTTTTCCTTCCGGTAATTTCCGGGGCTTATGCCTTCTCGTTCTTTGAACAGACGGCTGAAGTAAGAAACATCGTAATAACCGATAGAATCTGCAATATCCTTGAGACTCATATCTGTAGAAAGAAGAAATTTTTTTGCCCGTTCGATTCTGAGCTGAATTATGAGTTTTGTGGGTGAAATTCCTTTTAATTTTGTAAATTGTGTAATTAAATATACAGGGTGGTATCCGTGTTCCCGGGCAAATGCGTTTATATCAATTTCTTTTGTAAAAGAAGACAGTATATGAGAGTAGAGAGCTTCTACGGAATCTTTTATCTGGCTGTCACCGGAAAAAGAACAGAGATTTCCTAAAATAGTTTCAATTAATTGACAGCAGTTGTTAAAAAATTCTTCATAAGAACAGGAATTGGCTGTAATCCGAAACAATTCATTTAAGGCGGTTTCTTCTAAAACAGTTGTTTCACTACCGGGAAGAGTGCGACAGATTTCGGTAAGAAATCGTCTGGTAAGAGCAGTGCATTCTGTCTGACTATAGTTTTGTTCTGCCCAGGATTTGGCAAAATATCGATATTGTTCAACAATCAGTTTTGTCTGTTGAGTATTTAAAACTTTAAAAAGCATATCACGTTCAGTACGCCGTAAGGTATCTGTAACAAAAACAGAACTGTTTTCAGAAACAGACAAAAGCTGATTTTTTCCGAATTGAACTGCTTTTTGTAATTGTTTCGTACCTGATAAAAAGATGTCTCGAAGTTCGTTCATATTTTCTGTCTCAGGAAGGACAACTAAAGTGACCCAAATACGGTTACTTTTTGTCTGTGATTTCAAGAGTTCAAATAGTTCTTCCGGAGAGGGAGAGTATCCATTAAAGTTTACTTCCAGAATTATTTTTGTATTTGGAGAATAGCCATTCAAAATCCAAATTTGTCCCTTACTTTGAGGAAAATGTTCCGTAATAAGTTGTAAGGTTTTGGTTTTACTGATATGATTTTGATAAAAAACGGATTCCTCAGGAAGTTTATCCAGTAAAGGCCCCAGAGTATATAAGAGAATCCGGATACTGGCATCATGCACAGGAGAAACATTTTCGTGAAGAGGAAATTGCTGATAAAGAAGCTCCTGGAAATATACCTGATATTTATGATAGCGCATTTTCAAAATAGAATCGCAAATGGAAGCAAGTGCTTCTTTCAGTTCGCGAATGCGGGGGGATTTGAGCAGATAATGGTGAACTCCGAGTGACATAGCAGTTTGGGCATATTCAAATTCTGCATATCCACTTAAAATGACAAATTCCGCAGGATAATTCATGGATTTTAACTCTTCCACAAGTTGAAGCCCGGACATGACCGGCATCTGCACGTCAGTCATGACAATATCAGGGCGACTGTGTTCCAGGTCAATTAATGCTTCTTTTCCATTAGAATATGTACCTGTAATAACAAGGGGAAGGTCGATTCGTTTTATAAGCATAACAATTCCCTGTAAAATGGCAGGTTCGTCTTCTACAATGATGATATTAATATTGTACATAAATTAATCCTCCTTATGTGCAGCAGATTTTTCGTCAGGTTTCGTAGTGTCGGGACAGGTAATTTCTACAAGACCGCCTGATAAATTGCCAGTACCGATTTTCAGAGAAACGTGGGAAGAATAGCTGATAAATAATCGGGCGAATGTATTAATTAACCCAATGCCGGTGATTTTATTTACAAAATGCGCATTGGGATTTTCTACAGATTCACGTATAAGTGAAATATCTTTAAAAATGCGTTCTTTATCTTTTTCTGAAAATCCATTTCCATTATCCTCGATTTTTAATGTCCATGTGCTTTGATTTTTCTTCAAAGAAAAATGGATTAGAAATTGAGAAGCGCCGCAGTTTTTAAATCCATGAGTGAAACAGTTTTCAATCAGCGGTTGGAAAATAAATTTGGGAACAAGAAAATTTAAAACAGAATCTTCTATATCCAATTCATATTGCAGTTTCTCCAGGTAACGGTATTTCATCAAAAGGAGATAATTATTCATATATTCCAGTTCTTTAGAAATAGGAACAAGGTCATGTTTGGTGTCCACGCTGTACCCCATCATATGAGTGAGGCAGGAGCACATATCTAAGATTTCAGATACATCATGTTCTTCGCCTTTCAGTCCGATTAAATATAGCGTATTATATAGAAAATGAGGACTCACCTGTGATTGTAAAGCTTTATAAGAAACTTGCAGTTCCCGTAATTTTTGTTGTATAAGTTCATCTTTTTGATGTTGGATTCGTTCCAGCATTTCAGCAAAAACATGGTTAAAAAGTTCAATTTCATCAGCGTTTTCAGAAAGACATTCTCCAGATTTAATATTGTCGAGTTCCATATTTTCCATTTTATGCCGAAGGTCACGTACAGGTTTATAAATTTGTTTGGAAATCAGAAGAATCAAAAAAAGCATGGATAGTAAAAGTATGATACTTTGCAAAATTAAAATTCGGATTTCCTGTTGAACCTGTTGTGTATAGTAGCTTTCAGGAAGCAGGGTATAGATTTTAAATCCATAATCATTTACAGAAGTAGAGCAGAGAAAATAAGAGTTATTTTGCATTTGTACAGTAGTTATGTTTTCGCGTTCGTTTTCTGTGTTTTTTGAAAAAATTTTTTGGTTTAATTTGCATAATTCCGGGTTAGAGGTATAAAAAACTTCATCGTCCAATGTCACGACAGAGGTCATATGAAATGTTTCAGAAGCACTTTTAAATATACTGTCTAAATCAGTATAAGGTTTTTGGAATTCCACATATCCTAATGTCTTATATTCGTCAGAAATTTTTCGGACATAGGAAAACATGTCTGTTTCTGTTCGTTGAAAAGAATCTGTTTCCGCTTTCGAAATAAATTTATAAGCATTTTTTCCTTTAAATGAGTTTAGTTTTGAAAGCGATTGAATTTCATTTCTGCTTAGCATAGGAAAAGAATAAACGTCTAAAAGAATATAATCTCCCAGTGCAGAAATTACATTAATGCTATTTTTGGAGAGACTTGGACCTGCCATCTGTTGCATCATATTCATCAAGCGTCGTCGTTCAGATTGTGCATTTTCAAAATAATTGTTTAATCCTTTATATCGGACTGCATTTCTCAGAATTTCTGTGGTGGTATCAGAAACAGCAATGTTTAATGTAAGCCGGGACATATCATCAAACATTAACTGGAGCTGATTTGCAGTAGTATCTGCGTATTGGAGTAATACATCTTCCGCTGCTTTTTTTGCGCTATGAATGCTTGTTTGATAACGGATTGCAGTAAAAAATGCTACAACAAAAATAAGAAACAGACAGTTGGTAGCTACGATTTTTCTCCAGAAATTTCTCTTTAACCTTATTTTAAACATCTTTTTCTCTCCTGTAAAAATATGAGAAAAGTATAGTACATGAGATGTTAAAAAGCAATGATGAATTTATGGAAATATATACCTATTGCATGAAAATTGTTGATATGTTAAAAAAGTACATATAGATAATTAAGAAACTCCATTTTTAAAAACAAAGTTAATGTGTATAATATGGACAAATAAAAGAGATGATTATAAGGGATATATAGTCATTATTTTCAAAAAACGAAAATAGGTTTAAAAATGAAAGGAGATTAACATTATGAAGAAAAAAATGACAACAAAAATGGCAGCCATATTTTCTGTATGTGCAATGACAATGAGCAGTATAGCAGGACTGGGGGCAATTCAGGTAAAGGGAGCAGAAAAAGATATTTACAGTATGACAAAGGACGACCTAGAAGGAAGAAAAATAACGATTACAAGTGCAGAAGACTGGTGGCACCCGCCATATCAGACACTTGTAGATATGTATCAGGAAGAATTTGGTGTAAAAATAGAGGTGAATATTCTTCCGGCTGATACTGCATCGGAAGTAATAAAATCACAGTTTTCTACTGGAGAACTGGCAGATATTACTATGAATTCTTCCTCGCCAATGGAACTTACATATATGCGCGCAGATGAGATGCTGGCAGATATGTCAGAAGAACCTTGGGTGAAAAATTTGAATGATACAAGCGGATTTGAATACAGTGATGGAAAACTGTATGGAATTCCTCTGGCGTCTCAGGATTATTGGGGATTTTGCGCTAATAAAAACGTACTTGAAAAATGTGGTCTGGAGGTTCCAGACTCAAAAGAAGAACTTGTAAATTGTTTTGAAGTATTAAAAGAAAATGGATATATTCCATTTTACAGCGGAGCCGGAGATGCCTGGATGTGTGGAAATATAACTTCCTCTGGTATTTATGCAGATTTGCAGAAAGATCCGGATTTAATTACAAAGTTTAATACCAACAAAACAAATTATGCGGAAAGCGAAAGCTTTAAAGCGTTGCTTACAGATATGAGTGACTGGGCAGAAAAAGGATATTTCGGAGATAATTTTATGTCTCAGACATGGGACGGAATGATGGACGCAGTTGCAAATGATGAGTGCGGATTTAATATCGGACTTACGTCCTGGATGACGACTATGGATTCTACATATGGGGAAGGAACTTCAGATAAGCTGGAATTAATTCCATATTATATCGGGGAAAATGATACAATTTATATGTCTTCTTGTTGTGAATTATATGCAAGTAAAGACAGTGAAAATTTAGATGTTATAAAACACTTTTTTAACTGGTGTGCGCAACCTGAGAATCTTCAGATATTTTATGATGGACTGGGTTCTTCCTCCATTTTTAAAGATGTAGTAAGCAATACTCTTTGTGAATCTTCTAAAAATTTGATGGAAAAACTTTCTAACGGAACTTACGGAGTACATGTGGCTCATAATGCAGTGATTCAGGGACAGGACTGGGACGCATTCTGCTCTTTAATGCAGGAAGTATATATGGGAGATATGACTCCAGAAGAAGCGTGCGAACAGTATGATGAGTTCCGTCTTTCTATTTGTCAGGCTCTTGGAATGGAAGGTTTCTGATAGAAAAAAAGAAACGGGTAACAATGTGGGGCATGCACTTTGCATGCCCCACATTGTTACCCGGATTTGAAAACAGGAGGCATAAAAATGGAAAAAAAGAAAATTTATCCCAGATATTTTTTGATTGTAACAGCATTTGTATATATTGTATTTTTTGTTATTCCGGGAGTGTTAGGGATTATATATTCCTTTACAGATAAAACAATTTATTCCGGGACAGAGATTGATTTTGTAGGATTCAAAAATTATATACAGCTTATGAAACAGAACCGGTTTGTGACAGGGCTTAGAAATACGTTTTCTTTTACTATTATTACAACAATCGCGAAAAATGTTCTAGGTTTTGGTCTGGCGATTGCCTTAAATAGAAAACTGAAAACAAAAAAATATCTTAGGGCAGTTTATTATCTGCCAGTTATTTTAAGTACTCTTATAGTGGCGCAGATTTTTAGAGCAATGCTCTTACCGGATAAAGGATTGATCAGCCAGTTTTTAGGCGTATTTTCTGCTGAACTGGCACATTTTGACTGGCTGGGAACAAAATCCACAGCAATGTATATGGTTATGCTGGTGGATATATGGAAAGGTGCAGGTTACTGTATGGTAATCTATCTGGCTGGACTGCAGGCAGTTCCGACAGATTGCTATGAAGCTGCAAATATTGATGGAGCAGGAGGCTGGACAGTGTTCTGGAAAATTACCTTGCCTCTTATGATAAGTTCAGTAAGTATAAATGTTTTATTGTGTATTATCGGAGGTCTGAAAGTATTTGATCTTGTTCTTGCTCTTACAAAAGGTGGTCCGGGAATGGCTACACAGGTATTGAATACAACAATTTTCTCTTATTTTGGAAGCGGAGCGCTGGCTACCGGTTGTGCGGCAAACGTCATATTGACTATCTTTGTAATCATCTGTTTTGGTCTTATTAAAAAACTGTTTGGAAAATGGGAGGAGAAGGTTTTATGAGAATGAAAAAAATCAGAACAGGCATTTTTGAAATTATTTTATGGATTTTCAGTCTCATAGTACTGATTCCTATGGCTGTTATCATCATAAATTCTGTAAAAACACCAGCAGAGACAAACGTGTTGACGCTGGCGCTTCCCAAGGTATGGGAGTTCGATAATTTTATCAGGATTTTTCAGGAGACAAATGTAATACGCTCTTTTTTGAACAGTGTGGTGATAACAACTTTGAGCATTGGCTTATCTATATTTTTAGGTACAATAGCAGGATATATTTTAAGCCGTAATGGGGATTTCTGGAATAAAAAAATATATGCGTTTTTTCTTGCAGGAATGATTGTGCCTTTGCAGATGATTTCTCTTGTTCAGGTTTTGCAAAAAATTCATATGTTGGATAGCTATGTGGGGCTGATTCTTGTATATGCGGCTATGTTTATACCACAGACTGTGTTTATGGTATACGGTTTTGTAGGCGGTGTTCCAAAAGATATGGACGAAGCTGGAATCGTAGATGGGTGTACGCCCTGGCAGTTATTTATACGTGTTATGCTACCTTTGTTAAAGCCAATTATCGTTACCTTATTTATTACACAATTTGTATTTGTATGGAATGATTTTCAGATGCCGTTGTATTTAATTAAAAGTTCGGAAAACTGGACGCTTGTACTTGGCGTATATAATTTTATGGGGCAGTTTAACAGCGAATGGAATATGGTATGTGCTTACATTCTGGTCTGCACTCTTCCGGCGGTATTAATATATATTTTAGGGCAGAAATATATTGTAGACGGTATGGTAGCAGGAGCTGTAAAAGGTTGACGGAGGAAACATATGGAACAAACAGATAAAAGAATGAAAAAGATAAAATTTGGCGTTGATTATTATCCGGAACACTGGCCGGAAGAACGCTGGGAAACAGACGCAATGCTGATGAAAGATATGGGGATACAGGTTGTGCGTATGGCTGAGTTTGCCTGGCAGAAGATGGAACCTAGAGAAAGCGAATTTCATTTTGACTGGCTGGACAGAGCAATAGAGATTATGGGGAAATATGGAATTTATACGGTGTTGGGAACTCCGACAGCAGCTCCGCCTGCGTGGATTATTGAAAAAAACAAGGAGATTCTTCCGGTAGATTCTCTGGGACACAGAAAAAGTTTTGGAGGACGCCATCATGACTGCCAGAGTAACGAAAATTACAGAAGACATATACGACGTATAGTAACTGCGATGGCAGAACATTTTAAAAATAATCCCTGCGTAATTGGCTGGCAGATAGATAATGAACTGGGAAATAGTCATGAAGATCTCTGTATGTGCGAGAACTGCAGGAATGCTTTTGGTAAGTGGCTTCAGGAAAAATACGGAAATATAGAAACATTAAATGAAGCGTGGGGAACCGTATTCTGGAGTCAGACTTATGACGATTTTGAACAGATTCCGGCACCTTTACAGACGCCAACAGTACATAATCCATCATTAATGTTAAACTGGAAAAGATTTTGTTCGGATCTTGTTACAGATTTTCATAAAATGCAAATTCAGATTATAAAAAGTATCGCTCCGCATCAGAAGGTAACCCATAATCTGATGGGATTTTATGATAAAACGGACTACTTTAAAATGGCAGAAGATTTGGATTTTGCTTCAAATGATCAGTATCCGACAGGATATTATTTTGCGCCGCCGGGACAGGATGCCAGTGAGGTTGCAGCCTGTATGGATTTTATTCGATGCGTAAAGCAAAAAGGCTTCTGGATGATGGAATTGGAGTCAGGAGCTACAGGAGGAAGTATAATTGGAACAAATCCGAGACCAGGACAGAATCGTCTGTGGACTGCACAGTGTGTGGCACACGGGGCAGATACGATTGTATATTTCAGATGGAGAACATGTTTGTTCGGGGCAGAACAGTTCTGGCATGGAATTTTGCCTCATAATGGAAAACCAGGACGAAGATACCGGGAAATACAAGATACGATTCGTTGCCTCGCTCCTGTTATGGAAGATATTCAAGGAATAGTGACAAAAGGAGCAGCAGGTATTTTATTTTCCTATGATGAGGAGTGGGCGATAAAGCTTCAGCCACAGCACCCGGAGATTACTTATCCGGGAGAAATATTAACATATTATCGGCAATTTTATCAGCGGAATATAACAGTGGATTTCGTACCTTTTGAGAGAGATTTTACAGAATATAAGATTTTGGCAGCTCCCCTTTTATATCTTATGAATCCGGAACTGGAGCGGAAGCTTACAGACTATGTGCAAGATGGCGGTACGCTTATTCTGTCTATGCGGACAGGTGTTATGAATATGGATAATGTGTGTATGAGCGAACTTCCTCTTCCGGGAACTCTGGGAGAAATCGCAGGAATTGAGATAGAAGAATACGATTCTCTTATAGGAAGAACTGTTTCCCTGTCGTATGAAAATAGAGGAGGAACGGCATATAAATGGTGTGATATTATAAAACCTGTTTCAGCAGAGAGTCTGGTTTCATATGATTCTGATTATTATAAAGGAAAAGCAGCAGTGACAGTAAATCAATATGGCAGAGGAAAGGTATATTATATAGGGACAGAACCAGATGAGGATACTATGAGCTGGATTTTTGACAGAGTGATGCAGGGAATTCCTGTTTTTGATTCAGGAAATAAAAATGTAGAATTATCTGTCCGCAAGGGAAGAAAGAAAGATTATCTGTTTGTGATAAATCATTCCGGGGAAGAGCAGAAAGCAAAAATTCCGGAAGAATGGAAAGAAAAAAAGATAACTTTGGAGCCTTTTGGAGTATATGTAGTAGAAAAGGAGCATAGATGAAATGAAATCCCGTTTGCAGCAAAATTTGGAAGGAAATTGGGAAAATTATATTTTTCCTTTTTTCTGGCAGTCAGGCAATTCCCAGGAAGAAATTCTTATAGAACTTGAAAAAATATACGATTGTGGAATTCGTGCCGTGTGTGTGGAGGCACGTCCGCATCCGGATTACGGCGGTCCGCGCTGGTGGAGAGATATGGATTTAATTATGGATTTCGCCAGAGAACGTGAAATGAAGGTATGGCTTCTTGATGATGACCGATTTCCTACAGGGCATTGTAATAAGGCGTTTTCTGATGAAAAAAATCCTTTGTCTGTCAGGTTTTTGACAGTACACAACACAGATGTAAAAGGACCTTTGACACCAGGATACATGTTGATAAAAAGTCTTTTTGCAGAAGACGATGAACTGATAGGAGTCATTGCCTGCCGACGGAAAGAGGAGAGTACGAAAGAACTGATTTTGGACAGTGCAGTAGACATCACTTCTTTTGTGGAAAATGGCTGGTTGTGCTGGGACATTCCGGAGGGACTTTGGAGAATTCTTGTGTTTTATACTACACGAAAAGGAAATGGAAAACTGGATTATTTTAATATTATTGATTCTGATTCCGTAAAAATTCTTCTGGAACAGGTATATGAACCACACTATGCGCATTATGGAAAGGATTTTGGTTCTACATTTCAGGGATTTTTTTCAGATGAGCCTGAGTTTTCCAATCTTCCGGGATATAATTTTCAGGCGCGTCTTGGAGAAGATATGCCGTTTATTCCCTGGAGCAAAGAACTTTTCCAAAGATTAAAAGGAAAATGGGGTGATGATTTTCTTAGGAATTTGCCGGCTCTATGGTACGAGTGTGGAAAGAAAACGTCACATATCCGTTATGAATATATGAATGAAGTCACAAAACAACTGGAGACTGCATTTTCAAAACAAATTCAGAACTGGTGCAAAACACATCATGTAAAACATATTGGTCATATAGTGGAAGATGACAATTCTCATGGAAGACTGGGCTGTAGTACAGGGCATTATTTTAGAAGTATTGGCAGTATGGACATGGCTGGGGTAGATGTAGTAACACAGCAGATTATGCCGGGAATGGATCAGGGAGAGCATCAGTGGGTGGCTTCCTCCAGAGACGGAGAATTTTTTCATTACGGGCTTGGAAAGCTTGCCAGTTCTCTGGCGCATATTGATGTCGGAAAAAAGGGAAACTCTATGTGTGAGATTTTTGGTGCTTTTGGCTGGCAGGAAGGATTGGGATTAATGAAGTGGCTGACAGACCATATGATCAGTCGTGGAGTGAATCATTTTACACCACATGCTTTTTCTTTGAAACCATATCCGGATTCAGATTGTCCACCTCACTTTTATGCACATGGAAACCAGCCTCAGTATAGAGACTTCGGACATCTTATGAACTATATGAATCGTTTGTCGCATCTTTTTTCAGGTGGAATATATCCGGCAAGAATAGCAGTCCTGTATCATGCAGACGCAGAGTGGGCAGGGGAGGTGATGCTGTATCAGAAACCAGTTAAGGAAATGCAGCAAAATCAGATAGAATGTGATGTAATTCCCGCAGACTTGCTGGAAAAGAACAATTCCTATGGAGCTATTTTTAAAGATGGAATCTATGTGGCAGGACAGCATTATCAGATTCTTCTGATTCCTGGCTGCAAATATATTCCATTGTCTGTCGCCAGATTTATTTTGGAAGAAAAAAATAATACGAAGTGTATTTTTGTAGGACGGCTTCCAGAAGGAATTTGTGACCAGACGGAGGAAGAAGAGGAGCTAATTCAGAAGCTTTCAAATGAGGAGATGGTTCCTCTTTCACAGCTTGCCGGAAGAGTCAGAGAATTGTGTACTTCTTTTGTGGAGACAGAAAGGGAATTTCCAAAGCTTTGTATATATCCTTATATAGAAAAAGATGGAACGGCGTATATTTTCTTTTTTAATGAAGACATAAAAGAGGAGATACACTGCCGGATAAAAATAAGATATGGCACAGAAGAAGATGAGCTGTTATATTATGATGTTTTTCATAACAGATGCTTTCACATGAAGAGCGAATATAAAGATAGCTGCTTTCAGACGGAAATTCATGTGGAACCGGGAGAATCGTTTGTGCTTGTGGTAAAGAAAAAAGAAGAAAATTTTTGTACGTCTGCTTATTGTGTAGGCAGAGGAGAAATTTTTGAAACAGCCGGAAAATGGGAAATAAGTTATCAAGATGTGCAAGAAACAGAATGGCACACATTAAAAGAGATTTCAGAAGAAGAGAAGTTCCCTGATGTGACACCGTGGTTAATAAAAGAAGGTTTCAGCGGCATTCTTGCATATGAGACAATCCTGTCTGTTTCAAAAAAACAGGCGGGACGTTATAAAATGTGTATATTCGGAAAAACAGACAGCGTAGATATTTTTATAAATGGAAAATACACGGATACAGTAATTGGAAGTCCTTCATATGCTGACGTATTTCTGGAAAAAGGCGAAAATATCCTCCGTCTGGAACTGCCGCTTACACCTGTATGGAGAGACGGGGACCCCTGGTCTTCTCTTACTGTGCTGTCTTCTCCGGGATTGAAAAAAAGACCGACATTTATCAAATACGAGGAGGAAGAACATGAACGAGAAACTTGTATATGAGGAAGGCGCATCAAAATTTTCAGAAGCATTACCTGTTGGAAACGGTTCGCTTGGAGCTATGGTATACGGCAACTTTCCATGCTTTTACTATTCTCTGAATGAAGATACACTGTGGTCAGGACGACCGGGACAGAAAAAACAGGTAGAAGTAAGGGAAGAAGAACGAAAAAAGGTGAGAGCGCATTTAAGTGCTGGGAATTATAAAGAAGCACAGGATATAGTGCAGACTTATATGACTGGAGAACAGTACAGCGAATCTTATCTGGGAGCAGGATACCTGTATTTAAAATTTCCGGATACATTGAACAAAAATAAAATTGTTCGTGAATTGAACCTGGATACTGCATGTGCAGAAACTGGCATAGATACAGAAGAAGGGCATATCAAAATTGAAAGTTTTGTATCAGGAAAGGATAAGGTTCTTTTTACACATATTTTGGCAGAAAAACCGGTTTCTTTGGATATTACTGCAGAAAGCAGTCTGCGTTTTTATATCAGGGCAGATAAAGAAGAACTGGAGCTTTGCGGAGAAGCGCCTTCGCATGTGGAACCCAATTATGTAGAATGTCCAAAACCGATCATTTATGGGAAAGGTATGAGATTTTCGATACTTACAAAAATACAGTGTGATGGGGAAAGCACTGCGCATGAAGATGAAATCCATATAAGCGAAGCAACAGAAATTTCTGTTTATACAGTAATTACAACCGGTTTTCGTGGATATGAGAGCTCGCTGGAACACAGCAGAGAAAAATTAAGAAATCAAGGAAGAAAAATCATACAGTCTGCCATAAAATATCAGAGTGAGGAATTGAAAAAAAGACATGTAAGATGTTATAAAAGACTGTTTGACAGGGTTTCTTTTCATCTTGCTTCTTCTGTAAAAAATGCGTCTTTGTATGAGTTTTTATTTCAGTATGGAAGGTATCTTATGATTTCTTCTTCCTCGCCTTGCAGTACCTATAGTCAACCCGCAAATCTTCAGGGAATCTGGTGTGAAGATGTACGTTCTGTATGGAGCAGTAATTTCACAGTAAATATTAATACAGAAATGAATTACTGGCTTACAGGACCATGTGCATTAAGTGAATGCGACAGACCGCTCATTCAGATGATTCAGGATATATCTGTGGAGGGAGAAAAAACAGCACGGGAGACATGGGGGTGTAAAGGCTGGGCTGCGTGTCATAATATTGATTTGTGGAGACAGACAGCACCTGTGAAAGGGAAAGCGAAATGGTCTTATTGGCCAATGGGAGGAATATGGCTTGCAACGCATTTATATCAGCATTATCTTTATACAAATGATGCTGATTTTCTGGAAAAACAGGCATATCCTGTTATGAAAAAAGCAAGTGAATTTTGTATGGATTTTATGTATGAAGAAAACGGTATCTGGTTTACCATGCCGGACACTTCCCCGGAGAATACATTTATAGACGAAAAGGGAAATGAGTGCTGTATTAGCAAATCTGTGACAATGGATCAGGCGCTTATGCGGGAAATTATGACAGATACTCTTGAGGCAGGGAAACTTCTTGCGGAAACACCAGATTTTTTAAATAACCTGGAAAGTGCACTTGGAAGGTTAAAAGAATATCAGACAGGTACAGAAGGACAGTTATTGGAGTGGGCTGAAGAGTACAGAGAAACAGATATACATCATCGTCATTTTGCTCATCTTGTAGGATTTCATCCGTTTCATCAGATTGATTCGGATACAAGACCGGAACTTATTCCTGCTGTAAAACAGGTTTTGCGTAAGAGAACGGAAGGCATGAAAATGAAAATTGGTTGGAATGAGGGGTGGCTTACAAATTTTTATGCCCGTCTGAAAGATGGAGAGAGGGCGAAAGAGCACTTGGATATTTTTTGGAAGAACTGTGCATATTCAAACTTTCTCGGACTTCACCCTCCTCTTGGTGAATCTCCAGGTGAAAAAGAAATTTTTCAGATAGATGGAAACTTTGGAATTACGGCGGGAATCGGCGAAATGTTGATGCAGGGGAAAAAAGGGCAGATTATTATTCTTCCAGCTCTGCCGGATTCGTGGAATGAAGGAGAAATAAAAGGAATGAGAGCGCCTGGCAATCACAAAGTCTATATAAGCTGGAAAAACTGTCAGCTAAAAGAGGGGGGTGTCACAGGGGGGAAAAGAGAGAAGATTATGCTTATATATCAATGGCCTTTTTTGGTTTTAGATGAAACAGGAAAAGAAAAAAGGGCAGTTTTAGAAAACGGAGAATATTGTGCAGTTATGGAATTGGAGAAAGAAAAACAGTTCAGAATTTTTCCTGTCAGGGAAAGGCAGGAGGCTGCGTATGATTAAATTACATGACGAGAAAATTCAAAAATATATGACGCCATACCGTTATCCGGTTCCTGTACTTCATGGTTCTGGAATAAAGGGCGCTTTTGATGAGAAATCCGTAGATATTCCGTTTGTCTTTAAACACAGAGAGAAATATTATATGATTTACTCAGGATTTGACGGTGAAGGCTATCAGTCTGCCCTGGCGCAAAGTGAGGATCTTGTGAACTGGAAGTTTTACGCTATGATTTTGAAACGCAATTTACAGAGCGGGCGCTGGGATAAAAATGGCGGTGCAGTAACCTGGGCGATTAAAGAATCAGATAGCATATGGGAATGCCCCCGGCTGAGAAAGGTTAATGGGAAATACTGGCTTGTGTACCACTCTTATCCCGGAAACGGATATGAAGAGGGAGCAGCGGAATTGGGGCTTGCGTGGTGTGAAGACGAAGAACTTCTTGACTGGCATTTTTTGGAAAATCCGGTTTATTCCTGGAAAGATGGAGAAGAGTGGGAAGCGGGAGGGCTTTATAAGGCGTGCATCATTGAAAATGAGGGAAAATGGCATCTTTTTTACAATGCAAAAACAAAGGGAGAATCCTGGATTGAACAGACAGGAATTGCAATCTCTGATGATTTGCTGCACTGGGAAAGATATTCCGAAAATCCTGTTCTGAAAGTGGAGGAGGGACGATGGGATTCAACTTTTGTATCAGATCCTTACGTAGTGAGAGATGAAAAGCGATGGCTGTGTTTTTACTATGGAATCGGGGCTTTGGATAAGGAGGACGGACTTTATCATGCAGAGGAAGGGCTGGCAGTGTCTTATGACCTTCTGAATTGGGAAAAAGTAGAAGAACCTGTTCTGAGGCATGGTCCGGCAGGTTCTTATGACAATCATCATGCCCACAAACCGGCTGTTTTTTATGAAAATGGAGTGCTGTATCATTTTTACTGTGGAACCTGTAAGGCGTTGCCGGAGCATGCCACAGTATTATTTGAGGAATACAGAACAATTTGCGTAGCAGCAAGCAGACTTTTTTGGGAAAAGGATAGAAAAATTGGGAGACAGTCAGATGGAAAAAATAGAATTTGAAAAAGCAAAGGCAATATGGGCGCAGGGCAGAGAGGAGGAGATGAATTGTGAGCTTGCTTTTGGCACATCTGTTCCTCAAATGAAAAATGTCAGGATTTTTATTGCAACATCGGGAATTTACAGATTGTGGATAAATGGAATTTTTAAGGCAGCAGGACCGGCGAGAGCTGCTCATGGATATTTTCGTGTGGATGAATATGAAATTGGAGATATGCTTATCGAAGCAGAAAATGAAATTGTAATAGAAGTACTGGGATATTATGTAAACAGCTACGATACGTTGAATCAAAATTCTTTTCTTACGGCAGAAGTCAGAAATGGGAATGATATTGTCGTATATACAGGGAAAGATTTTTACATATATGACAGAAAGCAGCGGATACGGAAGGTGCAGCGATACAGTTTTCAGAGGGCATTTATTGACGCATATCATCTGACGAAGAAGAAAAGCTTCACAGAAGAAAAAATAGAAGTTCAAAAAGAACCATGCTATATAAAAAGAGAAGTCCGGTATCCTCAGTTTGAAGTTTTGAAACCGGAAGCAATCATAGAAGAAGGAAAAGTGAAGTTTGTTCCCGATAAAGAAAAAGTTATAAAGGAACAGGAATATTATCAGATCAGTCCTGTTTTATTAGGATTTCCTTATCATCAGGTAAAGGAGCATGTTTCGGAAGAGGCGCAGAAGTTCATTTTTTATCCGGAAATAAAAAAAGAAAAGAGCATATCTTCAAGGCATATAGAAAACGGATATGTATCATTTCGTTTCCCTTATAATGCAACAGGTTTTTATAAAATTGATATTACAGTAGAAAAAGCAGGAAGGATTTATGTTCTGTTCGACGAAATTCTGACAGATGGAGAAATTGACTTTCTTAGAATGTATAGCTGTAATTGTTTTTTGTATACAGCAGAGCCGGGACATTATATATTGATGAGCTTTGCGCCTTATACTATGAAATATTTGAAGATTATAATGACGGGTTCCTGCACTGTGCAAAAAACTGAGTTCATAGAGTACAAGCACCCGGAAGTTTTAAAACGAATTTGCATTCCGGAACAGGAAAAAGAACTGCAGTTGATTTATAAGGCGGCAGAAGAGAGTTTTCGTGCAAATTCTCTTGATGTGTTTATGGATTGTCCCTCACGGGAGCGAGGTGGTTGGCTATGTGACAGCTATTTTACATCAGAGGTAGAATATATACTTACTGGAGAGAATATTCTGGAACGGGCATTTCTGGATAATTTTGTCATGAAAGAGAAATTTAAATATCTTCCGGAAGGAATGATTCCCATGTGCTATCCAGCAGACCATAATAATGGAAATTACATACCAAACTGGGGAATGTGGTTTGTTTTGGAACTGGAAAAATATAAGAAACATACAGGAGATGTAAAATTTCTAGAATGTGCAAAAAGAACCGTTTACGGATTGCTTTCTTTTTTCAGAAGGTATGAAAATGAGTATGGGCTTCTGGAAAATCTGGAAGGTTGGATTTTTGTGGAATGGTCAAGAGCAAACGACAGTGAACTGACAGAAGGCGTCAATTTTCCATCTAATATGCTGTATGCGAGAATGCTACAGGCGGCAGGAAACCTGTACGGAGATGAAAAACTTCTAAAGAAATCAAAAGAACTGCGAAATGTTATTAGAAAACGTGCACAGAAACAGGGATTTTTTACGGATAACGAAAAAAGAACGGAAACAGGGTGGAAAAATACGGGAGAGTGTACAGAAGTATGCCAGTATTATGCTTTTTTTACAGGAATTGCCACAGTAGAGGAAGATGAAGGTCTATGGGATATTCTTGTACAGAAATTTGGACCGAAACGAAGCGAAAATCATTTTTATCCGGAAATTGCGCAGACAAACGCTTTTATAGGAAATTATTTAAGAATAGAACTTTTGTATAGGAATGGTATGTACGGGGAAGTTATAAAAAATATCATAGATTATTTTCTTCCTATGGCAGAGGAAACAGGGACTTTGTGGGAGAATGAAAAACCCACAGGAAGTTGTAATCATGGTTTTGCATCATATGTAATCCGTTGGCTTGCAGGGATTTATGGTGTTGAAAACAGAAAATAAATAAGGGAGTATTTTTGCTGTTGTCTTTTGCTCTAGAACTGGAAAAAACTGTTTGTTTTTAAGTTGTAGAATGAGTATAATTAAATAAAAAAATACGGAAAAACTAAAATTATTATGTCATGTACATATGATTTGTGTGAAGGAGTGTGTGTATGAAATATATTGCCCATCTTGATGGAGAAAGGGAACAGACTGTAAAGGAGCATTTAGAAGGAACTGCGAGGCTCAGTGGAGAATTTGCAAAGAAATTTGGAAAAGAGGAGTGGGGATATTGCTGCGGGTATCTCCACGATATAGGAAAGTATAGTATAGAATTTCAACACAAAATAAAAGAAAACGGGAATGAGCAGATTGATCATTCAACGGCTGGTGCAAAGGTGTGCATGGAAACAGGGGGAATTTATCCTATTATGAGTTATTGTATTGCGGGGCATCATGCCGGATTACCAAATTATGGGAGTTCCCAGGATGGTGGTTTTGAATCGACTCTTATGGGAAGAATGAAAAAATCATTAAAAGATTATTCTGCATATAAAGATGAAATAGAAATTCCGAAGGTGACAACAATACCTATTGCCTATGGAAAAGTCAAAAATCCTGATTTTGCATTGAGTGTTTTTATAAGAATGTTATATTCCTGTCTTGTAGATGCAGATTTTCTTGATACAGAAGCTTTTATGAAAAACGGACGAATAAAACGCGATACAGGTGAAAGGATAGAGATTCTGCTTCAAAAGCTTGAGAAATATGTGGAAAAATGGCTGTTGAATAAAGAGATAAATACAGTAAATGGAAGAAGAACGGAAATTTTAAGAAATTGTCTGGAAGCAGGAAAAAGAGAAAAAGGTCTTTTTCGTTTGACTGTGCCCACAGGTGGCGGAAAAACAATAGCTTCACTGGCGTTTGCCCTCCGTCATGCCGTACATAATAATATGGACAGAATAATTTATGTTATTCCATATACTAGCATTATAGAGCAAAATGCGCAGATTTTCCGGAGCATTCTGGGAGACGACAATGTATTAGAAAATCATTGTAATATAGACTATGACGATTCAGAAGAATGGAATCCAATGAAGCTCGCGGCAGAAAACTGGGATAAACCAGTTGTAGTTACTACAAACGTACAGTTTTTTGAATCTCTGTTTGGAAACAAATCTTCAAAATGCAGAAAACTTCATAATATTGCGAATAGTGTTGTTATATTTGATGAGGTACAAATGCTTCCTACAGATTATTTAAAACCATGTATCGCTATGATAGAAGAATTGGTAAACAGTTTTGAGGCAAGCGTGGTGCTTTGTACAGCAACACAGCCTGCGCTGCAGCCTTTTTTTCAAAGCGGAATATCGGTATATGAACTTTGTCCCAGACTGGAAGAGCAGTTTGAATTTTTTAAACGGACTACATTTCAAAACCTTGATAAAATATCAGAGGAAGTTTTAATTGAAAAGCTGTCAGGAGAATATCAGGCTCTTTGTATTGTAAATACAAAAAAGAAGGCGCAGGCGTTGTATCAAGCATTAAAGGGACAGGGAGTATTTCACTTATCTACTTCTATGTATCCCAAACATAGAAAGCGTGTTCTGGAGGAAATAAGGAGATGCTTAAATGCCGGGGAAAGATGTCTTGTTTTGTCTACAAGTCTTGTGGAAGCCGGGGTTGACCTTGATTTTCATTCGGTATACAGACAGCTTGCAGGCATTGATTCTGTGATTCAGGCGGCTGGCAGATGTAACAGAGAAGGAAAACGTTCTCCAGAAGACAGCAATGTCTATGTTTTTCAATTTGAAGCACAGGAAAGGGTTTGGGGACAGAGAAAACAGATTGAGGCAGCCAAAGTATTGGTTTCAGAGGAAAAAGATATTTCTGCGCTGGAAAGTATAGAGGAATATTTTGAATTTCTGTATCACTTAAAAAGCAGTGAGCTTGACAAAAAGAACATTATGGAGCAATTTAAGGGGATAAAATGTGATTTTCCGAAAGTGGCAGAAGATTTTAAGATGATTGAAAATGATACGAAAACAGTCTTTATTCCGATAGAAGAGGAAGCTCAGGATTTGCTGCAACAGTTGAAATATCAGGGATTTACAAAAACAAGTATGAGAAAAGCAGGGCAGTATTCTGTTACTCTTTACAATGACGTAATAGAAAAAATGGAAGCAGCAGGCATGATAGAACCGGTGGCAGAAAATATAACTGATTTTTACGAATTGAAGGACAAGGAGAGATATTCAGAAGAATTTGGACTTAACTTGAATATAGAAAATGGAATGGCATTGTTTTGGTAACAGAAAGCAAAAGCGGTGAGTGCAGACAGATTGCAGTCACCGCTTCAAGCTTTAAGTTTCAAAAAAATATCATTATTTCAATCCGCGGATTTTCCGACGTGGTAAGTATAATATATTTTTTAAATTAATTCAAAAACTTCAATGAAATTTAATTGAAAAAATAAAATATTAATTGACTTATTGATAGGGGAGGAGTATAGTGGGGTTATAAGGAGTGATAAGTTAAAATTTTTTGAAGGAGAAGCGGTATGATTTTATATCATGGGAGTAAAGAGATAGTAAAATTTCCGGAAATAAGGAAGGCTGAGTTTAACAAAGATTTTTATTTCGGGTTTTATTGCACCAAATATCCAAAACAGGCAGAACGATGGGCAATACGATATGGAAAAGCAGGATATGTAAATAAATATGAATATACCCCAAATGATAATCTTAATTGCCTTATATTTGAAAAAATGACAGAAGAATGGTTGGATTTTGTGGTCGCCTGTAGATATGGGAAATCGCATAATTATGATATTGTAGAAGGCCCTATGGCAGATGATACTATTTATAATTATATTCAGAACTTTATAGACGGAAAAATTTCCAGAGCAGCATTCTGGGAATTGGTCAAATTTAAGTATCCTACGCATCAGATTAGCTTTCATACGGTTTCTGCTCTTGATACATTACAATTTATAGGAAGTGAGAGAGTTTATGGGAAGAAAAAATAACAATGCTTTGTTTTTTACCTGTAGTCTGATTGAATATATAGGAAGAAAGGTAAAAAGAACAAGACAGGAAGTAGTAGATTTTCTGGGAAAAGATCGGATTGAAAGAATTTATGAATTTGCAGATGTCTTTCATTGTGAACCGATAGAAAAGATAGCAAAAGAATTTATAGAGGAAAGTAAAATAAAGGAAGGAATCTTTGATAATGAAGCCGCGTGTGAATATACGATTCCTGATTATTGGGATATTGGAGAAGTGTACGAGCGTCTTATAGAGGATTGTTACGGAGATGAGGAAATTACAAAGGGAATATGGGAAGTATATCATTCGTGGATAGATGAACATATTTCAGATTACAATACCGATTTTTACTATCAATCCAGAGATTATATAGCAGAATGTTATCGGAAAGGAGAGATATTATGAAAAGAAGGGAGTGCAGGCAATGGGCGTAGGAGTAAAAGTACGGGTATGGGGAGATTATGCTCTTTTTTCAAGACCAGAAGTGAAAGTGGAAAGATACTCATATGATGTCATGACACCTTCAGCTGCAAGAGGAATTTTGGAGGCAATTTACTGGCATCCCGGAATGCGGTGGGTGATCGACAAAATATATGTAAAAAACCCGGTGCGATTTACAAGTGTAAGAAGAAATGAGGTGAAAAGTAAGGTTTCGTTAAATAATGTTTTACAAGTATACAATGGAGCGAAAAAGCCTCTTTATATCAGCAGTAAAGAGGAAATTGTACAGAGAGCTTCTGTTTTACTGACAGATGTGGAGTATGTAATAGAGGCGCATTTTGATATGACGGAAAAAGCAAATGAAACAGATAATCCCGGAAAGTTTAAAGATATTATAATGAGGAGATTAAGAAAAGGAGCCTGTTATCATATGCCGTACTTTGGCTGTAGGGAATTTCCGGCCCATTTTGCTTTGTGTGAAGAGGAAAAAATTACAACTTGTTATGATGATGTGGCAGAAAAAGATTTAGGAATTATGTTGTACGATATGGATTATTCGGATAAGGCAAATATACGTCCTATATTTTTCCGGGCAGTTATGAGGCAGGGTGTTTTAGATTTAAGAGACTGCGAGGTGATACGATGATATTGCAGGCATTGACAAGATATTATGAAGTTCTTGCCAGAGAAGAAAAAGTATCACGGAAAGGCTGGTGTACTGCGAAAGTTTCCTATGCTGTTAATTTGTCAAAAGAGGGAAAAATAAAAAATATTTTTTGTTTAAAAAAAGAGGAGTCAAGAGGAAAGAAAACAGTTATCGTTCCGGATTCTATGCAAGTTCCGGAAATGGTTCCCAGGTCTTCGGGTGTGTCTGCAAATTTTCTTTGTGATAATGCGAAATATTTTCTGGGAATTGACAGAGAAATGGAAGACGATAATAAAAAATGTCGTGCGTTAGAGTGTTTTCACGCTGCAAGAGAAAAACATTTATTTTTATTAGATGGCGTAAAAGGAGAAATGGCACAGGCAATCCGACTTTATTTTGAAAACTGGAAGCCTGAAAAGGCGGCAGAAAATGAAGAAATAAAAGAGATATGGGACGATCTTACAGACGGAGGAAATCTTATATTTTGCATGGGAATGAAATGGGCACAGGAAGATGATGATATTAAGAATGCCTGGGAGGAAAGTCAGAAAAAAAGCGGAGAAGAGACGGAGGGTATTTGTCTTGTTACAGAACAAAAATCACCTATTGCCAGAATTCATAAGACTATAAAAGGGGTTCCGGGAGCGCAGTCAAGCGGAGCAGCGCTTGTTTCCTTTAATGCTCCGGCTTTTGAATCTTACGGGAAGGAACAAAGTTATAATGCACCTGTTGGAAAATATGCAGAATTTGCCTATACAACAGCATTGAATTACCTTCTCTCCAAAAAAGAATATACATTTCTTTTAGGTGATACTATGATGGTATTCTGGGCAGAAAAAGGAGAAGAAATATACCAGAAAACATTTTTAGAATTTTTAAACCCAGTGGAAGATAATGAAGATAAGTTAAAAGATATTTTTAAAAAATTAAGGGGATGCAAACCCATTGTAGTAGAGAATATAAATTTAAATGTTGATGAAACATTTTATATTTTAGGCTTAGCTCCTAATGCAGCCAGATTATCTATACGTCTCTTTTATCGTGATTCTTTTGGAAATATACTGGAAAATATTTCAAAACATTACAAGAGAATGGAGATGATTCGTCCGGCTTGGGAAACAAGAGAATATCTTGGAATATGGCAGATGATGTGGGAAACAGTAAACCAGAAAGCAAAAGATAAAAAACCTGTTTCGAATATGGCTTCTATGGTAATGCAGGCAATCATATCAGGAGAAAGGTATCCGGCAAGTCTTTTTACAGATACTTTGATGCGTATTAAAGCAGAGCAGGGAAAGATAAGCTGGGGCAGAGCCGGCATTATAAAAGCATATTTAATAAAAAACTGTAATTGGAAGGAAGGAGAAAATTATATGGGATTAAACGAGGCAAGTGAAGAGACAGCATATGTGCTGGGACGACTGTTTTCCGTACTGGAATGCATTCAAATAGAGGCAAATCCAGGAATAAAAGCAACAATACGAGACAGATATTTTAATGCAGCCTGTGCAACACCGGCATCAGTTTTTCCAATTTTAATTAAATTAAAAAACAGTCATATTAAGAAAATAGAGCGGGAAAAAGAAAGTGCAAAAAGATATTATGAGAATCTTTTAATGGAGATTATCGGAAAACTTGGAGAGGAATATCCAAAACGTTTATCTCTGGAAGAACAGGGAAAATTTACTATAGGGTATTATCATCAGATGCAGAAAAAATATGAAAAAAAGGGAGAAAAAGCAGATGAAAGAGACAATTAAAAACAGATATGAATTCGTAATATTATTTGATGTAGAAAACGGAAATCCAAATGGAGATCCAGATGCGGGAAATATGCCGCGAATTGATCCGGAAAGCGGATTGGGGCTTGTAACAGATGTGTGCTTAAAAAGAAAAATAAGAAATTATATTGAAACAGTAAAAGAAGGGGAGGAAGGCTTTAACATTTACATCAGAGAAGATGTTCCGTTGAACAGAAGTGATCGTAAGGCGTGTGAAAATCTGGGAGTAAAAGAAACAGATGATAAAAAAGTGACAGAAGCTTTAAAAAAATTAAAGAAAAGCGATCCGGAAACTGATATAAAACTGCGGGATTATATGTGTGAAAATTTTTATGATATTCGGACGTTTGGTGCAGTCATGACTACTTTTGTAAAAGCTTCTTTAAATTGCGGACAGGTAAGAGGACCGGTACAGATTGGTTTTGCACGGAGTATTGATCCGGTTATCAGTCAGGAAGTAACGATTACAAGAGTTGCTATTACGACAGAAAAAGATGCCGAAAATAAAAGTACAGAAATGGGAAGGAAAACGATAGTTCCGTATGGATTATATAGAGCGGAAGGATATGTTTCTGCCAATCTTGCACGTAAAGTCACAGGATTTTCTGAAGAAGATTTGGAGTTATTATGGGAAGCAATTATAAATATGTTTGAACATGACCATTCGGCTGCAAGAGGAAAAATGGCAGTCAGAGAATTAATTGTGTTTAAGCATAGCAGTGAGCTGGGAGATTGTCCGGCATATAAATTATTTGATGCTGTGGAAGTGAAAAAGAACGAAGGTATTGAGTACCCAAGAAAATATCAGGAATATTCTGTTGAAATTCATAAAGAAAATATTCCGGATTCAGTAGAAGTAAAAAGGATGATTTGATGGATTATGAAGAAGATAAATATTTAATGTTATCAGGGATTCAGCATTTTAAATTTTGTAGAAGACAGTGGGCACTTATACATATTGAACAGCAATGGGCAGAAAATGTTCACACAGCAGTAGGGGAATTGCTTCATAAACGCGTGCACGATCCTGTATTGAAAGAAAAACGAAAAGGACTGATTACGGCAAGGGCACTTCCAGTTTTTTCAAGAAATCTCGGAGTAAGCGGAGAGTGTGATGTTGTAGAATTTTATCAGTGCGAAGAAGGAATTCAGCTTCGGGGGCATAGAGGAACGTTTTCTGTGTATCCTGTAGAGTACAAGAAGGGAAAACCAAAGATTACCGAAGAAGATAAGTTACAGCTTGCAGCGCAGGCGATGTGTCTGGAAGAAATGTTTTCAACAGAAATTTCAGAAGGGGCAATTTTTTATGGAGAAACAAGAAGAAGGGAATCTATTGAGATTACAGAAGAACTGCGGACAGAGGTAAAAAATATGTTTCTGGAAATGCACCAGTATTATGAAAAGGGATATACACCAAAAGTAAAATACAGTAAATCCTGTAATGCTTGTTCATTAAAAGATATTTGTATTCCAAAACTTGGAAAAGTGGTTTCGGTAAAGACATACATGAATCAGCGGCTTGAGGAGGAAAAAGAATGAAAAAGTTATTAAATACTTTATACGTTACTTCTGAAAATAGTTATCTGTCGCTGGATGGGGAAAATATTGTTGTTTTTGAAGAAAAAACAGAAGTGGGTAGACTTCCCCTTCATAATCTGGAGGGAATCGTTTCTTTTGGTTACAGAGGAACGAGTCCTGCTCTCATGGGAGCATGTGCGGAGAGAAATATTTCTCTTTGTTATATGACACCGCAGGGGAGATTTCTGGCTCGTGTTATCGGAAAGACTAGAGGAAATGTATTGTTAAGAGAGCAGCAATATGCAAGTAGCAAAAACGAAGAAATAAGTCTTTCTATTGCCAGAAACTGTATTATTGGAAAAGTATATAATGCAAGATGGATATTGGAAAGAGCGATTCGAGATCACGGTCTTCAAATGGATGTAGACAAAGTGAAAAATGCCTCAGATAAACTGAAAAATTCCCTGAAATACATACAAAATTGTCAGTCAAAAGAGCAACTGAGAGGGTATGAAGGAGAGGCAGCAACCGTTTATTTCGGAGTGTTTAATGAATTAATTTTGCAGCAAAAGAAAGATTTTATTTTTGGTGAGAGAAATAGAAGGCCACCGCTTGATAATGTAAATGCACTTCTTTCTTTTGTGTATACATTACTTACTAATAGTATTACCTCTGCTTTGGAGAGTGTAGGTTTGGATCCATATGTGGGTTATCTTCATACAGAACGTCCGGGAAGAGCATCTCTGTCACTGGATTTGATAGAAGAGCTTAGGGCAGTTTTGGCTGATCGATTTGTTTTGTCATTAATCAACAAAAAAATGGTTAATGGAAAAAGCTTTGTTCGAAAAGAAAATGGTGCAATATTAATGAATGATGAAGCCAGAAGAAAAATATTGACAGAATGGCAGAATAAAAAGAAGGAAACGCTTACCCATCCATATTTACAGGAAAAAATAGAATGGGGAATGGTTCCGTATGTCCAAGCAATGTTATTAGCAAGACATCTTAGGGGGGATTTGGACGGTTATCCTGTCTTTTTATGGAAATGAGGTGAGGATATGCTGGTTTTGATTACTTATGATGTGAATACGGAAACAGCAGCAGGTAAAACTCGTTTAAGAAAAGTTGCAAAACAGTGTGTGAATTATGGGAGAAGAGTACAAAATTCAGTATTTGAATGTTTATTAGACGGTGCGCAATGTGTAAAATTAAAGGCGATATTATCCGATATAATTGATGAAGAAGTAGATAGTCTTCGTTTTTATTATTTGGGGAATAAATATCAGACAAAAGTTGAACATATCGGAGTGGACAGAGGCATTGCACCAGACAACATTTTGATTATGTAGATGTGTTACGGGTGCGAACCATAAGCTCACATAAAAATACTGGGAGATTCGCACCAGAAAAAATGTACAAAATGAAGTGTTGTGAAAGTATGTGAAGTAGTATAAAGTGAAAGTTTTGGTATTGAATTAAAAATATTGTGCATTTTGCATGAAAAAATAAATGTTTATTTGTGCAAAAATGCCGTCACTTCCCGTGAGGGAAGTGTGGATTGAAATCTCTATTTGCTCATTGGATTCCTTTACCTCAGAGTCACTTCCCGTGAGGGAAGTGTGGATTGAAATGTTAAATATTACTAAAACTGCCTTTGCCGAATCCCTGTCACTTCCCGTGAGGGAAGTGTGGATTGAAATCTTTTATCATATCCCCTGTAATTATGAGCGAGCGGTCACTTCCCGTGAGGGAAGTGTGGATTGAAATCATGATGGCAAAGAGTGAGAAAGGCGAACAGGCGTCACTTCCCGTGAGGGAAGTGTGGATTGAAATATGGATCAGACCGCTTTGGATAATATCTGGGGAAAATGTCACTTCCCGTGAGGGAAGTGTGGATTGAAATCTTTGTGGCATTCGATTTTTTCTCTTCGGCTTTCGTCACTTCCCGTGAGGGAAGTGTGGATTGAAATAACAATATCATCAATGACCTTTACAGCAAAGATGTCACTTCCTGTGATGGAAGCATGAAGTGATTTTTTTTCTGAGATGTTTTTGGTAAATTTCTCCAAGATCACGGGAATGTCAAGTTTTTTATTGTGAGTTAAAAAATATTTTGGGGTCAGTGGAAAATAAAATTTACCTTCTGGAAAATCCAGCGGTATTTTCTGTTTTTACAGAAAAAAATCCGGACTGCTCTGCTGTTTGCGTGAATGGGCAGCCACGGCTCTCTGTTCTTCTGCTGCTCGATATGCTGAAAGAATGTCATTGCTTTTACTGCAATGGGGACTTTGATCCGGAGGGACTTTTAATCGCTTAAAGTCTGAAAGAGAGAGACGGGGATAAACTGGTTCTGTGGAATTACAGCAGGGAGCTTTATGAAAAATATTTATCTGATGTGGTTTTAAATGAAAAGCGTTTGAAAAAATTGGAAAAAGTTTTTCTTCCGGAATTACAGGAAATAAAGGCCGGTATGATGGAAAGGAAAAAAGCGGTCTATCAGGAGTCTATGTTGGAAAATGCTGTCTTTTTATGTCGTAACTGACTTTTTTGATAGAAAGAAGGCTGGAAAGGTCGAAAGGAAGCGAACGAAAGTCCGGTAAAATCGCCACTTTCGGCTTGATTTCCCCATCGGCATTCCTCTATAATATATATCTGTGATGTACAGAAAGTGCACCTGTGGGGCCCGGTGTTTTGTGCAGATACATAGCGGTAGGTTTTGTGAGGAGGAGAAAGTCTGATGGACAAGTTGAATGTAGCGATTGCAGATGATAATGAGAAAATGGTAGAAGTACTTGGGAAAATGATTGAAAATGATAAAGAACTGGAATTAGTAGGAAAAGCGCATAACGGAGAAGAAATCTGCAATATTATTAAAGAAAAACAGCCGGATGTAGTGGTTCTTGACATTATTATGCCGAAGGTGGACGGATTATCGGTAATGGAACGGTTTTCCCATGAAACAGAAGGAAAAAAGAGCCCTTCCTTTATTGTAGTTTCCGCAGTAGGGCAGGAGAGGATAACAGAAGATGCGTTTAATCTTGGGGCAGATTATTATATGCTGAAGCCGTTTGACAACAGAATGCTGTTAAACAGAATCAAACATATCCGACGTATGGGTGACAGAAGAGTTCGTGATATGGGAAGAGCCATACCGGAAGAAAAGCAGCAGAGCGCAGTATCCAGGGGGAATCTGGAAACAGATGTGACGGATATTATACACGAGATAGGAGTTCCGGCCCATATTAAAGGGTATCAGTATTTACGAGATGCGATCATTCTTTCGGTTAATGATATAGAGATGCTGAATTCTATTACAAAAATTCTGTATCCAACCATAGCGAAGAAACATCAGACCACACCAAGCCGTGTGGAACGTGCAATTCGTCATGCCATTGAAGTGGCGTGGAGCAGAGGAAAAATGGACACCATTGACGAGCTTTTCGGGTACACGGTCAGCACAGGAAAGGGAAAACCTACAAATTCTGAATTTATTGCATTAATTGCTGATAAAATTAGACTTGAATATAAAAATCGCTCTTTCCATTAGACAGTTTTTCATGTATAATAAACAGTAACAACAGCAAAAGTTACTAAGGAGGGGACTTTACGCATGAAAAAAATCCTATTTGCAACATCAGAAGCGGTACCATTTATTAAAACGGGAGGTTTGGCAGATGTAGCAGGTTCATTACCAAAGTGTTTTGATAAGCGGTACTTCGATATTCGTGTAATTCTTCCCAAATATGCCTGTATGAAACAGGAATGGAAAGATAAAATGGAATACATTACACATTTTTACATGGATCTGGGATTTAAGAACTGTTACGTGGGAATTATGCACATGGAACATGAAGGGATTCATTTTTACTTTATTGATAATGAATATTACTTCAGCGGTCCGAAACCGTATGACGGAGGAATCTGGGATCTGGAGAAATTCGCATTCTTCTCAAAGGCAGTACTTTCCGTGCTTCCTGTAATTGGATTCCGTCCTGACGTGATCCACTGTCATGACTGGCAGACAGGGCTTGTGCCGGTATATCTTCACGACAGTTTTCAGCAGAACGAATTTTTCTGGGGTATCAAGACAGTTATGACAATCCACAACCTGAAATTCCAGGGTGTGTGGGATGTGAAAACAATTAAAGAAATTACAGGGCTTTCCAGTTATTATTTTGCACCGGATAAACTGGAAGCTTATAAAAATGCCAATTATCTGAAAGGCGGCATCGTATTTGCCGATGCAGTGACAACGGTAAGCAATACATATGCGGAGGAAATTAAAACGCCGTTTTACGGAGAGGGTCTGGACGGACTTTTATGCGCCCGCTCTCATGATCTTCGTGGAATTGTAAACGGGATTGATTATGATTCCTTTAATCCGGAGACAGATCCGTATATTACAAATAATTATAATGCAACCACATTCCGCAAGGAAAAAATAAAAAATAAAATACGTCTTCAGAAAGACCTGGGACTTGAAGAAGATCCGAAAGCAATGATGATCGGAATTGTTTCCCGTCTGACAGACCAGAAAGGCTTCGATTTAATTGCCTATATTATGGACGAGCTGTGTCAGGATGCGGTTCAGATCGTGGCTCTCGGAACAGGCGAAGAGAGATATGAAAATATGTTCCGTCATTTTGACTGGAAATATCACGGAAAAGTTTCTGCGCAGATTTATTATGATGAGGCAATGTCTCACAGAATTTATGCTGCGTCAGACGCATTTCTTATGCCGTCTCTTTTTGAGCCGTGCGGATTAAGCCAGCTTATGAGTCTTCGATATGGAACCCTTCCTATTGTAAGAGAAACAGGCGGATTGAAAGATACCGTAGAGCCATACAATGAGTTTGAAGGAACAGGAACCGGATTTTCTTTCCGCAATTATAATGCCCATGAAATGCTTTATACAATCCGAAACGCAGAGCGTATCTTCTATGACAAAAAACGCGAATGGAATAAAATGGTGGATCGTGCTATGGCAAAAGATTTTTCATGGAACAATTCTGCACGTCAGTATGAAGAAATGTATAACTGGCTGATAGGAGAATAAAATTTCTGTATTTTGAGATACTATCTTTTGTAATCAAATAACAGGAGGTAGTATCATGACAGAGATTTCAGAGCTTGATTTACAGAATCTGCGCCACTTGATCGGCGGTTTTGACACAACGCACTGTAAAATGGATGCTTATGCACAACAGGCAACAGACAGCGAGGTAAAACAGTTTTTCCAGAAGTCTGCACAGTCCGCAATGCAGAGCAAACAGCAGCTTATGCAGTTTTTACAGTAAAGGAGGAAGTGTCATGAACGAAAAAACAATGGTAGCAGATACGCTTGCCGGAATTAACGGAGAACTTGTACGTTATGGGGAAATGATTCCTCAGACAGAAAATCCTCAGTTAAAACAGACTTTGAAACAGATGAGAAGCCAGTGTGAAATGTCCCAGGAAGAGATTTACAGAATTGCCAGAACAAAAGGTTATTATGTTCCGGCAGCAAAAGCAACACAGGAAGAAGTTGCACATGTGCGTTCTGTATTAAGCCAGGGCTGAACAAAATAGGAAAAACGGGAAGCCGCTGTATCTGCAGCGGCTTTCTTTGTGGGATAAACACAGAGGGGAAAAAGAATGGAAAGAATTATGGTTATTGGAAGTCCCGGAGCAGGGAAAAGTACATTTTCACGTAAATTAAGAGACATAACAGGACTGCCGCTTTATTATCTGGACACTATTTGGCACAAGCCGGATCGTACTAATATTTCCAGAGAAGAATTTGACGAAAAGCTGATGGATATTGTAAAAGAAGACAGATGGATCATTGACGGGAATTATCAGAGAACTCTGGAAAAGCGCATGGAAAGATGCGACACTGTATTTTGTCTTGCGTATCCTATGGAGGTCTGCCTGAAAGGCGCAGAGGAACGTATTGGAAAAAAGAGAGAAGATTTACCGTGGCTGGAAACAGAATTTGATGAAGAATTTCGCCGGTATATTGTTGATTTTTCAAACGACCAGCTTCCGGAAATATACAGCATTTTGGAAAAGTATAAAAAAGACAGAAATATTGTGATTTTTCATACAAGAGAAGAAGCGAATATATATCTGAGAAGTTTAGATTTGGGACATAAAATTTTCAGAGAATAATCCGCGAAATATCTTGACAATCAGGTGCTTTTATAATACTATGTAAACAGAAACGAACATAAGTTCATAAAACATAAGTTTGAAATAAGGAGAAGATATATGTTGAATGAGGAAAAACAGAAAGCCCTGGAAGCGGCTTTGGGACAGATAGAAAAACAGTATGGAAAAGGTTCTATTATGAAACTTGGAGAACAGGAAGCTAATATGCAGGTGGAGGCAATTCCAACAGGTTCTTTAAGTCTTGATATTGCTCTTGGTGTCGGCGGTGTTCCAAAAGGGCGTATTGTTGAGATTTACGGACCGGAGTCAAGTGGTAAGACCACCGTTGCTTTACATATGGTAGCAGAGGTTCAGAAAATGGGGGGAATTGCAGGATTTATTGATGCAGAACATGCCCTTGATCCTGTATATGCAAGGAACATAGGAGTAGACATTGATAATCTTTATATTTCTCAGCCGGACAGCGGAGAGCAGGCGCTGGAAATTACAGAAACGATGGTGCGTTCCGGAGCTGTCGATATTGTGATCGTGGACTCTGTTGCAGCTCTTGTTCCAAAGGCGGAGATTGACGGAGATATGGGAGAGAGTCATGTGGGACTTCAGGCGCGTCTTATGTCACAGGCGCTTCGTAAACTGACTTCCATTATCAGTAAATCCAACTGTGTGGTTATTTTCATTAATCAGCTCCGTGAGAAGGTAGGAGTGATGTTTGGAAATCCTGAGACAACAACAGGAGGAAGGGCGCTTAAATTTTATTCTTCCGTCCGCCTCGATGTGAGAAGAGTGGAAACATTGAAGCAGGGTGGAGATATGGTAGGAAACCATACAAGAGTCAAGGTTGTAAAAAATAAAGTAGCACCGCCGTTTAAGCAGGCAGAGTTTGACATTATGTTTGGCACCGGTATTTCAAGAGAGGGCGATATTCTTGATCTTGCAGTGGAATGTTCGATTGTGAATAAGAGCGGTGCGTGGTATGCTTATGAGGGCAATAAAATCGGTCAGGGACGTGAAAATGTTAAGATTTTCCTGAAAGAGCACCCGGAAATCACAGAAGAAATTGAAAAGAAAGTAAGAATTCACTATCACCTTCTTTCTGAGGAAGAGACTGCGGCAGAAGAAAAGAAAGAAGCTTCCAAAACAGCGGATAAAGAAGGAAATGAAGAAAAATGACAGTTACGGAGGAGATGAAAAAAGCCAGAAGAAAAGCAATGAGTCTTCTGGAACACATGGACCGTACGGAAAAGGGCCTGTCTGAGCGTTTGCGCCAGGCAGGTTTTTCTGCAGAGGCAGCGGAGGACGCTATGTCATATGTGCGTTCATATGGATATATCGATGACGAGAGATATGCGTTTCATTATATTTCCTGCAGGATCCACAGCAAAAGCAGGCAGAAGATTATGGAGGAACTGTACAGAAAAGGTGTGGAGCGAAGTGTGGCAGAGTATGCCTGGGAGAGGGCGAAAGAGATTGAAGAGCCGGATGAGCAGAAAATTTTAAGAAAAACAGTAGAAAAATACTGTGAAGAAGGAACAAGCCTTGACGAAAAAGAGATGAATCGTCTTTATGGCAGACTTGCAAGACGGGGATTTAAAAGTATAGATATAGCGCGTGTTTTGGACGAAATGAATATCCGATGTATTTTTTTGGAAAATAGATAGAACAATTCACAGAAAAACTTGACATAAGTACGAAAAACAGATAAACTTGTATTATTGTATTTGTACAATGAAAACTAAATAAGGAGGTGCTCCTGTGACAGGCACAACTATTATTGTTGCAATTGTCGCTGTGGTAGTCGCGTTACTTATTGCGGTTCCTGTTACTTGCAAGGTTGCTGTGGCAAAAAAGACGCAGGCAGATGCGGAAGTTATTGGTACAGCAGAAGAAAAAGCAAGAAGCATCATAGATGAAGCTCTGAAAACAGCCGAAACTAAAAAAAGAGAAGCTTTATTGGAAGTAAAGGAAGAATCTCTCCGTACAAAAAATGAACTGGAGAAGGAAACCAAGGAACGTAGAAATGAGCTGCAGAAATATGAAAAGCGTGTTTTATCAAAAGAGGAATCTGTAGATAAAAAAGCGGAGGCAGTGGAAAAACGCGAAGCAGAATGTACAGTCAGACTTGCAGAATTGCAGAAGAAAGAAAAGAGAGCAGAAGAACTGGAGCAGAAAGGCGTGCAGGAACTGGAACGAGTGTCCGGTCTTACATCTGATGAGGCAAAGGAAGAACTGCTGAAATCTGTGGAAGATGATGTGAAAGTAGATGTTGCACGACTCTACAAAGAACTGGAAAGCAGAGCAAAGGAAGAAGCCGGAAAGAAAGCAAAGGAATATGTGGTAAATGCCATTCAGAAATGTGCAGTAGACCATGTTTCCGAGACGACCATATCCGTTGTACAGCTTCCAAGCGACGAGATGAAGGGCAGGATCATTGGACGTGAAGGCCGTAATATCCGTACGCTGGAGACTCTTACAGGTGTAGATCTGATTATCGATGATACTCCGGAAGCAGTTGTACTTTCTGCATTTGACCCGGTGCGTCGTGAGGTGGCGAGAGTTGCTCTTGAGAAGCTTATTGTGGACGGACGTATTCATCCGGCGAGAATCGAGGAAATGGTTGAGAAAGCTCAGAGAGAAGTAGAAGTGCAGATTCGGGAAGAAGGAGAAACTGCGGCGATGGACGTAGGTGTTCATGGAATTCATCCGGAGCTTTTGAAGCTTTTAGGACGCATGAAATTCCGTTCCAGCTATGGACAGAATGCTTTGAAGCACTCTATTGAGGTGGCACAGCTTGCTGGTCTTCTTGCAGGTGAAGTTGGCGTGGACGTTCGTATTGCGAAACGTGCCGGTCTTCTTCATGACATAGGGAAGTCCATCGACCATGAGGTAGAAGGTTCTCATATTCAGATCGGTGTAGATCTTTGTAAGAAATATAAAGAATCTGCCATTGTGATCAACGCAGTAGCTGCGCATCACGGAGATGTAGAACCGGAATCTCTTGTTGCCTGTATTGTTCAGGCGGCAGATGCAATTTCTGCTGCGAGACCCGGGGCAAGAAGAGAAACTCTTGAAACATATACAAACCGTCTGAAACAGCTGGAAGACATTGCAAATGAATTTAAGGGAGTAGATAAATCCTTTGCAATTCAGGCGGGAAGAGAAATCCGCGTGATGGTAGTTCCAGAGCATGTAAGTGATGCTGACATGGTAATTCTTGCAAAAGATATTTCCAGACAGATAGAGGCAGAGCTTGAATACCCTGGTCAGATTAAAGTAAATGTAATTCGCGAAAGCAGAGCGATCGATTACGCAAGATAAAAGAAAGAACTGTTATCCAACAGAAAAACTGGTGGATAACAGTTCTTTTTTGCGTCATAAACGGAACGTCCCTCACGTAAAATGGTACAGGGTGAGACAATGAAAATAAAAAAATGGAATTTCAGGATATTTGAGGGATTTCCGGGAGGCTTTTTATTTCTGCTGGGATTTCTTGCCGGGACGGTTCTTCCAAACCTTGTCTGGAAGGTACAGTGGAAGCAGGAGACAATCCATGCGTTTTATCTTCTGGGAGCTTTTGCCGGGAAAGATGTTGCAGGAAAAGAATATTTTTTTCAGGTTCTGGCAGATAGAGGCGGGTGGTTTTTCATTTGTGCGCTCTGTGGATTTTCCGTATTTGGCGTACCGGTTTCCATTCTTGCCATGCTGGGAGAAGGGATAAAAACAGGGGCAGTTCTTTCTATGAGCATTTTGCAGTTTGGATTTGCAGGAGGAGCAGCGGGACTTGCTCTTCTTTTGCCTCATGAAGTAATTTATCTTACTGTATTTTTTTATTTTATGAAGCAGGTTTATAATCTGTCACTAAACTGTTGGAAGGGAAGAGGGATTTTTCCACAGGGGATTTCCGGATACTGTCTTGGATTTCTTAAGTGGGGAGCGCTTTATATGGGAGGAATCTTGTTGGAGATTTATGTAAATCCCTGGCTTGTGGAAAAAACTGTAAAATTTCTTGACTTTTTTTAAGAAACATGAGAGAATCATTTGATTTTATCTGAAATACAAAGTATAATACAGGTACATTTTTAACACAGAAGCAGACGGGAAGTAAAAGAAATGGAAAGAGACATAAGAGAATTTATTGCATATTTGCATAATACAAAAAAGACTTCTCATAATACAGAGATTTCTTATGAGAGGGATTTAAAAAAAATGGAAAATTTTCTGGACGAAAGAGGAATCCGAAATGTTTCAGATGTAAGAGGGATTGATCTGGAAGCATATATGGATTATATGGAGAGAGAAGAGTTTGCGTCCTCTACAATTTCAAGAAGTGTAGCGTCCATGCGCGCCTTTTTTCAGTTTTTATTTCGTGAGGGAAAGGTGCAGGAAGACCCTTCAGAAGAATTGCGTCCTCCGAAAGTGAAAAAGAAAATGCCGGAAATTCTTTCTGTGGAGGAAGTAGACCGCCTTCTGGCACAGCCAAAAAAGAATACGCCAAAAGGACTTCGCGATACTGCCATGCTGGAGCTTTTATATGCAACGGGAATGCGGGTCAGCGAGCTGATCCATCTGGAAATAGACGATGTAAATCTTTCGCTTGGGTATGTGACCTGCCATGACAGCGAAAAGGAAAGGGTGATTCCTATTGGCAATGTAAGCAGAAAAGCGTTGGAAAAATATATAGCAGAAGGTCGTCCCGCTTTTGTACGTGAAGGAGAAGAAAAAATTCTTTTTACAAACTGCTCCGGAAAAGCCATGAGCCGCCAGGGTTTCTGGAAGGTTTTAAAGGGATATGCAGATGAAGCGGGAATCAAAGGAGATATTACACCACACACTCTTAGACACTCTTTTGCAGTACATATGCTTCAAAATGGGGCGGATATAAAAAGTGTTCAGGAAATGCTGGGACATTCGGATATTTCCACCACTCAGGTGTATTTAAATATGAATATAAACAGAATGCGCGATGTGTATATGAAAGCGCACCCACGTCATTAAAAAGAGGGTACAGCCTTGTAAGCTGTACCCGCAGACTGTAGACAAAGTCCTGCTTTTTGCAGGGTTTTGCTATTATTGGAACCGCT
>UQHF01000003.1 GCA_900540785.1 uncultured Blautia sp.
CCCTTAGCAGGGGCACCTCTTCGGCCTCTTGAGTACTTCTCCAGACTCCGAACTTTCAATCATTATGAAATTCGAACGCGTTCTATCTGAAACGCATTATTGATTATACATAAGCTTTCCTATATTGTCAACCTGTTTTTTACATTTATTTAAAATTATTTTGATTTTTATCGCTTTACAGAGAAATCAGGCGCAGATACCCGTAAATATCTGCGCCTGCACTATTCAGATCATCTCGGACAAACCGCTTCCACTTCCTGCTCTGCCGTTCAGTTCCAGCCTCCGTTTGCCTTGATCGTTTCTTCTATTCTTCTTTTTACTTCTGCCGCAATTTCCACAGTATTCATATCCTTATATTCCTCATAATACATAGGCGTCAGAAAATGAACCTGCACTTTCAGTTTCTCAATAGAACCTGTATCAAACGCCTTATAAGAATCCAGCAGTGCCACCGGAATGATCGGACATTTTGATTTTGTAGCAGCTTTAAAGCTTCCGCCCTTAAATTCCTGCGGGTGGTTTCCCTGCTTACTTCTTGTTCCCTCTGCAAAAATCAGATAGTTTCTGCCTGCCTTTACCTCTTTTGTCACATTTAATATTACCTGCATGGACTGTTTTATATCTTCTCTGTCAATAATAAATGCCTTCATACAGGCAAACACCTGCTTCAGAAAAGGTACGTCTGCAACTTCTTTTTTTGCTACAACAGAAAACGGAACCGGACATACCTGAAGAATTGCAAGAACATCAAATAAGCCCTGATGGTTTGGAAAAAACATAAAACCGTTTTCTTTTGGTATGTTTTCCACACCATGCGCTTCGATTTCGAGATTTCCTCCCCATATAGCTCTTCTGTCAATATACTTTAAGACTGCATATCGTTCTTCTTCCGTATAATTATCAACATGAGCTGCACACCAGCAGAGTTTAAACCAGCCGTAAGGAACAAAAAAAAGATTCTTTAATACCATAAGAAGGATTCTTTTCATTTTATTATTTTCCTCCTGATCAAGCCAGTTTACCGGCTATTCTTTCTTCATATCCTGGATTTTTCTTAATAAATGTATCGTAAGCCACTGTATAGTCTTTATAAGTATCTGTTGTCATAAATTTTGCATACTCATCGGCTGCTGCCTGACTCATTTCTTCCGTTATTTCAGAAGGAGCAAACACATAGTATTTGTTATCTTTCTCTTTTACCATATACGTCGCAATACATGGATATTCCTGCTCATTTTCCAGCACAAGATTATACCGTATGTATACATAAGTATATTTTTTATTTTTTGTAAGGACTTCACAGTCGCTGATTTTAACTTTGCTTACATTATGAGCTTTATAATATTTCATTGTGGCATCAATTTCTGCCTGAAGCTCCTTCGATACCTTTTTCTCTGTATCGTAGCACTTCTTCATATCTTTTTCTTTCCCCTCAACACCAGCTTTAATAAGGGCTTCCACAACTCCCTCCGGTGTTTTATGACTGACACCGCAGCCTTTTACTCCCAGAATGATCAGGAAAATGAGAAGCAGGACAGCGCCTCCTGCCAGAATGTAATTACTATTCAAAACAAAGGCGCTTTTTCTCTTTCTTCTTTTCCTGCTTTTACTCTGAGTCCTCGGTCTGCTGCCGGTTCTGTTACTGTTTTTATTTCCTGATGCTGTCATGATTCTTCTGTTTCCCCTTCAACGCCATTGAGAATTTCTTCTCCTTTGCCTGGCTCTTCTTCCTTTTCTCTTACTTTAGCTACACTGGCAACTGTAATTCCTTCCTGAAGGTTCATAAGCTTCACTCCGGAAGTAATTCGTCCGAGAATGGAAATATCAGAACACTGCAGACGGATAATAATACCCTCTGTCGTGATGATCATAATTTCATTTTCTTCGTTTACAGCCTTCGCACCTACTACATTTCCTGTTTTCTCCGTGATCTTATAGCATTTGACGCCTTTTCCGCCCCTGTTCTGGCAGGTAAACTCACTGATACATGTTCTCTTGCCCATTCCGTTTTCAGAAACAACAAGGAGATAATATCCCTGAGAATTCAGCTGCATGGCAACGACTTCATCTCCGTCTGCCAGATTCATTCCGCGGACACCCATAGAGCTTCTTCCTGTACTTCTCACATCTGTCTCTTTGAAACGGATACACTGGCCGTCTTTTGTCACAAGAATAATATCTTTTTTATTATCCGTTGCCTTTACTTCGATCAGCTCGTCGTCATCTCTTAAAATAATGGCTGCAAGACCGGTTTTACGCACATTCATATAATCCTGGATCGGTGTTTTCTTAACAAGACCTTTCTTTGTTGCCATCATAAGATAATGTCCCGGCTCAAATTTACTGATCGGAATCACAGAAGTAATACGCTCTCCCGGCATAAGCTGAAGAAGATTGATAATCGCAGTTCCTCTTGCGGTTCTTCCTGCCTCCGGAATCTCGTACGCCTTCAGTCTGTACACTCTTCCTGTATTTGTAAAGAACATAAGATAGTGATGGGTCGTCGTCATAAGAAGCTCTTCGATAAAATCGTCCTCAAGAGTCTGCATACCCTTGATTCCTCTTCCGCCTCTGTTCTGACTCCGGAAATTATCAACTGTCATTCTCTTGATATAGCCAAGCTTTGTCATGGCAATGACTGTGTTTTCTTTCGGAATCAGGTCTTCCGTTGTAATATCATAAACATCATATCCGATGGAAGTTTTTCTGTCGTCTCCATATTTTTCGGAAACAGCAAGAATTTCCTCACGGATCACGCGAAGAAGCAGTGTTCTGTCTGCAAGTATCGCCTCGTATTTACGGATTTTTTCCATAAGTTCTGCGTATTCCGCTTCCAGCTTCTCTCTTTCCAGACCTGTAAGAGCACGAAGACGCATATCCACGATCGCCTGTGCCTGCGCTTCTGTAAGCTCAAAACGGGATATTAACTCCTGTTTTGCAGCCTGTACATTCTGAGAACCTCTGATAATACGGATCACTTCGTCAATATTATCAAGCGCTTTTAAAAGCCCTTCCAAAATGTGCGCTCTTTCTTTTGCCTTATTCAGATCATATTTTGTTCTTCTTGTGACAACCTCTTCCTGGTGTGCAAGATAATAATTGAGCATTTCCTGAAGATTTAAAACCTTTGGCTCCAGACTTCCGTGACTCGGGATCAGGGAAAGCATGATCACGCCGAATGTATCCTGAAGCTGGGTATGCTTATAAAGCTGATTCAGAACAACATTTGCATTCGCATCTTTTCGAAGATCGATGCAGATACGCATGCCTTCACGGCTTGAATGGTCGTTCAGGTCCACAATGCCATCTATTTTTTTGTCACGCACAAGCTCGGCAATCTTACTTATCAGTCTTGCTTTATTCACAAGATAGGGAAGCTCTGTCACAATAATCCTTGATTTTCCGTTTGGAAGCGTCTCGATATTTGTCACTGCGCGGACTCTTATCTTGCCGCGGCCTGTGCGGTATGCCTCCTCAATTCCTCTTCTTCCCAGAATCGTTGCACCTGTAGGAAAATCCGGTCCTTTTACAATTTCCAGAAGCTCTTCGATTGTTGTTTCTCTGTCTTCTTCAATAATGTTGTCAATGATTTTTACGACAGCAGAAATAACCTCCCGAAGATTGTGCGGAGGAATATTCGTTGCCATTCCGACAGCAATACCTGAGGTACCGTTTACGAGAAGGTTCGGGTATCTGGACGGGAGAACTGCAGGTTCTCTCTCTGTCTCGTCAAAGTTTGGCTGGAAATCTACGGTATCCTTGTTAATATCCGCAAGCATTTCCATAGAAATTTTGCTTAAACGCGCCTCTGTATATCGCATGGCAGCCGCGCCGTCTCCGTCAACGGAGCCAAAGTTTCCATGTCCGTCAACAAGAGGATACCTTGTGGACCACTCCTGCGCCATATTGACAAGCGCTCCGTAAATAGAGCTGTCCCCGTGAGGGTGATACTTACCCATTGTATCACCCACGATACGCGCACATTTACGATGAGGCTTATCGGGACCGTTATTTAACTCTATCATGGAATACAGAACACGCCTCTGTACAGGTTTCAGACCATCTCTTACATCTGGCAGCGCACGGGAAGCAATTACACTCATGGCATAGTCGATGTAAGAATCTTTCATTGTTTTTTCCAAATCCACCTCGTGGACTTTGTCAAAAATATTTTCTTCCATTCTCTGTTCTCCTGATTAAATATCGAGATTTTTTACAAATCTTGCATTTTCTTCTATAAACTCACGCCGTGGTTCTACCTTGTCTCCCATCAGTGTGGTAAATGTCAGATCTATTTCTGATGTTGCCGCCTCGTCCATTGTCACACGAAGCAGGATCCTTTTTTCCGGATCCATTGTTGTTTCCCAGAGCTGCTCTGCGTCCATCTCTCCCAGACCTTTGTAACGCTGGATTTTGTTGTTTCCGTCACGTCCGATTTCTGTAAGGATTGTATTCAGCTCATTATCATCATAGGCATACCATACCCTTTTATTTTTCTCCACCTTGTAGAGCGGCGGCTGTGCAAGATATACATATCCCTGTCTGATAAGCTCCGGCATAAAACGATACAAAAATGTGAGAAGAAGCGTTGCAATATGCGCTCCGTCCACATCGGCATCTGTCATAATGATAATCTTATGATAGCGAAGCTTTGTAATATCAAAATCCTCATGGATTCCCGTTCCGAAGGCAGTGATCATAGCCTTGATCTCCGCATTGGAATAGATTTTGTCAAGACGGGCTTTTTCTACATTCAGAATTTTTCCTCTGAGGGGAAGGATCGCCTGCGTTGCACGGTTTCTTGCTGTTTTTGCAGAACCACCGGCAGAATCACCCTCAACAATGTAAATCTCACAGTTTTCCGGATTTTTGTCAGAACAGTCTGCAAGTTTTCCGGGAAGAGACATTCCGTCAAGGGCTGACTTACGTCTTGTAAGGTCACGTGCTTTTCGTGCCGCCTCTCTTGCTCTCTGGGCAAGTACCGATTTTTCTACTGTCACTTTTGCAACAGAAGGATTCTGCTCCAGGAAAATTTCAAGCTGTTTGCTTACAATGCCATCTACTGCGCCTCTTGCCTCGCTGTTTCCAAGCTTCTGCTTTGTCTGTCCCTCAAACTGAGGATTTTCTATTTTCACACTTACGATCGCTGTAAGTCCCTCTCGAATATCATCGCCGCTTAAATTCGGCTCACTGTCTTTGAGAAGCTTATTCTTTCTGGCATAATCATTAAATGTTTTTGTGATGGCGTTTCGGAAGCCCATAATATGAGTTCCGCCTTCCGGCGTATTGATATTATTTACAAATCCGTAGCTGTTCTCCGTATAAGAATCGTTGTGCTGCATGGCAACCTCAACGATAACACCGTCTTTTTCTCCCTCACAGTATATGATCTCCGGATACAGAGCCTCTTTGCTTTTGTTGAGATACTGTACAAACTCCTGGATACCGCCCTCGTAGTGGAAAGTTTTTTCTCTCTCCATTTCTGCTCTTGTATCCTTTAAAACAATTTTCAGACCTTTGGTAAGAAATGCCATCTCACGAAGACGCTGTTTTAAAACATCGTAATCATAAACTGTATCTTCAAATATTTCTTTATCCGGTAAAAAAGAAACCATTGTTCCTGTTTTTTCCGGTTCGCAGGTACCGATCACTTTCAGAGGGTAGATTGTTTTTCCTCTCTCATATCTCTGTCTGTATACCTGTCCTTCTTTGTAAATCGTAACCTCAAGCCATTCTGACAGAGCATTTACTACAGATGCGCCCACTCCGTGAAGACCGCCGGATACCTTGTATCCTCCTCCGCCGAATTTGCCGCCTGCATGTAAAATGGTAAATACAACCTCTACTGCCGGTATTCCCGCTTTATGATTGATTCCCACCGGAATTCCTCTTCCGTCGTCCGTAACTGTGATGGAATTATCCGGATTAATAGTAACATTTATTTCTTTACAGAAGCCCGCCAGAGCCTCATCTACCGCGTTGTCCACAATCTCATATACAAGATGATGAAGTCCTCTGCTGGATGTGCTGCCGATATACATACCCGGTCTTTTCCGTACTGCTTCCAGTCCTTCCAGAATCTGGATTTGGTCTGCTCCGTACTCCGTGTTTTCTCCGCCCATTTTATTCCTCCTGTCATATCTATTTCAACCGGCAGCCACTCTCTGCTGCCCTTCGTTAAGACACAATAATACTAATTTATTATAGCACAAAAACCTTGTATTTTCCAATGAAATCAAAAAAAATCCCCCGGCATCTTTATCTTCTGTCGGAGAATTTCTTTATTTCTTATATTTTATTTTTTATTTATCAGATACTGGTAAACATCACGTTTTGTTATCCCTCTGTCTTTTGCCACCAGCTTCATTGCTTCTTTTCCGGAAATGCCCTTTTCTTCATATTGCTGCATATGTTCCTCTATGGGAATACTCTCCCAGGAAGCCTGCGCTTCTTTTTCCATTTCCTGGCGGCTTTTTCCCTGAATGACGAGAACACACTCTCCAAGCGGCTTCTCTTCACTGTAATAGCGGATCAGTTCCTCTATTGTTGTCTGAAAAGCTGTTTCGTGTTTTTTTGTAAGTTCACGACAAAGAGTCATCTTTCTGTTTCCAAGCGCCTTATATAAGTCTTCCAGCGTTTTTACAAGCTTATGAGGTGCTTCATAAAGAATAATCGTTCTTGTCTCATTTTTCAGCTCTTCCAGAACTGTCCGCCTCTCTTTTTTCTCCATTGGAAGAAACGCCTCAAACGCAAATCTTCTTGTTGGAAGCCCGGAAAGAGTGAGGGCTGTAATACATGCCGCCGGTCCGGGAAGGGACGTAACAGGGATTCCCGCCTCATAGCACATGGCAGTCAGTTCCTCTCCCGGATCAGAAATTCCCGGAGTTCCTGCATCAGTGATAAGGGCAATATTCTCTCCTGAGAGCATTTTTTCCACAAGAAAATGCCCTTTATCTATTTTGTTGTACTCGTGATAGCTTGTCATAGGCGTTTTTATCTGGAAATGATTGAGAAGTTTAATACTGTTTCTTGTATCTTCTGCTGCGATCAGATCCACTTCCTGAAGAGTTCTCAAAACACGCAGCGTTATATCCTCCAGATTTCCTATTGGTGTTGCACATAAAAATAAGGTTCCCGTTGTTCTCAATTTCTACACCTTCCCGTATATTTCCAGAATTGTTTTCGTATACACGCCCGGCTTTTCGTAAACGACAAGAGGCGGTTCTACCTGGATTCTTGAATTTCCGCCTTTTAAAGCCTCGATCAGAACCATATTCGGCTCTCTGTCTACATAAGGATATACAAGGCGCATTCTTTTCGGCTCCAGTTTATATTTCGTCATCATATTCATAATTTCCACAAGGCGGAACGGTCTGTGAACCATGTAAAATCTTCCTCTGTCTTTTAAGACCCTGGCACCCTGGCTGATCACGTCCTCCAGCGTACAGAGAATCTCATGACGGGCAATGGCTTTTGGCATATGGGGATTTGTCAGACCATGCTGTCCTATCATGTATGGCGGATTACAGGTAACTACATGAAAAGAAGCCGCCCCAAATATATCGGCAGCCTCTTTTATATCACCCTGTACAATCTTTACCCTGTCCTCAAGCTGATTCATAGCCACGCTTCTCTGCGCCATTTCCGCGCACTCGTTTTGGATCTCCAGACCTGTGAAAAATTCCCCTTCTGTCTTTGCAGAGAGAAGAACGGGAATGATTCCCGTTCCCGTTCCCATATCAAGTACATTTTCTCCCTTTTTCACTTTTGCAAAGCCTGAAAGAAGGACTGCGTCGATTCCGAAGCAGAATTTTTCCGGGTCCTGGATAATGCCGTACCCGTTCTGAAGGTCGTCTACTCTTTCGTTTTCTTTTACAAAATCATTTGTTGTCTTCAAGCCCTTCCAGCTCCTTTAATTCCTGCTCGGAAATTTTTACCTTCTTTTTTCTCGGACGGAATTTCAGACTGTCTACAGGAAATTCCTGAATTTCTTTTTCGTCATTTACTTCCACTACAACTTTTACAAGCTGGCGCAGAACATTTACGCTCTGCACAGTTCCCTGCAGCCCGTCCGGAGTTGTTACCGTATCTCCAAGTCCCGGAAGTTTTTTATTCAGCGCCTCATATGTCTCCTGCTCATTTTTGAGACAGCACATCAGTCTTCCGCATACGCCTGAAATTTTAGTCTGGTTCAGAGAAAGATTCTGCTCTTTCGCCATTTTAATGGATACCGGAGCAAACTCAGACAGATAGGTATGGCAGCAGAGACATCTTCCGCAGATTCCAATTCCTCCCAGAATCTTTGTCTCGTCTCTCACACCGATCTGGCGCAGCTCGATTCTTGTTTTAAAAATAGCAGCCAGGTCTTTTACAAGCTGGCGGAAATCAATTCTTCCATCTGCTGTAAAGTAGAACAGAACCTTGTTGTTGTCAAATGTGTACTCTGCGTCTATAAGCTTCATATCCAGCTCATGCTCCCAGATTTTTTTCTGGCATATTTTAAACGCTTCCTTTTCTTTTACTCTGTTCTGCTGCTCTCTTTCTTCGTCCTCCTTTGTTGCAACACGGAGAACCTCTTTTAAAGGACGCACAACGTCCTCCTCTTTTATATTTCTCGGAGTCAGCACCACTTTTCCGTATTCTACGCCGCAGGCTGTCTCCACAATTACGTGATCACCTTCTTTTACACTATATTCCTTCGGGTCAAAATAATAAATTTTTCCCACATTACGGAATCTTACTCCTACTACCTTTGTCATTTTATTTCTCCCTGATCGTCAGGAACAGAAGCTCAAGTGCAAGCTCAAGATTTACGTTTGCTCGAAGGCGTACCTTCGTCTTTTCAATCGCTTCCAGAATCTTTTCTATATTCTCATAAGAACGCTCGCTTGCCTGTTCCTTAATAAAGTTTATTTCCTGTTTGAATACAAGATTATCAATTTCCCTTGTTGCCTTAAACATTAAAATATCACGGAACCAGAACTGGAAAATATCAAGATAATCTCCTATATTCTGCTTATCTGATGCCAGTTCCCTGATCGCGTCTGTAAGCTCATATACTTCCATCGTTCCTGCATACTTCAAAAGCTTCAGCGCATTTTGGGTCATATCTGCAAATTCCTGTGATGTTGCTGCTTCTTTTGCCTTTCCAATGCTTCCATGCGCAAAAGATACATCTATTTCCGCCTGATAATCCGGTATATGTAAATGTTCCATCAGATATTCCTTGATCAGCCCGTCATCTACAACCTTTAGATCAAGACGCACACATCTGGAACGGATTGTTGGAAGAAGCCCGTCTATGTTACTTGTAAGAAGCATAATAACTGCATATTCCGGCGGTTCCTCGATCGTTTTCAGAAGTGCATTCTGTGCCTGAGGGTTCATCATATGCGCATCCGGGACAATGTAAATTTTATAACGGCTGCAATACGGTTTTACCGATACATCATGGATAACCTGTTCTCGAATTTCATCGATCGTGATCACACCCGGCTTCTCATGGGAAACCATAATAATATCCGGATGATTCTTGCCCATGGCTTTTTTACAGGAATCACATTTCTGGCACGGTTCTTCTCCTCCAGCCTCACACTGCAGCGTCATGGCAAAGGTGCCTGCCATAAGTTTCTTACCTGATCCGGGTTCTCCTGTCAGAATATATGAATGAGAAACCTTTCCCGTCTTAATTGCATTTTTCATATGACGTATAATTTCGTCATGCCCGATTATGTTGTTAAACCCTACCATAAAGAATCACCTCTCTTTTTATTACGTTTCATTATACCATACTTTTGTTCTCTTTAAAAACTATTTTTGCTTCATGTATTTTATATAATTTACGATTTCTTCCACACAATCATTCAATTCATCATTTTCAAATGATTTTTCTATACCGGCTTTCTGAATATTCTCTTCCGAAAAGTCTTCCTGGTCAGCGAGGAATCTCCTGCAAAGCTCCGCATATCCTGGTTTTTCCTGCATTTTTTCTCTTCCGATCGCCCGAAGAAGACGTTCCCCGTCCTCCACCTCAATATAAACAGGACAAACCCGTTCTTCTCCAAAATGCTTTTTTAATTTCATGTAGGATTCCAGTGTTCCGATGCCCAGATAATCGGATTCTTTCAGATTGATCTGCCCGTCGTCTGCTGTAAAGTATCTCCAGATTCCTTCCACGGTAAGGTATTCTCTTTTTTCAATGATACAGCCTTTTTTCTCTATCTCAAAAAAATCGCTGTCTGTCACAAAAAAATACTCTCTCCCATTTTCCTCGCCGCTTCGAATCGGACGCGTGGTGTAAAGCACCAGCCTTTTAAGCGCAAGCTCGCTTTTTTTTATAAGGCTGGAATAAATCCTGTCCTTTCCGGAAGCGCTTTTTCCCATAATGTAAAATATTTTTCCCATTTTTATTTTATCTATTCCTTCACTACACATATTGTCTTATTTGTGCGGTCACAGAGACCTTCCAGGACTATTCCCTGTTCCATGTATCTTCTCACATTCCGCACAAAAAGTCCAGTAATCTGTTCTCCGGGCGTGATCATCGGGATTCCCGGAGGATAAAGATACGCAAATTCCGCAGAAATTTTTCCTACGCTCTCCTCAAGAGGACAGAATATATTCGGAGAATCCAGCGCCTCTGATATACGCATAACCTGTTTTTTCTCGCCTATTTTTATATGATTCCGTTCTTCCTTTAAAAAGCTTTCTGTATTTTTTAACGATTCCCGTCTGTCAATCTCTTCAACAGCCTCACAGAGGCGTAAAAATCCCTCTTCCGTATCTCCCACAGAAGTCATGGCAAGAACGTAGTTTTCACACGCCATCTCTGTTTCTATGCGAAATTCCTCTCTTAAAATATCCTGAAGTTCTGTTCCTTTGAGTGAACTGTAATATGACGATAAAATAATTTTGGAGCGGTCAAAATCATGTATTCTCGTATCTCTTCCTGCTTTTGGCGTGACGAGACGAATATATTTACATTGTTCCAGACGCTTTCTTGCTTTTTCCAGATTCTCCGTATATTTTATGAACATATTTCTGCCGTCTTCCGACATTTTGTCAATACAGGCGTCCATACTGCCCATCAGAAGATACGACGGGCTGCTGCTCTGATAAATTCCCATAAAACGACGGATCAGATTTCTGTTTACCATATCGCTGCATCTGTGGAGAACTGCAGTCTGCGTGAGAGATGGAAGAGTTTTGTGAAGACTCTGAATCACAAGGTCTGCCCCAAGCTCTGCTGCAGATGTGGGAAAATAATTGGAAAATTTAAAATGCGCTCCGTGAGCCTCGTCCACAATAAGAGGGATTCCATGACTGTGCGCTGCATTTGCAATACGCTTTACATCAGATACCACGCCGTCATAAGTGGGCGATGTGATCAGTACAGCCTGAATATCTGGATTCTCATCGAGAACAGTTTCCACTCTTGCCGGTGAAATTCCGCCACTTATCCCCAAAAGCGGATCTTCCTGTGGATAAATATAAGACGGAACAAGGTCTCTGATATACATGGCATTATAAACTGCCTTATGACAATTTCTTCCCACAAGGATCTGTCCCCCTTTTGGCACAGCGGCAGAAACAGCCGCAAGAATAGCCGCTGTACTTCCATTGACGCTGAAAAACGTTTCTTTTACTTCATACAGCTTTGCTGCTCTTTCCTGTGCTTCTTTCAAAATCCCCCTGGAATGATGAAGGTCATCAAAGCCTGAAATCTCCGTAATATCTTTTTCAAAAAGAAAATCCCCGTCAACAGACTCCGGATTTCTTTTATGCCCCGGCATATGAAACGGATAATTCCCTGCATCTGTAAGGCTCTCTAATTTCCTGTACAATTTTTCCATAATTCTGCTGCTCCCACTTTCTTTATATTATACCTTAAATCTGTATCCGACTCCCCATATTGTTTCAATATACTGTGGCTTTGCTGTGTTAAATTCAATTTTTTCCCGGATTTTCTTTATATGGACTGTAACGGTTGCAATGTCTCCTACAGATTCCATATCCCAGATTTCCCGGAACAGCTCTTCTTTTGTAAATACCCGGTTTGGATTTTCCGCAAGGAAGGTAAGAAGGTCGTACTCCTTTGTTGTAAAGGTTGTCTCCTCTCCGTTTACCCACACGCGCCTTGCTGTTTTGTCAATTTTGATTCCTCTTATCTCTATTACATCATTTTTCCGTACATTGGAACCAATAAGGCGGTTATAACGATCCATATGTGCCTTCACTCTCGCCACAAGCTCGCTGGGGCTGAATGGTTTTGTCATATAGTCGTCTGCTCCCAGCCCAAGACCTCTGATTTTATCAATGTCATCTTTTTTTGCAGAAACCATGATGATCGGTGTGTTTTTTACCTGACGCACCTGACGGCAGATGTCAAATCCATCCACCTCCGGAAGCATCAGATCCAGAATGATCAGATCAAATTCTTCGTTTAATGCCTTTGTAAGTCCCAAATCTCCTCTGTTTGCGATCTCTACCTCAAATCCGGAAAGCTCCAGATAATCTTTCTCAAGGTCAGCGATTGCCTCCTCATCTTCTACTATCAATATTTTACTCATCTGACAGGTCCCTCCTGATATTTTCTGAGAACAAAGTACATGATCGTTCCTATGCCCAGACGGCTTGTCGCCCACACTTTTCCGCCGTGGTCTTCCATAATCTTCTTCACAATGGAAAGTCCGATTCCGCTTCCACCTTTTGAAGAATTTCTGGATACGTCCGTGCGGTAAAAACGGTCAAAAATATACGCTATGTCCTTTGCTCCGATTCCTTTTCCGTTATCTTCAATTTCAATCTGGATAAAATCACCCACATCTTTCACACGGATCTGAATAATCCCCTTTGGCTTGTCCATATACTTAATGGCATTTCCAATAATATTGTGAATGACACGGCGAATCTGTTCTCCATCTGCAATTACCTGTACGTCGCCCTCCACATAATTGGCATATACAAGTTCAATTCCTCTTGTTTCAAGCTCCAGTCCAATTTCCTCCGCACAGTCTCCAAAGTAATCCTCCACATTCAGCTTACTGAATGTATAGGGAATGCGGTTTGTGTCAATTTTGGAATAAAATGTAAGTTCATTGATCAGATGGTCCATTTCATTTGTTTTATTATAAATGGTTTTTACATACCGGTCCATTTTTTCCGGTGTGTCTGCAACACCGTCCATAATTCCTTCCACATATCCCTTTACTGCCGTGATCGGGGTTTTTAAATCGTGGGAAATATTACTGATAAGCTCTTTATTCTCTTTGTCCATCAGAATTTTTTCCTCTGCTGACTCCTTCAGACGGATACGCATATCCTCAAAGTCCTGAAAAAGTTCTGCAAATTCATCATTCCCCTCCACATCAAGGACAAAGTCCAGATTTCCTTCTTTGATGCTTCTGGTTGCTTTTTTCAGTTTTAAAAGCGGAGCTGCAATGCTTCTGTAAATCCAGAGTCCTACAGACAGCGCTGTACATACAAGGATAATAGAAGCTGTAAGAAACAGATCCTTCGTCATCACGCGTATCTGCATCACGCCATCTGAAACCTCGGCTATGGAAAGCTCATAAGCGCCTTCTGATACCGCCGCTTCCTCCTGTCCGGATGCTCTGTTCGCCTGTGAGTACCCGAATCCGTACAGAGTTGCTGCAAACAGGAGCAGAGGAACCAGGATAATCATAACAAATCCTACAATAATTCTTGTTTTCAGTTTCATTCTGTTCTCCGTTCTGTTTTCTCATTTCCATTCTTATTTCACATTATATCATAAACAGAACTGTTCATCTCTAAATTTTCTATTAACAAAGCACACCTGATATGAAGAAAAAAATGAGCCTGCACAAATGCCGGCTCATTCCCGTTGTTTTTCTTATAAGTATTTTTTCAGGTCTTCCACTTTGTCAAGATGTTCCCACGGAAGATCTACATCTGTACGTCCAAAGTGACCGTACGCTGCTGTCTGTTTGTAAATCGGGCGACGAAGGTCAAGCATTTTAATGATTCCTGCCGGACGAAGGTCAAAGTTCTCACGGATAATCTCCACAAGCTTTGTCTCCGGAAGTTTTCCTGTTCCGAATGTCTCCACGTTGATAGATGTAGGGTGTGCTACACCGATTGCGTAGGAAAGCTGGATTTCACATTTATCTGCAAGTCCTGCTGCCACAATATTTTTTGCAACATAACGTGCTGCATACGCTGCAGAACGATCAACCTTTGTACAGTCCTTTCCGGAGAAAGCGCCGCCGCCGTGACGTCCATATCCGCCGTAGCTGTCTACGATGATTTTACGTCCTGTAAGACCGCTGTCACCGTGAGGTCCGCCGATTACAAAACGACCTGTCGGGTTGATGAAATATTTTGTATTCTCATCTACCATATCTTCCGGAATGATCGCGTCCAGAACATATTTTTTAATATCCTCATGAATCTGTTCCTGTGTCACGTCCGGGTCATGCTGAGTAGAGCATACTACCGCATCAATACGGAATGGTTTTCCTTCTTCGTTATACTCTACTGTTACCTGTGTTTTTCCGTCTGGACGAAGGTAGGAAAGTGTTCCGTCCTTACGAACTTTTGTAAGCTGGTATGCAAGCTTATGCGCCATATTGATCGCATAAGGCATATACTCTTCTGTCTCGTTGGAAGCATATCCGAACTGGATTCCCTGGTCTCCGGCTCCAATGGCATCAATTTCTTCTTCTCCCATTTTCGCTTCCAGAGCCTTGTCTACTCCCAGAGCAATGTCTGCTGACTGTTCGTCGATAGCTGTGATCACACCGCAGGTATCTGCGTCAAAACCATATTTTCCTCTTGTATAGCCGATTTCACGTACAGTATCTCTTACGATTTTCTGAATATCTACATACGCTTTTGTTGTGATCTCTCCCATAACAAGAACAAGGCCTGTAGTTGTTGCTGTCTCGCAGGCTACGCGGCTCATAGGGTCCTGCTCGATCAATGCGTCCAGAATAGCGTCGGAAATGGCGTCGCACATTTTATCCGGATGTCCCTCTGTTACTGATTCTGATGTAAATAAAATTTTCTCCATTTTTTCTCCTTTGGTAGTAATTATAGGTTTATATAGTTATCATGTTAGAACATAATTACACGAATTGTTTCGTGCTCCGCACTCTCACAATTCTCCCAATATTCGCATATCGTGAAGCTTGCGCTCCACTTTCATGCTCATATCGGGGCGTGTCTCAAGGTCATTCTCCCACCATTGTGCAAGCACTGGTGGGTTCAGACCTTTTGACACTGTAATCATAAAAAACAGCCCGAATAATCGGACTGTTCAAAGTTTCATAAACAATCCTCTTATTGTTCGATTTCTCGCTCAGGCTGGCACCTTCCTGATTTTCTCAGGGGTTGCCGTGGCTTCCCGGGTCCTTTGTACCTCCACCACTCTGAATAAAAGGCTATTTTTCTAATATCATCTCAGCCAACACGAAGACGGAATTTCAAAATTTCCTTCTCGTTTGACACTTTTTCAATTTCTGCTCCAAGGCTTCTTAATTTTTCCTCAAAATTTTCGTAGCCTCTCTGGATATATACAATATCATCTACGATCGTGAAGCCTTCTGCCGCAAGTCCTGCAATTACAAGAGCTGCTCCTGCACGAAGATCCGGCGCGCTGACTCTCGCTCCTGTAAGCTTCTTCACACCGTCAATAATTGCTGTATTTCCTTCCACCTTAATATTGGCTCCCATTCTGGAAAGCTCGTCAGCATATTTAAAGCGGTTTTCAAAAATACTTTCCGTTACAATACTTGTTCCCTCTGCCAGTGCCAGAGTAACGGCAATCTGCGGCTGCATATCTGTAGGATAACCGGGATATGGAAGTGTTTTTACATTTGTACGGTGAAGCGATTTTCCGGCACGAACGCGCACCGCATCATCGAACTCCTCCACCTCACAGCCGATTTCCTCAAGCTTCGCAGTCGTAGCCTCAAGGTGCTTTGGAATGACATTACGCACAGTAATATCTCCGCCTGTTGCTGCTGCTGCAAACATAAAAGTTCCCGCCTCAATCTGATCCGGAATAATAGAATATTCTGTTTTGTGAAGCTTATCAACGCCTTTAATACGGATCACATCTGTTCCGGCTCCCTTGATATTGGCTCCCATGCTGTTTAAGAAGTTTGCAACATCTACCACATGCGGTTCTCTCGCCGCATTTTCGATAATTGTTCTTCCCGGTGCAAGTGATGCTGCCATCATGATATTAATGGTCGCGCCGACAGAAACTACATCAAGGAAAATGTGACTGCCATGAAGGTTGTCAGCCTTTGCCACGATCGCTCCGTGGAAAATATCCACATTTGCTCCGAGTGCACGGAATCCCTTTAAATGCTGGTCAATGGGACGGCTTCCAATATTGCAGCCTCCCGGCAGCGGAACTTCCGCATGTTTATATTTTCCAAGCAATGCTCCCAGAAGATAATAGGAAGCACGGATTTTTTTGATATACTCATAGTCCACGCTTATGTCATTGATCGTTGAACCGTTGATTTTTACAGTTGATCTATTAATACGCTCCACCTGAGCTCCAATTCCGGAGATTGCCTCAAGCAAAACATTTATATCTTTTACGTCAGGCAGATTCTCAATAAGGATTGTCTCGTCCGTCATGATTGCCGCTGCGAGAATTGCCAGAGCCGCATTCTTTGCCCCTGCAATATCCACTTCGCCAACAAGCGGATTGCCACCTTTGATTATATACTGTTCCATAATACACCTCTATTTTTTCGCTCCACGAGCAGAAAGGATTTATCGGATTTACAATTTTCTTCTGTCTTTTCGAAAGTCAATTTTATATTATATCATAAAATCCTAATTTGTAAACAAAAATATTTATAAACCCTGAATTCCGTCTTTCCCGAGAGCCTCCAGAACAGCCTGAATTCCCTCCTCCAGACTCCTTCCTTCTTCATCTACTACAATATCTGCATATTTCTCATAAAGAGGAATTCTTTCTTCATATAAATCAAAAAGAGTCTGTCCTTCTTTCAGCACAACACCTCTGCCTTTTAAGTTTCCAAGGCGTTTCTTAAGGGATTTATAAGACAGCTTAAGATATACTACTTTTCCCACAGACTTCAGATGCTGCATTGCCTCTTCGCAGTAAACAACACTTCCTCCTGTGGCAATTACGGTATCCTGCACTTCAATGGACGCATTGACTCTGTTCTCAATTTTCTTAAAGCCTTCGATTCCTTCTTCCTCTATGATGCGGGAGAGCCTTCTCCCTTCCTGTTTCTGTATAAGAAGATCAGAATCTAAAAACTGGAATCCCAGAATCTTGGCAAGGACAACTCCAAGTGTACTTTTTCCAACTCCAGGCATTCCTATCAGCGTTATATTATTCATCTGTTTTTTGTCCTTTTTTCTTTTGTATTCTAACACATTTTGCAGAAAACCGCAATCCCGGCGCTATTTCCCGGATTTTTTTACTTTTTTGCCTTTTTTCTTCACACTGTATCCGAACGTTCCAAGCGTTTTTCCTGTTGCCAGATACTCTCCGTGAGAATACACCAGAAGTCGGGCATCATTCAAATGGAATTTTTTATTTCGGTCCATAAATTCCTCTTCTGCATGAACGGCAAGCACGTCTGCCAGAAACATATGATGAGAGCCAAGTTCCTTAATTTCCCTCACCCTGCACTCAATACATACAGGTGATTCCTTTATCATCGGCGCTGAGACAAATTCTGCCTTTTCTTTTGTGAGCTTCATCTCTTTAAACTTGTCCACGTCCCTTCCGGAACGCACACCACAGTAATCTGTGGCAAACGCAAGCTTTTCTGTTGTAAGATTAATTACAAATTCCCCTGTTTTTTTAATCATATCATAAGAATAACGGGAAGGGCGGACAGAAATTGAAACCATAGGCGGATTGGTACATACCGTTCCTGCCCATGCCACTGTAATAATATTATCCTGCCCTTCCCCATCTGTTACACTTACCATTACTGCCGGAAGGGGATACAGCATATTTCCCGGCTTCCATGTCTGCTTTGACATCTTTTTTCTCCTGTTCCTTATGCAAAATCACTCTGCAAAATCTGCGCTGCCTCCATCATTGCCGGAATGAGCTGCTTCTTTCTTGATACTACGCCTTTCAGGTGGAAGGTTCCTCCCTCAGGCTCCTGATGAAAGGCAAGCTCTGCCATCTCTCTGCTTCCGTCCCCATAGTACAGAAGCTCTGTGGATTCCTCCATAATATTCGTCAGCATAAAATACACTCTTGAAATATTGTGGCGTCCGCATTCGCTCATAAGGAAAGGCAGCAGCTTTTCTTTTATCTCAAGAAGTTCCTCACTGTCCATTGAACTTATCTGACCAACACCAAATGTAATTTCGCCTTCCGCAATAAACTTCTTGTAATCCTGATAGAAAATTTCTTCCGGAGCCTTGTCTTTTAAGTTACTTCCTGCCTTAAACATTTCTCTTGCAAAATCCTCAATGTCAATATCCGCGATCAGAGCCAGTGCTCCTGCTGCCATTTTATCCTGAAGCGTACAGGTCGGGGAACGGAACATAAGCGTATCGGAAATTATAGCGGCGCAGAGAAGCCCTGCGATCGTCTGCGGAATCTCAAGTCGCTGTTCCCCGTAAAGCTGATACATGATTGTTCCCGTGCAGCCCACCGGCTGATTACGGAAGGAAATCGGCTTCATTGTCTCAAGAGAGCCCAGTTTATGGTGGTCAATAATCTCAAGAATTTCCGCTTTCTCAATATTTTCCACAGCCTGGTCCTTCTCGTTATGATCGACAAGGATTACTTTTTTCCTGTGCATATCAAGGAAATTCCGTCTGGAAATCGTCCCTACACATCGCCCTCTTTTATCAATGACAGGAAAGGCGCGGTGACGGTTTTTGATCATTACGTCCTGAATATCGTCTGTATAATCTTCTGTGCTGAAAGTCACAAGATTATCTGTTTTCATGACATACCGGATCGGAATACTCTGGTTGATCAGCCTTGCAATGGTAAACGTATCGTAGGGAGACATGATGATTACAATGTTTCTTTCATGTGCAAGCTTAATAACTTTTTCTGTCACCTGGATTCCAAGTCCTACAATAATGCAGCTTACATTCTGATTGATCGCCTCAAGATGGTCTTCCTCACGGTCGCCCATGATCACCATATCGTCTTCTTCTATATAGGTTTTCATCATTTCCGGATTTGCAGTTGCAACAAGAACCTTTCCCTTTACAAAATAGGCATGTTCATTTCCTTCGATCACAGTTCCTTCTATGGTTTCCGCAATTCGTCTGTACTGTGTTCTGGCAGTAGAAAGCAGATAGCTGTCCGTCTTATCCATATAGGTTTTTGCAATATCTCCAATAGTGATAAGACCCTCAAGTTTTCCATCCTTATCCCTTATAGGCAGGGAAACAATGCTGTTCTGCTGCATCATTTCCCAGGCATTTTTCAGGGACATACTTTTATCTGCCTCAGGACTCATGCGTATATCCATATCTTTTACCTGCGTACCGATATTTGTAATATATCCCGGCGGGTGAACTCCAAAACGGTTCAGAACAAACTGCGTTTCCTCATTAATCTGTCCGGCTCTCTTTGGAATATATTTTCCGCTCTGTGTCGTTCTGTTTTTAATATCTGCGTAGGCAATGGCAGAGCATATGGAATCTGTATCCGGATTCTTATGCCCGATCACAAATATCTTTTCCTGGTTCCGCATTCGCAGCCCTCCTGTTTTTCTGTTATTATAATTTAATATTGGCAAAAAGAGAGCCCAGTGATGTGGTAGCTTCCTCGCCGGAATCCGGCAGTTCCACAACTTCTTCCTCAATTTCCTTTGCCATCATATCTGACGCCTCTTTGATACTGAGACTGATTTTTCCATCTTTGATTCCTGTTATCTTTACTTTTACCTTATCGCCAACAGAAAGTACCTCTGAAGGTTTTTTAATTCTCTTTTCGCAAATCTGGGAAATATGAACAAGTCCGGAAAGCCCGTTTCCAAGATTTACAAACGCTCCGTATGTCTGCAGGCTTTCTACCCTTCCCTCCGTGATCAGTCCGATCTCCAGATTGGAGACTTTATTTTTTCTTTCTTCCTCTGCCTTCTCTCTTAAAATTTCTCTTGCAGAAAGAATCAGGCGTTTTTCCTCTTTATCTACATCAAATACCTGAACCTGTATCGGACGGTTCAGATATTGGTTTGTATCTTCCACATACTGAAGAGAAATCTTTGACGCAGGAATAAATCCTCTTACTCCTTCTACATAGGCAACAACACCGCCGTTTACCACGCCTTTTACTACAACGTCGAGAACCTCTTTTGATTCTTTTAATTCCTGAAGCTTATCCCATGCAAGAATATCTGCTGCTGATACTCTGGAAAGCAGAATATTTCCGTGCCCGTCATCTCGTCTCATCACAGTAGCAGAAACTTCATCTCCCACATGAACTTCGTCTTTAATGCAAAATCCCGGTTCTCTGCTGTACTCTTCTGCCGGTATGATTCCCTCCGCATAATATTTTAAATCGAGAATTACTTCTTTTTCGTCCGCACTTATTACGGTTCCCGTAAGAATATCGCCCTCTTCAATTCTTTTGAAGGAAGCCTCCAGCTCTGCTTCATAATCTTTCATCGTCTCTGCCATTTTAACCAACTCCTCATTTTTTATTTATGGTGATTATAGCATATCCTTTTGAGAAATGGAAACAATTATGTTATACTGTAGATGGCAGGACAAGCTGCCTCTATAATCAAAAAAGAAAGAATATGCCTATGAAACAAAAATCTGTACCATTGGAGGATTTTAAAGAAGTCAACGATTGGGACACCGTGATTTTCCTTTATAAATCCGCCTTAAAACAAATTCAGACAAAAATTGATATTCTAAACGATGAATTTCAGAACCGACACAAATATAATCCCATTGAGCACGTAAAAGCCCGTATCAAAACACCGGAAAGCATCGTAAAAAAACTGAAGCGCTACGATTATGAATCCAGTGTGGAAAATATGGTCCTCTACATCAACGATATTGCAGGAATCCGTATCACCTGCTCTTTCACATCCGATATTTATAAAATCGCGGATATGATCGCAAACCAGAATGACCTGACCGTTCTCTCTGTGCAGGATTATATTAAAAATCCAAAAAAAAGCGGCTACAGAAGCTATCATATGCTTGTAACCGTTCCTGTTTTTCTTTCTGATGTTGTGGTTGATACAAAGGTGGAAATTCAGATCCGCACAGTAGCACAGGACTTCTGGGCAACTCTTGAACACAAAATGCACTATAAATTTGAAGGCGAGGGACCAGATTATATTTCCAGAGAATTACGGGAATGTGCAGGTTTTGTCACTTTACTTGATGAAAAAATGGAACAGCTTAATATAGAAATTCAGAAATATGGAGACAAACAGAATAAATCCTGATAAAACGAGGAGTGCCCCGGCAGTGGTTTACCGGGGCATTATTATGAAAAAACTGTTTGTGTAATGAGTATCATTACATTTTCAACCGTAGCAGTTCTTTCGAACTGATTTTATCATAGCAAATATTTATGAACAAATTATGAATGAATAATGAATTTTTGTCTATTTGCACAGTTTTTTTTATATTTTTCCTCTATTTTTATAATATATACCAATCTATCTTTTCATTTACACTTATAAAATATTAATTTTGTATGTTTTCTCTCTTAGCCGAGAATGTTTTTTGCGAAATCAATCACTTTTTGAATGAATCCCTTTACCTCTTCCTTTCCAATTCCCAGACTTTCCATTTTATCGTAAACACTTTCAATCTGAGAACGCAGCGTTTCCGCATCAATATCTACTGCAAGAACTTTCTGTGCCACATTCACAATGGCTTCCTTCTCACTATCTGTAAGGCTGATGCCAAGCTCTTCTGAAGCCATATCCACACCACTGGCGATCTGCTCGCCTGTGATCTGCTGCTGGTCGATCAAATCCTTCACGTAAACAACAATATCTGCCACCTGTCCCGGGTCAGACAAAAGATTGTCTACATTCTCCATAATGACTTCCTCTGCCTGGCTTCCGGCAGTATCTGCTGCCATAGAAGTAACCGGAGTACAGAAAAGAACTGCTGCTGTCATAATTACTGCTGTTAATTTTTTTATTTTTTTCATCATCTTGTAAACCTCCTGTTTTTTATTGTCTTCTTAAAACAGTTTCCAGTATAACACACATTCCCTCCCTGTCTGTAAAATTTATATAAAAGGTTTCTTACCATTTTCTGTAAATCCTGTCCTGTGTCCTGTTTTCCCCCACTTATTCATAAAACATTTGACATTCGTTCATGATTTTTTCACATGTTACACATGATTCCATCACATTTATTGGATATACTAGCATCATAAAAATAATACAGCCAACATTATTTTTATAAAATTTCTTTTTCATATGTTGATTGCTCCCAAGGCAATCAACTCTCCTTCCTTTTAAAACTATAAACGTATAAAAAAAGTATCCGACTAGCCACCGGATACTTTTTTTGTTATCATTTTCTTTTTTCATCAAACGCATTCGCAATCTTGGCAAATTCGGAAAGTGTCAGCGCTTCTCCCCGGATATTCAGAGGAATCCCGCATGCATTTAATACCTCTTCTATCTCTTCCCTGGAGTAAGAAAGCTCCTGAGAATTTTTAAGACCGTTTACAAGTGTCTTTCTTCTCTGGTTGAAGGACGCCCGTATAATACGGAACATCAGCTTTTCATCAGTTACCTGAACCGGAGGTTTCTCATACCGTTCCAGGCGGATAACTGCACTTCCGACCTTTGGTCTTGGCATAAAGCAGTTTGGCGGTACATTTGCAACAATTTCCGGTCTTGCATAATACTGAACAGCCAGAGACAACGCACCGTAATCTTTTGTGCCCGGCCCAACCTGCATTCTGTCTGCAACTTCCTTCTGGACCATGATCGTAATCGAATCAATAGGAACCTGATTTTCAAACAATCCCATAATAATAGGGGTGGTGATATAATACGGCAGATTTGCCACTACCTTTATAGGCTTTCCGCCGTTCTTCTCCAATGCCAGCTTCCGAATGTCCACCTTCAGAATATCATCATTGATCACGGTTACATTATCCCAGTCCTTCAGTGTATCTTTCAGAATGGGAATCAACGTATTATCAATTTCCACTGCCGTAACCTCTCTTGCATACTCTGCAAGATACTGAGTCATAGTCCCGATTCCAGGACCGATTTCCAGCACAAAATCTTCTTTTGTGATCTGTGAGGCAGCAATGATTTTTTCCAGAACATGGGTATCGATCAGAAAATTCTGACCGAACCTTTTCTGGAATGCAAAGTTATACTTCTGAAGAACTTCAATGGTGTATTTTGGATTTCCGAGATAAGGTCCGGTCATAATTCACACTTCCTTTTTGATTTTATAATTTTTATTTACCGCTGAAATCTTTTTCGTACAGTACAATATATCCGTCTCTGTCCAGTCGTTTTTTGGACGCATTCTTTTTAAACAGGCGTCCGCCCTGAGATTTGCTGATTGCCGCATCAATCAGATTCTTGACAGCGCCAATATTCATTGGCTCATCTTCCTTCTGATTAACTCCGATGAGATTATAAAGGGCAAGCATTCCCATGTTATCAATTCTGTATCCGTTTTCCTTTGCATAAACCTTTGCAAAATTTGCAAGCTCATCATTTGTGAATACAGGAATATTAATAACAGACGTGAATTTTTTTGCAAGTTTTGGGTATCTTGCAAGCATTTTTCTCATGCCTATTTTTTCGTCCTCCAGAATTACCGTAAGACCATCCGTCTCTTCTTCCATAATCTGGTTTAGCTGCTCTGCTGTTTCCTGGTCGAGCTGATTCGCATCTTCTATGACAAAGAAACCGCCTGACAGTTTATTCATAATTTTTCGAAGATCTTTTCCATTAATCTGTTCTGCAAAAATATATGCCACATTTGCAGCTTCCAGATTCAGCTCTTTGCATACCGCTGGAATCAGACTTGAAATCAGCCTTGTTTTTCCCGTTTCCCTTCCGCCCATCACTACAATATTTCCTGTTTTTGACGTTTTATCTGCTGCTGCAAGCTGGGCATCAAGAAGAGCTTCTACTATCTGCTCCTTCATTCCGGGTATTTTTACAAAATATGTAAAAAGCTTTTTCTCCTCGTCACGAAGTTCATTCTCTCTTGGGACAATATTAAGAGCATCTGTATCTTCCTCTGCACTCATGGAATCAATAAATCGTTCCAGCTCCTCCTCTTCTGAGAGAAGGTCTTCATCAAGAGAAGGTTCCTCTTCCTGGAAACGCATGGATTCCGGAAGGATTTCTTCTGGAATTTCTTCCTCTTCCTCCTTAAAGTCATGGAAAATTTCTTCTTCCTCTTCCATATCCAGATTTTCTTCTGACATAATATTTCTGAGAAGCTCCTCGTCTTCCGATTCTTTTTCTTCATTTTCGGTAAAACGATTCTCAATAATATCCTCAGATTCCAGATCCGGGATTTCTGTTTTTTCTTCCTTTTTTGCAACCGGCATATCAAACGGAAGTTTTATCTCAGGCTCGTCTTTCTGTACCGCAGACGGTCCCTTCATAAACTCCTGCTCTGCCAGTCTCAAATCTTCCTCTGAAAAGATTTCCTCTTCCAGATCGTCCATCGTCACATCTGCGATCTGTTCCGGCAGAACATCCTCTTCCTCTGCTGCGGATTCTCCTGGAATCTCCGGTTCTTCCTCTTCTTCCGGAATATCAATTCCCTGAGCCGAAGCCGCCGCAAGAATCGTATCCTCCAGATTAAAATCAAAATCGTCTTTCTCTTCCGATGGCTCTTTAATATTTTCCGGAATATTTTCTGCAATACTTTCCCTTATCTTTATTTCTTCGATTTCAGGCGCTTCCTTCGGCGTCATATTTCTCATGGATTTTGGAATATTAAGCTCCGGCATTCTCATTGTCTGAGAAAAATCAAAAGCAGGCTCTTTTACAGCAGCTTCTTCTTTTTCCTGCAGAACCTCCTGTTTTTCTAAAACTGTCTCTGTCGGTTCTGTCTTCTTCGTTTTTTCAAACTCTTCTTCCAGTTCCGGAACCTTGTCGTATTCCTCCTCAGACTCTTCCTCAGAAGACGGATTTTTCAGCATTTCCTTCTGCTCTTCTTCGGAACTTTCGTCTTCCTCTTCCTCAAACTCATCAAAGGATGTCCGTTTTGCACGGAAGATGTCACGGATACCTTTTGAAATTTTCTCCTGAAGAGTCTCCGCTCCTTCCAGATCTTTGTCGCTTCGTATCTGAATACTCTCAATTTCAGGCTTTTCTGGTTCAGGCGCAGGTTTTTCTTCCTGTTTCTCCATATTTTCCTTTAATGCCTTTGCATCTTCCGGCTTCAGAAGTTTTGGAATAAACTGCTTCTCATATTTTTCTTTCTCTGCTCCTGTGAGAAGTCCCATACGCATTTTCAGGTCAAGTGCCTTCATCACATATGTTCCTTCATTGAACCAGAGAATCAGTTCATCACAGATTTCCAGACATTTTTCTTTATTTCCCGCCTTGTAATAAAGTTTTGCCAGTTCATATGTCCATTTTTCTGTAAATTCTTTTTCTTTATATTCCTCAAGAATTGCAATCTGCTCATTGAGAGACGCCTTCTTTGCCCGGAATATCTTATATTTCAGAACATATCTTGTGTTATCATTTGGAGCAATTTCCTTAAACTCGTCAAAATATTCCATTGCCTCCTCAATATCTCCCATTTTCAGAGAAATTTCTATAAGACGGTAAAGAATATTTTTTCCGATTGGCGCTTTATGATAAGCAAGAAGGAAGATTTCCCGGCTGTCCTCGTATCTCTTATTTGCCGCGTAAATTTCTCCCACAACGCATAAGGTTCTCACATTTTTCACACGACGCCAGTCAATGCTGTCCACAACTTCCATCGCGCCCTTATAATCTTTTTTTTCAACTAAGTTATTAATTTCCTCAAGCTTGATTCGAAATTCTTCTTTATCCAAAATTTTCACCAACTTTCCATAGTTACGAGTAGTTTAACATATGCTTATATACTTGTCAAAATACTTTCTGCTGATTTTTTACAGTTCCCTTCTCAACATAAAACACCTTATTAATTTCAAACTGATGGCTGACAAAATCATCAAGGCCTGTACATGTTATCATCGTCTGAATATCATGAATACTTTCCAGAAGATATGTCTGCCTGCTGCTGTCAAGCTCGGAAAGAACGTCATCAAGAAGAAGGACCGGCGTATCCTTAATCCTCTTTTTTACAAGATAAATTTCAGAAAGCTTCATCGAAAGAGCGGCAGTTCGCTGCTGCCCCTGAGAACCGAATTTGCGTATGTCAATCCCATTTACCATCACGCACATATCGTCTCTGTGAGGTCCTGTAGAAGAAAGTTTCATTCTTACATCTCTCTCCCTGTTTTTCAGCAGAGCCGCCTCAAAATCCTCACTTTCTGTATTTGGTTCATACACAACCTCTATTTCTTCTATTCCGCCAGTTAAATTTCTGTGTATTTCATGAACAATCTCATTTAACTCTTCTATGAACTCTTTTCTCTTCTCAATAATCTTTCTGCCGTAACCTGCCATCTGCATATCCCACACATCAAGCGTACTCTTGAGCTCCGGCTGCTTATGTAAATCCTTTAGCAGCCGGTTTCTCTGATTCACAATGTGATTATATGCCGCCAGATCTGACAGATAAATATTATCAAGTTGACATAATTCCAAATCCAGGAATCTCCGCCTTTCTGCAGGTCCGTTTTTTATGATATTCAGGTCTTCGGGGGAGAAAAACACAAGATTTACTACCCCCAGAAGCTCCCTTGCTTTTTTTATGGGAATGCCGTTAATTGCCACACCTTTTGCCCTGTTTTTCTTCAGGTGCATATCGATTTTGTATGATACACCCTCTTTTTTCACCATCATACGGATGTGGGATTCCTCCTGCTGAAAACGGATAATCTCCTTATCCTTGCTGCCTTTATGAGATTTACTCGTTCCGCAGAGATACACTGCTTCCAGAATATTTGTCTTACCCTGCGCATTATTCCCATAAAAAATATTTGTTCCTCTGTCAAATTTCAGCTCCAGGGAATCGTAATTACGGAAATCCTTTAACTGAATGGATTCAATATACATTCCGTCACCTGATTATTTTAATATCCTGACCATTATAGGAAATTATATCGCCTTCCACAATTTTTTTTCCCCTGCGAAGCTCCGTCTCTCCGTTTACTTTTACAAGTCCGTCCGTGATCACGTACTTTGCTTCCACGCCATCTTCTACAACACCGGCAAGTTTTAATACCTGCCCCAGTTTTATAAATTCATCTCTTATTTTTACTTCCATCTTCCAGTCTCCTTATCTTGCCTGATTCTGATTAATGTTTACAGGAAGGATCAGGTACGTATAATTTTCCTCATCGTCCCGGATAAAACATGGAGCTTTTGGATTTACAAGGTAGATATTAATAATCTCATCATCAATTACCTTCAGCGCATCGATCAAAAACTTGGGATTAAATCCAATGAGAATATCCTTTCCCTCTTTCTCTATATCAATATCTTCATTCATGGAGCCCATAGCAGAATCTATTTTCAGTTCCATATTGTTATCTGTAATGTGAATAATGATCGGCTTTTTGTCTCCCTCTCTTACAAGGAGCGTGGCTCTGTCGATACAGTCAAGGAATTCTTTTTTGTTTATGGAAAGTTTTGTCTCATAATCGCTGGAAAGCATCTGCTCAATACGGAAATATTCTCCCTCTATCAGGCGGGAAACAACCATAGTCTGGTCAAATTCAAACAGAATATGATTTTTGGTAAAGAAAATGCTTACCATATCATCCATTTCACCGGAAAGTATTTTACTGATTTCATTCAGTGTCTTTCCAGGAACAACGACTTTGCGGTCAGAATACGTTCTCTTTAACGGCATTTTTCGGATTGCAATGCGGTGTCCGTCAAGTGATACAACTTTCAGACAATTATCCTTAATTTCAAACAGCTCACCTGTCATTAATTTGTTGTTTTCATTTACTGCAATAGAGAATATTGTCTGACGAATCATCTCCTTTAATGTATACTGAGAGATTGTTAAAGACTCTTCCCTTTCAATCAGTGGGAGATAAGCAAAATCTTCTCCTGATTTTCCCGGAATATTGAACTTTGCTTTTTCACAGGTGATGGTGGCAGTAAATTTATCATCTGTTTTAATGGTAACGTCATTGTCTGGAAGTCTTCTGATGATTTCATAGAAGATTTTTGCATCCAGTGCCACCATTCCTTTTTCAGCAATGTTTCCATCAACGATTGTTTCAATCCCAAGTTCCATATCGTTGGTAGTAAATTTAATCTGATTTGTCGTTGCATCTATTAAAATACACTCAAGAATAGGCATGGTTGTTTTTGATGGAACTGCTTTTAAAGAAATGCTTACGCTTTTTAAAAGACTGTTTTTGGAACAGATAATTTTCATAATGTGTATAACTCCCTTCTTGTTCGAGGTGGTTTGTTTATAAATAATATTTAAGAAGAAATCCGTCGTAACCGCCGTAGGGGGTGTGAATTTGTGAAAAACTCACCTGAACCCAGTAAATGCAAGGGGTTCGAGTTGGGATAACTTCGTGTAAAGGTCTGGTTAAAGTATGTGAATAAGTTGTGCACAACCGAAAGTGGATTTTTTGCCGCAAAAGTTATACACATTAATACACATAGAATCAACATCTAATCAACAGCTTATACACCCTTCATGTGGAAAACTTTTTCACCCTTGTGGATTAATCTTTTTGTTTAATATATCAATGGTGTTTTTCAGGTTATCATCTGTGATAATTTCTTTTTCGATTTTGTCAATGCCGTGCATTACCGTTGTATGGTCACGGTTTCCAAGACATTTCCCTATATTTTTAAGTGGTGTGGATATAATTTCCCTGCAAAGGTACATGGCAATCTGCCGGGGAACTACGATTTTGGAGTTTCGTTTGTTTCCGCTTAAATCGTTTACAGATACGCCGAAATGTTCTGCTACAACGGAAATAATATATTCCGGTGTGATTACCTTTTTTTCATCAGGAGAAATAATATCTTTTAATGCCTGTTCCGCAAGTTCAAGAGTAACGTCCTTTTTTTCCAGCTTGGCAAAAGCCATTACCTTATTAAAAGCACCCTCCAGCTCTCGGATATTTGATTTGATGTTTGTTGCAATATATTTAATTACATCTTCACTGATATTGTAGCCGTCCATTTCTTCCTTTTTATGAAGAATTGCCATTCTTGTTTCATAATCAGGAAGTGTAATATCAGCGATCAGACCCCATTCAAATCGTGAACGGAATCTTTCTTCCAGAATTTCCATATCTTTCGGTGGTTTATCAGAGGAAATGATAATCTGTTTTTTTGCACTGTGAAGGCTGTTGAAGGTATGGAAAAATTCCTCCTGTGTAGATTCCTTTCCTATAATAAACTGAATATCGTCAACCAGGAGAACATCAATATTTCTGTATTTTTCACGGAATTTTGTCATTGCAGTATTGTTTCCGTTTCGAATTGTTTCAATCAGTTCGTTTGTAAATTCCTCACTTGTTACATAAAGTACCTTGCTGTTTTCGTCATGCTCCAGAATAAAGTGAGCAATGGAATGCATTAAGTGTGTTTTTCCGAGGCCGGCGCCTCCGTAAATAAAGAGAGGATTGTAAGTATCTCCTGGAGATTCCGCAACTGCAAGGGCAGCAGCCTGGGCAAATTTGTTATTGCTTCCTACAATAAAGGTGTCAAATGTGTATTTTGGATTTAAGTGAGCCTCCTCATAGCGGGAGTCCAGTACACGTTCGTCATATGTAGGAATTTCTTTTTCCGGAACTTCATCTTCAGGGATAAAGCGGACTTCGCATTCATCAAGTCCGGTTACAACGCTGATCGTTACCTGAAGCGGAAGTTTGTATTTGTTGCTGATATAGCTCAGTCCAAGACCTGCAAGCTCAGAAGGAACAATGATAGTAACCACATTGTTTTCAGCAGTATAAACCTTCAGGGGCTTGAGCCAGGTATTGAAAGGAACTTCTGAAATCTGATATTCTTTTTTCAGAGTTTGAAGAATTTCTTCCCAATTATCCATTACTATGTTCATTTTTGTCTCTCCTGGTCTATTTTCCATCTAATTTCTTCTATATATAAAGGATTCTATATAGAAAGCTGCCGGTAGAATCACGTATCGTCTTATAAAAAGACATAAATACCCTTTTATATATTATAATAAATAATGGTTTTTCGCAATGAAAAACAGCAAAAGTTTTCAACATTTTAAATGTGGATTAGTGTGGAAAAGTGTGGATAGAGCAGAATCAGTTACCATAAGCTGGAGGAACGTGTGGAAAAGTTGAAAAAAAGTGCATAAAATTTTCCACTGTCGAAAAAGCACAAAATAAAGGGCTTTTTTGGAGATGAGAAAGAATGCTGGTGGGTAAAAAGTGGATAGTTTCTCTGGTATTCCACAAGTTATCCACAAGTTATCCACAAAATGTGGATAATATTACGTAAACCGAATACGTTATACACATTTTTGTATATGCAGGATTTTTTCCCTGTTTTCCCGTAAAAATTAACAAATTCTCTTGACGAAACGGGCATTTATGAATATAATTGAAATGATGTTCTAGTATGATAATTTAATTATGGATAATAGATAAAGGAGGTGCTTTACCTATGAAAATGACATTTCAGCCGAAAAAAAGATCAAGAGCGAAAGTTCACGGTTTCAGAGCTCGTATGAGCACAAAGGGTGGACGTAAAGTATTAGCTGCAAGAAGATTAAAAGGAAGAAAGCAATTATCAGCATAAGACCGCATTTATGTGGTCTTTTCTTCTCTTTTCAGAGAAAAAGAAAACTGTTTGAGACAGAAGGAGGATTCGATGAAAAAATCAGAGTCCTTGAAGAAAAATAAAGATTTTCAAATTGTATATCAGCAAGGAACATCGCAGGCAAATCGGTATCTGGTGATGTACGTACTGAAAAATCAGTGCATGAAGAATCGTCTGGGAATATCAGTAAGCAAAAAAGTAGGGAACAGTGTGGTACGCCACAGGATCACCAGATTGATAAGAGAAAGCTATCGCTTAAATGAAGAAGAATTTAAAAATGGTTTGGATATTGTAGTGATCGCAAGACCATCTGCAAAGGGCAGAAGCTTTCAGGAGATAGAAAGCGCACTTTTGCACGTATGGAAACGGCATCATATAACAGGGGAAGACAATGATTAAAAAATTTCTGATTAAAGCAATTAAACTCTATCAAAAGTATTTATCACCGATGAAGAGAACAAAATGTCCGTATATTCCCACATGTTCTCAGTATGGATTAGAAGCAATTCAAAAATATGGCGCAATAAAGGGCAGCCTTCTTGCAGTATGGAGAATTTTAAGATGTAATCCGTTTTCTCACGGAGGGTATGACCCTGTGCCATAAAAGAGTAGGAAGTCAGATGACTTTCAGATTCTAGGAGGAAGTAAAATTGGAGATGATGATTTTAGCCACAAAGAGTGGCACTCCGATTATCGGCCAGGTCGCATCTGTAATGGGATGGATTATGGACGGTATTTACAAAATGCTGGACGGTTTATTTGGCGTTCAGAACCTTGGTATTTGTATCATTATTTTCAGTATCATCATTTATGCGCTGATGACTCCTCTGCAGATTAAGCAGCAGAAATTCTCAAAACTCAGTGCATTTATGCAGCCTGAACTTCAGAAGGTACAGAAGAAATATCAGGGGAAACGTGATCAGGTTTCCATGCAGAAAATGAATGAAGAAACACAGGCAATTTATCAGAAATACGGTGTTTCTCCAACAGGTAGCTGTGTGCAGCTTGCAATTCAGTTTCCTATATTGATGGCATTGTGGCAGGTTATTTATAAAATTCCTGCATATGTTGGAAGTGTCAAGGATATTTTTACAGAAGCTGTTTCTCATATTACAGCAGTAGATGGATATACACAGCTTGTTCAGAATTTTATCACAGATAACAAAATAACAAGAGTTCAGCTTATTATGGACGGAAGTCAGGCAACAAGCAACTCTATTATTGACTTTTTATATGCTTTATCTCCTTCACAGTGGAAGGAACTTGCAACAGTAGATCAGTTTTCCGGTTTTTCCGGAGTAATTGATACAGCAGCTCATGAAATTTCAAAAATGCAGAATTTCTTCGGGCTGAATATTGCAGACCAGCCAATGACTTATATTAAGGCTGCTTTTACAGGCGGTGCAATTATTCTTGCGATCGCAGCTCTTATGATTCCGATTCTTTCATGGGTAACGCAGATGCTGAATATTAAGCTTATGCCGCAGGCGGCACAGCAGGACGGCGAGCCGAATGCAATGATGAATTCCATGAAGATGATGAATACGATCATGCCGCTTATGTCCGCAATCTTCTGTTTCACATTCCCGGTAGGTCTTGGTATTTACTGGATTTCCAGTGCTGTGGTGCGAAGTATACAGCAGCTTTTGATCAACCGTCATATGGATCGAATGAATATTGACGATCTGATCAATGAGAACATGAAGAAGATGGAAAAGAAGAGGGAAAAAGCAGGACTGCCTCCTCAGAAGATCACAAATCAGGCTCATCAGAATGTAAAAAATATAAATAATGCAAAGGCTCAGAAGGGCGCAGAAGTAAATAACGCAACTGAAAGAGCGAGAAAAGTTGAACAATCTTACCAGAATGCAGCGAAAGCAAAACCCGGAAGTATAACAGCCAAAGCAAATATGGTCAGAGATTTCGATGAACGAAACAAGAAGAAGTAATTAAGAACGGAGGGGTTTCAGATGGAGGATTATATTCAGTTTTCAGCAAAAACAAAAAATGATGCCATTACAAAAGCGTGTATTGAGCTTGGAACATCAAGTGACCAGCTTGAAATTCAGGTGGTCAGCGAAGGAAGTTCCGGATTTTTCGGAATCGGAAGCAAACCTGCCGTAATTAAAGTACGCAGAAAAGAAACAGTTTCCGAAGAAGAAGAGATAAAAGATATTATTGGTTCTGTAAAACTGGATTCCTTTAAAACGGAGAAAAAGAAAAAAGAAAAATCCTTTGAAAAACCGGCAGAAAAGGTTGTTTCTGAAAAAGTACCAAAAGAAAACGCTGCTGTTAAGTATGACAGAAGTGAAAAACCGGACAGAAATGAAAGGTTTGAAAAGAATGACCGATTTGAAAGACCGGCAAAAGAAAGATATACAAAGGAAAAACAGGAAAGACCTGTAAGGGAAAAACCGGTAAGAGCGGCAAAACCCGTACCTGTTCTCACAGACCCTGAGGAAATCAGAGAAGCAGAAGAGAGAGCAAAAGTATTCCTTCGTGATGTGTTTGCATCCATGAAACTTGGAGAAGTGGAGATTACCGCAGTTTATAATAAAAATGACGGAAGTCTTGATGTAAACTTTGAAGGAGAAGATATGGGAATCCTCATTGGAAAAAGAGGACAGACACTTGATTCTCTTCAGTATCTCACAAGCCTTGTTGTAAATAAGGGCAAGGAAAATTATATCCGTGTCAAGCTGGATACAGAGGATTACAGAAGACGCCGTAAGGAAACACTGGAAAATCTTGCAAGAGGAATCGCTTACAAGGTAAAGAAAACAAGAAGACCTGTTGTTCTTGAGCCAATGAATCCTTATGAGAGAAGAATTATCCACTCTGCACTGCAGGGAAATAAATTTGTAGAGACAGTCAGTGAGGGCGAAGAACCTTACCGTCATGTAGTTGTAAAATTAAAGAGAAATTAAGACAGAGAATGTTATTCCTGGTGAAAGCATGAATAACACGCAATACTTTGCGTGGCTTTTCCGGGAATAACATTTCTTTTTTATAATGGAGGAAGATTATGGAGACAACCATTGCTGCAATATCCACAGCCATGAGTGAGTCCGGTATCGGAATCATAAGAGTCAGCGGTCCGGAATCAGTGGATATTGTAAGTCGCATATACCGCTCGAAAGGCGGAAAAAAAGAAATCAATAAAGTTCCCACGCACACCATCCATTATGGATATATATATGATGGAGAGGAATTGATCGATGAAGTTCTTGTGATGGTAATGAGAGCGCCCAGAACCTTTACAGGAGAAGATACGGTAGAAATAGACTGCCACGGCGGTGTGTACGCCATGAAACGTGTCCTGGAAACCGTTCTGAAAAATGGAGCAAAAACAGCTTCGCCCGGAGAATTTACAAAGAGGGCATTTTTAAATGGTAAGATGGATCTTTCTCAGGCGGAAGCAGTAATGGACGTTATTCAGGCAAAAAATGAGTATGCTCTGAAAAGTTCTATGGAGCAGTTAAGGGGGTCTGTGCAGAAGGCGATCAGAGATATAAGAAAAGACCTGATTTATCACATTGCATATATAGAATCTGCGCTTGATGATCCGGAGCATATCAGTCTGGAAGGATATGCACAGGAACTTCTTGAAATTGTGGAAAAAGCACAGGAAGAAATCAGCCATCTGTTGAAAACTGCCTCAGATGGAAAAATTATTAAAGAAGGAATCCGAACCGTCATACTGGGGAAACCAAATGCGGGAAAATCTTCTCTTTTAAATGTTCTTGTAGGGGAAAACAGAGCGATTGTTACAGATATAGAAGGGACAACGAGAGATATACTGGAAGAATATATTAATCTTCATGGAATTTCCCTCCGAATGATCGATACTGCGGGAATCCGTGAGACAGAGGACGTAGTGGAGAAAATCGGCGTGAACCGTGCCAGGGATATGGCGAAAGAGGCAGATCTGATTCTTTATGTAGTGGACAGTTCCAGACCTCTTGATGAAAATGATGAAGAGATTATTTCCATGCTTGACAGCAGGAAGGCGATTGTTTTATATAATAAGACAGACCTTGAATCAAAAGTGGATATGGAAGCGTTAAAGGAAAGGGTAAAGCGCCCGGTTATTTCTGTTTCAGCAAAAGAGGAAACTGGAATCCGTGAGCTGGAGAAAGAGATAAAAAATCTGTTTTTCAGCGGAGAGCTGTCATTTAACGATGAGGTTTATATTACAAATGTGCGTCATAAAGAGGCTCTTATGGAGGCGGCAGAGAGTTTGCGCCTTGTAAAAAGCAGCATAGAAATGGATATGCCGGAGGATTTCTTTTCCATAGATCTTATGAATGCCTATGAGAGTCTTGGCCGCATTATAGGAGAATCTGTGGGAGAAGATCTTGTAAATGAGATTTTCAGTAAATTCTGTATGGGAAAATAAGAGAGGAAAAACAGATGAAGACAGTAACAGAAAATTATGATGTTGTGGTAGTGGGAGCTGGACATGCAGGATGTGAGGCAGCGCTTGCATCTGCGCGTCTGGGACTTTCCACGATCATGTTTACGGTAAGCGTAAACAGTATAGCCCTGATGCCATGTAATCCCAATATTGGAGGAAGCTCCAAAGGTCATCTCGTAAAAGAGGTTGATGCTCTTGGGGGAGAGATGGGAAAAAATATAGACAAAACCTTTATTCAGTCAAAGATGCTGAACCGTTCCAAAGGACCGGCAGTTCATTCTCTCAGGGCGCAGGCAGACAAACAGGCATACAGCAATGAGATGAGAAAAACTCTGGAAAATACAGAAAACCTTACGATACGTCAGGGAGAGGTGACAAAGCTTCTGGCAGAAGAAGGAAAAATCACAGGTGTTCTGACATATTCCGGAGCTGTTTATCACTGTAAGGCAGTAATTCTCTGTACAGGAACGTACTTAAAGGCAAGATGTATTTACGGTGATGTGAGCAATGAGACAGGACCGGACGGACTCCAGGCTGCAAATTATCTCACAGACAGCTTAAAGGAGCTTGGAATTGAAATGTTCCGGTTTAAGACAGGAACGCCTGCCAGAATTGCAGGAAACAGTATTGATTACAGTAAGATGGAGGAACAGTTCGGAGACGAGAGAGTGGTTCCGTTTTCTTTTTCCACAAATCCGGATGACGTACAGATTGAGCAGAAATCCTGCTGGCTTACTTATACAAACGAGAAAACTCATGAGATCATAAGGGCAAATCTTGACCGTTCTCCATTATATTCCGGAGCGATTGAGGGAACCGGTCCCAGATACTGCCCGTCCATTGAAGATAAAGTTGTGCGCTTTGCAGACAAAAACCGCCATCAGGTATTTATTGAACCGGAAGGCATGTATACAAATGAAATGTATATTGGCGGTATGTCGAGTTCTCTTCCTGAGGATGTACAATATGAGATGTACCGATCGGTACCGGGACTTGAAAATGCCAGAATTGTAAGAAATGCCTATGCCATTGAATATGACTGCATTAATCCGAGACAGCTTTATCCTACCCTTGAGTTTAAGAACATAAAGGGACTGTTCAGCGCCGGACAGTTTAACGGAAGTTCAGGATATGAAGAGGCAGCAGCTCAGGGATTGATCGCGGGAATCAATGCGGCGATGGAAATAAAAGGAGAGGAACAGCTGATCCTTGACCGTTCAGAAGCATATATCGGTGTTCTCATAGACGACCTTGTAACAAAGGAAAACCATGAGCCGTACAGAATGATGACAAGCCGTGCGGAGTACCGCCTTCTTTTAAGACAGGACAACGCAGATCTCCGTCTCCGGAAAAAAGGTTATCAGGCTGGTCTGATCGATGAGGAGACTTATCAGAGATCTGTAGAAAAGGAAAAACAGATACAGGAAGAAATCAACCGAATCGAGCATGTGAATATCGGTGCGTCCGAAAAGGTACAAAGCCTCCTGGAATCCTTTGGAAGCACACCGTTAAAATCAGGAACAACTCTTGCGGAGCTGATACGCCGTCCGGAGCTTTCTTATGAAGCAGTTGCCCCGATTGATGAAAACCGTCCGGAGCTTTCCTGGGATGTGAAAGAGCAGGTAGATATTAATGTAAAATATGACGGTTATATAAAAAGACAGCTCCGTCAGGTTGAACAGTTTAAAAAGCTGGAGGCAAAGAAAATCCCGGCAGATATTGATTATGAAAAAGTAGGAAGTCTTCGTATTGAGGCGCGCCAGAAGCTTGAGATGTACCGTCCTGTATCCATTGGACAGGCTTCAAGGATTTCCGGTGTTTCACCGGCAGACATTTCTGTGCTTCTCGTTTATATGGAACAGTATGGAAGAAGGAGGGAAGAGGTATGACGTATGATATGACCGTTCTGGAAAAGGGTTGTGAAAATCTGGGGATTTCTCTTGATGAGAAACAGAAGGAACAGTTTATTCAATTCTATGAGTATCTTGTAGAAAAAAATAAAGTTATGAATTTAACTGGTATCACAGAATTTCAGGAAGTTCTGGTAAAGCATTTTCTCGACAGTCTTGCCTGTGTGAAGGCAGTTGACCTTACAAAAGTAAAAAAAGTGATGGACATTGGAACAGGAGCCGGTTTTCCGGGCGTTCCTCTTAAAATCGCCTTTCCTCATCTGGAAGAATGCCTTCTTGATTCCCTGAAAAAAAGAGTAACCTTTCTTGAAGAAACATTCGATCTTCTGGGCTTCGATAAAATAGCAGCCATTCATGGAAGGGCAGAGGAATTTGCAAAAAATAAGGCGTACAGGGAACAGTACGATTTATGTGTTTCAAGAGCTGTCTCAAATCTTTCCACACTTTCCGAGTACTGTCTTCCTTATGTAAAGAAGGGTGGAATGTTTATTTCCTATAAATCAGGAAAAGTACAGGAAGAGGCAGAAGGCGCAGAAAGAGCAATCAAACTTCTGGGAGGAAAAATAAAAGATATTTGTTATTTTACACTTCCGGATTCAGAAATAGAGAGGTCTCTTGTTGTCATTGAAAAAGTAAAAAATACGCCGGGAAAATACCCGAGAAAAGCGGGAACACCGTTAAAGGAACCGCTTTAAGACAGAGAAGGGCTTTTTAGTCCTTCTTTTTTTCATGGAATAAACACAAAATCCTCACACTTTCATCGGATTTTCCTCACATTTTATCCATAAAATAGAAATTGTAGAGATAGCAGAACTCTGGATTCCCCATTCTCTGTTTCAGTCCGGAGGCTGTCTCTACAATTTTTTGTAAAACAGGAGGAGAGCAAATTGATTGAAGTAACGAATCTGGTTAAAAGATACGGGGACCATACAGCAGTGGACCATCTTTCTTTTCAGATTGAAAAGGGAAAAATCTACGGTTTTCTTGGGCCTAATGGAGCCGGAAAATCCACTACAATGAATATGATAACCGGATATATTGCCTCTACAGAGGGCAAGGTTGTTATTGACGGACACGATATTCTGGAAGAACCGGAAGAAGCAAAAAAATGTATCGGTTATCTGCCGGAACAGCCGCCGCTTTATTTTGATATGACAGTTCTGGAATATATGAAATTTGCGGCAGATCTAAAGAAAATCCCAAGAAAAGAACGGGAATCCATGATTGAGGAAGTTATGGATATGGTAAAAATCACAGATATGAAAAACCGTCTTATAAAGAATCTGTCAAAGGGCTACAGACAGAGAGTAGGGCTAGCACAGGCGATCCTGGGGTATCCGGAAGTGATTATTCTTGATGAGCCTACGGTTGGTCTTGATCCGAAACAGATCATAGAGATTCGTTCACTGATCAAAGAGCTGAAGAAAAAACATACTGTTATTTTAAGTTCACATATACTGTCAGAGGTGAGCGCAGTATGCGATTATGTGCTGATCATTTCACACGGACGTCTTGTAGCAAGCGATACGCCTGATAATTTAAGCCGTCTTGCAGAGGGCTCAAATACTCTGAATATGCTTGTGAAAGGCGAGAAAGAACAGATAGAGACAGGAATGAAGTCTATAGATAAAGTAAAAGAAACAGAGATTGTATTTAACGAGGAGGAGGGCGCCTGGAATGTGAGTGTTTCCACAGAGGAGCAGGAAGATATACGTGAAGAAGTATTTCTGAAAATGTCAGAACTTCACTGCCCGATTCTTGAAATGAAGTCGAAAAAGGTATCTCTGGAGGAAATTTTCCTGGAGCTTACAGAATCTGAAAAAAATGAGGAGACGAACCATGACAGCAGTTTATAAAAGAGAGTTAAAAAGTTATCTGACTTCTATGGTTGGATACCTGTTTATATTTTTTGTTCTGATCGTGACAGGAATTTATTTTTCTGCCTATCAGCTTGCAGCAGCTTATCCAAAGTTTGAATATACATTAAGCGCTCTGACCTTTATATTTTTAATCGGTGTTCCGATTTTGAGCATGAGAGTTCTGGCAGAAGAGCGGAAACAGAAGACAGATCAGCTTCTTCTTACAGCGCCTGTTTCTGTTGGCAACATTGTAATGGGAAAATATCTGGCGCTTGTCACGGTGTATGCAATTCCTGTTTTGATCATGTGTGCATATCCTCTGATCATGTCAAAATTTGGAGCCGTTTCTTTTGCGTCTTCATATACGGCAATTCTGGGATTTTTCCTTCTTGGCTGTGCAAACCTTGCAATCGGCGTATTTATGTCTGCGCTGACAGAAAGCCAGGTTGTAGCTGCAGTTCTTACTTTTGTATTGCTGTTTGCTTTTTATATGATGGGAGGAATTTCTTCTTTCTTTTCTCAGACGTCTGTATCTACCTGCATTGCGTTCGGACTTCTGATTGTGGCAGCAGCCATTATGATTTATATCATGATAAAAAATGTTTTTATCTCTGTGATAACAGGTATTGTGGGAGAGGCGGTGCTGGCAGTCATTTACTTTGTAAAACCGTCTGTATTTGAAGGCGGAATACAGAAAATACTTGAGGTTTTTGATTTGAGCGGACATTTCAGCAATTTTACAAATTCCATGCTGGACGTAACAGGAATTGTATATTTTCTTTCTGTAATTGCCGTGTGCCTTTTTCTTACAATACAGTCCATTCAGAAAAGACGTTGGAATTAGGAGGGGAGAGACGGAATGAGTTTCAGAAAAAAAGCAGAAAAAAATAATGAGCAAAACAAAGAAAAAAAGAACAGAAAATTCAATATAAAAAAGGTAGTGGGAACTGTAAGCAAAAAGCATATCAAAAATGGTTCTTACAGTATGATAATGACAGTTGTTTTTGTGGCAGCAGTTGTTGTTATCAATATGATCGTGGGAGAGATTCCTTCTAAATATACGCAGATTGATGTGAGTGATTCCGGTCTTTATTCCATTGGAGAGGAGACGAAGAAAGCATTAAAAGATCTGGATAAAGATGTTACGATTTATCAGATAGCACAAAGCGGATACGAAGATGAGAACATATCATCTCTTTTAAAAAGATATAAAGATGAATCCAAACATATTAAGGTAGAGGTGAAGGATCCGGTTGTAAATCCAAAATTCGTTTCTGATTATACAGACGAACAGGTTTCTGCAAACAGCCTTATTGTTGAGTCCGGGGAAAGAAGTAAGGTAATAAATTACAGCGATATGTATGAGAGCAGTCTGGACTATAATACTTACAGCTACCAGACAACAGGATTTGACGGAGAAGGTCAGATTACAAGTGCGATCGGATATGTGACATCTGAAAATCTTTCTGTTTTATATACGCTGGAAGGTCATGGGGAAAAATCGCTTTCTACAGACATGAAAGACAGCATTGAAAAAGCAAATATTGACGTTCAGGAGTTAAATCTTCTTACAGAAGAAAGTGTACCGGAAGATGCAGACTGTCTTATGATCATTTCCCCAACAACAGACATTTCTTCTGCCGAAAAAGATGCGGTCTTAAAATATCTGGAAAATGGTGGAAAAGCTATGATTTTCTCAGATTATACAGAGACGGAATTGGAAAATTTTGATGCAATATTAGAAAATTATGGTGTAAAACGTGCAGAAGGTCTTGTTTTTGAGGGAGATGCACAGCATTATGCAATGCAGATGTCGTATTATCTTGTTCCTGATGTTAAAAGTACAGAGGCGTCATCTGAGGCGGCAGCTTCCGATTATTTAACGCTTGCACCATTTGCACAGGGTATTCAGAAACTGGACGATGTGAGAGATACTGTAAATATAGAAAGTATCCTTACAACATCAGACAGCGCTTATTCAAAAACAAATATGAACAGCTCTCAGATTGAAAAAGAAGAAGGCGATGTAGATGGTCCATTTGATATTGGTGTAAGTATAACAGAAAGTCTTGCTGACGAAAAAGAAACGCAGCTTGTATATTATTCTACTGCAAATATTATAGACAGTCAGATCAATCAGATGGTTTCAGGCGGAAATCAGCAGCTTGTTACAGAGTCGCTGAAATGGCTGGTAGATACGGAAGAAAGCGCAAGTGTTTCCATTCCTTCTAAGAGCCTTCAGGTTGCATCGCTGTCGTTGACAGAATATGATGCAAGCTTCTGGAAAATATGGGTAATTGGCATTATTCCAGGCGTTTTCCTGGTACTTGGATTTGTGATTTGGTTTAAGAGGAGAAGAGCCTGATGAAGAAAAAAACAGTAAAAATGATTTTGGCTGTGGCTGCACTGGCTGTTTTATGTGGAACGTATGTGGGAGTGAGCACATACGTATCCAAACAGGAAGAGGCAGAAAACAGCAAAGAAGAAGAAAAACAGGTTTCTGTTACAGATGCTTCTGCAGATGAAATAGAATCTGTACAGTTTTTAATTGACAAACAGGAGATTACGTTCCAGAAAAAAGAGGACTTATGGGTAAAAAGAGACGATGAAGCCTTTCCTGTATCTCAGGATACTTTGAATAATGCTGTGGGTATGCTGGGCGGTTTAAAAGCAGAAAGGGTTCTGAAAGATGTGGATGATCTGTCGGAATATGGATTGGATTCCCCTGTAAATACCATTGTTTTTAAAACAAAAGACGGAGAGGAAACTTCCATAAAAATCGGTGCAGAAAACGAGTCTGTAAGTCAGTATTATGTGAAGAAAAATGAGGACGATAAAACAGTATATCTGGTAGCAAACGCATCGCTTACACCGTTTATGAACAGCCTTTATGATTATGCAGAAGCAGGAACTTTCCCGGAAATCAGTTCGGAAAACGTAAAAGAGGTTCAGGTGGAAGGAGAAACTTCTTACAGTCTGTCGCAAGATGGAAACGGATTCTGGTATATTTCTGATGGAGAAAATCAGGAGAAGGCAGATTCCGCAAAAGCGACAAGCACAGCGTCTGCTTTTAGCACCCTGGAATATGCTTCTTTTGTTAATTATAATGCCTCTGAAGAAGAGATGGAGAGCTATGGCTTGAATGAACCGTATGCGAACATAACAGTAGATTATGAAGAGGAAGTTCCTGAAAAGGAAACAGATAATCTGGAAATAGAAGAAACAGAGTCAAAGGAGGCAGAAAATACAGAAGAAAAACAGGGAGAGACAGGAGAAGAAGAGACAGAACCGGAAATGGTGGATAAAAGCCTTGTGATACATATAGGTAAGGAAACAGAAGAGAGCGGCAGGTATGTAAGCGTTGATGACAGCAAAGAAGTTTATACAATGTCGGACGAGACACTTTCTACATTCCTGGATAAAGAAAATGCAGATTTCTGGGATATGAACGTATGCTATATTTCCATAAATGATATAGAAAGCGTTGAAGTTACCTATAAGGGTGAGACAAAGACTATAAATGTTTCACGTGAAACATCTGAAGATGAAGACGGAAATGAGACAGAGACTCTTACTTACGAAATGGATGGCAAAGAGCTGGACAGCACAAAATTCAATACTTTCTACAATAAAGTCAGCAATATGACGGCACAAAAGAGAGTGGCAGACGATACGACCCTGGATTCAGAACCGGAAATGAAAATTGTTCTCAGAAAGATAGATGGAACAGAGAAAGAAGTGTTGTATCATGGCTATGATTCTAATTTCTATGGTGTAAAAGCGGAAAACAAGATTTACATGGTAAATAAGATGAATGTAAAAGAAATGTTTAAAGCTTATGAGCGGATTGGAGAAGAAAATAGCGAAGAAGCTTCTGAAGCAGAAGAGTAACAGAAAATAATTAAAATAGAAGCGCAAATTCCCGGAATAAAAAGGAATTTGCGCTTCTTTGCATTTAAAAGAAAATGCCAACTTGTTCAAGAAAGTGTTCCGGGTCTTCCATATGCGGCAGGTGTTTTGTTTTTGAAATCTGGACAGATTCGATAGCCGGATTTAAACGAGTATATTCATTTGCGATAAGCTGGCTGTTGCTTTCCTCGCCGGATACAATATAAATGCAGTTGTCGATGGAGGAAAGTGCGTGGTCGATGCTGATATTGACATATTTTCCAATAAGGCTGCCTAATAAAAATTTGGCATAACAGCCACCTTTGTGAGCTGCTTCATAATAAGTATCAATGATTTCATCTGATACATGAAATGGATTGTGATACATATTTTCCATAAAAAGATTGCTTGTGTTTTCGCGTGAAACAATCATATGGTATACCAGTGTGCCGAATACAGGAATTTCCAAAGCTGTTTTAAGTGCCTTTTCTTTATATCCCGGCATTTTCTGGAGTGAATTCAGGCTTGGAGGATTTACAAGCATAAGTTTGCCGAGGTATTCTTTTTCGTTTAAACAGGACATGACCGCAAAGGAAGAGGACATTCCGCTTGCTATAATATCTGTTTTTTCTTTAATCACATCTTTGACAAAGTCACAGATTAGCTGGACGTATAAAAAATTTGTATAAGTAATTCCTGGTTTGGCAGAACGTCCACAGCCGAGTAAATCTATAGTATAAACAGTATGTTCGGTTGCCAGTTCCTTTTCGATACGATTCCATTCATATCCGGAGGCTCCGGGAAGTAAATCATGTATTAGAAGAATGGGTGTACCTTCTCCCTTTTTTGTGTAGTAAATATCTCCTAAACGCCATTCATAAAAGTTTCTGCAGGATATATCTAACATCTCTTTTAACTGTGAAGTTGCAGCGATAAATTTGTTTGCAACATGAATAATTGTTGTAGCGCTTCCGGCAAGCACAGCTAAGGTCAGAAGTTTATGGTTCTTTTTTTTCATAATAAGCCTCCTTGTTTTGCTGGTATAAACGGGTATTTATTGTATTTATTATACGCCAAAACCACTGGTTTTACAATGTTTTTTCACTTTGTCAGGAGATAGGAAGCCTGCAGGGGCTTGTTGCTTTTACACCATTTTACAAATAGGATCACAAAGATTTTATATAATAAGAGTTGTTTCTGTTTGTAACGGAATATTTTTTGAGTTGTTATATGTGATTTTGTTGGTAAGAATAAGAAGACAGGTGTTTGTAAAAATCAGATTTCAAGCACAAAAGATTAAAAACAGAAGGATTGGGTATACTACACAATAAAAGGAATAAAACAAATTCTTTTTTTTATGTTTCACGTGAAACATTATGTAGAAAGATAAAAATAAAAGTGATATAATGAAAACAGTAAACTTATACAGAAAGGGAGGGTGAAGTTGGGCAGAATTATTGCAGTGGCAAATCAGAAAGGTGGAGTAGGAAAATCCACCACTGCCATTAATCTCTCTGCATGTCTTGCAGAAAAAGGGAAAAAAGTATTGGCGATTGATATTGATCCACAGGGAAATACTACAAGTGGATTAGGTGTTGATAAAAATGCAGTAGAAAAAACCTTATATGAGCTTCTTTTGGGAGAGGCAACTGCAAAAGAAGTGATTATAAAAGATGTAGTGGAAAATGTGGATTTAATACCATCCAATATGAACCTTTCTGGCTCAGAAATCGAGCTGATTGGAATTGAGAATAAGGAATACATATTGAAGGGCATAACAGATAAAATAAGAAGAAAATACGATTATATTATTATGGACTGTCCTCCGTCATTAAGTATGCTTACAATCAATGCACTGACAGCGGCAACATCTGTTTTAGTGCCAATTCAATGTGAATATTATGCTCTGGAAGGATTGTCACAGTTGATTCATACGATTGAGCTTGTGAAGGATCGCCTGAATAAGAGGTTAAAAATAGAGGGTGTAGTATTTACTATGTATGATGCAAGAACAAATCTTTCTCTCCAGGTAGTGGAAAACGTGAAAGATAACTTGCAGCAAAATATCTATAAGACAATTATTCCGCGAAATGTACGACTGGCAGAAGCGCCAAGCTATGGTATGCCTATTAATTTGTATGATTCAAAATCGGCAGGAGCGGAAAGCTATCGCCTTCTGGCTGACGAAGTAATAAACAGGGAGGGTGAATGATGGCAGTGAGAAAAACAGGGGGACTGGGAAGAGGTTTGGACGCTTTGATACCTGCAAAAGCATCTGCAGAAAAAGAAGCGGTAAAAAAACCGCAGGCAGAAATAAAAGCTGAGAAAAAGACAGTGCCTGTTACTGCAGAGAAAAAAGTGAAAATTTCCAGTGTAGAGCCAAACCGCTCGCAGCCAAGAAAACACTTTGATGAAGATGCGCTTCTGGAACTGGCAGAATCTATCAAACAGTATGGAGTTCTGCAGCCGCTGCTTGTATCGGATAAAAAAGGATATTACGAAATAATAGCAGGAGAACGCAGATGGCGCGCAGCGAAAATTGCGGGACTGAAGGAGATTCCTGTGATCGTAAAAGAGTTTACAGAGCAGGAAGTTGTGGAAATTTCTCTGATTGAAAATATTCAGAGAGAAGACTTAAATCCCATTGAAGAGGCTATGGCGTATAAAAGGCTCCTTGATGAGTTTCATCTGAAGCAGGACGAGATAGCGGAACGGGTTTCAAAAAGCAGAACAGCCGTGACCAATTCTATGCGTCTTTTAAAGCTTGATGAAAAAGTTCAGCAGATGTTGATAGACGAAATGATTTCCGCGGGTCATGCACGGGCAATTCTGGCTTTACCGGATAAGGAAAAACAGGCATCTGTTGTTGCAAGGGTGTTTGATGAAAAAATGAGTGTGAGAGAAACGGAAAAGCTTGTAAAAACACTTATGGAGCCGCCCAGAGAGAAAACTGTGGAGAGAAACACCACAGAAGATGCTGTTTATGAAAGCCTTGAGGAAAAGATGAAGGCGATTATAGGAACAAAGGTCGTTATCAATAGAAGGAAAAATAATAAGGGAAAAATTGAAATCGAATATTATTCAAGAGATGAGCTGGAAAGAATTATAGAGCTATTTGAATCAATCAGATAAGGAGAATATTGAATGAGCGGTATTTTTGACAGTTTGGGAATAGACCCGGGAATTATCATTATTATATTGCTGGTTCTGTCCATTGTCCTTATTATAAATGTAATCAGCAGTAATATGCGTCTGAGCCGACTGGAAAGAAAATACAGGATTTTCATGAAAGGGACAGATGGACAGTCGCTGGAGAAAATGTTCATAAGAAAGTTTGCTCAGATAGACAGGCTTTACGAGGCAAAGGAAGATCATGAAAGAGATATTAATCATCTCAAAAAAGCTTTTGGATATATTTTCAGTAAATATGGTGTTGAAAAATACGATGCTTTTGAAGATGTGGGAGGAAAGTTAAGCTTTGCTCTTGCGATGCTCGATAAGGATAATTCCGGTCTGATTTTAAATGCAGTGCACAGCCGAGATAATTGTTTTCTGTATTTGAAAGAAATTGTAAAGGGAGAATCTTATGTAATGTTAAGCCAGGAAGAGGTAGAAGCTCTTCGAAAAGCTGTGAATTTTGAAATGGGAGAAATAGCAGAAAAAGAGTAAATAACAGGAGGACAATATGTTAGACATTAAGTTTGTGAGAGAAAACCCGGAGATTGTAAAACAGAATATCCGTAATAAATTCCAGGATAGTAAGCTGGAGCTGGTAGATAAAGTGCTGGAACTTGATAAAGAAAACAGAGAAATCAAACAGGAAGTAGAAGCCTTACGTGCAGAAAGAAATAAAATTTCAAAGCAGATCGGAGCTTTGATGGGACAGGGAAAGAAGGAAGAAGCGGAGGAAGTAAAAAAACAGGTTGCTGCTTCCGGCGCAAGAATTGAGGAACTTTCCACGAGAGAAAAAGAAGTAGAAGAAGAACTTCTGAAAAACATGATGGTCATTCCGAATATTATCGATCCGTCTGTTCCGATTGGTAAAGACGACAGTGAAAATGTAGAAGTTGAGAGATTTGGCGAACCGGTTGTTCCGGATTTTGAAGTTCCGTACCATACAGACATTATGGAAAGCTTTGATGGAATTGATTTAGACAGTGCAAGAAGAGTAGCTGGAAATGGATTCTATTACCTTATGGGGGATATTGCAAGACTCCATTCCGCAGTAATTTCTTATGCCCGTGATTTCATGATAAACAGAGGATTTACTTACTGCGTACCTCCGTTTATGATTCGAAGCAGCGTAGTGACAGGCGTTATGAGCTTTGCGGAAATGGAAGCGATGATGTACAAGATAGAAGGCGAAGATTTGTATCTTATCGGTACAAGCGAGCATTCTATGATTGGAAAATTTATTGATCAGATCATTCCGGAAGAAGAGCTTCCGAAAACTCTAACAAGTTATTCTCCGTGCTTCCGTAAAGAAAAAGGCGCACATGGACTGGAAGAGAGAGGCGTTTATCGCATTCATCAGTTTGAAAAACAGGAAATGGTTGTTGTGTGCCGTCCGGAGGAAAGCCCGGAATGGTTTGAAAAACTCTGGAAGAATACAGTTGATCTGTTCCGCTCTATGGATATTCCGGTTCGTACTCTGGAATGTTGTTCTGGAGATCTGGCAGATTTAAAGGTCAAATCTATTGATGTAGAGGCATGGTCTCCACGCCAGAAGAAATATTTCGAGGTGGGAAGCTGCTCCAATCTGGGAGACGCGCAGGCACGCCGTCTGAAAATCCGTGTAAATGGAAAAGACGGAAAGAAATATCTGGCTCATACTTTAAATAATACAGTTGTAGCACCGCCAAGAATGCTGATTGCATTTCTTGAAAACAATCTTAATGAGGATGGTTCTGTGAACATTCCGAAAGCATTACAGCCTTACATGGGAGGAATGACAAAGATTGAGAAAAAACGTGCATAAAACTGACTGTTTCAGGAGGTGTTTTTGTGCATAGCTATTTAAGAGCAGTTGGCTTTTCGGAGCTAAAGAAGAGAACGCAAATAGAAGAAATCATACAAGATGTAATCGAGACATATGATGAAAAAAATGTTATAGAAGATTACGAAGACGGCGTTTTTGCGGAGTTCTCCAAAAATTATGGATGTGACTGCGGCATTACAGTGTGCGGACAGTATGATGAAAATAATGAGTTTCACGTGGAATATTATTTCCCATTTTTTCGAGGGACCGGAATTACAACAGATGAAAATGTTGTGATAGAACGCCATGCGGCATGCCAGTCTTTTTCGGGGGCGTGTGATGATTTGAGGATTGGTGTAACTTTGATTTTTTATCTCCAGAATGCGGTTGAATATATGCTGGAAAGCCGGAAAGTGACTGCGTCCGAGGGTCGGAAGACACTCACAATTTCCGGACTTGCAAGGGAGGGAATGATTCTCCTTCCCCTGCAAAAGGATAAAGAGGCTGCGCGGGCAGAGCGTGAGCTGGCAAAGAACAGGAGCAATCTGATTGCAGCGGCCAGAAATGGCGATGAGGATGCAATGGAAAGCCTCACGATGGAAGATATGGATACGTATTCTATGATTTCTCAACGTATTGTCAGAGAAGATATTTTTTCTATTGTAGATTCTTATTTTATGCCGTATGGGATTGAGTGTGACCAGTACAATGTAATGGGAGAAATTCTTGATTTCATGGAGTTTAAAAATATTCTTACAGGAGAAGAAATTTATCAGCTTACCCTGGATAGCAATGATGTACAGTTTGATGTTTGCATCAATAAAAAAGACTTGCTGGGTGAGCCGCAGGCAGGGCGTAGATTTAAGGGAATCATATGGCTCCAGGGACAGCTTCATTTTTAAATTGTACTTGTATTTCCTTTGAAAATATAGTAAAATAAGAGTGTCGCTTGAGAAAGAGCGACATTCGTCCTGTTAGTTTAACGGATAAAACAAGCGCCTCCTAAGCGCTAGCTGTGGGTTCGATTCCCGCACGGGACGCTGAAAGCAAAAGGAATGAAAGAGCTTGAGACGATTTGTCTTGGGCTTTTTTTCTGTATGTTTCACGTGAAACATACAGAAAAATAAGGAATGAGAGGAAATGGACATGAAGAATTTGTATGAACAATATGAGTTCAGAAATATAAAGATAGAAGAAATTCCGCAGGCTGCAGAGATAGAGAAGAGATGCTTTCCACCAAACGAAGCGTGTTCTTACGAGAATATGGAACAACGTATCAGGAAAGCGCCGGATTTATTTCTTGTGGCGGTGGATAGGGAAAAGGGGCTTCTGGCTGGATTTTTGAATGGGCTTGCGACAGATGAGGAGCATTTGACGGATGATTTTTTTACAGATGCAGAGATTCATAATCCTGAAGGAGAGAATATTATGCTCCTTGGGCTTGATGTTCTTCTGGAACACCGGGGGAATGGGCTTGCGAGAAAATTAGTGGAAGAATACATTAGAAGAGAAAAGGAAAAGGGAAGGAAAAAACTGATATTAACCTGTGTAGATGATAAGGTGGAAATGTACAGGAAATTTGGTTTTACAGATCACGGGATTGGTGTATCCCAGTGGGGCGGAGAAGTCTGGCATGAAATGAGCATTGTGATAAAATGAGAGGTGAAATATGCGCAAAGTAAGAATTATAAAAAAGAACGATGAATATACGTTGGAGTATCAGGTTGGAGATATTTGCGAGGTAGAAGGAACGTGGTATGGAGGCGTGCATATTATCGGAAAATCTGGCGTAACGGTATCTCTGGATAAAGAAGAATACGTGGAACTGAATACAGAGCCTGAGATAGAGGAAGAAAAAGGTGTTCAGAGAGATATTCAGGTGGGAGATATTGTGCAACACTTTAAGAGAGAGTGGGTATCACGGGAAACTTCAGAGTATTTATATAAAGTGCTTGCGATCGCACACCATACGGAGACGGGAGAAAAGCTGGTGATTTATCAGGGATTATATGCGCCTTTTAAAATATGCGCAAGACCGTATGCGATGTTTATGAGCGAGGTAGAAAGAGAAAAGTATCCGGATATTAAGCAAAAATACAGATTTGAGAAAGTGAAAGAAATTTAATCTGAGGAGGAGAACGAACATGGGAAAAGTGATAAAAATTTCTTCTGAAAGAGGAAGAGAAGGAAAGTTAAAAGAAATTTTGGACAATTTGGAAGCTCTTAAAGATAGCCTTGCGGAGCTTTTGGAGGAGTATGAGAGGGAAGAAAATGAAAAAACAGATATTCTGACAGAGGCGCTTGATGCGCTGGAAGATGCGCATGATATTGTGAATGAGGCAGTATCGGAAGATGCGTGACAGATTGTTTTGAGAGACGACAGAGTAACAGACTTAGATAAATACGATACCATATTAGAGCTGTAAGAGGGGGAAACAGCGAAAAATCTCCGTCAGGATAGGAGATTTTTTGCTGCATTTATAAAGTTCAGAACGTTTTCAGAAGAATTTAGACTGTAAAGAATGCCATATGGGACTGAATAATCCCAATGAACAGGGAGAGAGATAATGTCTGGAAGAATATTTTTCAGGCATTCAGGGATAAGAAGTGTGTTTTTTGCGTCTATACAGCGTTGAAATACAGATAAGTCATAGCTGTGAGGAATATCTTCAAGATGAATCTGCGGATGATTTTTTACGAAATCTTCGCGGATTTTATCATGTACAAAGGAAATCCCCTGAGACATTATCATGAGGGTTTTTCCGTATAAATCTTCTATATCAATCATTTCTTTTGCTGCCAGAGGGTGATCCTTTGGAATGGCAATCATTTCTTTGTATTTTCCAATGGGAAGGCAGCTGCACATGGAAGGCTGTTTTTCTGAATCACAAATACTGATTAAAAAATCGAAAGTTTTTCCAAGCTTTTTTATTTCCGGCAGAAGACCCTGGGGATCGTCTTCGAAAGATATAAGTTGAAGTTTGCTGCCTGGAAAATCAGGGCTTACCTGATACCATAAATCCATAAAAGCTCTGGCGGGAGCGAATCTGGAGGTTCCTGCCCGAAAAATCGCTCCATCATCGGATGCTGCTGCTGTGGCTTCGGTGATGGATTTTTTTGAGTAATCTATAATGAATTTTGCATCTCTGTATATGATCTTTCCTGCCTGTGTGTAATTTACTCCTGTTGGCGTCCTGTCTATCAATTTCAAATTCAGATGCTTTTCCAGAGTATTCATCTGCTTCATGATGGCTGTTGTGGATATGTTTAACTGTTCGGCTGCTTTTGTAAAACTGCCGCAGTCTATGACTGCTATGAATGTATTCAGTATCAGATTGTACATAAGACCCTCCCTAAATAGTATAAACTAAAAGTTTATACTATGGTAACACGGACAATATACATAGTCAATGAAAAAGATGAATAATATTATAAAAGCAGAAATGGGATAGAAAAAAGGTAAAAAAGCAAATGAATTATTATACAAAAAGAAAAGAAAATATACAGCACAGCGAAATAGGATTGAGATTAAGAGGCGGAAAAATGGAATCATAAAGATAATCTGCGATAAAAAAGGAGCGCGTCAGTTCGCGCTCCATATTGGGAAAATATGTTACTGGATCATGTCCAGTCCTTTTTGAAGAGTGGCAGCGTCCAAAGCTCCGCTTGCCTGAGCAACAGGTGTGCCATCGGCAGAGATAAAGTAAGTGACAGGTATGGAATACGTTCCATATGTCATAGCTCCTTCCGTGTTGGTGTCAAAGTATACAGGAAAGGTGTACCCCTGTTCTTCAATAAATTCAGACGCCTTTTCTTTTGTTTCTCTTGCTCCATCTGTCAGGTTTACAATTACAAAATTTATATCCTCACCATATTTCTGGTATGCGTCTTCAAAGTGAGGCATCTCGCTTTTACATGGTCCGCACCAGCTTGCCCAGAAGTTCAGGATAACCGGTTTGCCGAAGAAATCGGAAAGCTTTACTTCTTCGCCGGAAGCATCTGTCATTGTAAAATCAGGAACTGTTTGTACGGTATTTTCACCGGAATCCTCTTCTGAGGAAGCTGTATTGGAATCTTCTGCATTGTCGGATTCTGTCTGGGAGTCCTGAGAGGAATCAGACTCTTCCGTGTCAGAAGTCTGTGCGTCTTCTTCGATTTCTGCTTTTTTATTGTCTTCTTCCGGCTGAGAATCCCCTTCCTTATTTTTTTCATCGGAATCCGCTTTGTTTTTCGATGACGGAGAAGTTTCCGTAAGAGAGTCGGTTTTGTAGGCGCTGCTTAATTTGTTATAAAAGAAACCGGCGCCTGCAATTAAAACAATAAGAAGTACAGTCAGTAATATAAAAGTTTTGTTTTTTTTCATAAGACCTCCTTTTTAGATCAGCTTAAAAGTGCCAGGAAACGTCCCATAGTACCAGTTGCCATAAGAATACCAATGACAATTAAAAATCCTCCGCATACCATGTTGATCACGCGATAATTTCGCTTGATAAAAGCGAAGGTGCTTTTTAATTTATCAATAAGAAGGGCACTGATAATGAAAGGGATTCCAAGACCCAGGGAGTAACATAAAAGCATGGTCATTCCTGTGAGAACGTGTCCCTGCTGTGAAGCGAGCATGAGGGCTGAGCCCAGGAATGCGCCTACACATGGAGTCCAGCCTACGGAAAAAATGATTCCGAATAAGGCGGAGGTGAAAAATCCAAGATCTTTCGTATCTACGCTTCTTTTTGAACCGTGAAAAAGGTTGATTTTCAGAATACCGAGAAAATTCAGTCCGAAGAAAATCACGATAACACCGGAAACAATATTGACTGCCTGCTGATGAGACTTTAAAAAACTTCCGATCGTTCCTGCAAGAGCGCCCATTGAGACAAATACAAGAGTGAATCCAAGAATAAAGCCGAGGGCGCATTTCATTGTTTTTTTGGTGCTGCGCTCACCGCCTCCTGCAAAATAGGAGATGTATATGGGGAGCATTGGAAGGAGACACGGAGAAATAAACGTGATAATTCCTTCCAGAAAAGAAATCATATACTGCATATTACAAAGTCCTTTCTATATAATTTTAGTACAGTATAACATAACTTTCGGAAAAAGAAAGTGAAAATTGGAAAGCGGTTGCTATTTTTCCAGAGGAAGAATATACTGGAGAGACAGAACACGTGATAGAAACAGCATAATTTAACGTGCTGAAGAAATATAAATGTCAGGAAAACAACAGGAGAAGGAAATGTATCATATTTTGATTGTAGAGGACGACAAAGGGCTGAATCATGGAATCATGCTGGCTCTGAAAGAAGCGGAAACAGAGTTTTATTCTGCTTATACAATCGGACAGGCGCAGGAGATCCGGAAAGAAAAAGAAGTGGATATGGTGCTTCTTGACGTAAATCTTCCAGACGGAAGCGGGTTTGATTTTCTCCGGGAAATAAGGAAGACATCACAGGTTCCTGTTCTGATCATCACAGCGAATGATATGGAAATTGACGAGGTAACAGGATTGAGTCTCGGGGCAGACGATTATATTACGAAACCGTTCAGTCTTATGGTACTGAGGGCAAGAGTGGCGCGTATGCGGGAAAGAATGACGAGGGAAAAGGAAAACGGTACGTATGAAAGCGAGAGGTATTCATTCTCCTTTGAAAAGATGTGTTTTTGCGTGGAAGGCGAAGAAATTTCTTTAAGCAAAACGGAGCAGAAACTTTTACGGCTCTTTGTAAAAAATCCGGGTCAGACGCTTTCCAGGGAAAGGCTTGTAGATGTGATCTGGTCAGACGGAGGGCGGTTTGTAGACGAAAATGCTCTGTCTGTAACAGTGAACCGTCTTCGTCATAAGCTGGAGGGAAAGAAAGGAATCTGTCCCATTCAGACTGTTTACGGACTTGGGTATGTGTGGGAGAAAGAAGCATGATACAGATTGGAGCAGGAAAAACCCTGCGCCGGCTTGATGAAATGCTGGAGCAGGCAATAAATGGAGAATTTGAAGAGGAGAGATATGACGAGACGGAGCTTTCCCGTCTGGAAGCAAAATGGAAGCGGTATCTAACCGCTTCAAAAATGTCTATGGAGCAGCTTAATAAAAACAGGGAGGGAATGCAGGCGCTTGTATCTGATATTTCCCACCAGACAAGAACACCTCTTTCCAATATTCTTTTGTATTCGCAGCTTTTATGTGAGCAGACAGAGAGTCCGGAGGAAAAGCATCTGGCAGAACAGATTGTAAGACAGGCGGAAAAACTGGAATTTCTTATTCAGGCTCTTGTGAAAATGTCACGTCTGGAATCAAACGTCCTTGTTTTGAAACCACAGAGACAGCCGGTAGAACCTCTTCTTCTGGAAGCTATGGAAGAGATTCTTCCAAAGGCGGCAAAAAAGAAAATCCATGTAAAGCTTCAGGGTAATTTTTCTAATAATATGAAAGCGGTCTACGATAAAAAATGGACAGCAGAAGCTCTGGGAAACATTCTTGATAATGCTGTAAAATATTCCCCGTTGGAAAGTACAGTAGAGGTAAGTGTGGAAAGGTTTGAATTTTACGTATGTATTTCTGTGCGGGATGAGGGGATTGGTATCTCGGAGGAAGAGAGAGCGCAGATTTTCAGTCGTTTTTACAGAAGCGCAGAAGTGCAGCAGGAGGACGGCATTGGAATTGGACTGTATCTGGCAAGAGAGATTGTCCAAAAAGAAAAAGGATATATGAAGGTTCTTTCAAAGAAGGGAAAAGGCAGTACCTTTAAAATGTATCTGAAATCATAAATCTAACAAAACTGTTCGATTCTGGAAAGTATCTGGAAAGATTCTGTTTATATAATGGTCTTATAGAAAAGAAATTCTGTAAGATCATTTTTTCTTGGATCAGGAGGGATAAATATGAGCGTTTTAAAAACGAGAGAATTAAAGAAATATTATGGAAAAGGGGACACTCTTGTAAAAGCTCTTGACGGAGTGGACATTGATGTGGAAAAAGGCGAGTTTGTTTCTATTGTAGGTACGTCGGGTTCCGGAAAATCTACGCTTCTCCATATGCTTGGAGGGCTGGATCTTCCCACATCAGGAAAGGTTCTTGTAGAAGGAAAAGATATTTCCAGATTAAATGAAGAGCAGCTTACTATTTTCAGAAGGAGAAAAATCGGTTTTGTATTTCAGAGCTTTAATCTTGTTCCGGTTTTGAATGTATATGAAAATATCGTACTTCCGGTAGAGCTTGACGGCTGTAAGGTGGATAAGGCATATGTGGAGGAAGTGATCGAGACGCTGGGTCTTGATAAAAAGAGATATAATCTGCCTTCCCAGCTTTCCGGAGGTCAGCAGCAGAGAGTTGCCATTGCCCGTGCTCTTGCTGCAAAACCGGCGATCATTCTGGCTGACGAGCCGACGGGAAATCTGGATTCTGCAACAAGCCAGGACGTACTGGGACTTTTGAAGGTCAGCAGCGAGAGGTTTGGACAGACAGTCGTTATGATCACTCATAATGAAGAGATTGCCCAGCTTGCAGACCGTATTATAAGAATTGAAGACGGAAAAATAAAGGGCAGCAAAAAAGGCGGTGAAGTATATGCGTAAGGTTGATAATAAAAAGGTGATCCACCGCCTGTCAGACAGGAGCTTCCGTTCCGGAAAAACGCGAAATATCATTGCGATTCTTGCCATTGCCCTTACGGGAATGTTATTTACGGCTCTGTTTACAGTGGGAATCGGGCTTGCAGACAATATCCAGAAACAGACAATGAGAAGTGCAGGCGGAGACTGGCACGGTGTATTTAAAAGCATTACACGGGAACAGTATGAGACACTTAAAAAAGATCCTTCTATTAAGGAATGCGCCGACAATATGCTGGTGGCGTATGAGGTGGAAAATCCGGAATTTTTAAAACGCCATATAGAAATGTGGTATTATCCGGCGCCGAGTTATTCTCATTATTTTGTAGATATTATAGATGGAAAGGCTCCGGAAAAGGCGGATGAGATCCTGATAGATGAAAAATCTCTGGAGCTTATGGGGAAAGAGCCGAAAGCGGGGCAGCAGATCACACTGGATCTGAAAATCCGAATCAATGATACGGAGACAGTTAAGAGAACCTTTACAGTTTCCGGTGTGACAAAGGCAGACCCGCTTATGAATGTGGGATTTGTGATTGTGCCAAAGGCATATCTGGAAGAATATGCGCAGGAGCTTACTTATACGTTTGATAAGGATTTTGACCCGGTTGGGGCTATCCGTATGGACGTAAATTTTGCCAATTCTTTGTCTGTTACAGAGAAGCTGGAAAAGGTTGTGAAAAATGCGGGATATTCCACAGAAACGGGAAATGAAAACAGCATAGAGTATAATGCGAACTGGGCGTATATGGCAAGCAATACAGAAGGAGATTTAGGCGCGGTGGCAGCAGTGGCAGCCGGCATTCTTCTGATCGGATTTACAGGTTATTTAATTATTTATAATATTTTCCAGATTTCTGTTGTGCGTGATATTCGCTATTATGGACTGTTGAAAACAATCGGAACAACGGGAAAGCAGATTAAAAAAATTATAAGACGGCAGGCGTTTTTCCTGGGGATCATAGGGATTCCGGCAGGTATGATACTTGGATATTTTACAGGAAAAGCTATCATTCCTCTTATTTTTGTGATCAGTGAGTCTGATGCGAGCAGTGTGGACACGGCAGTTTTTCATCCTCTTATTTTTGTGGGGGCAGCCGTCTTTTCCGCAATTACTATATGGATCTCCACAGGAAAACCGGCGCGTACTGCGGCAAAGGTTTCTGCTGTGGAAGCAGTGCGATATACAGAGGGAGGCGGAGATAAGAAGAAACAGAAAAAGTCCTCAGATGGAGGCAAAATCTGGAAGATGGCGTTTTCCAATGTAGGAAGAAACAGAAAGAAATATATTCTTGTAGTTGTTTCCCTTTCTCTTTCTGTTGTACTTTTAAACAGCGTATTTACCCTTACCCAGTCCTTTGACCTGGACACGTATCTGAAAAAATTTGTTTCTTATGATTTTCAGATTGCAAATGCCCAGTATATGAATGGTGAATACAGGGGAACAGAGGAAACAATAGAAGAAGAGAGCCTGACAGAGAGTTTTATAAAGGTATGTGAGAATCTTGACGGGTATGAAGAAGGAGGTCGTATTTACGGAACACTTGAGGCAGGTATTGTAAAAGACTGTGTGGAGATTCCGGATTCTGTTCCGAGAAATGAAGATGGGGAACCGGGAAATTATTTTGGAAAAATTTTCCTGTCTTTTTCCAGAACAGAGACAACGTATGATACAGTTTTTTATGGTCTTGACGATTTCTTTTACGATAAGGTGGATGTCTGGAAGGGAGAAAAAGACCCTGAGGCAATCCGTGAAAAACTGAAATCAGGGAAATATGTACTACTCTCTGTTGACACAGACGACAATGGAAAAGTGGAGGAGGAAAGCTGTTTCCAGAAGCCGGGCGATAAGATCGTGCTTGAATACGGAGACGGACAGACAAGAGAGTTTGAAATCCTTTCCATTATTAAAGACAATCATTATGGATTAAGTAGCCGTTCAGGTCATACATTTTCTTATTATACTTCCTCAGATGTATTTAAGGAAATGTTATCGGATAAATACCTGATGACGTATGGATTTAATGTTGCAGATGAAAAGGAAGAAGCTGTAAATGAGCTTGTAAAGACCTATACGGAAACGCAGGAGCCTGTCATGGCGTATGAATCAAAGATGAGATACGAGGATGAATTTGATCAGATGCTTGGAATGGTTATTGTAGTTGGTGGTATTCTTACATTTGTAGTAGGGATTATCGGAGTTTTGAACTTTATCAACTCTATTCTCACCGGCATTGTGACAAGAAAACGGGAATTTGCCATGATGGAAGCCATTGGAATGACGAAGAAACAGCTTTCCCGAATGCTTATGCTGGAAGGTGTGTACTACGCAGTGGGAACGATCTTCTGCTCCTTCGTACTGGGCTGTCTGTTTTCTGTTACTGTGATACGGGCACTTGCAGGCGGAATGTGGTTTATGAAGTATCATTTTATCATTACGCCGATGCTTCTTATATTCCCGGTGCTTCTCATACTTGGGGCAGTTGTGCCGAAGGTGGCGTTCTGCTTTGGAAAGAAAGAGAGTGTTGTGGAGAGAATACGGGAGACGGAATAAGCAGATGAAAGATAAAAAACGTACAGACTCTTATGGTGATTACATGAGAGTCTGTACGTTTTTGTTTTTTGGTAAATTTCTGTCAGAAGAATTTTTATCCAAACATGGACATGATATTTGCTACGATTAATCCGCCGCCTGTTCCGATGACATAGCCCATTAATGCCATGAGTACACCAACAGGAACGAGGGCGCCGCTGTATGCGCCGGCAAGAATGGGGGCGGAAGCGGAACCGCCTATATTTGCAAGAGAGGCAACGCCGCAGGTGAACATATCCAATTTAAAGATCTTGGCACAGAGAACCATAAGGATGCCGTGAATACCAAGAATCATAAATCCTGCGATAATCCATACAGGAGCGTCTGTAAGCTCAAGGAAGCTTGCACGTGAAGCAAGGAGAGCAACTACAGAATAAAGCATAACATTGGAAAGTTCTGTTGTTCCTGCCATTTTGCCAACAGGTGTCAAAGCGCCTGCAAGTCCTGCAAGAGTGATGAAAAGAACGGTCCATGTAGAAGTATCCAGGAATGGAAGAGCTCCATTAAGTGTTGTTCCGATGTTCTGTCCAAGAGCAGAAACAACAAGAGAAAGGCCGAGAAGGAAAATGATGTTTACAAATGTAATAGAGCCGTCATTTGCTTTTGCATCGTCTTCCAGCCGTCTGGAAACTTCGTCCAGTGTTTTTGTGTTTGCTTTTACCCATTTGTTGAATTTTGGCGCCAGGTTAATCGCCCACAGAAGGAACATAACCCAGATGGAATAGTCAATAGAATCCACTACAAGAGCGTATGCCATATCTGCCTCTCCAATATCCAGAGCTGCCTGGACAGCGATCATGTTTCCGGATCCGCCCATCCAGCTTCCGCAGAGAGCGCCCAGGGCTTTCCATGCCCCTTCTCCGAGTGGCCCGTGGAGAATTGCGTAAGTGATAATAAAGCCGAGAGAAATTGTAATGGAAGCACAGAAGAAGCCGCCAAGCATTTTCGGTCCAAGCTTGAAGATTTTTCGGATGTCACAGCGAAGGAGCATCAGGAAAATCATGGCGAACAAAATATTGTTCTTTAAAGCAGAGTAGGCGGGCTTTGTCGCTTCCAGATCCCATACATTTAAGGTACAGAAGATCATAGTGATAAGATACAGTAAAACAATTGGCGGCGCATAATCAAAAAATTTTGATTTTGTGTATTTTTGTAGCCAGACCAGGAGAGCAGCAATAAAAATTAAAACTGCTATGTAAGTAAATCCGTTTGTAATCATGTTACTCTTCCCTTTCCTTGTTATTTAGCACAATTTTCTTTACAAATCATGCTAGTTTATATACAATAATACCATGAGTCCTTGCTGCTGGCAAATACTTTTTACAAAATCAAAGAAAAGGCAGGTAACAAATATGAAAATTACTGATATTCGCATGGGGCTGATTTCCGTGCCGCTTCGTGTTCCTTTTAAAACGGCTCTTCGTTCTGTGAACAGTGTAGAGGATGTGATTGTTGAAATTCATACGGATTCAGGAGCCGTGGGATATGGAGAAGCGCCGCCTACCGGAGTTATTACAGGAGACACGACAGGCGCTATTATAGGAGCGATCAAAGATCATATCGCACCTTCTCTTGTAGGAAGAGAGGTAGATGAATTTGAGGATTTAATGAAGAGTCTGAATTCCTGTATTCTGAAAAACACAAGTGCGAAGGCAGCAGTAGATATGGCACTGTGGGATTTATACGGACAGCTTTATAAGATTCCCGTTTATAAATTGATGGGAGGAGCAAGAAAATCTATCGTTACAGATATTACGATCAGCGTAAATGAGCCTGATGAAATGGCGGGAGATGCAGAAGATGCGATCCGGAGAGGATATGACTGTCTTAAGGTAAAAGTGGGAAAAGAGCCGGAGAAGGATATTTCAAGATTATCAGCAATCCGTCAGGCTGTTCCGGCAGAGACAAAAATCCGAATTGATGCAAATCAGGGATGGACACCGAAAGAGGCAGTAAGGATATTAAACGGGATGCAGGAAAAGGGGCTTGATATTGAGTTTGTGGAGCAGCCGGTAAAAGCTCATGATTTTGAGGGAATGAAGTACGTAACAGAACGTTCCTATGTGCCGGTTCTGGCAGATGAAAGTGTTTTTTCACCGGAAGATGCAGTGAAGATTATGCAAATGGGGGCAGCAGATCTTGTAAATATTAAGCTGATGAAATGCGGTGGTCTTTATAATGCACTGAAAATTGTTTCAGCAGCGGAAATTTACGGTGTGGAATGTATGATCGGCTGTATGCTTGAGGCAAAAATCAGTGTAAATGCAGCGGTTCACCTTGCATGTGCAAAGAAGATCATTACAAAAATTGATCTTGACGGACCGGTTCTCTGTAAAGAAGACCCGATTCTTGGCGGCGCTGTCTTTGACGAAAAGACAATTACCGTTTCAGATGAACCGGGTCTTGGAATCCTTGGTATTGAACCTGGGAAAATTCGATATATTTAATTAAATGTAAAATTCTGTTTTAAAGTGCTTTCAGAACAGCTTTTAAATATTCCCATACTCTTTCCACAGAAGGGATATGAAGTTTTTCGTCCGGAGTATGGACATCAAGCTGATTTGGACCAAAGGAGATGCAGTCCAGTTCCGGGATTTTACTGGAAAGGATTCCGCATTCAAGTCCTGCATGAATGGTCTGAAGGAGCGGGGCTTTTCCATATTGGTCCTCAAAAACTTTAACACAGCAGTCTCGAAGGGGAGATTCCTTTGCGTATGGCCATGCAGGGTAGTCTCCCTGAAATTCTGTATGGCCTCCGAGTGTTTTTATAAGCAGCTCGATTTTTTCTGCAAGAGCCTCTTTTGCGGAGGAAACAGAACTTCTTATGGAGAGACGCAGAGTCAGTTCTTTTTCTGTAAGTTCCATGATACCCAGATTCAGGGAAGTTTCTACAGTATCCGGAATGTCTGTGCTCATAGCCTGCACTCCGCAGGGAATGAAGGTAAGAGATGTTAGCATGGAAAGAAGAGACTTTTCTGTTATTACAGATTCTGCTGTTTTTCTTACTTCTGTAAATTCCAGATGAATCTCCGGATCTGCTGTGCCATATTCTGCCTTTATATAAAAGAGAAAAGTTTCAGCGGCTTTTTTGGCGCGGGAGAGATTTTCCTCAGGGATCAGGACAGATGCCCGGGAGTCTTTTGGGATTGCATTTTCTTTTATTCCTCCTGACATGGACACAAGGGAATAGTCTGTTTCTTTTTTCAGGAAAAGAAGGAAACGGCTAAGAAGTTTAATTGCATTTGCACGTTTTTTATGAATTTCCAGTCCGGAATGTCCTCCCAGAAGTCCGGAAAAACGAATATGGCAGAGAATGCCTGTCTGCGTATTTCTTTCCACAGGGATCTGGCAGGCGGCACGGCGTCCTCCGGCACAGCCCACTGTGAGGATACCTTCTTCTTCTGAGTCGATATTGATGAGTCTTCTGCCTTTACATTCCGATAAGTTCATGGCAGATGCACCCAGAAGCCCGACTTCTTCACATACAGTAAGAATTACTTCAAGAGGCGGGTGAGGAATTTCTTTGTCATCGAGAAGAGCAAGGGCATATGCGACAGCAATTCCGTCATCTCCGCCAAGAGTTGTTCCTTCGGCTGTGAGATATTCTCCGTCTATCATAAGATGAAGTCCGTCTGTTTCAAGATTCAGATTGCAGTCCTCTGTCTTAACCCCTACCATATCAAGATGCCCCTGAAGAATAACGGCTTCTTTTTGCTCATATCCGGGTGAAGCAGGGGCAAAGATGATCAGGTTTCCCATAGCGTCCTGGGTGCAGGTCAGTCCGCGTTCTTTGGCGAAACGGACACAGTAATCGCTTAACTGTTTTTCGTGGTGAGAAGTATGGGGAATGGAACAGATTTCTTCAAAGTAATGAAAAACAGAAGCTGGTTTAAGTGATTGAATTGAATTCATAAGCGTACACCTCAACTTTTTTTTATATCATATCATGTTTTAACAAATAATACACATTTTTCCCACAAAGTAAACACAAATTATTTTTATACTAAAAGCCGTAAAAGGAAAGAAACAGAGATTCTTGAAAGAAGTCAAGGAGGGAACATAAATGAGTAATATGAATAAAAATACAGTTAAAAAAATGGTAAAGAAGGGTGCGAAGGTTACGCTTTGTGCAGCTCTTGCAGGAGGCCTTTTATTAGGCGGATATAACGGAATTTCTTATTTTACAGATGGTGTGCAGAATGTTTCTGCTTCATCCGATAAAACAACTCTGACTATGACGAAGAGTGCAAAGAAGTCAAAGGATAAAGAGAAAGAGGATACAAAAGACAAGAAGGAAACAGAGGCAAAGGGAAGCCTTGATGTTTCTGATATTGCAGCAGAAGCAATGCCGTCTGTTGTTTCTATTACAACAAAATCCATTCAGGAGGTTCAGAACTACTACGGAATGTTCGGAATGTACGGCGGATATGCACCTTCACAGGAAGAAGAGGTGGAAGGAAGCGGTTCCGGAATTATTATTGGAAAAAATGACGAGGAACTTTTAATTGCTACGAATTATCATGTTGTAGAAGGCGCCGACACTCTTTCTGTAAGCTTTATTGATAACAGTGCATACGAAGGAACGGTAAAGGGATATGAGGAGAATAAAGACCTTGCGGTTGTAAGCATTCCTCTGGAAGATATTTCTAATGATACGATGGACCAGATTTCCATAGCGACTATTGGAAGTTCCGATGATCTTGTTGTAGGAGAGCAGGTAATCGCCATCGGTAATGCTCTTGGCTACGGACAGTCTGTCACAACCGGTATTGTAAGTGCAAAGAACAGAAGAATGGATTCCGCTTCCGGTTCCTTCTCCTCTGATGAAGATGACACAAAAAACGGTGTCAACCTGATTCAGACAGATGCTGCGATTAACCCGGGAAACAGCGGCGGTGCGCTCTTAAATATGAATGGCGAAGTAGTAGGAATCAACTCTGCTAAGCTTGCTTCCACAGAGGTTGAAGGTATGGGATATGCCATTGCGGTTTCTGATGTTTCTGATATTCTGGAAAATCTTATGAATGAGGAGCCGAGAGAGAAGCTGGAAGAGGGTGAAAACGGTGTTCTTGGAATTTCCGGAAGAACAGTAAGTGAGGAAGGTCAGGTTTACGGTATTCCTCAGGGTGTCTTTGTAGGAGAAGTTACAGAAGGCGGTCCTGCGGAGGAAGCCGGAATCAAAGTAAATTCTATTATTACGGAGTTTGCCGGAAAATCTGTGGTAAGCATTGAACAGCTTGTGAACTATCTTCAGTATTATGAGCCGGGAGAAGAGGTAGAAGTAGTTCTTCAGGTTCAGGATGGCGATGCCTATAAAGAAAAAACAGTGACTGTTACACTGGGAGAAAACGAAAATAAAGATAAAGCAGAAAGCAAAGACGAGAGCGCCGATGAAAGCGCAGAAGAAGAACAGCCGTCAGGAGAGGGAAATATTCTGGAAGATTGGGAAAACGGAACTTTATCTGAGTCTGGAATGCAGTTTTTCGGCGGTAGGAGATAAATAAAAAACATGTGAGATAAAAAATAAGGGACAGCTCCCGGGAAAGAGAGGCTGTCCCTTGTTTTGTGCATGTTTTATAAAAAAAGTGGAAATACATTAAAAAAATATAGCAGAAATATCTCGGTTGTGCTATAATCCATTTACAAATAATAAAGTCTATGGAGGACAACGCATGAAAAAAGTATTGGTGGGATTTATGACAGGATTGCTTTGTGTAATGCCGGCAGCAGGGGTTATGGCAGAAGATGCGGCAGCGGAAACAACAAATGAGGCGCAGGCAGGAACAGAAGAAACAACTGCTGAAGGAGAAGGCGTTCAGACAGGCGCACAGGCGCTTTCTGATGATATTTACAGCTTTCAGGCAGAGATTGACGGAGAAGTTTACCAGTTTCCGATGTCTTATGGGGAATTTACGGCAAAGGGCTGGACTTATGACGGGGATGCAGCTCAGACGATAGAGCCGGAACAGTATACTACAGCGGAAACCTTCAAAAAAGATTCTTCAAAGCTTTATGCTACGATCTTTAATCTTGGCATGAATACCGTACCTTTTTCTGAGTGCCAGATCGGAGGCTTTTCTGTAGATTCTTATATGATGAAGGACAGCGCATTCAGTGTGAAGCTTCCAAAAGGAATTGAATTTGGAGTATCGACTCTTGAAGATGTGAAAGCTGCATATGGAGAGCCAAGCAGAGAGTACGACGGAGAAATGTACACAGCGCTTACTTATGAGTATGAAACGTATCAGGACGTGGAAATTCAGGTAGATAAAGAGACAAAGGTAGTAAGCAAAATTGATATGAGAAATATAATCGAGACAGCGAGTGAAGAAGAAAAGGCACAGGCGGAAACTGCGGTCAGTGATGAAGTGACAGAGGAAGTAAAAAGCTATCAGGCACCAACAGAGCTGGGAGATGATCTTACAAAATTTATTGTAGAGTATGACGGCGCGCTGTATCAGATGCCGGCTCCTGTTTCTGAGTTTGAGAAAAATGGCTGGACAGTAAAGGAAGACCAGTCCGATATGACTGTAAAAGGAAAAGATGCCGGCTGGGTTTCTCTTATGAAAAATAATCAGGAATTAAGAGTTATGGCACGGAATTACGGAGACAATGCAACGACGATTCGCAACTGTTTTGTGACGACGGTAAAGGGAGACGATAATTCAACAGATATGCCAATCACGGTTCAGAAGGGAATTACCCGCGGCATGACGAAGGCAGATCTTGAGAAGGCTCTTGAAGGAGTGACATATGAATTTGAAGAGTCCGATATGTTTGAGTATTATACAGTAGAAGGACCGGAAAGCTCTCTTGATTCGGTACAGATTCTTGTGAGAAAAGATACAAGTGTAGTACAGGCGATTGAAGTAAGTTATATGCCCAGGGAACTGGCAAAATAATTCTATAATATTTCCAATAGGCAACGACACCGACCTCCGAAAGTCAGACTAAAAATCTGATTTCGGAGGTCGGTGTCGTTTGATTCGGACATTCTATTTATGAAGGAAAGGCATGAGGAATAGATTTTAAAGAATTGTATGATAATAAGTACAAAAATCACGAAGAAAAAGATTGCGTTAAAATATTAACAATGCTATAATGAGTTTGTTAAATGATTAACATAAATTTAGAGAGATAGATAGAAAAGGAGAGACGGGGCATGGCAAGATTTACATTACCAAGAGATATTTATCATGGAAAAGGCTGCCTGGAGGAATTAAAGAACTTAAAAGGAAAAAAAGCAGTTCTTGTAGTTGGCGGCGGTTCTATGAAACGTCAGGGCTTTCTTGATAAAGCAGTGAATTATCTGAAAGAGGGCGGCATGGAAGTAGAACTGATCGAAGGCGTGGAGCCGGATCCTTCTGTTGAGACTGTTATGAGAGGCGCAAAAGTGATGCAGGAGTTCCAGCCGGACTGGATCGTGTCTATGGGCGGCGGTTCTCCGATTGATGCTGCAAAGGCAATGTGGGCATTTTATGAATATCCGGAAACGAAGTTTGAGGATTTAATTGTGCCGTTTGGTTTTCCGGAACTGAGACAGAAAGCGAGATTTGCCGCAATTCCTACAACATCAGGTACTGCAACTGAGGTTACAGCTTTCTCTGTTATTACGGATTATGCAAAGGGAATTAAATACCCTCTGGCAGATTTCAATATCACACCGGATGTAGCGATTGTTGACCCTGAGCTTGTAGAGGCTCTTCCTGCAAAACAGGTGGCATATACAGGAATGGATGCTCTTACTCATGCGATCGAGGCATATGTTTCCACTCTTCACTGTGCATTTACAGATCCGCTTGCACTGCAGGCAATCGAGATGGTACTTGATTATCTTCCGGCTTCTTATGCAGGAAATCAGAATGCAAGAGAGCAGATGCATTACGCACAGTGCCTTGCAGGAATGTCCTTCTCCAATGCACTTCTTGGTATTGTGCATTCTATGGCACATAAGACAGGAGCTGCTTTTTCTACAGGACACATTCCTCACGGCTGCGCAAATGCGATTTATCTGCCATATGTAATCCGTTTTAATGCGAAAAATCCGGAGGCGGCAAGCCGTTATGCAGAAATTGCAAGAAGAATGGGATTAAACGGTACTTCCGAGCAGGCGTTAATCAACAGCCTTTGTGAAAAGATTGACGAATTTAACGCAAAATTGAACATTCCGGCAACTTTAAAGGAATTTGGTATTCAGGAAGATGAATTTAAAGAAAAAATTGCAGCGATTGCGGAACTGGCTGTAGGAGATGCCTGCACAGGTTCCAATCCAAGAACGATCACACCGGCTGAAATGGAAAAACTGTTTACATGCGCGTACTATGGAACAGAAGTTGATTTCTAAGAAAGACAGAAAAAATTGATTTATTTATCACTCCTCAGGATAGTTTATTCTGAGGAGTTTTTTATGTATTTTTTTTGGGAAATATGATAGAATGAATGTATTATTGAGAAGTGGAGGAATTATAATGGAACAGACTTTTTTTACGGACGTTGTTATTGAAAAAGTCCGTCATTTAAAGAATCTTTCAATTCCTTTAGATAAAGATAAGAGAAAACATCTGATACTGACGGGTAAAAATGGAAGTGGAAAAACGAGTATTCTGGAAGCGATGGCAAAATATTTTCAGAACATGATCTCGCCAGAGAAAGGTGTAATAGATACAGGGATTTTGGTAAAGTGTAATTCGGATCTTTTATTAAAAGAAAAGTACGGGCAGGGCAATTTTATTTTTGCCTACTATAAATCTGAAAGAGAGTTTCAGGTAGAAAAGTATAAAAATATTGAAAAGATAGAATTGAAGGATAAGTATGATATTACAGAGAATCCGGGCACAAAACTCACGAAATATCTTGTGGATTTAAAAGCAACGCAGGCATTTACGAAGGATAAGGATAAATTTGAAAAAATAGAACAGTGGTTTCGAACATTTGAGAATATTTTAAAGATGATTTTTGAAGATGATAATCTGCAGTTGAAATTTAACGAGGAAACCTTTCAGTTTTCTATTTGGACATCAGGGAGAGAAACTTTTGACTTTAATACAATGTCCAGCGGTTATGCGGCCATTTTGGACATTATCAACGATTTGATTATAAGGATGGAGGCAAAATCAGGGTTGAGAACAGCTTTTGATATGGAAGGTGTGGCTCTGATAGATGAAATAGAAACACATTTACATTTAGAATTGCAGAAAAAAATCCTTCCGGTTTTGATGAAGCTTTTTCCAAATATACAATTTATTGTTACGACACATTCTCCCTTTATTTTAAATTCTGTAAATAACGTTGTAATTTATGATCTTGAAAATAAAACACTGGTAGAAAATGGTATGGAAAATTTGCCATATGAGGGAATTGTAGAAGGATATTTTAAAGCAGACCGGTTATCAGAAGAATTAAGAGAAAAATTTTCAAGATATAAAATGCTGGTTTCCAGGAATGAACTGACAGATGAAGAATATGAGGAAATAGAACAGTTGGAATATTATCTCGATGAAATACCGGATTATCTTGCGAAAGAATTAACAACGGAATACAGCAGGCTGAAATTGGAGTTTTTCAACAGGGGGTAGAAAGTATGGTAAAAATAGACAGAAATCCTGTACCTCCGCTATCATTAGCTGTAGAAAAACAAAAGGCTAATGGAAGTTATAATAAATCAGATGTAATACAGCAACTAAAAAAAGATTCTCACGACAAATGTTATATTTGTGAGCTAAAAGGATTATCAGACCCGGAAGTGGAACATTTGCGCTCACATCATAGAAGAAAAATAGCGGAGAGAGTTTTTGATTGGAATAATCTGTTTTATGCATGTCCGCATTGTAATAATTTGAAGAAAGAAGATAAATATGATGAGAAAATCATAGACTGTTGTGCAGTTGATCCGGAAGAATTATTAGAACAAAATTATGAAAACGGGCGTGTGAATGTACGTAGTATAGATAATGAAGAATGTAGTATTATGACAGCAAAACTGATTCAGGAATGTTTTGAAAAACGAAATACAGGGATTCGGGAAGCAGCATGTCAATATAGGATTAATTGTCTGGCTGAAAGTATGAATGTACTGTACAAGATATTGGAAAAGCATAAAAAATATCCGAAATCAGAGCGCTATATCAGAAGTCTGAGAGCCGCATTAAGCAGAAAAAGTGCGTTTGCAGCTTTTAAAAGAAACTATGTAAGAAAGCACATTGCTGATTATCCGGAACTGGAAGATTTTTTAGGATAACCGTGGGCTTCGTGCGTTTAAAAGTATATTATAATATCAGGAGGGATACAAGATGATCAAAGTAAATGCAGTGGGTGACGCCTGCCCTATTCCAGTAGTAAAAACTCAGAAGGCTTTAAATGAGTTAAACGGTTCCGGAACAGTGGAGACAGTTGTAGATAATGAAATTGCAGTGCAGAATTTAACGAAGCTTGGAAATAACAGAGGCTGTGCTGTGAAATCAGAAAAGCTGAAGGAGAACAGATATAAGGTTACGTTTACGGTGGGTGACGGAACAGAGAAGCCGGCTCATGAAACACCTGTTTTTGAGGCAGATGTGACGGCATGTGTGCCGGACAGCAGAAAAAATACAGTGGTTGTGATCGCTTCCGACAAGATGGGAGAGGGCAGCGAGGAGCTTGGAAAAACTTTGATGAAGGGATTTATTTACGCCTTAAATCAGCAGGAAACTCTTCCGAAAACCATGCTGTTTTATAATGGGGGAGCGGCTCTTACATGTGAAGGCTCTCCGGCTCTTGAGGATTTGAAATCGCTTGCAGCTCAGGGTGTTGAAATTCTTACTTGTGGGACATGCCTGAATTTTTATGGGATTTCTGATAAGCTTCAGGTTGGAGAAGTGACCAATATGTATGTGATAGCGGAAAAGATGACACAGGCAGGACTGATTGTAAAACCATGATTTATTTAGATAATGCTGCGACAACGGGGAGAAAACCGCCGGAAGTGGCAGAGGCAGTAGCAAAAGCAATTTCTTCCGTGGGAAATGCCGGGAGAGGTGCTCATGGTGCGACTCTTCAAGCTGCCCGGATTGTTTACAGAACAAGAGAGCTTCTGGCAGAGCTTTTAGGAACTTCTCATCCGGAACAGATTGCCTTTACCTGTAATGCGACAGAGAGCTTAAATATTGCCATTAACGGTCTGTTTCACAAAGGAGATCATGTGATTACTACAGTCTGTGAACACAATTCCGTTCTTCGTCCTCTTTACAGAAAAGAGAAAGAAGGTGTGGAGCTTACAATCGTACCTTTTGATAAAAGATTTCCAGAAAATGAAGGACGTATCGATTATGACTTTCTGGAAAATTCCTGTAAAGAAAATACAAAGGCTATTGTAATCACAAATGCTTCTAATGTAACAGGAAATATTACAGATTTAAAAAGAGTTTCTTCTTTTGCAAAAAAGAGGGGGATTCTTCTTATTGTGGACGCTTCTCAGACAGCAGGAGTGCTGCCGATTCAGGTGGAAGAGCAGGGGATAGATGTTCTTTGTTTTACAGGGCATAAAGGGCTTCTTGGACCACAGGGAACGGGAGGAATTTATGTCCGTGAAGGACTTGAACTTTCGCCTCTTAAAGTAGGAGGGAGCGGTGTTCAGAGCTTTTTGGAAGAGCATCCACGAAAAATGCCCACGGCATTAGAGGCGGGGACATTAAATGTACATGGAATTGCAGGGCTGAAAGCAGCACTTGAGTATATTAAAGAGGAAACTGTGGAAAACATACGGGAAAAAGAAATGCGTCTGTGGAAAAGATTCGAAGAGCAGGTCAGAGAGATTCCCGGTGTTACTGTTTATGGAAATCCGAATCCGGAAAGCCGTGTGGGAATTGTGGCTTTAAATATTGGAAAGCTGGATTCCGGCGAGGTTAGCGACTGGCTGTGGGAGGATTATGAAATTGCAGTCCGCCCGGGAGCGCACTGTGCGCCGCTTCTTCACAAGGCGCTGGGAACGGTACGCCAGGGTGCAGTCAGATTCAGTTTTTCCCATTACAATACGGAGCAGGAAATAGATGTTGCGGCAGCAGCTTTAAGAGAGTACGGGAGGGACGAAGTATGAGACAGAAGAAACCGGCGCTAGTGATTACCTTTGATACAACCGCAGAGGCAATGGCAATGGAAAGTTTCTGTGAAAAATATGAAATTCCCGGAAGATTGATTCCTTTACCGGGAGAAATCAGTGCAGGCTGCGGGCTTGCCTGGAAAACAACGCCGGATGAAGAAGAGCGCATAGAAAAAAGCATGGAAGACCATCATATCCGATGGTCTTCCATGTATACGCTGGAGTTATGAAATTAAAGCATGTAGTCTTTTAAAACATCGTGGTCCCGAAGGACTTTTTCAATAACCGTTCCTTTTATAATGCGAAGGAGCGGTTTTTTCAGTCCGTTTAATGGTCCCGGAAGCTGGATTTCCAGAGGAGATTTTCCGTCCATAAGTTTCACCGTGCTGTCGAGAAGGTCACGTATATCGTAGACACTTCCCCATACTTCAGGAACGCCTCTGTCAACTCCTAAAAGTCCGTATACAGCTTCCATAGCCGTTCTTACAGAGTATTCTGTTGTGAATACCGTGTCTCTCGGTGTATCGGCAAACTGTCCCAGGAAGGCAAAGTTTACGCAGCCGTCAGGAATGACAGCCGGTCTGTCGCCTTTTGTACGGGGCATAAAGAAAGCGGTGATATACGGCATCATGGTAGGAACGCAGACTGCGCTGTTTTCCGCGAGTTCCGGAATCTGTTCTACAGGAACACCAATGTGGTAGAGCCATTCTTCTGTGATTTCTTTTCCGGTACAGTCTTTCATCGGTTTCTTTACGTAATCGCCGGGGACATCTGTGAAAAGACCATATACCCATACGCAGACTTTTTCAGGATCCTGTTCTTTAAACTGTCCCTGACGGTTAATGGTCCAGCTTAACAGCCATTTGGAGTCGCGGCAGCTTACGATACCGCCTGTTACTACATTGCCGCTTCTTGGGTCGCGCTTGCAGATATTTGTAATGTACGGAATGATTTTTTCGTCCAGGGTTGTAATTGTTGCAGACTCCCAGTTTGTTTTTGAAATATCGGAGCAGAATTTCTCCGGATGTCCAAAAGAGGGATCCTGTTTCGCAATGTTTTTCCAGAGATTCCAGCAGCCGCTTGTGCGGACTTCTGCGTCTCCGTTTGGCGCGTGGTTCTGATCGCCGTAAATGGTGCCCTCTGTGCAGCTTCCGTTTGTGACAAATACAAGGTCGTTTTCAGTGAGAAGAATGCCTTCTTCTTTTCCGTTTACTTTGCATTCGATGGCAGAGGCGATTTTTTTGCCGTCCTTGAAATCGAAGACAACATTTGTGACTTCTGTGTTGAAGCGGAAATCAACGCCTGCATTTTCCAGATATTTCTGCATTGGAAGAATCAGAGATTCATACTGGTTGTATTTTGTAAATTTCAGGGCGCTGAAATCAGGAAGCCCTGCAATGTGGTGGATAAAGCGCTGGAAGTAAAGCTTCATCTCAAGGGCGCTGTGCCAGTTTTCGAAGGCGAACATGGTTCTCCAGTACAGCCAGAAGGTGGAGTTAAATACTTCGTCATCAAAAACATCCTCGATCGTTTTGTCGTAGAGGTCCTCATCTTTTGTGAGGAACAGCTTCATGATTTCCATGCAGCCCTTCTGGCTTAAGTTGAACCTGCCGTCTGTGTGTGCGTCTTCGCCTCTGTTTACCGTAGCTCTGCAAAGGGAGTAGTTGGGGTCATGTTTATTCAGCCAGTAAAATTCATCGAGGACAGAGGCGCCCGGTTTTTCAAGAGAAGGAATGCTGTGGAATAAATCCCAGAGACATTCAAAATGGTTTTCCATTTCTCTTCCGCCGCGCATGATATATCCACGTGTGGCATCATAGATACCGTCGCAGGCGCCGCCGGCAATGTCCATTGCTTCCAGAATGTGGATTTGAGAGCCGGGCATCTGTCCGTCACGAACAAGGAAGCAGGCAGCCGCCAGGGAAGCAAGACCGCTTCCTACAATGTAGGCGCTTTTATTTTCCACGCCTTCCGGTTTTTCCGGGCGGGCAAAAGCTTCATAATTTCCGTTGCTGTAGTAGATGCCTCTGCTGTTTTTTGCGTTTTTTCCACGTTCTGTATTTCTGTAATTTTTATTTGCTGCAGTTGATTTTTTCGCTTCTGTCTCTTTTGTTTCCTTTGATTTTTTCATCAGGTATGCAGTTGCTCCCGCGCCTGCTGCGACAGCAGATACAACGCCGAGATTTAATTTTTTCTTTGCCATGTAAAAAACCACCTTTCAAAAATGCCTGTATATTTGTTTATCTGATGTCTATAGTATGTCCTGTTTTGGTTTTTTACAATTTACAAAGAAGGGGTTATGATAAAAAACTTATCAAAGAGCCGGGTTTGTAAAGTTTTTTATGGAGTTTCCGATGCTGCCGTGAATGGTGATGATAATGTTATGGACAATTTCGTGATAATCTTCTTTCATCCCCTGTTTGATCCAGTCAAGCATGATTCCCACAAAGCTGTACTTATAAAAGTCTGCTATGAAGGTTTTTTGTTCTTCTGTAATAGAAAATCCTTTTGATTGTTCTTCTACAACTCCCATAATAAGAGCGCGTGTCAGAGAAAACAGATAATTTTCAATCTGTTCTCTGCTGATGGAGCGGTAAGCATTTAAAATAAAAGGCTTGTTTTCCAGAACAACTTCAAATATCTGAGAAATTCCTTCCTGCCATGTGGCGTAGGTCTTTTTTCCCTGTAGGGCTTTTTTTGCATCTTCCAGACATGCCCATTCTACCAGGTCGTAAATATCCTTGAAGTGATAATAAAAAGTCATGCGGCTGATACCGCAGTCTGTTGTCAGGTCATTTATTGTGATTTTATCAAGGGGTTTTTTGAGAAGAAATTTTTTTAAGGAAGCTTCCAGAGCTTCTTTTGTGATACTTGGCATATGCAGTCCTTTCTGTTGATGATTGTGGATAGGTTATCACTATTATAAAAGAGACTGTGGAAAAAGTGAAGGTTAAGCCTAGTTTTCATGGAAAAAAAATGGTATACTGAAGTGCGAAGCACGGCGGCTGTTTATGACGGCGGGTTTTACAGATCAGGAGGACAATTATGGTAAAAATGAAAAAACAAAGACTGCGGAAGTGGCTGTGCAGTGTTCTCTGCGCAGGGCTTTTTATTTCACAGCCGGGTCTTATATATGCGGAGGAGGAAAACAGTCAGGCAGCAACAGAAGCAACGCCCACACCAGTTCCCCACACAGAGTATTATAAAGAAAAAGCAGATACCGATTCTCTTACGGGGTGGCCGGAAGCGCCGAAAATAGAAGGACAGTCTGCGATTCTTCTGGATATGCAGACAGGTTCTGTTCTCTACAGTAAAAATGCAGATAAAAAACTGTATCCGGCAAGTATTACAAAGATTATGACAACGCTTCTGGCGTGTGAAAATCTGAAACTTGAGGATAAGCTTGTGATGTCGGAAGCGGCAGCCTATGGAATTGAAGCAGGCAGCTCCAGTATTTATGCGGATACAGGGGAAGAGTTTACAGTAGAACAGGCTCTTATGGCAGTTATGCTGGAATCTGCAAATGAGGTTTCCTTGGCTGTGGCGGAAAAAACAAGCGGTTCTGTAAAGAAGTTTGTAGAGCTGATGAATAAGAGGGCAAGAGAGCTTGGATGTACAGGGACACACTTTAATAATCCAAATGGTCTGCCGGATAAGAATCATTTTACAACAGCAGCAGATATGGCGAAAATCGCAGATGCAGCATGGCATAATCCACTGTTTCGCAAGTTTGTTACAAGAATTATATACGAGATCCCGCCTACGAACAAGTTTGGAGAAACCCGGTATTTTCTCAATCATCACAAGATGATGGAGGGAAGAGATTACGCATATGAGGGCGTTATGGGAGGAAAGACGGGGTACACAGATGATGCGGGAAGTACTCTTGTCACATACGCAAAAAGAGGAGAAATCCGCCTTGTTGCAGTTGTGATGAATTCCATTAACGGGGCGTATGCAGATACGGCGAAGCTTCTTGATTACGGATTTAATAATTTCCAGAAGGTGAGTATGAAGGTAGATACCGGTACAGTAACGCTCAGGAATCTTCCGGGAGAAAAGTATCTCCTGAAAAATTGCGGAAATGATATGGCATTTTATTATCCCCATCAGATTTATGTAACTGTTCCGAAAGGATTTACAGCCGATATGATGACGCTTAAGAGAACAACTCTGGAAAGTGCTGTGGGAATGCCCACCATTTTAAATGAATATTATTATGAAGACCATATGGTTGGAAAAGGCGTGCAATATGAAAAAGAGCTCCTTTCAGAGCTCCTTCTCAGACCGTCTCTTTAACTGCTTTTTCAGGCGGAGGGATTCCCGTTTTACACGGATTTCCTCCGCCTCTTCTATTGAGGCGGGTTTTAATGTTTTGATGGCAAAATAAAGTCCTTCTTCTGTTTTACGGATACGGATCTTTCCAATGATATATCCGTGTTCCTGGCAGTTGGAAACGCTGTAGTAAATTTTGGAATTGTTCATAAACCAGCGGATTTTTCGTTTTGCAGGCTTATGGCAGACAGGGCATTTTGTACTGGAAACTTCCCTGTCTTTTATGGTGCGCTCACGGGAAGAAAATTCCCGGGAAATGAATTTATCATATGTTGGATAAGAAATGCGGATTTCTTCCTTTCGGTTTTTGGGGTTTTGGTAAACGTCAAGAGAGTAGAAAGGAAGAATTTTTTTGTTTTCCATAAAAGTTAATACTTTTGCTGTATAAAAGGCATCTGCAAAGGCTCGGTGAAAATCCTCACCTTTTTTTATGCCGAGAAAGTCGATTGCATATTCAAGAGAACGGCGGGATTCTCCGTCCTCAAAACAGGCAGAGAAAAGTTTCTGTATGTCGTAGTAGGCAACTGGACCGGGAAGAAGATACAAAAGTTCATAATACTTCATGTTCCGCTGAAGCTCCATTACGTCCTGGTTTCCCCAGGTACAGAAATACCAGTCGTCACCGCACCACTCGATAAATTCCCGGACAGCTTGGGGAAAGGGAGTGCCTGTTTCCAGATCTTTGTAATTGACGTGGATGACTTCCCGGATACTGTTGTGGATCCAACTGTATACCTGAGGCTTTATAAGGCGGTGGAAGGTGTCAACTGTCTCTTTTCGTTCATTCAGTTTTACTGCGCCTATCTCAATGATTTCAAAGGGAAGACGGCGGTTGGAATATTTTTTTCCCTCCGGGCTTTGGTTCCATTCCAGGTCAAAAACAATAAAATTCATGATTTTCTGGCTTCTCCTAACTCATAAATAGCGGAAATAAGATGCTGCTGGAACTGTTCTGTGTCAGCCTTATTGAGAACGAGAGCGTTCATCTCTTCTTCCTCATAATTCCACCAGCGGAAATCGCAGAGTGTGCTTCCTCTGGAAACGCCCTCGGAGCAGTCTGTGCTTATTTTTGCTTTTTCTCCGCTGAAAAATTCCGGGTGTACAAGATACATAAAAGGAACGGCGTCGTGTACGTTTACAGTTCCTTTATATTTATTATAAGGCTGGCTGATGTAGAAGCCTGCCATATCTCCGCAGACCTTTGCAACCTCATTATTGGACTGACAGAGCTTTGCGATCTGATTTTTTGTGAGGAAGCACTGGGTTGTCACGTCAAGACCGCACATAACAAGAGGAACGCCTGCTTTACATACAATCTGTGCTGCTTCCGGGTCTACATAAATATTAAATTCTGCAGCCGGTGTTACGTTTCCGCCTTTTGCTGCGCCTCCCATGAAAACAATTTCTCTGATTTTGGATTTAATCTCCGGAAAAGTTTTCAGAAGGAGCGCAATGTTTGTAAGAGGACCGGTAGGCACAAGGACTGCCTGCTCATTTTCGGGAAGAGAGGACAGAACTTTGTGAAGAAAAAGAACGGCGTTTTCTTTTTCCAGCTGTCTTTCTGCTTTTGGAAGAACGCAGTTTCCAAGACCTGTGCTTCCGTGCACTTCTCCTGCAAACTGAGGCTCGCGGACAAGGGGCTCGTGAGCGCCCTCTGCAACAGGAACATCAAGTCCGTAAAATTCTGCCAGGTCAAGGGCATTTCGAGTCACTTTTTCGATGGACTGGTTTCCGCTTACGGATGTAATCGCAAGAAGTTCTAAAACGTCCTGGCTGGCAGCTACATAAGCCATTGCAAGAGCATCGTCAATACCCGGATCGCAGTCCATAATTACTTTTATTTTTTCGGTCATAGGAGTACCTCCTTTGTTTATGTAAGAATTTGTTTCTGGTATTTTGCTTTCTTCAGTATAACAGACGGGTAAAATCCTGTAAAGGAGGGGAAAAAGGCTTGACATATGGAATTTGTACAGACTATAATGGAAAAGACAAGGAAAAAACTATGATGGAGACAGTAAGCTGTGCAGAAAGGCAGCAGAGAGCCGGGGACGGTGGAAGCCCGGTGCAAGTAGGTGCAGCAGAAGATCACTCCGGAGTTTCATTTCTGAAGACAGGCTCAGTAGGAAATGACGGCTTTCCCACGTTACAGGGAACATGTATCGGCGCAGTGCCCGTACAGTGTAACAGGTGGTATAACGAAAGAACAGCTCTTCGTCCTTTTACATAGGATTGAGAGCTTTTTTGTTTTAGCGGGAAAAAGCCTGCACTGCGATACAAATATGAAAAATCAGGAGGAAGAACAGTGTACCAGAAAGTAGACACGAATCTGAATTTCGTAGAACGCGAAAAAAAAGTAGAACAGTTCTGGAAAGAAAACCATATCTTTGAAAAAAGTATGGAAAACCGCAAGGAAGGCGAGACTTATACATTTTATGACGGACCGCCTACAGCAAACGGAAAACCGCATATCGGTCATGTGCTTACACGTGTTATCAAGGATATGATCCCGAGATACCGCACAATGAAGGGAAACATGGTTCCGCGTAAAGCCGGCTGGGATACGCACGGCCTTCCGGTTGAGCTTGAGGTGGAGAAAAAGCTCGGTCTTGACGGAAAAGAGCAGATTGAAGAATACGGTATGGAGCCGTTTATCAAACAGTGTAAAGAAAGCGTATGGAAATATAAGGGAATGTGGGAGGATTTCTCTTCTACAGTTGGTTTCTGGGCAGATATGGAGCATCCTTATGTAACATACGAGGACAATTATATTGAATCTGAATGGTGGGCATTAAAAGAAATCTGGGATAAAAAGCTTCTTTACAAGGGCTTTAAGATCGTTCCTTACTGCCCGCGCTGCGGAACTCCGCTTTCCGCACAGGAGGTTTCTCAGGGATATAAGACAGTAAAAGAGCGTTCTGCTATTGTACGTTTTAAAGTAGTGGGAGAAGATGCTTATTTCCTGGCATGGACAACAACACCGTGGACACTTCCGTCCAACGTGGCTCTCTGCGTAAATCCGGATGAAGCATATTGCAAAGTAAAAGCAGCAGACGGATACACTTATTATATGGCGGAAGCGCTTCTTGACACCGTTCTCGGAAAACTGGGAACAGAGGAAACTCCGGCATATGAGATTCTTGAAAAATATGTTGGAAAAGATCTGGAATATAAAGAATACGAGCCGCTTTTTGCCTGCACAGGAGAAGCTGCCGCAAAACAGAAGAAAAAAGGTCATTTTGTAACATGCGACCGCTACGTAACAATGGGAGACGGTACTGGTATCGTTCATATTGCTCCTGCATTTGGTGAGGACGATAATCGTGTAGGCCGTGATTACAATCTGCCGTTTGTACAGTTTGTTGACGGACAGGGAAATATGTCAAAAGAGACTCCGTATGCCGGAACTTTTGTAAAGGCGGCAGACCCGATGGTTCTTACAGACCTTGACAAAGAAGGAAAACTTTTTGACGCGCCGAAATTCGAGCATGATTATCCCCACTGCTGGAGATGCGACACACCTCTTATTTATTATGCAAGAGAGTCCTGGTTCATCAAAATGACAGCAGTAAAAGACGATCTGATCCGCAACAACAACACAATTAACTGGATTCCGGAAAGCATTGGTAAGGGACGTTTCGGCGACTGGCTTGAAAATGTTCAGGACTGGGGAATTTCCAGAAACCGTTACTGGGGTACTCCTCTCAATATCTGGGAATGCGAGTGCGGACATATGCATTCTATCGGAAGTCGTCAGGAACTTGTGGAAATGAGCGGCGATGAGAGAGCAAAAACAGTAGAACTTCACCGTCCATATATCGATGAGATCACATTGAAATGTCCGGAGTGCGGCGGCACAATGCACCGTGTTCCTGAAGTTCTTGACTGCTGGTTTGACTCCGGAGCTATGCCTTTTGCACAGCACCATTATCCATTTGAAAATAAAGACCTGTTCGAGCAGCAGTTCCCGGCAGACTTTATTTCTGAGGCAGTCGATCAGACAAGAGGCTGGTTCTATTCCCTTCTTGCTGAGTCTACTCTTCTCTTTAATAAGGCTCCGTATAAGAACGTAATCGTTCTTGGACATGTACAGGACGAAAATGGACAGAAGATGAGTAAGTCAAAGGGAAATGCAGTAGATCCGTTTGATGCGCTTGAAAAATACGGCGCTGACGCGATCCGCTGGTATTTCTATGTAAACAGCGCACCGTGGCTTCCGAACCGTTTCCACGGAAAAGCAGTTGTGGAAGGACAGCGTAAATTTATGAGCACTCTGTGGAATACTTACGCATTCTTCGTATTATATGCAAATATTGACGAGTTTGACGCTACAAAATATACACTGGAATACGATAAGCTTCCGGTTATGGACAAGTGGCTGTTAAGCAAATTAAATACAGTAGTAAAAACAGTAGATGAAAATCTTGCAAATTACAAGATTCCGGAGACTGCGAGAGCACTTCAGGATTTTGTAGATGATATGAGTAACTGGTATGTAAGAAGAAGCCGTGAGCGTTTCTGGGCAAAAGGCATGGAGCAGGATAAGATCAATGCGTACATGACTCTTTACACAGCTCTTGTGACGATCGCAAAAGCGGCAGCGCCTATGATTCCGTTTATGACAGAAGACATTTACCAGAACCTTGTAAGAAGCATCGACGCTTCTGCTCCGGAGAGTATCCATCTCTGCGACTTCCCGGAAGTAAAAGAAGAGTGGATCGACAAAGAACTGGAAGAAAATATGGAAGAGCTTCTCGACATTGTTGTTCTCGGTCGTGCCTGCAGAAATACAGCAAACATTAAGAACCGTCAGCCGATCGGAACCATGTTTGTGAAAGCGGAAAAGGCAATGGACAGCTTCTACACAGATATTATTGCAGATGAGCTGAATGTAAAAGAAGTGAAATTTGCAGATGATGTGGAATCCTTTATTTCCTACAGCTTTAAACCGCAGCTTCGTACAGTAGGACCAAAATACGGAAAACTCCTGAACGGTATCCGTCAGGCATTAAATGAAATTGACGGAACAAAGGCAATGAATGAGCTTCGCGCAAACGGCGTTCTCGTTCTTGACATTGACGGAAATAAAGTGGAGCTTACAGAGGAGGATCTTCTTATTGAGACTGCACAGACAGAAGGATATGTGACAGAGACAGACGGAACAACTTCTGTTGTACTTGACACAAATCTTACACCGGAACTGATCGAGGAAGGCTTTGTCCGCGAAATCATCAGCAAGGTACAGACTATGCGTAAAGAGGCAGGATTCGAGGTTATGGATAAAATCTGCATTTATGCAAAAGATAATGAGAAGATTGAGGGCATCATGAAAGCTCATGAAGAAGAAATCAAAGGCGAGGTTCTCGCAGAGAATATTGTCTTTGGAGAAACAGACGGCTACGTGAAGGACTGGAATATCAATAAAGAACAGGTGACTCTTGCAGTGACCAGATTATAAAAAGATCTCATATTACAGGGAGGAGACAAAAAAATGATTGATAAGCAGTTTAAAAAAGAGGCTTTTAAGCAGAGTGTAAAAGACAATGTAAAGTTTCTTTACCGCAAAACTCTGGAGGAAGCCACAAAGGAGCAGGTTTTTCAGGCAGTAAGCTACACTGTGAAAGATGTGATCATTGACAACTGGCTTGAGACTCAGAATGCTTACGAAGAACAGGACCCGAAGGTTCTCTACTATATGTCAATGGAGTTCCTTATGGGACGTGCCCTTGGAAACAACCTGATCAACCTTGGAGCTTACGGGGAAGTAAAAGAAGCTCTGGACGAGCTTGGATTTGACTTAAACTGCATTGAAGACCAGGAGCCGGACCCGGCTCTTGGAAATGGCGGTCTTGGACGTCTTGCAGCATGTTTCCTTGATTCTCTTGCTACTTTGAATTACTGTGCATACGGCTGCGGAATCCGTTATCGTTACGGTATGTTCAAACAGAAAATAGAAGATGGATTCCAGATCGAAGAGCCGGATAACTGGCTGAAAAACGGTTATCCATTTGAACTTCGCCGTCCGGAATATGCAAAAGAAGTGCATTTTGGAGGCTATGTAAGAGTAGAATACGATCATGCAACAGGACAGAATAAGTTTATCCATGAGGGATACCAGGCTGTAAAGGCAATTCCTTATGATATGCCGATCGTTGGCTATAATAACAAAGTTGTAAATACTCTTCGTATCTGGGACGCAGAGCCGATTGTAGATTTTGAGCTGGATTCCTTTGATAAGGGCGATTACAAGAAAGCGGTTGAGCAGGAAAATCTTGCCCGAAATATCGTAGAAGTTCTTTACCCGAACGATAACCATTACGCAGGAAAAGAGCTTCGTCTGAAACAGCAGTACTTCTTCGTTTCCGCAAGCATTCAGGCTGCGATTGAGAAATACAAGAAAAATCACAGCGACATCAGAAAGCTTTATGAAAAAGTCTGCTTCCAGATGAACGATACGCACCCGACTGTTGCGGTTGCAGAGCTTATGCGTATCCTTGTAGATGAAGAAGGTCTTGGCTGGGACGAAGCATGGGAAATTACTACAAAATGCTGTGCATATACAAACCATACCATTATGTCCGAGGCTCTGGAAAAATGGCCGATCGAGCTGTTCTCCAGACTGCTTCCGAGAGTATACCAGATCATCGAAGAGATCAACCGCCGCTTTATTCTGGATATTCAGGCAAAATATCCGGGAAATTACGAGAAGATCAAAAAAATGGCGATCATTTACGACGGACAGGTTAAGATGGCTCACCTTGCAATCGTTGCAGGCTTCTCTGTAAACGGCGTTGCCCGCCTTCATACAGAGATTCTGAAAAATCAGGAGCTTCATGATTTCTATGAGATGATGCCGCAGAAATTTAATAATAAGACAAACGGTATCACACAGAGAAGATTCCTTCTTCACGGAAATCCTCTTCTTGCAAAATGGGTGACAGACCATATTGGACCGGACTGGATCACAGACCTGCCGCAGCTTAAAAAACTGGCTGTTTATGCAGACGATGAGAAGGCGCTTCAGGAGTTTATGAACATCAAGTACCAGAATAAAGTACGTCTTGCAAAATATATTCTGGAGCATAACGGAGTGGAAGTTGACCCGCATTCTATTTTTGATGTGCAGGTTAAGAGACTTCATGAGTACAAACGTCAGCTTTTAAATATTCTTCATGTTATTTATCTGTACAATCAGATTAAACAGCATCCGGAGATGGATTTCTATCCGAGAACATTTATTTTCGGTGCAAAGGCATCTGCAGGATACCATACAGCAAAGAAAATCATCAAGCTGATCAACTCTGTTGCAGACGTGGTCAACAACGATGCTTCTATCAACGGAAAGCTGAAGGTTGTGTTTATTGAAAACTACCGTGTTTCCAATGCGGAGATGATTTTTGCGGCAGCGGACGTTTCCGAGCAGATTTCCACAGCAAGCAAAGAGGCTTCCGGTACAGGTAACATGAAGTTCATGTTAAATGGCGCGCCTACACTTGGAACGATGGACGGAGCCAACGTGGAAATTGTGGAAGAGGTTGGAGCAGACAACGCCTTTATCTTTGGTTTAAGCTCTGACGAGGTAATCAACTATGAAAACAACGGCGGATATGACCCGAATGTGATCTACAACACAGACGGAGACATTCGCCAGGTATTAATGCAGCTGATCAACGGAACCTTCTCCGACGATACAGAGCTGTTCCGCGACCTTTACGATTCTCTGTTAAATACAAAGAATACAGACCGTCCGGACAGATACTTTATTCTTGCAGATTTCCGCGCTTATGCAGAGGCACAGAAGCGTGTGGAAGAGGCTTACAGAGATGAAAAGAGATGGGCGAAGATGGCTCTTCTCAATACTGCACACAGCGGTAAATTCACTTCTGACAGAACAATCCAGGAGTATGTAGATGACATCTGGAAACTGGATAAGGTAATTGTAGATAAAAAATAAGAAACACATAAAAGCCCCCGGGAATGATTTTTCCGGGGGCTTCATATATTTTAAGAAAAAACGTAACTGTGAGAGTATGAAACAGTTGCGAACGGGTTTTGTATGACATATTTATGGGGCGGAATGCTTATTATCGGAATTGTGTTCGGAGCGTTAAACGGAAATCTTCAGGAAGTGACAGAGGCTGTGATTTCTTCATCAAAGGAAGCGGTAACTTTATGTATTTCTATGGCGGGAATTACTGCCATGTGGACCGGTATTATGAAGATTGCGGAAAATACGGGGCTTGTAAATCTTCTTTCCAGAGGAATGAAGCCGGTTCTCCGCTTCCTTTTTCCGGATATTTCCCCGGATTCCAAAGCGGGTAAATATATTTCCCTGAATTTTTTGTCGAACGTTCTGGGCTTAAGCTGGGCAAGCACTTCTTCAGGGCTCTGCGCTGTCCGGGAGCTTCAGAAGTTGAATGAGGAGGACTGTAAGAAACGGGGAGTGACAAAAAAGCGGGCGTCGCATATTGCAAGTACCGCCATGTGTACGTTTATGATCATCAATGTTTCTTCTCTTCAGCTTTTGCCCATGAATATGATCGCTTACAGGGCGCAGTACGGAAGTGTGAATCCTGTCGCGATTGTGGGACCGGGAATTGTGGCAACTGCGGTAAGTACAGGGGTGGCAGTGGTGTTTTGTAAAATAATGGGGAGGAGGAAGAAACAGGAATTGTAATTCGTTTTTTCATCTGATACAATGTATTTATATAACTGGAGTTTAAATTTTCAGGTGAAAGGTTATATGAAATGAAATACGAAAAAGAAAAGAATGAATTTACAAAAGCTCTGAAAAATTTTGCATCTGGTCTGGGAAAATATATTTCTAAAGACGGAGAATGGACAATTCGAGGTTTTGTTGATATTTTTAAAAACATATATATTATTTCAGCAGATACAAAAATTATATCAAAGCTTCTTGAGCTGCATTTATTTCCTCATTTTCTGGATTTTGCAAAGGAAACAGGATACAGGCTTGAGCTGGCGACACATCAAAACTGGTATCCGGATTTGACGTTTGTTAATCAGGAGAATCCGGATATTAAGTTTGCTGTTGATTTAAAGACAACATATCGAGATGAGAACCATGCTGGATTTTGTAACGGTTTTACATTGGGGTCTCATGGAGAATATTTTGTGAATAGAAGCAGTACCAAAAATGTTCAGTATCCGTATGGGGAATACAGCGGTCATTTTTGTTTGGGAATTATTTATACAAGATCAGAAATGGATAAATGTGAAGAAACGCGTATGTATACCATAGACACTATAGATGATATACCGGCAGTTATTCGAAATTTTACTTTTTTTGCAGAAGAAAAATGGCGTATAGCCAGTGATAAACCGGGAAGCGGAAATACAGCAAATATAGGAAGCATTCAAAAAATAGAAGATATTCTTTCGGGTAATGGTGTGTTTGCAAAAGCAGGAGAAGAGTTGTTTGATGATTATTGGAGTAATTTTGGAAAAATAGAAATTCTGGATGACTCAGGAGACAGGAAAAAGTTATCTTCTTTTACAGAATATTTAAAATACAGAGGACTTTCAGAAGAATTGAATAATCCAAGAGCTCAAAAAACAAAAAGGAAAAAATCATCATGACAGAAAAGGTATTTGTGCCTCCGATTAAAATACAGGGGATAAAAACAAAGCTTGTACCTGTAATAAAAGAGAATATAAGTATGGATTCTGACACTTTGTGGGTAGAGCCATTTATGGGATCCGGTGTGGTAGGATTTAATGCTGCTCCCAATAAGGCTGTTTTTGCAGACACAAATCCGCATATTATTAAATTTTATAATGAAATTAAAACTGGAAAAATTACAGCTTCATTTGTGCGGGAATTTCTGGAGCAGGAAGGAAGTTATCTGGCAGAAAAAGAAGATGAGTATTATTATGAAGTGAGAAACAGATTTAATAAAGAACATGATTCTCTGGATTTTCTTTTTTTGAATCGTTCCTGTTTTAATGGTATGATACGTTTTAATAAAAAATTTGAGTTTAATGTTCCTTATGGGCATAAACCTCAGAGATTTGCAAAAGCTTATATTACAAAAATTGTAAATCAGGTTTCGCATATAGAGTCGCTTCTTAAAGACAGAGATTGGGAGTTTGTATGCCAGTCATTTGAAGAAACAATAAGACAAGCGGGAGACAATTCTTTTATTTACTGTGACCCGCCGTATATCGGACGTCATGTAGATTATTATGACAGTTGGGACGAAGAGAAGGAAAAACAGCTTTGTAGGGAGCTTCATAAATCTGATTCCAAATATATGTTGTCTACATGGGACTTCAATGCCCATAGAAAAAATGAATATATTGATTTGTTGTGGGGAGATTGCTACAAAACCACAAGAGAACATTTTTATTATCTGGGAGCAAGGGAGAAAAACAGAAATGCAATGACAGAAGCGTTGCTTACAAATTATAATCCGAAGTTACAAAAAGAAATATAATATAAAAGAACAAAAAAGGGAGGAACCTGTATGGATTGGCGTGATTATTGTATTGATGAAATTGCGAAACACCGATGTTTTGTTTCGGCACTGCACAAAAAAAGATTTATCGAGATGTTTGATATGGTTCAGGATGAACCATTTTTTACAAAAGAGGTATGTAAATGCCTGTTTCTTGCAGCGTGGGAGCGCAAATACACAAATGAGATCGAGAGTGTGCTGCAGGAGATGATCGACAAAAACGCAATGGATACAGAGATTCTTGTAAACAGAGCAAGAAATAAGGTTGTTTCTCCATATGAGGCGGAAATTTATAAGCTGGAAAGAAACTTTCTGGAATATCCGGGAGAAACGCCGGACGAATCCTGTCTTATGAAGCTGTCCGCAGCATGGATTCCTCTGGGAGACTGCGCTTTACAGGTAAGTGAGATATTGGACCGGCTGTAGGCATAACAGAATAAAACGACTCATAAGGTATCATAAAGAGGAAGAACGGAGGCAATATGAAGGCTCTTACGTATCTCTCCGGCTTTATGATACCTTTTTTGATATTTTATATAGTTGGTTATGGACTTTTATCAAAACGTGATATTTACGGAGATTTTCTGAAAGGGACGGAGGACGGCCTTCGTATGGTACTGCGGCTCTGTCCTACGTTAATTGGCTTGATGACGGCTGTCGGCGTTCTTAGGGCTTCCGGATTTCTGGATTTTTGCGGAGCGCTCCTTGGGAAGTTTACAGAAAAAATCGGAATGCCTGCAGAGATTGTGCCTCTGGCAGTTGTACGGCTTTTTTCTTCCAGCGGAGCAACCGGTCTTCTTCTTGATATTTTTAAGGAATTTGGAACAGATTCTCTGAATGGGCTTATGGGAGGAATTCTTTTAAGTTCTACAGAAAGTGTTTTTTACTGTATGAGCGTATACTTTGGTTCTGTTCAGATTGAAAAAACAAGATATACGCTGGCAGGAGCTTTGTTTGCTTCTTTTGCGGGGATCATTGCTTCTGTAATTCTTGCACATCTGCTGATTTAAAAGGAGGAAATATGTGTACAGTCAGTCTTTGTATGATAGTAAGAGATGAGGAACAGGTAATTGGAAGATGTCTGGACAGTGTAAAAGATGCAGTAGATGAAATTATTATAGTGGATACCGGTTCTGTGGACAGAACAATAGAAACAGTGAAAAAATATACAGATAAAATATTCTTTTTTCCGTGGCAGGAGGATTTTTCCGCTGCACGGAATTTTTCTTTTTCAAAGGCAGGTATGGATTACTGTATGTGGCTGGACGCTGATGATATTGTGGAAAAAGAGTGTGCGGAGATGATTTCCAGGTGGAAAAGAGAAGAAAATGGAAGTACGGATGTGGTGATGATGCCGTATGTTGCTGCGGCAGATGAAGCCGGAGTACCTGTGTTTTCTTATTACAGAGAGAGAATTTTAAAGAGGAATGCAGGATTTTTCTGGGAAGGTGCAGTCCACGAGGCAGTTTCTGTCAGGGGAAAGATTCAATATCTGGAAGGCTGTGTTTTTCACAGTAAGGAAAAACAGGGAGATGCAGAGAGAAATCTTCGCATTTATGAAAAGCTTCTGGAAAAAGGGAAGGTATTAAATCCCAGAGAGCAGTTTTATTATGGAAGGGAATTGTATGAACATGGAAAATATGTGGAAGCTGTGGAAAACCTGAATAAATTTCTGGATTTTCCAGAGACTTTTGTGGAAAATCAGGTGGAAGCCTGCCGTATTGCCGGATATTGTATGTATTATCTTGGAAAAGAGCAGGAAGCTCTTGGATTTTTGCTGAAAGGGCTTTCTTACTGCGTTCCCGGAGGGGAGCTTTGCTGTGACCTGGGCAGGCATTTTTTTGACAGGGAGAGATGGGAGCAGGCGGTATTCTGGTATGAGAGTGCGCTTCGGGCGCCGAAAAGAGAGCGGGAGGGTGGATTTTTTCAGAAGGATTATTATGGTTATATTCCCTGCATTCAGCTAAGTGTCTGTTACTGGAAGCTTGGAAATATGGAGAGGGCGGCACAGTATCACAAAAGAGCAGGAGAATATAAGCCGTATGGACAGGAATATTTGAAGAACAGGGTATATTTTAAAGGAATGTAAAAATGCAGGAACATTTTGGAAGAGTCTGCGTATACTGGAGAGAAGGAAAAGAATAAAAAGAGGAAACAAAATGTCATTTTTCAGAAGAAGATGTGAAGAGGATATGGTGGAGAGCGAACAGGCAAGATGCGGGTGTTGTTGTCCCGGACCTACAGGACCGAGGGGATGTCCGGGACCAAGAGGGGCAACAGGAGCGACGGGAGCAACAGGTCCGACAGGAACAGCGGGGGTAACCGGGGCAACGGGCCCGACAGGAACAGCAGGAGCGACCGGAGCAACGGGTCCGACGGGAACAGCAGGAGCGACCGGAGCAACCGGGGCAACAGGAGCAACGGGTCCTACAGGAACATGTAACTGCGCCTGTGTTTCCAGAGGAGAGCTTGTGGTAAATGGGGGAATGGAAGCATTTACTACCACAATTCCAAATGGCTGGACAGTGAATACAGCAACGCTTGTTTCGAAAGAGACACAGCAGGGACGAGTACATTCCGGGCAGTCTTCTGTAAATTTAAAAAATGGCGCTGCGCTCAGGCAGGAGATTCCTATCACAGGAGGCTGTTTTTACAGACTGGCATTTTTTGCAAGAGGAGAGGGCGCAAAGGTAGGACTGACAGCCCGCCTTGTATTCCACAATGGAGCAGATACGACGGGTCTTGTAATTACAGTAAGGCAGCAGGATCTCACAAACGATAATCGTGATTTTGCATACTTCCAGGGGATTTCTTCTCAGGCTCCGGCAAATGCAACTTCTGTGCGGATAGAGTTTTCTGTAACAGCAGAGGGCGGACAGAGTCTTGATTTAGATGATGTTTCACTTTCTGTGGCATAATAATAAGAGTATAAAATGAAAATCAGGGGCTTAAACAAGTCCCTGATTTTTCTTGAGCATTTCTTTTATGATGTTCTGTGTATAAGCACCAAGATGGCGCTGATCTTCTTTTGAGAGAGTTTCCGGATAAATGGGTTTTCCATATTCCAGAATGACGTGACACGGTTTCATAGTCGGGAAATGGGCTTCCCACATCTGCGCGGTATTATTCATGGCAATGGGAATGATGGGGCACTTTGCTTTTGTGGCGATTTTGAAGCTTCCCTCATGGAACGGAAGCAGGTCCAGTTCATTTTCTGCCTTGTTTCGCGTGCCCTCCGGAAAAATGCAGATGGAAATGCCGGATTTTACTTTTTCAACGGCTTCCAGAATGGTTTTTAATCCCTGTTTTAAATCGGTTCTGTCAAGGAAAAGACAGTGAAGATTTCTCATCCAGTTAGACAGAAGAGGGAAACGTTCCATTTCTTTTTTTGCAACATAGCCTGTGCGGATAGGGCAGCGGCAGTAAGTAAGAAGAATATCGAAATAGCTTCTGTGATTTCCGATGTACAAAACAGGGGAATCTTTTGGCACATTTTCTTCTCCGATAACGGTGACTTTTACGCCGGTGATCCATAAAACGAACCGGAATACGGTCTGTATAATGCGGAGAGAGCTTATGTCCTTTTTCATAGGGGAAAACTTTCCGATGATCCATTCTGCGATCAAAAGGGGGATAGATAAAATAAGGTACCCGATCACACAGGTACAGACAAGAATAAAACGTATCATAAGTAAAATCCTTCCTGAAGTATTTATTATACCCATTATACCCAATAAGAAAAATACTTGCAATAAATCTTTTGCTTCCGGCATAGAATAAATATGAAATAGAGGGCAGAGGTATAAAAATGGCAAGGAAAATCTCCGTTATGTTTCTGTCAGCAATTCTGATTTTTATACTGGGAGGCTGCCAGATGATACGGATAGAAGAGGGGGAGGTATCGCCTGTAGAATATACAGTAGTCAGTCAGGAAGATGTTCCGGCAGAAGCGCTGTCTCTGATCCGGGAAAAGCAGGAGAAGGAATTTCAGCTTACGTATCAGAGCGGAGAGGATCTGTATCTGATCAAAGGATATGGAAGACAGATGACGGGAGGGTACAGCATTGCAGTGGAGGAGCTTGGCATTATGGGGAAGGTCCTGCGTTTTAAAACAAAGCTTATCGGACCTTCTGAAAATGTCGGAGGAGAGCCTTCTTATCCCTGTATTGTAGTAAAGACGAAGTACAGGGAAGAGCCGGTGGAATTTCGGTAGGAAACAGGGTTTATAAACAGCAGGAAGGGAGAATGGAAAGTGGAATTAAAAAAAGAAAGTATTCAGATGCTTCGTGTAAAGAGCAAAGCGACAAGTCAGGTGACGTTTGACGTGGATTATAATGTGCCGGATGCAAAGCAGGACGTAGGGCGCATGATCCAGCATAAAGGGCAGGTCACTATGGACGAGGTGCGTTTAAGCGAGGGAAAAGCATTTATCCGCGGAAATTTGAATGTGGATATTCTTTATGTGGGGGAAGAGGAAGGAAAAGTATATAGTATGGGGGCAAAACTGCCTTTTGAGGAGATTTTGAACCTGGAGGGAATATCCGGGGGCGACAAAATGCGTCTTAAGTGGGAGATTGAGGATTTAAGCCTTCATATTATACATTCCAGAAAAATGAATATAAAAGCGATCGTTACGTTTTATGCAGTGGTAGACGAGATTGCGGGAGTGCGTCTTCCTGTAGGAATCGATGAGGACAGTGTGTCTGTGAAGAAAAAACATCTTCGTCTTATGAGTCTTTGCGTACATAAAAAGGATACGCTCCGGGTGAAGGACGAAATTCAGCTGGCATCGAATAAGCCCAATATTGCGGAGGTTCTCTGGAGTACAGTTGAGGTGAGGGGGCTTGATTTAAGACCGGAGGAAAATAAAGTAAAGGCAAAAGGCGAGCTTTTTGTATTTGCTCTTTATGAGGGAGATGACGAGGGAAAACCGCTTCAGTGGCTGGAATATTCCCTTCCATTTACAGGGGAAGCGGAGTGCAGCGGATGCGGAGAGGAAATGATACCGGATATTGAGGCTTCTGTTGTAAGCCAGGGGCTGGAAGTAAAACCGGATGCAGACGGGGAAGAACGTATTTTAACGGCAGATGTTGTACTGGAACTGGATATGAAGATTTATAAAGAGGAAGAACACGAAATCATTCTGGACGTATACACGCCGTCAAGAGAATGTGTTCCTCAGGGAAAAACAGAAAAACTGGAAAGTCTTCTTGTGCGAAATTATTCCAAATGCCGTGTGGGAGACAGGATCCAGGTAAAGGAGACGCAGGGAAAAATTCTTCAGATATGCCATAGTCAGGGGCATGTAAAAATTGACAGAAGCCAGATTGTAGAGGACGGCATTCAGGTAGACGGTATTGTTTATATGAAGGTGCTTTATATAGTGGGAGACGACGATATGCCGTTTTATTCTATGGAAGCTATGATTCCTTTTTCTCATGTTGTGGAGGCGCAGGGAATTACGGAGGACTGCAGGTATTGTCTGCAGGCGGAACTGGAACAGCTGTCTACGACTATGGCAGACAGCAGCGATATAGACGTGAAGGCATCAGTCAGCCTCAATGCGCTTGTTTTTTGCTGCAGAGAAGAGCGTATTATTGAGAAGGTGGAGGAAAAACCTCTTGATATGAAAAAAATCCAGAGTATGCCGGGGATTACAGTGTATATGGTAAAACCGGGAGATACCATGTGGGATATTGCACGGCGCTTTTATACGACAGTAGAGGAGATTGAGGCGTTGAATGAACTGACAGAGGAGGAGATAGAAAGCGGGCAGCCTCTTCTTCTTGTAAAGAAAGTTTCCTGTTGAAAATCCGAAAAAAATCAGATAAAATACAAATAATAAAGATTGTATACAAAGTACAAAAGATGGAGGGATTTTATGCGCTTACGGGCATTGGCAAAAATTAATCTTGGTCTTGATATTCTGGGAAAAAGAGAAGACGGCTACCATGAAGTGAAGATGATCATGCAGACGATTCAGATGTATGACGTTCTGGACCTTCATAAAAAAAAGGAACCGGGCATTTCTCTTACTGTGAACGTACCTTTTATTCCGACAGATGAGAGAAATCTTGTATACAGGGCTGCAGCTATGCTTATGGAAGAATTTCATATACAGGAAGGTCTTTCCATAAGACTTGATAAATTTATTCCTGTTGCAGCGGGAATGGCAGGAGGAAGTTCCGATGCAGCAGCGGCATTTGTGGGAGTAAACAGACTGTTTCACCTGGGATTAAGCCAGGAGGAGCTTATGGAACGTGCAGTAAAGGTAGGAGCGGATGTACCTTACTGTATTATGAGAGGGACAGCTCTTGCAGAGGGAATTGGAGAGAAGCTTACGGCTCTGCCGCCTGTTCCGCCCTGTTATGTCCTTGTGGGCAAACCGGCAGTTTCTGTTTCCACAAAAATGGCATATGAAAATCTGAATCTGGAAACAATTAAAAAGCACCCGGATATTGATGGAATGATTTCTGATATTGAAAATGGAAATCTTATGGGAATGACAGAAAAGATGGCGAATGTGTTTGAGCCGGGAATTATCCGGGAATATCCTGTGATTCAGCAGATTAAGGATTTTATGGAAGAAAACGGAGCGCTGCGCGCAATGATGAGCGGAAGCGGTCCTACTGTGTTTGGAATTTTTGATGACAAAGAAAAGATGGAGCGCGCAGCAGAAGGCTTACGTGCAGGCGAGCTGGCAAAGACAGTTTTTGCCACAGAGGTTTTTAACAGGAGAGTATAGAAAGGTAGAGAGATACGAATGACAAGTGATTTTACCGTGCATATGAATGAATATCTGCCCCTTAGAGACGTTGTATTTAATACCCTGAGACAGGCAATTTTAAAAGGAGAGTTAAAACCGGGCGAGCGCCTTATGGAAATTGCTCTTGCAGAGAAGCTTGGTGTGAGCCGAACGCCGATCAGGGAGGCGATGCGAAAGCTGGAACTGGAGGGGCTTGTGGTAATGATCCCGCGAAGAGGCGCCCAGGTTGCAAATATTACAGAGAAAGACTTAAATGATGTTCTTGAGGTAAGAATTGCCCTTGAAAATGTTGCCATAGAAAAAGCATGTACCCGTATGTCCGAGGAGGATATGGGAAGGCTCTGGCTTGCAGCCAAGGAATTTGAGCACACAATGGCAGAGGGAAATCTTGTGCGTCTTGCAGAAGCTGACGTGGCTTTTCACGAGATTATTTACAAAGCGTCTGATAATAAGCGTCTGAATCAGGTGCTGAATAATTTAAGAGAGCAGATTTACAGATACAGGGTGGAATATCTGAAGGAAGAGGAAACAAGAAATGTTCTTGTAAAGGAGCATGAAGAGCTTACAAAAGCAATCCGCCAGAGAGATGTGAAAAAAGCCCAGGAAATTTCTTTCCGCCATATAGAAAATCAGAGACGGGCGATCATCCAGTCTATTGAGGCGGAAGAAGCGGGGAAGGAAAAGAAATAACAGAATAATATATGGAGATTTTGGAAACACTTAGGGTATCAATGTCAGACTGTCTGTCCAGAATTCTGGACACCAGAGAAAGGAGCCCTCTCTTGAGTGGATTTTCAAAATCGGCGACGAAAGAAAAAACGGCAATTTCGGCTGTTTTGCGGGAAAACGAAGAATATATCCGAAGCAGATGTGAAAACTGCGCAGACATACTGATACGCCCCATGCGTCTTGGCGGAGAGCGAAAGGTAGACTGCCTTATGGTTTATCTGGAAGTTACCGTATCGAATATGATGCTGGACGATTCTGCGATCGGAAAAATGATAAATCATTTCTGGGAGATTTCCCCGGAGGAGATAGAAGAGTTTTTAAAGCATAACAGCCTGGGAATTGCAGATGTAAAAAAACTTTCGGATATGGAAGAGGCTTTTTCTGCCATGCTGGCGGGAAATGCCATTTTTTTTATGGACGGATATACGAAGGCGATGAAAATAGCAAGCAAAGGTTATCCCAATATGGGCGTTTCCAAGGCGGAGGCAGAGAAGGTGCTTCGTGGTTCAAGGGAAGGGTTTTCCGATGCAGTGAAAACAAATTCCTCTCTTGTGCGAAAGCGTATCCGGGATACCAGTCTTAAAGTGGAAGAAAAGCAGTTGGGAGTGCGCTCCCATACAATGGTACAGATGCTTTATATTGAAGATATTGTACATGAGGAGCTTCTTGAGGAGATGAAAAAGCGCCTTGATGAATTTGAGATTGACGGGATTCTTGACAGCGGAATGCTGGAACAGCTCACAGAGGATTCCTGGTATTCGCCATTTCCCCAGTACCAGACGACGGAACGTCCGGACAGGGCGGCGCAGGAGCTTCTCAATGGAAAAATCGTGCTGCTCTGCGATAATTCTCCTGAGGCTCTGATCCTGCCGGGAAATTTCAACAGCTTTATGGAAAGCAGCGAGGACTGGTACAACCGGTTTGAGATGGCTTCTTTTTTAAGAATTTTAAGATATTTTGCAATGGCGGCTGCGGCACTTCTTCCGGGGCTTTATCTGGCTGTTATCCGGTTTCACACGCAGATACTTCCCACAAATCTGATTCTTTCTTTTGCCCAGGCAAGGGAGGGTGTTCCTTTTTCCAGTGTGGCGGAGCTTTTCTTTCTGGAGCTTTCTTTTGAGCTTATCCGGGAGGCGGGGGTGCGGATTCCCGGAGAGCTTGGAAATACCATCGGGCTTGTAGGAGGGCTGATCATCGGACAGGCAGCAGTGGAAGCAAATATCGTAAGTCCTGTTGTTGTGATTATTGTGGCGCTCACTGCTCTTGGTTCTCTTGTGATTCCAAATGAGGAATTTGCTTCGGCGTTTCGGCTTTTGAAATATTTCTTTCTTTTTCTTGGCGGCTATCTTGGGATTTACGGGATTGTCCTCGGAATTTATCTTACAGTAGCGCATCTTTCCGGACTTTTAAGCTATGGGGTTCCCTATCTTGTACCGTTTGTGGCAGAGGAGAGAAGACAGAACGCAGGAAATAAAATATTACGGATTCCCTTCCGAAAAAGAAAAATGAGACCGGTGTATGCAAGGGAGGAAGAAAGTCTCCGGCTGAAAAGAAAGGGGGAACAGTCATGACATTTGCGGAAAACAACAGGATTTCCCACAGACAGCTTTACAGACAGATGGTACTCGCTTTTACAGCGCCTTTTCTGCTCTGCCTTTTCGGAGGGGGAAAGCTTCTGGGGGGAGAAAAGATTGTGGGAACAGTTCTGGCGGTAATCCTTCTTTTATTTTATGTGATTTTTCTCATTCGCGTTGCGCCGGATTTTGCAAATCCTTTAAAACCAATGGGGCGGTTCTTCGGGAAGGCTACGGGAGTATTTTTTGTATTGTATACAATTCTTACCGCTGCGTTTCTTCTTGATATTTTGGAAGAGATTGTGCCAAAAAGTCTTGTGGCAGGCGTTCCCGGAGAGTGGATTTCCTTTTTTGCCATTGTCTGTGCCAGCCTCGGAACTCACAGAGGAATGCAGAGGAGGGGAAGAGCTGCGGAAGTAACAGGAGGAATTTTTATTCTTGGAATCGGCGCGATGCTCGTTCTTTCTGCTTTTCAGGGAAAGGCGGCATATTTGTCAGAAATGCCGTTTTCAAGTGGAAGCGGAGGTGCTTTCACAGGAGGCTATGGAGTTCTTTGTGCGTTTTCAGGACTGGGACTTTTGCCATTTGCTCTTGAAGATGTGGAAAAGCAGGGAAGCGCAGGGAAAACAGTGATGTTTGGGGTTCTCACACTTGGAGGAATGCTTCTTGCAGTACAGATGATTCTTCCGGCGGTATTCGGATGGAACCGTGTAATCAAAGAAAAATATCCGGTGCTTCCTCTTCTTGCAGGAGCAGATATGCCTGGAAATGTGCTTTCCAGATTTGATGTGCTGTGGCTGGGATTTTTGATTTACGGGCTTTTATTTTCTATAGGAAGTCTTCTTCATTACGGACATCAGATCATAAGAAAAACAGAGCTCGGGACAGGAAGATACTGGCTTGCCGGTATTGTATATCTTCTGTCTTTCTGGGAACCGAATGGATTGGGTATCCAGGAATATTACGGATTTTATCTGGCATATATTTTTCTGCCTGTTCTTCTTATCATACAGGTATGCTTTATTGCCAGAGGAAGAGGCAGAAGGCTGAAGAGAGCTTCAGGAAGCGCGGCAATTCTGGTGCTTTGTCTGTTTCTGGGAGGCTGTGCAGGGGTAGAGCCGGAGGAGCGCATGTACGCCCTCGCTCTTGGAATAGATGCGGCACCGGAGGGATTTGCCGTCACATACGGAACACCAAATATGTCGAAGGCGACCGGGCAGGAGAAGCCGGATGAAAACGGACGGGAAGTGCTTACCATAAAAGGAGGGACATTTGAAGAAATCCAGGAAAGATACGGGCGTTCCCAGGAAAAGTTTATGGATATGGGACATCTGGAAGCAATTATAATAGGAAGTGATCTGATTGCAGACGGGAGATGGGAGGACGTCCTTTCGTATCTAAAAAAACAGCCTTTTGTGGGAGAAGATATTTATGTGTTTCAGGCAGAAAACGCAGAGGAAATCCTCAAATGGAACGGAGGTCAGGGAAGCTCTGTGGGAGAGTATTTAAGAGGACTTCTCGAAAATGATTTCAGCGGAAAGAGAAAGAAAAAGGGTGTCACTCTTCGAACGCTTTATTATGAAAAATACGAAAACGGAACCCTTCCGAAGCTTCCGGGACTTGTAGTTTCCCAAGATGAGCTTCAGGCAGTGCCGGACGTCTGAATAAAAAGGAAAATACAGGACATACTTCCAGATACTGGAGGTGTGGATATGGATTCTTTAAAAAATAGAAAAAAACGGTTATGTATTTCTCTAATCGTGGCGGTTTTTCTTACGGCAGGGACAGGAGCGGGAGCGCAGAAAAATGTTCCTGCTCTTGCCTGGTGGGGCAGTATGTATCCTCAGTTTTGTTTTGCGGAAAACGAAGAAGAAAATGCAGACGAAAAAGAGCCGGAGGTAAAGATTTCCTTCTGGCTTGCGAAACAACTGGAATGGTGGTATCATAAGTAAACGATATTTAAAACCGGAAAATGGAGAAGATAGATGAAGACAGACAGAAATGCGCCGGTAGGCGTGTTTGATTCCGGAGTGGGAGGGCTTACTGTTGCGCGTGAGATCATGCGCAATCTCCCCTCGGAGAAAATAGTATATTTTGGCGATACTGCCAGAGTGCCATACGGCAGTAAATCAAAAGAGACGGTAATCCGGTATTCACGCCAGATCATCCGTTTTCTTCAGGAACAGCAGGTAAAGGCGATCGTGGTGGCGTGTAATACAGCCAGCGCTTTCGCCCTTGATACAGTGAAAGATGAACTTGACATTCCCATACTGGGCGTGATCGAATCCGGCGCAAAGGTAGCGGCGACAGAGACGAAGAATAAGCGGGTAGGCGTGATCGGAACAGAAGGAACCGTAGGAAGCGGGATTCACGAGGCATATTTAAAACGTCTTGATAAAGAGATTCAGGTAATCGGGAAGGCATGTCCTCTTTTTGTTCCGCTTGTGGAGGAAGGCTGGCTTCACGATCCCGTGACAACGGAGGTTGCTTCCAGATATTTAAAGGAGCTTCAGGAGGAAGAAATTGATACGCTGATTTTAGGCTGTACCCATTATCCGCTTTTGCGTTCTACGATCCGTCAGGTAATGGGGGAGAGTGTACGCCTTGTAAATCCGGCGTATGAGACAGCGCTTGAGCTTGGAAGACTTTTAAAGGAAAAAGGGCTTTTAAGCACAGAGACAGAACATGAGGAATTTCCATATCGTTTTTATGTGAGCGATCTGGCAGATAAATTCAAGGATTTTGCAAATTCGATTCTGCCGTATGATGTGGAAATGACAAAGAAGATAGATATTGAGAAATATTAGGAGATACATATATGGACAAAGAAGTGTTAATACATGTAAAGGGGCTTCAGCTTATAGACAGTACAGATGAGCAGGAGCCTGTTGAGATCGTAGTTCCGGGAGAATATTATTTTCGAAACGGAAGCCATTATCTTCGCTTTGAGGAGATCCTGGAGGAATCCGCTCCGCCGACTATAAATTATATTAAAATGTCGCATAAGGGTGTGGAGGTACGGAAAAAAGGGCTGGTCAACGTACATATGGTTTTTGAGCAGGGAAAAAAGAATATGACATATTATACTACGCCGTACGGCACACTTCAGATGGGGATTGCAGCCACAAATCTGGAGCTGGAGGAAACAGAAGGCGCGGTGAATATGAAAGTAGATTATGCACTTGATATGAATGAGGAGCATGTTGCAGACTGCTATCTTTCCATACAGGCACAGTCAAAAAATGCGGAGAATTTTTCGTTGTAAAAATGTAAAATCAAAAGCTGGAGCGCATCTTAAAAGATAAAGATGTGACTCCAGCTTTTTGAATTATTTGCTGTCTTTTTTGTCTTTGTTCTTTTTGAATCTGCCGAACAGACCTTTTTTCTTTGGTGCCGGTGTTTCCAGAGAACCACGAATGCCTTTTACACCTACAATATATAAACCGCTTACTTCTGCCTTGATTTCTTTTTTTACAGGAATCAGTTCGAAAACTTTTTCATCTGCGATTAAAATAGAAATCTTAGGACCAACCTTTGCTTTTACGATCGGAAGTTTGGAACGGCGCAGCATCTTAGGAGTCTGGTCGATAACCATCTGTGGAAGTCCGGATTCTTTCAGACGCATTCGCTTTTTATCAATTACCAGCATGGAAACGGTCTGTTTTGTTGCTTCGATTTGAGCCTGCTGTTCGTCCTGTTTCTTCTGTGCTTTTTTGCCCCAGAAATAAAGAGCAATGAGAGCGATCACAAGAATAATCAGAATGACCAGAAGGACGGTTGTTACTGTACTCATAAGAATCCTCCTGAATATGTAAATAATTTCATAAAGTCTATTTTATCATTATTTATAAAAAAAGGCAATTCTTAATTATGCTTCTTTTTGGGACAAAAACAGTGGAAATGAAAGGCTTCAAAAGGTATAATAAGATATACGGGAAGCAAATACTATAGGAAAAGCGTATACGAAGGAGCAAACAGACAGATGGGCAAAAATGACAAAGATGAAAGAGAAGTGAAGAGTGCAGAAGGGATTCAGGAGGAATTTTCTGATGAGGAATACGAGAGACGCCGCGAGATAAGAAAAAAGAGGCTGGAACTCCGCAGAAGAAAAGAACGGAGAAGGCGGAGAATACAGATAGCGGCTGTTGTCATGGTCGCAGCTGTAATTACAGCAGGCGGCATTTATGTGGGGGTTCGGGAAAAGGGAAAGACACAGGGAAAGGAAAATAAGGAAGCGCAGGCAGCGAATACAGGAAATACGTCTGGGAAAAATGCGAAAGCGGAGAATACAGATTCAAAGAAGAAAAAAGATAAACTAAAGGAGTCAGATAGCGTACTTCAGAAAGCGGAGCTTCTTGCCGCACAGTATGATTACGACGGCGCGATCCAACTGTTAAAGAAAGAGCCGGATTATGAGAAAAATGAAAAAATGCAGGAGGCGGTAAAGAAATTTGAGGAGACAAAGGCAACCTGCGTATCCTGGCCGCTTGAGGAAGTAACGCATGTATTTTATCACACGATGATCGTGGATCCGAAAAAAGCTTTTGACGGAGATTATAAAGAAGCGGATTATAATCAGGTTATGACTACCATTGATGAGTTTAATAAAATAACCCAGGAAATGTACGACAGAGGATACGTCATGGTCAGTATTTATGATATGGCGAAGGCAGATGAAAACGGCAATATGACGCCGGGAGAAATTCTTCTTCCTCCGGGAAAAATCCCGTTTGTCCTTTCACAGGATGATGTGAGCTACTATCACTATATGGATGGAGACGGCTATCCGTCAAAACTCATTGTGGACGAGGAGGGGAAAGTCCGAAATGAGTATGTAGAAGATGATGGTAGCATTTCTGTGGGAGATTATGATATGGTTCCTTTAATTGACCGTTTTGTGGAGAAACATCCTGATTTTTCTTACAGAGGGGCAAAGGGAATTGTGGCGCTTACAGGCTATAACGGGATTTTGGGATACCGTACAGATATAAGCTATGAGACAAGACCGGACGACTTTGATGCGGATAAGGTAAAATGGCTGGAAGAGCATCCTGATTTTAGTCTTGATAAGGAGAGAGAAGAAGCGAAGAAGGTTGCCGAGGCAATGAAGGCAAATGGCTGGCTGTTTGCAAGTCACACCTGGGGACATCAGAATGTAGGAACTGCTCCTCTTGAAAAGCTTCAGGCAGACACGAAGAAATTTAAGGAAAATGTAGATCCGATCATCGGAGGAACAGATATTATTATTTTTGCATTCGGTACAGATTTAACAGATTACGCAGATTATTCCGGCGATAAATTTGAATATTTTAAAAGCCAGGGATATAATTATTTCTGCAATGTAGATTCCAGCAAGTATTTTGTACAGATACGCGACCGGTATTTCCGCCAGGGAAGAAGGAATCTGGACGGATACCGCATGTATTACAATCCGGAGATGCTGGAAGATCTGTTTGATGCGAAGGAAGTTTTTGATCCGGCAAGGCCAACGCCGGTAAAACCTATGGGTTAATCAGTACAAAGGGGATTATAAATACGAAAGGGGAATTATTAAATGAAAAAAAGGGGAATTGGCATATTATTGTCGGTTCTTTGTGCATCTGTGTTTCTTGGAGGCTGCAGCGTGCTTCCATTTGAGGAGAAGTCCTTTTATTCAAAAGAAGGACCGAGGGCGGTGGACGCAAAGCCTAAGGTAACGGCAACACCTACACCGGAACCTTCAAAAGCGCCTGAAAAGAAAACAGAGAAAGAAAAGGAAAGTGAAAATCTGGACGAAGAAGGAAAAAAGATTCTTGCCCGTGCAGATAAGATGGCAGCGCAGTATAATTATGATAAGGCGATCAAGTACCTGAAAGAGCAGCCGGAATATGAAAATACAAAAGCGTTCCAGAAAGCGGTAACAGAGTATGAAAATACAAAGGCAACCTGTGTGGAGTATCCGCTGGAAGAAGTGACGCATGTATTTTTCCATACTTTGATCGTAGATACTTCAAAAGCCTTTGACGGGGATTCCGATGAGGCTGGCTACAATCAGATGATGACAACGGTCAGCGAGTTTAATAAAATCATGCAGAGCATGTACGACAAAGGATATGTCCTTGTAAGTCCGCATGATATGGCAAAAGTGAATGAGGACGGGACTATGTCCAGGGGAAAGATCATGCTTCCGCCCGGAAAAAAAGCTTTTGTTCTTTCACAGGACGATGTGAGCTATTATCACTATATGGACGGAGACGGATTTGCCAGCAGAATGGTTCTTGATAAAAACGGGAATGTAAAATGCGAATATAAGGAAGACGATGGCAGCGTTTCCGTGGGAGATTATGATATGGTCCCTCTTCTGGACAGTTTTGTGAAAAAACACCCTGATTTTTCCTACAGAGGAAGAAAGGGAATCCTTGCGATGACCGGTTATAACGGTGTGTTTGGATACAGAACGGACAGCGCGTATAAAACCGGAAAAAATCTTCAGGATAATCAGAAAGAATTTCTGGAAAATAATCCGGATTTCAATTTCGATGAAGAAGTGAAAGATGCAAAAAAAATAGCGGAAGCCCTGAAGAAAAGCGGCTGGGAATTTGCAAGCCATACCTGGGGACATAAAAACGCTACAGAGTCAAGCGCGGAGGAGCTTCAGACAGATAATGAGAAATGGGAAAAAAATGTAGCACCGATCCTCGGAAAAACAGATATGATCATCTTTGCTTTTGGAGCGGATATTGGGAACTGGGAGAATTATTCTATGGACAATCCAAAGTTTGCATATTACAAGAGCAGGGGTTATAATTACTATTGCAATGTGGATTCCAATCAGTACTGGGTCCAGATCACAGATGAATATTTCCGACAGGGAAGAAGAAACCTGGACGGTTACAGAATGTATTATAATCCGGATATGGTAAGTGATTTGTTTGATGTATCAGAAGTCTGGGATTCTTCCAGACCGACACCGGTACCGGAGATGTAGACGCCAGGGGCAAAAGGTCATAGCCCACGTTATGCTTGCATATAAGTGGGCTTATGACTTTGGGACCCGCCCCACTATGAGGATAAAAGTGGGGCGTATGCTCCACGATATCCGAATAGGGGGTAGAATTGTGAGAGCACGAAGTGCGGAACAATTCGTAAGGCATCGTCTAACTATAAAATCTGAATACAGACCAACGCAGAAAGGAAGCGGACATGAAGAAAAAAGTATATCTTATGATTTTAACATTATGTATTGCATTTGCAGGAACAGCCTGCGGCACAAAGGAGCAGGCAGCAGAGGAAACAAAGACATCTGAGGAAAAGACAGAGGATAAGAAAGATACGGAGAAATCCGGGGAAGCAACACGCCTTGTTTCCGTGAAAGATATAGATAAATATATTACGATCGGGCAGTATAAAGGTCTTTCTCTTGAGAAGGTAGTGGAGACCATTACAGATACTGAATTAGAAGGCAGCATCTCCCAGGATCTTGAAATGACCAAGGAAGAAGTAAAAGACGGTGTGGTAGAAGATGGAGATACCGTAACTGTTAATTATGTAGGAACAGAAAACGGAAAGGAATTTAACGGCGGTTCCGCGGAAAATCAGGAAATTACCATTGGTTCCGGCGGTTACATCCCGGGATTCGAGGATGGCATTCTGGGAATGAAAAAAGGAGAGACAAAAGACGTTCCCCTTACTTTCCCGGAAGACTATATTGAACCGTCTATGGCAGGAAAAGATGTAGTATTTAAAATCACACTGCAGTCCTTTAAGAGAGCACCGGAACTGAATGACGACTGGGTAGCAAAAAATACAGAATACAAGACAGTAGAGGAATACAGAGAAGGAAAGAAGAAGCTTCTTCAGGAAAATGCAGAACAGATGGCAGACAGTGTTCTTTACCAGACGGCATGGAATCAGGTTAACGAAGCTTCCGAAGTAAAGGAATACCCGGAGAAAGATGTAAAAGAGGCATACGCGGAATTTGAGACACAGATAAAGTCTTATGCAAAACAGGGCGGAATGGAGCTTGAGGATTATCTGGAAAGCCAGCAGGTGTCCCAGGAAGCATTTGAGGAACAGTGCCAGAAATATGCGGAGGAGAGAGTAAAGCAGAATCTGATCCTTCAGGGGATTATGGACGCAGAGGGAATGACTCTGGAAGATAAGGAAAGTCTTGCAATTCAGGATGAGATAATCCAGACTTATGGGGTACAGGATCTGGCAGCGCTTATTGACACATATGGACAGACGTCTGTAGATAGAACAATCGGTCTTATCCGTGTGGAGCGTTTCATTGTGGAGAATGCGAATGTAGAAGAAAAGATTTCAGAAAACGGAACAGTAGGAGTGAGCGGAAATGGAAGCGTTTCTGCAGAGGGAGAAGAAGCTGTGGATGAGACAGAAGGTACGGGGGAGTCTGATTCAGAAGAAACAGATCCAGAAGAAACAGATTCTGAAGAGACTCCGACAGTAGAGCAGTAGGCAATACAAATTAAAATAATAAAAAGAAAAACGGGAGGCAAGTATTATGATTATCAGAAACGGAGAGGTATTTCAGGAAGACGGAACTTTTTGTGTGAAAGATGTGTACATTGAAAACAATAAGATTGTGGAGAATGAGTCCCAGGTAACAGATAAAACCGTAGTGGACGCTTCCGGTCTTAAAGTAATCCCTGGTCTTGTTGATGTACACAGCCACGGAGCAGCAGGATTTGATTTCTGTGACGCAGATGTGGATGGACTGAAAAAAATCCTGGAATACGAGAAAAAGAGCGGTGTAACCTCTTATTGTCCGACTTCTATGACTCTTCCTCTGGAACAGTTAAAGGAGATTTTTGCAACGATCAAAGAAGTGGGCGATTTTAAAGAAGGCGCGCATGTACGCGGTATTAATATGGAAGGACCGTTCCTTGCTTCCAGTAAAAAAGGCGCGCATGTAGAAGGGTATATTAAAAAACCAATGGTGGAATTTTTCAGAGAATTGAATGAGGATTCCGGGAACATGGTAAAACTTGTAACTCTGGCTCCCGATGCAGAGGGAGCAATGGAATTCATTGATGAAGTTCACGATGAAGTATGTATTTCTCTTGGCCATACAGCGGCAGATTATGAGACTTCAAGTGAGGCAATGAAAAGAGGCGCGCATCATGTCACTCATCTTTTTAATGCGATGAAACCGTTTGGACACAGAGAACCGGGTCTTGTCGGCGCTGCAAGAGATGATGAAAACTGTATGGTGGAGCTTATCTGTGACGGAATCCATATCCACCCGTCTGTTGTGCGCGCAACATTTGAGATGTTCGGACCGGAGAGAGTGGTTCTTGTAAGCGATTCCATGAGAGCGACAGGAATGGCAAACGGAACGTATGAGCTTGGCGGCCAGGAGGTTACGGTAAAGGACAGAAAGGCAACCCTGAAAAACGGTACGATCGCAGGCTCTGCGACAGATCTTTACGGCTGTATGTGCAAGGCAGTAGAATTTGGGATTCCTCTTGCAGAGGCAATTTTTGCAGCTACGAGAAACCCGGCAAAGAGCATTGGAATTTATGAGGAAACAGGCTCTATCACACCTGGAAAAGATGCAGATATTCTTCTTGTAACAGACGATCTGGAATTGAAACAGGTACTGTAAAATTTAATAAAATCTTTAGAGGAAAACCATTGTAATTATCTGCCAAATGAGCTATTATGAACTTGGAAAATGAAACCGTACAAAAAATGTACAATATTGAGTAATGTAGATGAAGTGGGGAAAGAAACAGAATGGACAAGAGGATTATACAGGAGAGAATGCGGCAGAAAAAACGCCAGATGATGATACGAAAATACACCAGGCTTGCCACCTATGCCATAGCGGCGGTGCTGGTTGTGGTATTTGTAGTAAAGGGCGTGATTTTCCCAATTATGAACCGCGGAGATGGAGAGAAAGACAAAAAATCTCAGGGGAAGACAGTAGAAGTACAGGCTCAGACGGCGGAGGCAGATCCGAATGCAGCGATTCGCCAGCCACTGAAAGGAAAAGGCGATGCCGGAAAGGTATCCGTAATGACGCCAGGCTGGCATGAGAGCGACGAAGGGCGCTGGTATCAGAACGCCGACGGAACGTATTATGCAGATGGTTTTCAGGAAATAGACGGAGCAGAATATTCTTTTGACGAGAATGGCTATATACAGACCGGCTGGGTGACAAAGGGTGTGAACGATTATTTCTTTAATGAAGATGGAACTTATAATAAAGAAAAGAAACGTCCTATGCTTGCACTGACTTTTGACGATGGTCCGAGCGAATATACAGATGAGCTTCTCGACTGTCTGGAAGAGAATAATGCAAAGGCAACTTTCTTTATGCTGGGTCAGAATGTGGAGTTATATCCGGATACTGTAAAGAGAATGCAGGAAATGGGCTGCGATATTGGAAGTCATTCCTGGGATCATCTCGATCTGATGACGCTTGATGAAAACGGAATAGCAGAGGAATTTTCGAAAACCGACGAAGCACTTATAAAAGCCTGTGGACAGCCTGCTTCTGTGGCAAGAGCACCTTATGGAAGCGCTGACCAGCACGTTTATGATATTGTGCAGAAGCCATTCTTTATGTGGTCTCTTGATACGCTTGACTGGCAGCTTCTGGACGCGCAGGCAGATTATGATGCAGTTATGAATGGAGATCTGACAGACGGTTCCATTATTCTGATGCACGATATTCATGAACCTTCTGTACAGGCTGCTTTAAAGCTGATCCCTGATCTGGTTGCAAAGGGATATAAGCTTGTGACAGTAAGTGAAATGGCAGAGGCAAAAGGCGTAGAGCTTCAGAATGCAAGATACATTGATTTCTGGCAGAGCAGCTTTGATAATGGTTCAGTACCGGGCTATAAGGGGGGCGACGATTCTCTTACAGGCGGTTCTGAGGGTGACGTATCAGACGGTTCCGATGGAAGTGCAGAGGACGGAACAGATGAAGACGTATCAGACGGCTCAGAAGGCGGCACGGATGGAAGCGAAGAAGGCGAGGTTTCCGGAGAAGAGATGACGGATGGAAGTTCCGGAGAGGAAGTCTGACAAAATTTCATACAGAAATACGATATTACATAGCAGCGTATGCTGCAAAGATAAGACAGGGACAGGAACTGAGTAAAAAAGCAGGAACTGCCCCTGTTTTGTTGTTAAAACAACCAAAAATAATTGACGTGATATGTACATATTGGTATAATATAACCATATATGATTGACCGAAAGTCATTTAGAATAAAAATGCAGATTTGAACAGATGCAGGAAATCGAGGACAAAATGGGAAAATGGTTTGAAGAAGCAGTGTTTTATCATATGTATCCGATAGGAATGACAGGGGCGCCGGCAAGGAATGAGCAGGAAGAAACCGTTCATCGTTTTGAGGAACTGAAGGAATGGCTTCCCCATGTTGCGTCTCTTGGGTGTACGGCTGTTTATATAGGGCCGTTATTTGAATCCACGACACACGGATACGATACGAAAGATTATAAAAAAGTTGACAGGCGTCTTGGCGACAATGAGGATTTCAAAGCTTTTGTAAAAATGGCGCATGAGCTTGGAATCCATGTGGTTGTGGACGGTGTGTTTAATCATACAGGACGTGAGTTTTTTGCATTTCAGGACATTATCAGAAACAGAGAGCAGTCTCCGTACTGCAGCTGGTATAAAGGGATCAACTTTGGCTGGAACAGTCCTTATAATGACGGGTTTGGGTACGAAGCGTGGAGAAACTGTTTCGAGCTGGTAAATTTGAATTACTGGGAACCAAAGGTACGGGAGTATATTCTTGATGTGATCGGATTCTGGATCGATGAGTTTGATATTGACGGAATCCGTCTTGACTGTGCGGACTGTCTGGAATTTTCCTTTATGGAAGAAATGAGACGTTTCGTTGATGCCAGAAAAGAAGATTTCTGGCTGATGGGAGAAGTGATCCACGGAGATTACAGCCGGTATATTTCCCCGGATAAATTAAACAGCGTGACAAATTATGAACTTCATAAGGGACTTTATTCCGGTCATAATGACCATAATTATTTTGAGATTGCCCATACAATAAGAAGAGAATTTGACCAGAACGGAGGTATTTACAGGGGAATGAAGCTGTACTCCTTTGTGGATAATCACGATGTGGACAGAATCGCTTCCAAATTAAATGTGCAGGGACATATTTATCCGGTTCATACGCTTCTGTTTACGCTTCCGGGAATTCCTTCTATATATTATGGTTCTGAGTTTGGCGTACAGGGAAGGAAAGAAGGGGGAAATGACGCGCCTCTCCGCCCGAAGATCGATCTTCAGGAAATAAAGGAAAATATGCCGGATAAAAAGCTTTATGAATGGATCTGCAAACTTGGGAAAATCCATAAAGAGCAGAAAGCACTTTCAGAAGGAACGTATCAGGAGCTTCTTCTTACAAACAGGCAGTATGCTTTTGCAAGAATTCTGGGAGAAGAAGGCGTTCTTGTGGCAGTAAATAATGACGAACAGGAAGCAGAGCTCTGTATTCGTGTGCCTGCTTCAGGAAAAACATATACAAGCCTTTTAAGCGGAGACGGGCTTCATGAAGAAAACGGAATGATCCGTATTCGTCTGAAACCAAATGAAAGTGAGATCGCAGCGTTTAAATAAAGAAAACGGGAAGGAGAAAGAAATGGAGTTTACACAGCTTGACCAGTATCTTTTTGGACAGGGAACACATTATGAAATATATAAAAAACTGGGGGCACACCCGACTTCTGTAAAAAGAAAAAAAGGCGTTTATTTTGCAGTATGGGCTCCCAATGCAAAAAGCGTTTCTGTTGTAGGCGAATTTAACGATTGGGACACAGAAGCAAATCCAATGCAAAAAGCAGGGGATATAGGCGTTTATGAAGTGTTTGTTCCGGGAGCAAAGGCGGGGCAGCTCTATAAATTTTATATTGAAGGAGCACATGGGGAAGAGCTTTATAAAGCAGATCCTTATGCAAATGAAGCGGAGCTGCGCCCTGGAACAGCATCCAGAATTACGGATATTTCCGATTATAAGTGGACAGATGATAAATGGATGAAGCAGAGGGAGAACTTTGATGAAAAGGTTCAGCCTGTATCTATCTATGAGGTACATCTTGGTTCCTGGATGAAGCATTCTCCTATAGAGGAAAATGAGAAAGGTTTTTATAATTACAGGGAAGCAGCGCCGAGACTTGCAGAATATGTAAAAGAGATGGGCTACACACATGTGGAGCTTATGGGAATTGCAGAGCACCCCTTTGATGGTTCCTGGGGATACCAGGTAACCGGATATTATGCGCCTACATCAAGATACGGAACACCGCAGGATTTCAAGTATCTGGTGGATTATCTTCATAGACAGAAAATCGGTGTCATTCTTGACTGGGTTCCGGCTCATTTTCCAAAAGACGCGCACGGTCTTGCAAATTTTGACGGAACGGCTGTGTATGAGCATGAAGACCCGAGACAGGGAGAGCATCCTGACTGGGGGACAAAAATTTATAATTACGGAAGGCCTGAGGTAAAGAATTTCCTGATTGCGAACGCGCTTTTCTGGGTGGAGGAGTGCCATGTAGACGGTCTTCGTGTAGATGCAGTTGCCTCTATGCTCTATCTTGATTACGGAAAAAAAGACGGAGAGTGGGTAGCAAATAAATACGGAGAAAATAAGAATCTGGAAGCCATTGAGTTTTTCAAGCATCTGAATACAGTTGTTCTCGGAAGAAATCACGGAACGATGATGATCGCGGAGGAATCCACAGCATGGCCGAAGGTGACAGGAAAGGCGGAAGAGGACGGTCTTGGATTTTCCCTTAAGTGGAATATGGGCTGGATGAACGATTTCCTGGAATACATGAAGCTTGATCCGTACTTCCGTAAATTTAACCATAATAAGATGACATTTTCTATGGTATATGCTTACAGTGAACGTTACATACTTGTTCTTTCCCACGATGAGGTGGTTCACCTGAAATGCTCCATGTTAAGTAAGATGCCGGGAGAACTGGATGAGAAGTTTAAGAATCTGAAAGCGGGATATGCCTTTATGTTCTGCCATCCCGGAAAGAAGCTTCTCTTTATGGGGCAGGATTTTGGACAGCTTCGTGAGTGGAGCGAGGAGAGAGAGCTTGACTGGTTCCTTCTTGGAGAGGACGGACACAGAAACTTAAAGAGCTTTGTAAAAGATCTTCTTCATATATATAAAAAATATCCGGCTCTTTACGCAGGTGACAGCGATCCGGAAGGTTTCGAGTGGATCAACGCAAACGATGGAGACAGAAGCATTTTCAGCTTTGTGCGAAAATCTCCCACAAAGCGCAATAATGTTCTTGTTGTATGTAATTTCACACCGGTTGCACGTCCTGACTACAGAGTGGGAGTTCCGAAGAAGAAACAGTATAAGCTCATTCTTGATGAAAATGGAATGGCAGAGCCGAAAATTTTCAAAGCTGAGAAAAAAGAATGTGACAACAGAGCGTTTTCTTTTGCATATCCGCTCCCTGCTTACGGAATTGCAGTATTTTTATATTAAAAGCTCTTGCAATTTTGGAAAGCCTGCGTTATAATGAGCGCGAAAGCAGGAAAATGAAAAGAGTACATGTTAGGTTTGCCGTCGGCAGCCAGAAAGGAGAATTAACATGAAAGTATCAAACATTAAAAACGTAGAGAAATTTTTTGAAGTAGTAGACAGTTGTGAAGGCAGAGTAGAACTGGTAACAGGTGAAGGAGACAGACTGAATCTGAAATCTAAATTATCCCAGTACGTATCTCTTGCAAATATCTTCTCCGGCGGAGAAATTCCGGAACTAGAAATCGTTGCATACGAGAAAGAAGATATTGACAGATTAATGAACTTTATGATTAACGGCTAATAAGGCTGATGATACAAAAAGCGGGGGCATGACGGGGTCATGTCCTCTTTGTTTTAGGAGGAATTAAAAATGGTTAAGATTGACATTATTTCTGGTTTTCTTGGAGCAGGAAAAACAACGCTGATTAAAAAACTTCTGAAAGAAGGCTTTCAGAATGAGCAGGTAGTTCTGATTGAAAATGAATTTGGAGAAATCGGAATCGACGGAGGATTTTTAAAAGAGGCGGGAATTGAAATACGTGAGATGAATTCCGGCTGTATCTGCTGTTCACTTGTGGGAGATTTTGGTGCTTCTTTAAAAGAAGTCGTGGAAAAATATAATCCGGACAGAATCGTGATCGAGCCTTCCGGCGTAGGAAAACTTTCTGATGTAATTAAGGCTGTGCAGGGTGTCCAGGAAGAAGTGGATATTGTACTGAACAGCTATACAACTGTAGTAGATGCAAAGAAATGCCGCATGTATATGCGCAACTTTGGGGAGTTCTTTAACAATCAGGTAGAGTATGCAGGGGCTATTATTATGAGCCGTACCGATATTGTGGACGAAAAGAAGGCGCAGGAGGCAATGGAGCTTCTTCGAAGCATCAATAAAAAAGCTGCCATTATCACAACTCCGATCGAGAAACTTTCCGGAGAGAAGCTTGTAGAAGTTATGGAACATCCGGTATCTCTTGAAGAGGAAATGATGGAAGAGGAAGTATGCCCTGAATGCGGACATGTACATGAGCATCATCATCACGAAGAGCATGAGCACCACCATCACGAACACCATCACCACGAGCATGATCATGAATGCGGCTGTGAACACGATCATCACCACGAGCATGACCACGAATGTGGCTGTGAACACGACCATCACCACGAGCATGACCATGAATGCGGCTGCGGACATGACCACCATCATCACCATGCAGATGAGGTATTTACAAGCTGGGGAAAAGAAACAATCCGCAAATATACAAAAGAAGAGCTCACTGATATTCTGGAGAAGCTTTCCGGCTCTGAGGAATATGGCGTGATTCTTCGTGCAAAGGGAATGCTTCCCTGTGAGGACGGTACATGGATTTACTTTGACATGGTTCCGGAGGAAACAGAAATCCGGGAGGGAGCGCCGGAGTACACGGGCCGTCTCTGTGTGATCGGCTCTAAATTAAACGAAGAGAAGCTGGCACAGCTTTTCGGAATCTGAGAGGGAACGAAATATGGACGAAATCAGAGTGCCGATATACTTGATCACAGGATTTCTTGAAAGCGGAAAGACAACCTTCCTTAATTTTACCCTGAATCAGGATTATTTTGAAATTGAAGGTAAAACACTTCTTATTCTCTGTGAGGAAGGGGAGGAAGAGTATGACCTTGAGGCGCTGAAACAGAGAAATACAGTTGTGGAAATCATTGAAAAAGAAGAAGATTTTACGACAGAGCGCCTTACTGCAATGGAGATCATCCATCAGCCGGAGCGGGTTGTCATCGAGTATAACGGAATGTGGCTTGTAAGCAATTTTGATAAAATGGAGCTTCCTTCCGGCTGGGGCGTGGAGCAGCAGATTACATGTGTGGATGCGAGCACCTTCCAGATGTATATGGCAAATATGAAATCTATTTTTATGGATATGGTAAGAAACACAGATATGGTTGTGTTTAATCGCTGCAAAAAAGGCGACCCGCTCCCAACCTACAGAAGAGGGATCAAGGTGGCAAATCAGAGAGCAGAGGTTATTTTTGAGGACGAGCAGGGCGAGCTTGACGATATTTTTGAGGACGAGATGCCCTTTGATATTAACGCGCCTGTCATCGATATTCTTCCGGAGGATTACGGAATCTGGTTTGTGGACGCAATGGACCACCCGGAAACTTACGTTGGAAAAACGGTGCGGTTTAAGGGAAGAGCTCTGAAACCAAGAGGAATGGGAAGCAAATTCTTTGTTCCCGGAAGAACTGCCATGACCTGCTGTGCAGACGATACTACATTTTTGGGATATGTGTGTAAAAGTGCCTACACCCCGAAAATCCCGGAGGGTGCATGGGTAGAGGTTACAGCAAAAGTTGCGTTTGAGAGAAGAATGGAATACCAGGGGGAAGGAATTGTCCTGTATGCAGAAAATGTGCAGATTTGCGACCCGCTTGAAGAAGAAATGGTTTACTTTAACTGATAGGAGAACAGAGAAAATGTATTTAATTGTTGGTTTAGGCAACCCCGGCAAGCAGTACGAGGCTACCCGCCACAATATGGGGTTCGATGCCATTGATTATCTGATCGAGAAGTACAATATTCCCCAGGCAGGGGTGAAATTTAATGCCATGTATGGAAAGGGTGTTATAGGAGGGGAGAAAGTAATCCTTATGAAACCGCTGTCTTTTATGAATTTAAGCGGCGGTCCTGTTCAGGAAATGGCAAATTACTTTAAGGTAGACCCGGAGACAGAGCTGGTTGTTATTTATGATGATATTGATCTGGACCCGGGACAGATCCGGATCCGCAAGCAGGGAAGCGCTGGAGGACACAACGGGATCAAGGATATTATCCGCCGTCTCGGAACAGAAAAATTCCTGCGTATCAAGGTAGGCGTAGGAGCGAAGCCGAAAGGCTGGGATCTGGCAGACCATGTGCTTTCCAGATTTGCAGACAGCGACAGACGTCTTGTGGATGAGGCAATCGAAAATGCCGGAGATGCTGTGGAAAAAATACTTTCCCAGGGGCCGGATGCAGCTATGAATGAATATAATCGCAAAAAAGCCTGAGAGGTTTATATGAAAGCATTTATAGAGCCTCTGCAAAATCTTGCAGAGTTTGAACAGATACAGAAATGTGCCGGAGAAAACAGAGGGATTCTGGAAATCTCCGGCTGTATAGAGTCCCAGAAGGTTCATATGATGTATGGACTTTCCGGGCTTTTTCCATCTCATCTGATTCTTGCGGAAGATGAGAAACGGGCAAAAGAAATTTACGAGGATTACCGCTTTTATGATAAAGAAGTCTACTATTATCCTGCAAAGGACCTTCTTTTTTTCCAGGCGGACATTCACGGAAATCTTCTGATACGTCAGAGAATGCAGGTAATTAAGGCGCTTCTTGAAAAAGAGAGAATCACAGTTGTCACCAGTATAGACGGATGTATGGATTTTCTGCTTCCATTAGAAGAAATCAAAAAAAGCCTGATCCATTACGAAAGCGACAGTCCCATTGATCTGGATAAGCTGAAGGATTCCCTTGTCACCCTTGGATATGAAAGAGTGGGGCAGGTGGAAATGCCGGGGCAGTTTTCCGTTCGGGGAGGAATTATTGATATTTACTCTCTTACAGAGGAAAATCCCTGGAGAATTGAGCTCTGGGGAGATGAAATTGATTCGATCAGAAGTTTCGATGCGGAAAGCCAGCGATCTCTTGAAAATCTTGACGAGATTACTATTTATCCGGCAGTGGAAAAAATCGGGGAAAAAGATATGGTTTCTTTTCTGGAATATTTTCCCGGAGAAAAAAGTATTCTTTTTCTTGATGAGCCGAACCATCTTGTGGAAAAAGGAATGGCTGTGGAGGAGGAGTATCTCCAGAGCCGTATGCACAGGGAGGAAAGAGGAGAACAAAAGCTGCCGGACAACTGGCTTTGCAGATTTGAGACGCTTCAGAAGAAACTGAATCAGTATAACTGCGTGGCGTTCTGTGCCCTGGAACCGAAGCGGGGAAAGTGGAAGATCACAGAAAAGTTTGATATTACTGTAAAAACGGTGAGTTCCTACAACAGCAGTTTCGAGCTTCTTGTAAAAGATCTTCTTCAATATAAAAAACAGGGCTTTCAGATCGCTCTTCTTTCCGGTTCCAGAACAAGAGCGGAGCGTCTTGCAAAGGATCTGCAGGCAGAAGGATTAAACGCCTTTTACAGTACGGATTACGACCGTCTTATTCAGCCGGGAGAGATTATGGTTGCCTACGGCCATGCGAAAAAGGGTTTTGAGTATCCGCTGATCAAGTTTGCCCTTATGACGGAAACAGATATTTTCGGACAGGAGCAGAAAAAAAAGAAGAAGAAAAAGAATTATAACGGACAGAGAATCCAGGATTTTGCAGAGCTTTCTATTGGAGATTTTGTAGTTCACGAAAAGCATGGTCTTGGAATTTACCGGGGAATCGAAAAGGTAGAAGTCGATAAGATCGTAAAAGATTACATCAAGATCGAGTACAGGGGAGGAAGCAATCTTTACATTCTTGCAACTCAGCTTGACGCGCTTCAGAAATATTCCGGGGCAGATACGGCAAAAGCTCCGAAATTAAATAAGCTTGGTGGTCAGGAGTGGAATAAGACAAAGAGCAGAGTGCGGGGCGCAGTGAAAAACATTGCGAAGGAGCTTGTGGAGCTTTATGCAGTGCGCCAGGAAAAAGAAGGATATGTGTGCGGTCCTGATACCGTATGGCAGCGAGAGTTTGAGGAAATGTTTCCATATGAGGAGACAGAGGACCAGTTAAACGCCATTGAAGATACAAAGCGGGATATGGAAAGCACAAAAATCATGGACCGCCTTGTGTGCGGAGACGTAGGCTACGGCAAGACAGAGGTTGCCCTTCGTGCTGCTTTTAAGGCAGTGCAGGAGAGCAGGCAGGTGGTATACCTTGTACCAACGACGATTCTTGCACAGCAGCATTACAATACCTTTGTGCAGAGAATGAAGGAATTTCCTGTAAAAGTAGAGCTTCTCTGCCGATTCCGTACTCCTGCCCAGCAGAAAAAAGCGATCGAGGGGCTGAAAAAGGGGCAGGTTGATATTGTGGTGGGAACGCACCGGGTTCTTTCCAAAGATATAGAGTTTAAAAATCTTGGTCTTTTGATTATTGATGAGGAACAGCGTTTCGGCGTTGCCCATAAAGAGAAGATCAAACAGTTAAAAAAAGACGTGGATGTTCTTACCCTTACGGCAACGCCAATTCCGAGAACCCTCCATATGAGTCTTATCGGAATCCGGGATATGAGCGTTCTGGAAGAACCGCCAATGGACAGGATCCCTATTCAGACGTATGTTATGGAATACGATGAGGAGACAGTCCGGGAGGCAATCAACAGGGAGCTTCGCCGGGGAGGACAGGTTTATTATGTATATAACAGAGTGACGGATATTGCGGAGGTTGCTCTTCGGATTTCCAAACTTGTGCCGGAGGCAAGGGTGGATTTTGCCCACGGTCAGATGAGCGAGCGGGAGCTGGAGCAGGTAATGTACGGTTTTATCAACGGAGAGATTGACGTTCTTGTATCTACAACCATTATTGAGACAGGACTTGATATTTCCAATGTAAATACCATGATTATTCACGATTCTGACAGGTACGGTCTTTCTCAGCTTTATCAGCTTCGCGGAAGAATCGGACGTTCCAACAGAACCTCGTATGCTTTCTTGATGTACCGCCCGAATATGGTATTGCGGGAGACTGCGGAAAAACGTCTTGCTGCTATCCGTGAGTATACAGATCTTGGGAGCGGATTTAAAATTGCAATGAGAGATCTTGAGCTTCGCGGAGCAGGAAACCTTCTGGGCGCACAGCAGCACGGACATATGAATGCAGTGGGATATGACCTTTACTGTAAAATGTTAAGCGAGGCAGTCAAGGAGGCAAAAGGCATTCACACAATGGAAGATTTTGAGACTTCTGTTGATCTGAATATAGATGCCTTTATTCCCGATACGTATATCAGCAACGAGTTTCAGAAGCTTGATATTTATAAGAGGATTGCAGGAATCGAAAATCAGAATGATTATGATGATATGCTGGAAGAGCTTCTCGACCGATTCGGAGAGCCGCCAAAGGCAGTCCTGAATCTTCTTGCAATAGCGAAGATGAAGGCAATGGCGCATCAGGCATATGTGACGGAGATAAAGCAGACCGGAAAAGAAATCAGGATCACTCTTTACGAGAAGGCGAAAATAAATCCGGCAGGGATTCCAGCGCTTATGGATAAGTACAGAAGACGTCTGCAGTTTAAGACAGATAAAGAACCGAAATTTCTCTTTTTACCACAGGGAAAAGTGGTAGAAGCGCTCACAGAATTTGCGGAGGAATTGCAGAAACTGGTGGAGGAGTAAATAGTCTGAACATTTTGTGTTTTTCAAAATTTTACCTTGCTGAAAAGGAAAAAAGAGTTTATACTTACGATAGTGCAGTCCGGTAACAGAATGAAGGGCTGAAGAATCGTGGAGCAATGGAGGAAGAGATGAGAAAAGCAGCAGGAAGAACCGCAGCGGCAGTTCTGGCAGGCGTACTGGCAGCAGGTATGCTTACCGGGTGCGGTGAGAAAAAATTAGATGGAACAAAGACAGTGGCGACTGTAAACGGAACAGAGATACCGATGGGTGTTGTAAGTATTGCAGCGAGACAGCAGCAGGCGCAGATGGATGCTCTGTATGCAAGTTTTGGAAACGGCGGCGTTAATATCTGGGATACAGTTGCAGATGAAGAATCCGGAGAAACATACGGAGAGCAGGCAGCAAAAGATACCTTAAAACAGGTTGAGCTTATGTATATCATGAAAGATAAGGCAGCAGATTATAAGGTAGAAGTGACAGAAGAAGACGAGAAGGCGATCGCGGAGGCAGCAAAAGCATTTATGGAGGCAAACAGTGAGGAGACGATCGAGGAGCTTTCTGTTACAGAGGAACAGGTAAAAACATATCTGGAGCTTCAGACGTATAAACAGAGAATGTATGACGCAGTTATGAACGAGGCAAAAGTAGAAGTGACAGACGAGGAGGCAAATCAGTCTGCTTTCACATATGTAAGCATTTCTACAAGTGGCGAGGATATTACAGAGGACGACAAAAAGAAGAAAAAAGAGCAGGCACAGGAAATCCTGGACAAGATGAAAAAAGACCCGACTGGAGATATGAGCGAGGTGGCAAAGGCCGTAGATGAAAGCTACAGCGCTCTTACCGGAACCTTTACAACTGCAGAGAGTAAAGATGAGGATGAAGATTCTTCCTACTATCCGAAGGAAGTTCTTGACGTTCTTCGTGGACTGAAAGAAGGAGAAATGGCTCCGGAAGTAATTGAAACAGATACAGGCTATTATGTAGTGCGTCTTGATAAAGCGCTTGATGAAGAAGCAACAAAGTCTAAGAGAGAATCTCTGGAATCTGAAAAGAAAACAGAATACTACACAGAGACAACAGAGAAATGGCTTGAGGATGCAGAAATCAAGGCAGACAATAAAGTGCTCGAAACACTGAAGATTACGGATACCCATAAATTCACAATAAAAATGCCGGAAGCAACAGAGACTCCGGAAGAAACGGAAGCAGAGGTAACGGAAGCTCCGGAAGAAGCTGAAGCAGAGGTGACGGAAGCTCCGGAAGAAGCTGAGGCAGAAGTAACAGAAACACCGGAACCGACAGAGGAAGCGGAACCGGCAGAAACAGCGGAATAAAGAACAGAAACGGCATCGGATTTTCCGGTGCTGTTTTGCCGAATTAAAAGAAACAGGAAGGGAAACGTTCATGGGAAAGAGTACAACGAATGACATGACAGTGGGAAGTCCTGTGAAACTGATTATACAGTTTATGATTCCCATGTGTCTCGGAAATATTTTTCAGCAGTTTTATAATATTGCAGATTCTATTATTGCAGGACAGTTTATCGGTGTAAACGCCCTGGCTGCCATCGGAAGCACGGGCTCTCTGATGTTCTTTGTAACAGGGTGGCTCAATGGTCTGACAAGTGGTTTTGCGATTCTTGTATCGCAGCTTTTCGGGGCAAAGAAATACGATGAGATGCGTCATTATGTGGCAATGTCCATTTATCTGACAGCAGCGTTTACGATTGCGATGACAGTTGGATTTGAGATTGCAAATGCGCCGATCCTCCGTATGATGAACACACCGGACGAAGTGATTGGAGACGTGATTAAATACATGGCGATTATTTACGCCGGACTTGTAGTCACGGCGGCTTATAATGCTCTGTCGTCCTTCCTGCGTGCATTGGGCGATTCGAAATCCCCCCTTTATTTCCTTATTATTTCCGCACTTCTTAACATTGTGCTGGATATTGTATTTATTGTATGCTTTGGCATGGGAGTGGAAGGCTGTGCATATGCAACGGTAATCGCGCAGGGAATTTCCGCGCTTCTTTGTCTTGTTTACATTAAGAAAAAGATGCCGCTCCTTCATTTGGAGAAGAAGAATTTTACAGTTTCTGTAAACAGTTTTAAAAGACTTCTTGCGCTTGGTATTCCAATGGGACTGCAGTTTTCCATTACGGCGATCGGAACGATTATTGTGCAGGGAGCGGTCAATGTTTACGGCGCTGTCCATATGGCAGGATTTTCCGCAGCAGGAAAACTTCAGAACATTGTAACTACAATTTTTGTGGCGTTTGGTGCAACAGCAGCTACATTTGTGGGACAGAACCGTGGAGCCGGAAAAATGGATCGCGTAAAAGCCGGTGTAAAAAGTACACAGCTTATGATTCTTGGCTGGAGTGTAATTTCCATGATACTTGTATTTTTCTTTGGAAAATACCTTACCTGTATTTTTGTGGATCCGTCAGAGACGGAAGTGCTGGAGGTATCGGTTACATATTTCAGAACCGTATTCTGGGCATATCCGTTCCTTGGAAGTATTTTCCTTTACAGAAATGCACTGCAGGGTATGGGGTATGGTCTTGTTCCAATGCTTGGAGGTATATTTGAGCTTGTGGCAAGAGCAGGAATTGTTTTCTTTATTGCGGGAAAAACAAGTTTTGCGGGAGTGTGTCTTGCAGACCCTGCGGCATGGATCGCGGCGTTGATTCCGCTGATCCCATATTATATCTATGTTATGAAGAAATATCGGAAGACGAACAGAATAAATGGTTAAAAATAGGCGCTTTCACACGGAGTAATTCGTGTGAAAACGCCTATTTTGTCTGTGTCATGAGACTGTTTGCGGTAATCGGTATTTTACTTTCGCCGAAATCTGTTGATTAAGAGGCTTGCAATGATACAGCCTGCCATACAGCCAAGACTGTTATGCAGAATATCATCAAATTCAAATAATCCTCTTCCAAGTAAAAGCTGCAAACATTCTATGCAGCCAGACAGCAACAAACCTTCTGCCAGTCCTGCAGTCCAGCGCAAAGGACGGTTGTGTATAAAAGGTAGCAAAAATCCCGCTGGCATCAGTAAAAGTATATTTAAAAAAATGTCTCTCAAAAAATCAATCTGCCGCACATGATTGTTTCCAATTCCAAAAGCTGCTTTCCAGGACCAGAAAAGCTCAAGTTCGTATCTCCTTCCATCCGATGTTCTGGAAAATACGGTAGAAGCAAAAACAATTCCAAGAAAGACAAGCAGCATAAATGCAGATACTGCTTGAAGTACGGTGATTTTTTTCTTTTTGACCAATACTGTAAAAAGTACAGATGTAATTAACAAAACGATGGTAAAAAATACAATTTCTCTTACAGACCAGGGACGGTTGTGAGTTTTTAAAATTTCGTATATATCCATTTGCAGCCTCATATTAATTGTTGTATGTTTACCCGATCAATCCAAAATGTTTCAGTGCATTGTAGATTCCGTCATCTGTAATATCTGTTGTCTGGTAGGTGCAGAAGGGCAGAATCTCTTTCATTGCATTTCCCATAGCAATGCTGTTTCCGGCATATTTCAGCATAGGAAGGTCATTATTGCTGTCTCCGAAGGCATAGCTGTTTTCCAGAGGGAGATGAAAATAGTCAAGAAGGAACTGGATTCCGGTTGCCTTGCTCGTATCTTTTCGTGTAACCTCATAAATATTCTCTCTGTGCTGGAAAAGAAGGTATTTGTCTTCACTGAATTTCCAGAAAGCTTCCTTGTCGGAATCGTCGAAAAGTTCGATTAAAAATTTATCAAAAGTGTAAGTGGATTTTTCGTCAAAAACAGAAAGATCTTTCATCGGCACTCTTCCCACAAAGTCGTTTGCGAGAGCGCTCTGTGCAGGGGAAGCGCCGTCTGTGAGAAGGTCAATGGGGCGTTCAAAAAGAGCTGCGATCTTACATTCGCGAAGGCAGCGCACAGTTTCTTCACATACATCATGAGGAATGGTCTGTTCAAAAATCAGTTCATCATGAAGGTAAATCTGGGAACCACAGCCACATACATACCCGTCAAAGCCAAGAGCTCTTATATTTTCAGGAATCAGAAAACGAGTTCGGCCGGAGTTGATAAAAGTAAGATGTCCCTGTTCCTGAGCTTTTTTAAGCCCTTTTACCGTACTTTCCGGAATGGAGAAGGGCGGTGGTGTTAAAAGTGTTCCATCAATATCAAAAAAGAGTATTTTTTTATCTTTTGCTTCCATATTATATATCTTCCTGCCACTCAAAATGTGAACAAATATACTCACATCGAGATAATGTAGACTCTCACAAGTTCTACTTACTGTTTCTTCGTGTATGCTTTTGATTGACCGAAGTCATATCTACTCACAGGTTCCTGTACACTCCACAGTCGTGAATTCCCGAAATAGCCTTCGGTACATACTTACATCTGCGTTCCTTATGCAATTTTGTAAGTCACAGCATCTCTTAGATTTCGTGCAGCATTGAAATCCCTGTCTCCGATGTAACCACAACCACATTTGAAGATTCTGTCAGAAAGCTTTAAATCTTTCTTAACCGCTCCACAGCAGTGGCAGGTTTTCGATGATGGATACCATCTGTCTGCTACTCGAAATTCAATCCCGTTTTCTTTACATTTTGCCTGAAGTTTTACTCTGAATTCATAAAACTTCTGCGAAGCAACTGCTTTTGAAAGATGTCTGTTCTTCATCATTCCTTTTACATTTAAGTCTTCAATCGTTATATAAGATGGCTTGGCTTTTACTATCTCAGCGATTGTTTTATTCATGTAATCCGTGCGGATATTGTCTATCCTGTGATGAAGTTTCTGTACCTTGAGCTTTTGTTTTTGGATATTTGCTTTTTGAGTGGACTCTCCTTTCTTTAAATGTTCATACTTACGGGAGAGACCTCTCTGCTCCCGAATCAGTTGTTTTTCAAGTTTTTTTAGTCTTGCTGTTTTGTTGATGTTCTTATATCTCTTACCATTTGAAACAATGGCAAATTCCTTTAATCCAAGGTCTATACCAATCCCTTCGCTGTAGTGACTGCTTATCTTGTTATCGGGAATTTCTACAAGAACGGAAACATAAAATCTGTCCGCTTTCATGGAAACCGAACCGCTTTTAATTACATATCCATCTTTTGTAACAGGCAGGTATCCCTTTTCTTTGATACGGACCCACCCAAGCGATGGAATATGAAGCCTGTGTCTTTCGCAGCAACAATCCTTTGGATTATTTTTTACGAAATACATCTTTACATCAGATTTGCCTTTCTTTTTGAAATTAGGAAAAGCACTTTCGTGATGGAAGAATCTTGTAAATGCGGTTTGTCCATTATTTACTGCCTGTGTTACTGCTTTTGAATAGGCTTCCTTAATCCATGAATATTCCGGGTGGTTCGGCAGATATTCATTGTTAAGCCAGACTCTGAATTTATGGCTGCTCATAAACTTTTCACCCTTTTCGTGACGTTCTTTATTATAAGCAAGGTAGAAATTATAGATAAACCTGCAAGTTCCGATTGTCTTACGAATCTTTATTTTCTGTTCCTCTGTCGGATTGAGTTCCGTTTTGAAGCTCTTTCGCAATTTTCCCATCTCTTTCTATTTGCTTTTTGTACTTACTTCATCTAATAATTCGTTCCATTTCTTACGATTGTAATTAAGACCACGTCCATACATTGGTCTGCAATCATTCCTTTCGCATTACAAGTAAGTGTAATAACGTCGATTAGTTGGAGTTCGGTTTGACTACAGAGTTCCTTCTCTATCCCAACACTACAGCGTCTTAGCAGACACACCTAACAGTTCCGCAAAATCTTTTGGCTTGTAATTTGTGATATTTAATATGCTCATAACAACTTCTCCTTTAAGTATATTCAAACATATTTCATCACGTTTATCAACATATTTAGTTACTTACTATATCCTCCTGTGTGTCTGTTAAAGTCTGCATGGTTACGCGGATACCATTTACTGCCACGTTGTCTTCCATAGGAATGACGAGACATTTTCTGCCGTCAATGATCCTTGTTTCCACAAGGTCTGCCCGTTCAGGGGAAACGTTGATGACAACGTCCGGTGTTTTGATCTCAAATTTTCTTGTGTTTGTGATATTAGATGCCATGAGAGCAGATTTTTCTCCTGCTGCAAGCTCATACTGTTCATCAAATCCGGAAAGCTTTTCCTCTTCTACGCCGCAGTCCTCAAAGAGACGTTTTACCTCATGTTTTGTGAGAACAACAGGTTCCGGTTCATCTTTCTGCGCTTCAATAATTTCATTTAAACGCTCGTGGATATTTAAGACGGTATCGTAGGCGCAGTCCTCGCCCAGAGTTTCTTCTACAAGGGCGTTAAAGGAATCACGCTGCCCGCCTGCGGAAAGGGGAGCAGTACAGCCAAAAACTTCATCAATAAAGACAGAGCGGAGCTCCTCTGCATTTTTTGTATAGTAGAGAATGCTGTGAAGGTCTGTACTTCTGTCGTTAAAGACAGGAAAGAGAAAACCAAGGTCAGGCATTTCCACGATCCAGTCGCGGACTCTGTCTTCTATATTATTCGTCTGGGCATTATAGCATAAGCCTGCCTTAGAAAGTTTTACAGGGCAGATGCTGCAGAGAATATGTTCATAAATCTCATCGGAAGCGTCAAACATTTCCTGACCGTCAGAAGATTTTCCCGGAATATCATAAACTGCATGGATCAGGATAATATAGTAGTTTTCTCCGTACTCGTAATTTTCAATGATTTTGTCATAGAAGCTTTCTACGAGAGCTTCATCCTTCAGTTTGCTTTCTTTCAGTTTTCGAAGAAAATACTGCGTTCCGCCCTCCTGCTCCTGCTCAAGAGGAAAATCCATATTCAGGAGATTTTTTCCTATTGTGCCGGACAGGGTTTTTTTGAAAATATCGAAGTACTTGAACATTTCTTCTTCAGATAAAGATAAAAATGCTTCTTTTAATTCTGTTTTTTTATTTTTTTCTCCGTCAACGTAACAGCCGCATATGCGTGTAATGCAGCAGTTATCAGGAGAAAACTGCTTTTTTATTTCAGATATTTCTTTTTTATTCATGGTGACCTCCTGTATTTATGTAAAAGCTATTATAGCACATATCAGGAAAAATAGGGGACAGGGAATAAAAGGGGAACAGAGGTAAGAGGTGTACAGAATGCACAATATATAAGAAGATTTTTATAACAGATAACGAAAACTGTTAAGAAATTTATAGGACGTGAGAAAAAATTTGTATGTTCTTTTTGGACAGGAGTTGTTAAAATGTAAAACATGAAGCGGGAAAAACCGCAAATAAAGGAGGACGTTTTACAATGAAAAGAAAATTACTGGCTAGCTTACTTTGCTTAACAATGGGCGTAACAACAGTTGCTGGTGCTACATGCGTATTCGCAGAAGAGGCAACAACAGAGGAAGCTACAACAGACGAGGCTGCTGAAGAGGAAACTACAGAAGAGACAACAGACGAAGCAGCTGCTGAGGATGCTGCAAAAGAAACAGCAGAAGCAATCGACATGGAAGGTGTTGATGTAGAAAATACAAAAATCGGTATCAGTATTTATCAGTTCGCTGATAACTTCATGACACTGTATCGTACAGAGCTGGTTCGTTACCTGACAGAAGAGCTTGGATTCAAAGAGGAAAACATTATCGTACAGGATGGTAAAAATGACCAGGCTGAGCAGACAAACCAGATCAACAACTTCATCACAGATAAAGTTGACGTTATGATCCTTAACCTTGTACAGGCTTCTTCCGCTCCACAGGTAACAGACCTTTGTAATGAAGCAGGAATCCCTGTAGTTTATATCAACCGTCAGCCAGATGAAGCAGAGTCCAACAGATGGGCAGAGGAAGGAATCAAAGCTACATATGTTGGTGCAGATGCTAGACAGTCCGGTACATTCCAGGGTGAAGAAATCCTTGAAACAGAAAACAAAGGTGACATCAACGGTGACGGAAAAGTTTCCTACGTTATGATCCAGGGTGACCCGGAGAACGTAGATGCTCAGTACAGAACAGAGTTCTCTGTAAAAGCTCTTACAGACGGTGGTATGGAAGTAGAAGAACTTCTTCTTCAGAGAGGTGACTGGGATCAGGCAAAAGGACAGCAGATCGCACAGGACGCTCTTACACAGTTCGGTGATCAGGTAGAAGTTATCTTCTGTAACAACGACGCTATGGCTCTTGGTGCTCTTCAGGCTATCCAGGCAGCAGGAAGAAAAGTAAATGAAGACATTTACCTTGTTGGTGTTGACGCTCTTACAGATGCTGTTCAGAACATCGTAGACGGAAACTACACAGGTACAGTATTTAACGATCACTTCAGCCAGGCTCAGGAAGCAGCAGCTCAGGCAGTTAAATTCCTGAAAGGTGAAGAAGTAGAACCAGTAAACATGGTAGACTACGTAAAAGTTACTTCTGACAACGCAGCAGAAATTCTTGAGAAAATCAAATAATTATATTTGAGGGAATGAATTAAACAGAATTGAAATTTCGGGTGTGTTGAAAGAGACACACCCGATTTTATGAAAACCTATGAAAGGAGAGAGTGGTATGGCAGAATATAGATTGGAAATGCGTGGAGTAAGCAAAAGCTTTCCAGGCGTTAAGGCTCTTGATAAAGTAAACCTGAAAATCCGTCCAGGCACAGTTCATGCGCTGATGGGCGAGAACGGAGCCGGTAAATCCACCCTTATGAAATGTCTGTTTGGAATCTATCACATGGATGAAGGGGAAGTCTTTGTCGATGGCGAGAAGGTAAATATCCAGAATCCGGATGAAGCATTACATAAAGGTCTTGCTATGGTGCATCAGGAGCTTCAGCCGATTCCGGAGCGTACAATCGCAGAAAATATGTACCTTGGTCGTTTTCCGCTGAAATCTTTTGGTCCGATTAAAGTGATCGACCATAAAACAATGAATGAAGAGGCAAAAAAATGGCTGGAGAATGTAAAAATGCCATTTGACCCAAGAAAAAAACTTGGTCATTTATCCATTTCCCAGATGCAGTCTATCGAGATCGCAAAGGCTGTTTCTCAGGAAGCAAAACTGATTATTCTTGACGAGCCGACTTCTTCCTTAACAGATAATGAGGTAGAAGCGTTATTCAGAATTGTTCGTGACTTACGAGACAGAGGAGTATCCTTTGTATTTATTTCTCATAAGATGGCAGAGCTTCGCCAGATTTCAGATGATATTACAATCATGCGAGATGGTGGTTATGTTGGTACATGGGAAATGAAAAACATCAGCGATGATGAAATTGTAAAACAGATGGTTGGTCGTGAGCTTACCAATATTTATCCTCCTCTTGATAATGAGCCGGGAGAAGTTCTTCTTGAAGTAAATAATTTTACAAGTATTTATGATAACTCCTTTAAGGACTGTTCCTTTAAGCTGAGGAGAGGAGAAATTCTTGGATTTGGAGGACTTGTAGGCGCACAGCGTACAGAGCTTATGGAGGCAATCTTCGGTATCCGTCATATTACAAGCGGAGAAGTGAAGTTAAACGGCAAAAAGCTGGATATTAAACGTCCTCAGGACGCTATTAACAGCGGTATCGGTATGATTACAGAGGACCGCCGTGGTTCCGGTATCCTCGGCTGTCTGTCGATTGCAGATAACGTATCCATCGCTTCCCTGAATCAATATCTGGAAGCAGGAATTAAACTGAATAAGAAAAAAATTGAGGAACTTGTTCAGGATAATGTTGCAAAACTGAGTATTAAAACTCCAAGCAGTAAGACTCTGATCCAGTCTCTTTCCGGTGGTAACCAGCAGAAGGTTATTATTTCCCGCTGGCTTGCAAATAATCCGGACGTCCTTATCATGGACGAGCCTACACGTGGTATTGACGTAGGTGCAAAATACGAGATTTATCAGATTATGATCGACCTGGCAAAACAGGGAAAAGGAATCATCATGATTTCTTCTGAGATGCCTGAGTTACTTGGTGTATCAAACCGCGTTATGGTTATGTGTAATGGTAAAATTACAGGTGAAGTTTCCGGTAATGAAATGACTCAGGAAAATGTTATGCACTATGCAACACAGTTCTAAGAGAGGGAGGAGAAACAATGGATAAGTCAAAAAAATTTGATTTGAAAAAACTTTTACTTGACAATGGTATTATTGTACTGTTAATGCTTCTTGTAGTTTATGTAAGTATTATCAGTCCTAACTTCAGAAGTTTTCGTAATATTATGAACCTTGCAATCAACGCAGCGCCTCGTGTTATTATCGCGCTTGGTGTCAGCGCCTGTCTGATCACAAAAGGTACTGACCTTTCTGCAGGACGTTCTGTTGGTTTAAGTGCCTGCCTTGCTGGTATCATGCTTCAGAAACCAGATGCAGCAGGTAAAGTATGGCCGGATTTCCCACAGTTAAATGTATGGGTAGTTCTTCTGATCGTTGTTGCGATCAGTATGGTATTCGGTCTTGTAAATGGTATTGTTATTTCTTATCTGAACGTACCTGCATTTATCGGTACACTTGGTATGCAGATGATCGTTTATGGTATTGCACAGCTTATCACAAATAACGTTCCGATTGGTGGATACCGTGCAGACTATATTGCAGTAACACAGGGTAAGGTTGGTCCAATCCCGTTACTGTTCATCTATCTGATCATTGCAGCAGTTATTTTCTGGTTTATTTACAACTATACACGTCATGGAAAATATATGTATGCAATCGGTGGAAACGAAGTTGCAGCAGAGGTTTCCGGTGTTAATGTTAAGAAAACAAAAATTATCATTTATGTAACAGCAGCAGCTATGTATGCAATCGCAGGTTTCCTTCTTGGTGGTAAATCCGGTGGTGCATCCACTATGATGGGTAACGGTTACGAGCTGGAAGCAATCGCAGCTTGTACAATCGGTGGTGTATCTGTAAACGGTGGTATTGGTAAAGTATCCGGTGTTATCATCGGTGTAGCAGTATTCGAGCTTCTGAAATCTGCTCTTCAGTTCTTAGGACTGAACCCGAACTTACAGTTCATCGCACAGGGTGTCGTTATCGTTGTTGCTATCGCACTTGATATTCGTAAATACATTACTAAAAAATAATGAGAGAATGAGGGGACGGGCTCGGAGTTGCGAAGCCCGCACGCCCCCTCAAACTCCCCTCTCGGGCACGCAGGGAAGCGAAGGCTTGGAAAGGGGAAGGGAATAGAGGTAAAAAAGAGAACAGGCGATTGGGAAGAGGACCCGACCGTCTGTTTTTTTGTGGTAAAGTGAAGGGGAAGTAAAGGGGGTTAAACGGCGTATTTTTTGTTTTATGATATGGGGTATCGTGGTATAATAGGGGATATAAATGTGAATTTACGGAGTTGAGTGAGGTTTTTGTATGGAGTTATATAATATTTTGCTTGTAGATGACGAGACAGATGTGCTGGAGGCTATGAAAAAGAAGATTGACTGGGAGGCGCTTGGTTTCTGTCTGGCAGGTACTGCGGAGAATGGACAGGAAGCGCTTGAGATGGCGGAACAGCTTCATATAGATGTGGTAATGACGGATATTAAGATGCCGTATATGGACGGTCTTACATTATGTAAGAAGTTAAAGGAAAATTACAGGAATATTAAAGTGGTGATTTATTCCGGTTTTGATGATTTTGAGTTTGCCAGAGAAGCTGTTCATCTGGAGGCGGAGGAGTATCTTTTAAAGCCCATCAGTTCAAAAGATATGGAAAATGTTTTTGGAAAGATAAAGAAGAAGCTGGATGAGGAATTTGATCAGCACAGAAACGTAAATAAGCTTTACGAATACTACAGAAAAAGTCTTCCTGCCATGCAGGAGCAGTTTGTCATGGGTGTTCTGGAAGGAAAGATCACGGGGGAACGTCTGAAAAACATGATGGAGATGTATGAACTTGATTTAAACTCTCCCTATTATGTAGTGGCAAATCTTTATGCGGAGGCAAATGCAAAGGAGCAGGCTGAAAAAACAACACAGCTTCTGAATCTTTCTCTTCGTGAGATGGCAGAAGATTATCTGAAGGAAAAAATGTCCTTTTACTGTATCAATTATCTTGATGAGGTAATTCTTGTATTTATGCTCCAGGAAAAAGAAGAAATAGAAAATGTATTGTATCATCTTGACCAGATATGTAAAATGGGTTCCCGTGTTCTGGACGTGCAGGTTACAGGGGCAGTAGGACAGCCCTGCAGTTCCCTGGATACTTTAATGTCTTCCTATCAGGAAGCAAAGACGGCGATGGAGTACAGGACTATCATAGGAGGAAGTCAGGTTCTTTATATCAAAGATATTGAACCAAGTCCTCAGGATTCGGTGTCGTTTATGGAATATGATTTTCAGAATCTTGTCCGTGCTGTAAAAATTGGTGACAGAAAAGAGACGGACGAGGCAATCCAGTCTTTTATGGACAGTCTTCGAAACGGCTGTATCACACCGAACCAGTATCAGCTTATCTGTATGGAGCTTTCTACAGAACTTATGAAAATCGGACGTTCCTATAAACTTCGTATAAAGCAGATTTTCGGTGCGGGAGAACATATTCCCTGGCAGGAGCTTTACAAACATCTCTCTGTGGACGAGCTGGAAAGCTGGCTTCGGGAAATCTGTAATAATCTACGTCATACGCTTCGTCATGAGAGAAGCGATTCCACGATCCGCCTCATAGAACAGGCAAAGGCATACATCGAGGAGCATTATAAAGAAAATGACCTTTCAGCAGAAACTCTGTGCCGCCGGCTGAACGTAAGCGCAGCTTATTTTTCTACTATTTTTAAGAAAGAAGTGGGATTAAGTTTTGTGGCATATCTTACAAAAATCAGACTGGAACACGCAGTTGAGCTTCTTCGCACAACCGAGGATAAAACGTATGTGATCGCGGAGGCAGTAGGATATACGGAGCCAAATTATTTTAGTTATGTTTTTAAAAAGCAGTATGGAATTTCTCCTTCAAAATACCGTGCAAACATGGCGCTGGAAACAGATAAGAAAGAGAATGAGGTATGAATTATATAAAAGAAAAGCTGAGACAGCTTGGGGAATATTTTAATCACAAGGGCATACAGTTTGTGATCGCTGCTTCTTTTACTCTGGTAGCGATTCTGGGAATGGGTTTTATCGGTGTTTTCCTGTATCAGGGATATGGAAGTGCTGCGGAAGATATGGTCTTAAGCAACAGCAAGCAGGTAATTGATCAGGTGGAAATTAATCTGAATACCTATCTTCGAAATATGATGCGCATTTCAGATGCTGTTTATTATAATGTCATAAAAAATACAGACCTGGACGAAGAGAGTATGAGCCAGGAAATGAATCTCCTTTATGAAGTGTACAAGGACAATCTTGTGGGACTGGCGTGTTTCACAGATACGGGAGAATTGATAAGTTCTGTTCCTATGGGAAATTTAAAGGAAAATGTGGATGTGACAAAGCAGGGCTGGTTCGTGGACGCGCAGGATAAAATGGAAAATCTCCATTTTTCAGACCTTCATGTACAGAATATTTTTGAGAACAGTACGAATCGTTATTACTGGGTGATTTCTTTAAGCCGTGGTGTGGAGCTTACGAACAGCGGAAAAATGTCAGAGGGAATCCTTCTTGTAGATATGGATTTCAGCGGAATCAGGCAGCTTTTTGCAAAGGTAAACAGCCAGAATAAGGGGTATGTGTACCTTATGGACAGCGACGGGAAAATTATTTATCACCCCAGGCAGAATCTTATTTTTTCCAACATGATACAGGAAAATAACGAGGTGGCAAAAACGTATGAGGACGGGGCGCACAGAGAGACATTTGAAGGGGAAGACAGAATGGTTGCCGTAAAAACAGTGGGCTATACTGGCTGGAAAATTGTAAGTGTCATGCCTATGGAAAAGTTTCTGGGAGATTTCAGCAGAACAAGAACAATGGCTGTGATGATCATTATTGTGGCGATCCTTGTCATGATTTTTGCAAACCAGTTTGTGGCAGTGCGGGTGGCGAAACCATTAAGAAGTCTGGAAGATTCTCTTACAGGAATCGGTATAGACAGAGAGCCTCAGATTTATATCGGAGGACCACCGGAAATCCAGCATCTGGGAGAGACGATCCGCTCTATGGTAGAGCAGCTCCGTCAGCTTACAGACGATATTGTGAAGGAACAGGAAGAAAAAAGAAAAAGTGAGCTTGATGCACTGCAGTCACAGATCAACCCGCATTTTCTCTATAATACCCTGGATTCTATTATGTGGATGATAGAGGCAGAAAAATATGACGATGCGATTTCTATGGTGCAGGCTCTTTCCAGACTTTTCCGGATCAGCCTTTCCAAAGGGAAAAATATCATTACAGTAGGAGAGGAGCTGCAGCATGCAAAGAATTATCTTGATATTCAGAAATACAGGTACAAAAATAAATTTACCTCTTATTTTGAAATAGAGGAGGGAATTGAAAAGTATAAAACCATTAAATTGATCATTCAGCCGCTCATAGAAAATGCTATTTACTACGGAATGGAATATATGGACGGCGATGGTGAGATTTATGTGCGGGCATATACAAAAGAGCAGGATTTGTTTATCGAGGTGGAAGATAATGGTCTTGGAATGCAGAAAGAGCAGGTGGAAAGTCTTCTTACAGACGGAACAAGAATCCGCAGCAAAGGCTCCGGTATTGGAATCCGAAATGTACATCAGAGAATCCAGCTTTATTTTGGAGCAGAGTATGGGCTTGAGATTTTAAGTGAGCCTGATGAGGGAACAATGGTGCGCATTCATTTGCCGAAGACAGAGAATATGGAAGAAAAGAAGAAAGAGGAGCAGTAAATGGGAAGGCTTAAATACTGGAGAGGATTTATTGTTGCACTGGCAGCCGTGACAGTTCTCAGCGTTGTTTATTATTATGGTGCAATTCACAAAAATAAAAACACAGAACAGCCTCTGTACTCTGTTGTTCTTTATGAAGACAATCCAAACGAATGGAGCACGCTTATGGAGGGGATTGATCAGGCAGAGAAGGATTTTGAGGTGGACATACGATATGTGACTATGGGAAATGCCAGGACAGCAAAAGAGCAGATGGATATGATAAATCGGGAAGTTCAGGACGGGGCGGACGGGATTCTTCTGGCTGCTGTTGACAGCGAGGGGCTTGGGAAATATCTGAAGGACAGCGGAATTTCTGTTCCGGTTGTGACAGTTGAAACAGGAATAGAAAGTGAAATGCCAAAGACAGAAGCGCATATCAGCGCAGATAATTATGCTATGGGGCAGATGCTGGGAGAAAAGATTCTGGAAGATATGGAAAAAGAGGGAAAAAAGGAAACTGTGGCTGTCATAAGAGAATATATGGAGCGGGAGAGTGTAAAGAAAAGGTACGAAGGACTTATGGACACTCTTCACGCAGGCGGAGTGGAAACAGTGGCGCGTTCCCGGCAGGAAGGAGATTTCAGTTTAAGTCTGTATATCGGCGGAGTGATGCGGGAATATCGTTATATTGCAGCTCTTGACAAGTATACGACGGAGGAGGCTGCAAAAGCTCAGGATCAGTATCGTTATGAATTCGACCGTACAGTTGCCCCTGTTCCAACAAAACGGGAGCTTGTAAAGGTTTATGGGATAGGAAATACAGCGCAGACAGTCAGTGACCTTGATAATGGAAAGACAGAGGCACTTGTATATCAGAATGAATTTAATATGGGGTACAATGGAATCAAAGCTCTTGTAGAAAAGCAGAAAAAAGGATATGTGGCGGAAGAGTACGATATTATGTATAAGCTTGTTACAAGGGAGACTTTATATGAGTCGGAAAACGAACGTCTTCTGTTTTCCAACCAATAGCAATAGGAGGACGAATATGAAAAAAGTGCAGAGAGAGGCAGGGATTTTTGCTGTCTTTGCAGGGGTGGCTCTTATATGCGGCTGTGGAAAGCCGGGAACAGGTAAGGAGGAAAAGGAAAGCCTCAAAATAGGGATCAGCGTGTATGATCAGTACGATACGTTTGTGTCTGAGATGGTGTCCAGTTTTCAGGACTACGCAAAAGAGAAGGAAAAAGAGTGGGGGATCCCCATTACACTGGAAATAAAAAGCGCAAAAAACAGCCAGATTGTACAGAACGACCAGATGGATGATTTTATAGGGGACGATTTCGATATTGTGTGCATTAATCTGGTGGACAGAACAGACGCCTCCACCATTATTGAAAAAGCAAAAAGCAGTGATATTCCGGTTATTTTTTTTAACAGAGAGCTTGTGGAAGAAGACCTGGAACGGTGGGATAAGCTGTATTATGTGGGGGCGGACGCTTTTGAGTCCGGACAGATGCAGGGGGAAATTCTTGTAGATGAGTGCAGGAAAAATTTTAAAAGCATTGATAAAAATGGAGACGGCATTCTCCAGTATGTGATGCTCGAGGGAGAAGCCGGGCATAATGATTCTATGGTACGGAGTATGGCAGTTATTAATGAAGTTACAGACAGCGGGTATCTTGTGGAGAAGCTGGAGGACGGAATTGCAAACTGGAACAGAGACCAGGCAGCAAATAAAATGAAACAGTTTCTGGAAGCTTACGGAGATGAAATCGAGGTTGTATTTGCAAACAATGACGATATGGCTCTGGGCGCTATCGATACTCTGAAGGATTTCGGAATGAGCGAATCCGATGAAAACTGGCCTGTAGTGCTTGGAATTGATGGAACCGTGGTAGGGCTTGACGCTGTAAAAAAAGGAGAAATGCTGGGAACGGTTTTAAATGATTTCAGAGGGCAGGCACAGGGAATGCTGGAGCTTGCCTATTCCATAAAAACAGAAAAACCCCTTCCGGAAGAATTTGAGCTTTCCGATGGAAAATATATCCGCCTGCCGTATAAAATTGTGACGGAGGATAATTTAGGGGAAGTGCAGATGGAATTAATGGAATAAGAAAATGAAGAAGTACGCCGCAGGCAGCGTAAGCAATCACGTGACACGCTTCGGTTTCGGATTTTTCCTGCGCGTTTATGTGTGTCTGTTCCGCAAACTCGACCTTCGGTCTCAGACAGTGCGGAACAGCCACGCAGCGCAGTCAAAATCTTCGAAATCCTCGCTATCGTCCCTGTGATTCTGCTTACGCTGTCTGCGGCTGTATTTTTTATTTTTGAAGGATTATTGTCGTACAAATATAAGCAGCAGAGGAGGGGAATGTATCGTAGGAATGAAAGTACTACGGGAGTGAAAGTATAGCAGAAATAAACGTATAGCAGAAAGGAAAAGATTTCCGGGGTGAGGTATTCTCTTTTGCTGTGAACTTTACAGGTACGTCTATCCGCTTTTCCGGGAGGAACTTTGGAAGATTTTTGCAGATTTGCGAGCATAGCAGATACAGAAAGCATCTGTCTGAGCCTGACAAGGCGAGTTATGCTTTCTGTATTGAATATGCGGCGCAGCAAATCAAAAAAATCGACAGTTCCGCTCGGAAATGCGGATAACCGTACCGTAAACTTTACCACGGATCCATTTTACATTTCTGCCAAATGTTTAACCTCCATTTAACGAAAGCAGGACAGCAGGTTTTATATACTTCCGCTATAATTCTCCTTGTCAGAAACGAAACAGTATTATTTTTGAAAAAGAGATGACGAGGAGAAAAAGATTATGAAAGTAAAGAAAATCAGTGCCTTACTTATGGCTGCAGCCGTTCTTGCAGGCAGTGTGCCGGCACAGGCAGTATTTGCAGAGGAGGCTTCCCAGGAAGCTGCAGCGGAAGAAATAACAGATAATGCCGCAGCAGAGACTAAGGTTCCGAAATATATTTTCCTGTTTATCGGAGACGGAATGAGTTATCCCCAGATCCAGACAACAAATTATTATCTGAATGCTATTGAGGACGATGGAGACGATGTTCTTACAAGCGAGAGCAAGCTGAATATGATGAACTTTCCTGTAGCAGGTTCTGCACAGACTTACGACAGTTCTTCTTTCTGCCCGGATTCTGCTTCTACAGCAACTTCTATTTCCACAGGACATAAAACATACAGCGGAACCATCAATATGGACGAGAAGATGGAAACTCCTTACGAGACAATCGCAGAAAAGCTGAAAGACCAGCTTGGATATAAGATTGGTATTCTCTCTTCCGTAAACTTAAACCATGCCACTCCGGCAGCTTTTTATGCACATCAGGCATCAAGAAACAGCTATTATGAAATCGGAGAGGAAATGATCGCAAGTGAGTTTGATTACTTTGCAGGCGGCGGACTTCTTCAGCCGACAGGAGCTGAGGAGGATAAGACAGACCTGTATCAGCTTGCAGAGGAAGCAGGATATAAGGTAATCAATACAAAAGCAGACGCAGAGGCACTTACAGCCGAGGACGGCAAAGCTATTGTAATTGATGAAACGCTTGCTGACAGTGATTCCATGAGCTATTCTATGGATCTGGAAGAGGGAGAATGGAGCCTTGCAGATTACGTGGAAAAAGGAATTGAGGTTCTTGATAACGAAACAGGATTCTTTATGATGTGCGAGGGCGGAAAAATTGACTGGGCATGTCATGCAAACGATGCGGCAGCAGCGATCACAGATACAAAGGCAATGGACGATGCCGTTGGAAAAGCAGTAGAGTTTTATAATGAGCATCCGGACGAAACTTTAATCCTGGTGACAGGAGATCATGAGACGGGCGGTCTTTCTATGGGATTTGCAGGAACAGACTATGATACTTTCCTTGCAAACATGGAAAACCAGAAAATTTCCTATGCAAAATTCGATGAGGATTATGTAGCAGGCTATAAAGAAAACAAGACAGACTTTGATACGGTAATGAAAGATGTAACAGAGCTTTTTGGTCTGCAGGCTCCGCAGGGAGAAACAGAGTCTACGAATAAAGCGGACAGCAAGGACAAGCACCCGGAATCTGAGGATAAAGGTTCACTTGTAATGACAGATTATGAGTATAACAAATTAAAAGCAGCTTATGAAGAAACGATGAGCCGCACAGGAGAAGAAGAGGAATTTGGACAGGAAGAATATCTTCTTTATGGAAGCTATGAGCCTCTTACTGTAACGATCACACACATTCTGAATAATAAATCAGGTGTAAATTTCTCCTCTTATGCACATACAGGACTTCCTGTTGAAGTATTTGCTATGGGCGCAGGTCAGGAAAACTTCAGCGGTTACTATGACAACACAGACATCTTTCACAAGATGGCTGCCCTTACAGGAGTAAAATAATATGGTAAACAGGCTTAGAAAAAGTTCTGTTTCCATTATAGCAGTATTGTTGATTCTTATCCTCATGGCCATTCCAACCGGCTATGAGGACGCTGCTATTTATAAAGGAACAGAAAGAGTGAGGGCAAAAGTTCTTTCTACAGATGAGAGTACAGTAAAAAGCTCCGGACTGATCCAATCGGGAGAACAGTATTGCAAACTGAAAATTCTGGATGGTAAATTTAAAGGGCAGGAGACGGACGGTGTAAATATGTTAAGCGGTTCTCTTGAATCAGATAAGATGTTTGAAGCAGGGGATACGGCGCAGGTTGTAATAAGCCATAATGGAGATGAAATTCTTTCTGTTATGATGTCAGATCACTTCCGTCTTGATAAGGAACTGCTTCTTGCAGCCATGTTTGTAGTGCTTCTCGTGCTTTTCGCAGGGAAAACAGGACTTCGCGCAGTGTATTCTTTTGTGATCACTGTGCTTACCATATGGAAAATCATGGTTCCTGCATATCTGGGAGGGGTAAATCCCATCTGGTGCGGAATTTTAATTACTGCGTTTCTTACTGTGCTGATTATTTTTCTTGTATACGGATTTGACAGAAAAACGGCAGCCGCAAGCAGCGGCGCACTTCTCGGCGTTTTGATGACTTGTATTATCGGCTGTATTTTTACAGATTTATTTAAAATTCACGGAGCAGTGATGGCATATTCTGAGAGCCTTCTGTATGCCGGTTATCAGGATTTGAATCTTACGCAGATCTTTATGAGCGGTATTTTTATCGGTGCGTCCGGAGCCATGATGGATCTTGCAGTTGATATTACTTCGGCGGTAAATGAGGTAATTGAGAAAAAACCGGATATTTCCTGGAGGGAAGCTGCACGTTCCGGAATGAATGTGGGACGCGCTGCGATGGGAACGATGACAACTACCCTTCTTCTTGCATATTCCGGGGGATATATTGCCCTTCTTATGACTTTTATGGCACAGGGGACGCCTATTGATAATATTTTGAATTATAAATACGTTTCTGCGGAAATTTTGGACACGATCGTGGGAAGCTTCGGGCTTGTGACAGTTGCTCCTTTTACAGCGCTTACAAGCGGCATTCTTTTAACCGGAAAGAAAAAAAGAGAAAGGGAAGTCAATACTTCCAAAGAAATAGCGGCAGAATGAAATAAGAGGACTTCGCGTTGGCGGAGTCCTCTGTTATAGGGGGAAGAAATTATTTAAAAGGGAGTTAACCCTCAATGGAAATATAGTGGTTGTTTTCTACAGCCTTTGCAGCTTTCTTAGGAAGGGAAAGCATCAGAATACCGTTTTCATACTTTGCATGAACCTCTTCTTTTGTAATTCCGTTTCCTACAAAGAAGCTTCTTGTCATACTTCCGGCGTAGCGTTCCCGGCGAATGTAGCTGCCGTCTTTGTCTTTCTGGTCTTTATCAAGACCTTTGGCTGCGTTTATGGTAAGATAGCCGTCTTTCAGTTCAACAGAAATTTCGTCTTTCTTAAAGCCCGGCAGATCAATGTCAACCTCGTAGCTGTTGTCTGTTTCTCGGACATCTGTCTTCATCATGTTCTTTGCGTGTTTTCCGTAAAGAGGATTTTTCTTTCCGAAAAATTCATTTTCAAATGGGAAGTCCATCCAGTCGTCAAATAAGTTTTCTCCAAAAATACTAGGCATCATCATAAGTCATTCTCCTCTCTGTTAATACCTTTCCTTTTGTTCTATATGTAATATAACACATAGATTTAAAAAGTCAAGAGGGAAAATAAGAATTCACAAAGTCTTCACAAAAAGAAGGATAGGATTTATAATAGGATCAGTTTACTACAGGAGAAAAAACCATGACTTTAACACAACTTCGCTATGTAATTGCCATAGCAAACGCAGGCTCTATGAATGAGGCGGCAAGAACTCTTTTTATTTCACAGCCAAGTCTGTCTTCAGCTGTAAAAGATCTGGAAGAAGAAATCGGAGTAGAGCTTTTCAGGAGAAGCAACCGCGGGATTTTTGTCACGCCGGAGGGAGAGGAATTTCTGGGCTATGCCCGTCAGGTGGTGGAACAGTATGAACTGATGGAATCAAAATATATTTCAAAGAAGCCGTCCAAAAAGAAATTCAGTGTTTCCACACAGCATTACACATTTGCAGTGGACGCCTTTGTAGAGCTTGTAAAGCAGTTTGGAATGGATGAATATGAATTTGCCATTCATGAGACAAAGACGTACTCTGTAATAGAAAATGTAAAAAATTTTAAAAGTGAGATAGGGATTCTTTATCTCAATGATTTTAACAGCAAGGTACTCACGAAGCTTTTTCATGAATTTAATCTGGAATTTCACGAGCTGTTAAAGTGCAGCATTTATGTGTATATGTGGAAGGGACACCCTCTTGCAGACAGGGAGGAAATTGAACTTTCCGAGCTTCTGGAATACCCCTGCCTGTCTTTTGAGCAGGGAGAGTATAATTCCTTTTACTTTGCGGAGGAGGTTTTAAGTACATATGAGTATAAGCGGCTGATCAAGGCAGATGACAGAGCAACTTTCTTAAATCTGATGGTTGGATTGAATGGGTATACGCTTTGTTCCGGAATTATCTGCGAGAAACTGAATGGTTCAGAATACTGTGCAGTCCGGTTAAAGTCAGACGAGGTAATGACAATCGGTTATCTTGCGAGAAAAGGAGCGCCCATAAGCTCTCTTGGTAAAAAATATCTGGAGGAAATTTCAAAATATAAATATAGGGCAATGCAATGAAAGTGAGCTGGCTATAGTTTTAAACTATAGCTGGCTGTATTTTTTTTGAATTAGCGCATTTTTTCAAAACGTAGTATAGTATGCGTATCAACAAAAGGGGAAGGAAAAGAAATGGCAGGAATTGTAATAGAAAATGTATGCAAGACTTTTTCAACAAAAGACGGAAAAGTAGAAGCGTTAAAAAATATCAGCCTGTCCATAGAGTCAGGAGATATATATGGAATTATCGGAATGTCCGGTGCGGGAAAAAGTACACTTGTCCGGTGTATGAATTTTCTGGAACAGCCCTCAGAAGGCAGGGTATTAATTGATGGAAAATCGCTGGGAGATTTTTCAGAGAAGGAACTTCGGAAGCAGCGGGAAAGCATAGGAATGATTTTTCAGCATTTTAATCTTCTCATGCAGAAATCCGTCCTGGAAAATGTATGTTTTCCTCTTTATATTCAGGGGAAAAAGAAACAGGAAGCAAGGAAACGGGCAGAGGAGCTTCTGGAAATCGTAGGCTTAAAAGACAAGAAAAAGGCGTATCCGTCCCAACTTTCCGGAGGACAGAAGCAGAGGGTGGCAATCGCCAGAGCGCTTGCATCAGACCCGAAGATTCTTCTCTGTGACGAGGCGACAAGCGCCCTTGATCCGCAGACTACCTCATCGATTCTGGAACTTTTAAAAGACATCAACAAAAGATTTGGAATTACGATTGTAATCATTACCCATCAGATGTCGGTTGTGAGGGAAATCTGTACCCACGTTGCTATTATGAACGAGGGTCAGGTTGCAGAGCAGGGACTTGTATCCGAGATTTTTTCAAGACCGAAATCAGCAGTGGCAAAAGAAATTATACGAAGAGATGCGGGAACAGATGTGGAAGCCAGGACAACAGGACTTCCCGGAGAAATCCAGAGCGGAACCATTATCCGTATTGTATTTTCTGAGAATTCTGCATTTGAACCGGTGATTTCCAATCTTGTATTAAACTTTCGTGAGCCTGTAAATATCCTTCGCGCAGACACAAAAAACGTAGGAGGAGTAGCAAAAGGAGAAATGATCCTGGAGTTTATGAAGGGCAGTAAAAATGTGGAAGAAATGAAAAAGTACCTTGAAGAAAGAGGACTTGCAGTAGAGGAGGCGCCGGAGTATGTGGACAGATGAAATAATCCAGATGATAATAACAGGAGTGGGAGAAACGCTTTATATGACTCTCGCCGCGACGATCCTCGGTTATCTCTTTGGTCTTCCTATGGGGGTACTTTTAACAATCTCCGATAAGGGAGGACTAAAGCCGAATAAAGTGCTTTATAAGGTGCTTGATGTGATCGCAAATATTGTGCGAAGCGTACCATTTCTCATACTGTTAATTGTACTTATCCCGTTTACAAGAGTAATCGTGGGAAAGGTTTACGGTCCCACAGCGACCATCGTTTCCCTGACGGTAGCAGCAATCCCGTTTATCGGACGTATGGTAGAATCTTCTCTGAAAGAAGTAGATGAAGGCGTTGTGGAGGCGGCAAGATCTATGGGAGCCGGGACATTCCAGATTGTATGGAAAGTGCTTCTTGTGGAGGGAAGAACGTCTCTTTTAACAGGAGCGACCATAGCAGTTGGGACAATTCTCGGATATTCTGCAATGGCAGGCTGCTGCGGTGGCGGTGGTCTTGGAGCAATCGCCATTCAGTACGGATATTACAGATATGAAACAGGGATTATGATCGTCACAGTCGTATTACTGATTGTGCTGGTTCAGATTTTTCAGTCTGTGGGAATGCTTTTTGCGTCCAGACTGGATAAAAGAAAATAAAATTTTTAATAGCAGGATAATCGAATTTGGAGGAAAACAAAATGAACAGAAAAATAATTGCAGCAGTTTTAACAGGAGCTATTTTAACAGGAACTTTCAGCGTAAACGTATTTGCAGATGAAGATAAAACAATCAGTGTGGCAGCGTCCGCAACGCCTCACGCAGAGATTCTTGAGCAGGCAAAGCCTCTTCTTGAGGAAAAAGGATATGAGCTGGAAGTGAAAGTATTTGACGATTACATTATTCCAAACGAGGTGGTGGAAAGCGGGGATTTTGACGCGAACTACTTCCAGCATATTCCTTATCTGGAGAGTTTCAATGAGGAAAAGGGAACTCATCTTGTAGATGCAGGAGATATTCACTATGAGCCCTTTGGAATTTACCCGGGCAAAAAAGACAGCCTTGACGATATAGAAGAGGGAGATACCATTGCAGTTCCAAATGATACGACAAATGAGGCGAGAGCGCTTCTTCTCCTTCAGGACAACGGTATCATCAAATTAAAAGATGGTGTGGGACTGGAAGCAACAAAAAATGATATTGAGGAAAATCCGCATAAGGTAGAGATTGTAGAGCTGGAAGCAGCCCAGATCCCGCGTGTGGTACAGGATATGTCTTATGTGGTATTAAACGGAAATTATGCGCTTCAGGCAGATTATTCCGTTGCAAAGGATTCTCTTGCGTATGAAAAATCAGATTCCGAAGCAGCAAAAACGTATGTGAACCTGATTGCTGTAAAAGAGGGAAATGAAGACAGTGAAGCAGTGAAAGCCCTTGTTGAAGTTCTCAAGTCAGATGAGATCAAAGAATACATTAATGAAACATATGACGGAGCCGTGATTCCTTTTGAGGACAGTGCAGATACAGCAGAAGAAGATACGGAAGAAGCAAACACAGAAGAGAAAGAGGCAGAATAAGGAAAATACAGAATCGAAAAACAAGCAGACAGAAAAGATACGGGAGTTTATGCTTCCGTATCTTTTGCTGTTATGATAAGAAAAGTTTGATCAGCGAAGGAAGGTATTGATCACGTGAAGAATGCCGTCCTCATCATTTGATTTTGTAATAAAGTCTGCACGGTCTTTTACAATGGGCTGGGCGTTTTCCATAGCAACGCCAAGACCTGCGTATTCGATCATGGAAATGTCATTAAATCCGTCTCCACAGCAGATCATAGAATCAGCAGTCAGTCCGATGCTGCTTAAAAGCTTCTGGAGAGAGTGCGCCTTGTCAATATTCTGAGGCATGATTTCCAGGAAAAACGGTTCTGACAGATAAATACTTAAAAGCTTATGGAACTTTTTCTGAAGAACCGGCATGATTTCTTGGAGTATTTCCGGTTTTCCTGGAACAAGCAGCTTATTAACCGGAAAAGTGAGACTTTCTACAAAATTTTCTTTGTGAAGAATTTCCATGCTGTTAATAAAGGATTCTTTTTCCGTGTATTCGTTTGTGGTCAGCCCGGAATAAATGGCGTTTCCGTCGTAAGTAATCAGGTCCACGCCTTCATATTCTTTTACAATTTCGTAAACAGGGGCAAAGATTTCCTGCGGAAGCGTTTTGTTATAAATGATTTCTCCTGTGGAGCATTGTGTGATTCTTGCTCCGTTAAAGGAAAGCATATATCCGCCGTATTTGGAAAGCTCAAGCTTTTCCGCAAGAGGCGCAACGCCGTTAATAGGGCGGCCGCTTGCAAGAACAATTTTCTTTCCTTCCTTTTGAATTTCAATAAGAGCCTTTCTTGTAGGCTCTGTAAGTTCTTTGCGCGAATTTGTCAGGGTACCGTCAAGGTCCAGGACAAGTATCTGATAGTTCATAATAAATTCCTCCTCCAGATAACTTTATCACGGAAAAGGAAGGATGGAAATAGGAATTTATAGTTTTGTGCTAATATTTGGAAAAGCAGAGAAAGAAGTTGAGACCATCCGAGTATCGCGCTTTTCTGCGGAAATAACGAGACGGAAATGATGATATGGGAGGACATGAATCCGTGTTATAAAGAAATGTATATTCAGCAGTATGAAGTGGATATGCCGGAGATTGTAAACAAACTGGCTCCGCATATATCTTACTGGCCAAGCTCTCCGTCTGCTTTTGGAAAAATGCAGGATACAGAGAATGAGAACTATGGAGATTCTCACGACTGGGAGGTTTGGCATGGGGAAAAACCTTTTACTCATTACAGAGATACGTTTCCAAGATTCAATTCGGAGTTTGGTTTACAGTCATTTCCGTGTATGAAAACTATAGAAAGTTTTACGCTTCCGGAAGATAGAAATATTTTTTCTTATGTGATGGAGAACCATCAGAAAAGTAAAAACGGAAATCGTGTGATTAATTCTTACATCAGCCAGTATTTTAGTTTTCCTAAAGACTTCCGCGGTTTGATATATCTTTCCCAGATGATTCAGATGGAAGGAATCCGTTATGGAGTAGAGCATTGGAGAAGAATACGAAATGAAAGACGCTGTATGGGAATATTGTTCTGGCAGGTGAACGACTGCTGGCCGGTTGGCTTCATGGGCGAGTATAGACAGCTTTGGAAGGTGGAAAGGTCTGCAGTATGGGGCAAGGCGCTTTTATGAACCGGTTCTTATATCTGCGTGTGAAAATGGCACAGTGATTGATTTATTTATCAGCAATGAGACGTTAAAGGCAGCAGATGGAGTCCTGAAATGGCAGCTTTATCACATAGAGAAAGATCTTGTAAAAGAGGAAATTGTAAACTGTCATGTACGCAGGCTTTATACGGAGCAGATTGTCCATTTGGATTTCAGAGGTATTATTTGTTCAGCCGAAACATTTCAGGTTCCAGAAACCGGAAATTCAATGGGAAAAGCTGGATAATCGTACATGGAAATTCACAACAGATAAATTTGCAAAATTTGTAGAAGTAGATTTCGGACCGGACAGGATTTTATCAGATAATTATTTTGATCTGATTCCGGGAAGGGAAAAAATCATTACCTTAGAGGAAGAAGTGGAAGAGAGCCCGGTTGTGTATAGTTTGTATGACAGTTATCATTAAAAAGTGGAAAAGACTGGCGAGTGGCTGGTCTTTTCTTTTTGTTGATTTTATTGTGTTATGGACGGAAATCGGGTAAAATAGAACATAGAAAGCAGGTGGAAATAATATGTTGTTGAGAGAACACTTAGAAAAATATACGAAAGAGCAATTACTGGACCAGGCAAGAAGTTTTGAAATGAAAAAATGCTCCGGGCTTCGGAAGACTGCATTAATTGAAAGGATTACCGAGTGTTTTTGTACGGAGGAAATGCTTAGAAGCAGGCTGGTCTGTTTGACAAAGGAGCAAATGAACCTCTTTCGAAAAGCTTGCGAAACCCCACAGGATATTGCCATAAATGAAGTAGTGGATAGTATGCAGCTGAGTCGATATTGGTTTGGTTCTTTTGAAGAGGACACCGATAGATTTTGTGTTTTTGAAGAAATTAAAGAAGTCTTTCAAGAGATTGATAATGAGGAGTTTCGAGCAGAGCAGCATAAAAAAGGCTGGATGATGAAATGCGTACATTTCTTCATAGAATATTATGGGATTGCTCCGGTAGAGGTTATATATGAACTGTATAAATTACAGATAAAGGATACAATAGAGGAAATGATTGATATGTTTTGGGGAATGCCGATAGATATTGTGGAGTCCTGCATATTCTCTCTGAATAAATTGGGACTGACAAATTGGTCGAAGGATGCTCCGCTTTATTCGCCAAGAGGTCTGTTCATTCATTTGCCAATATTTGAAGAGAAAGAAGAACTTAAGCATTTATTAAGAAGTCAAGGAAATAAAGACTTTTACATTCCTTCCGTGCAGCAAATAGAGGAAATCTGTATGAATGGGTATGAGGCTGGTTCACTAGCCTATAAAAAGTTGGAAGCTTTTTTTAGAAAAAATTTGAATATGTCATATGAACATGCTGTTACCTGGTGTCTTCAGGTATGGGCAAATAGTTATGAAGGGGAATCTCCAGGGGATGTACTCTCGAAAATGACAGAAGCAGGTATCGTATTTCAGAGTGAGAAACAGATGGAAGAGTTTGTGGGATTGCTGATGGAAGCCCATAACAATACACGAATGAAAGAAAATAGAGGGCATAAACCAAATGAATTGGCGAGAAAAGGATTTTCCGGCGGTATGCCGACTATTGTGCCGGGAAGTTCTCGCGCGGCGGAGATGCTAAAAGATGCGATGCCTCAATTAAATGAAATGGGATTTTCTATTGATTTGGATGAAAATGCAGATATTGCGACTACATTAATCTATCCGAATGGAAAAAAAGATAATCCTGTAAGAGTTGAAAAAAAGATTTATCCCAATGATCCATGTCCGTGTGGTTCGGGAAAGAAATATAAGAAATGCTGTGGGCGAAAATAAAAATGTGAGGTATTGTAAATGATGAACAGATTTTCAGAAAAGGATTGGAAGTTATTCCGAAAAAAACTTCCGGATTGGCAGGAAGCTTATATGGATAAATTAAATAAAGAATATATTGAACTTTTGAGTGCGGAAGGAAATGCATCGGATAAATTCTGGGCATTGGAGAAACGAATTCGTCAGGATAAGAAGGATTGCGGTGTGCAGTGTGAAATGAGTCGCTCCAATCAGTTTTATAATATGCTGTCGTTGTTAAACGAAGGAGTAATTACACTAAATGACCTTGAGGAATTTAGTGGTGATCTTAAAGAGACGATGGCACACTTTTGTAAGGGGAAGTAACTTACAAGAAATTTTTGTTGGTTGATCGCATGAACGTTAAGAAGATGACTTATTGAGAAAGGAGCAGGTATGGCATTAGACAATAAACTTCATATCACAGATTCCACAGAATTAGCCAGAATGGAAGAAAAGATAAGTAAGAAAAAAGCGATCGAATTATTTGAAAATGAGTATTTGGATCAGTATGAAGCAGGAACATTTCAGATGCTTGCTGCTATTCATAAATATCTATTTGAGGAGATATATGAGTTTGTAGGAGAAATACGTACTGTTAATATTGCAAAAGGGAATTTCAGATTTGCGCCGGTGATGTATTTGCAGGCGGCTATTGATAATGTTGAGAAGATGCCGCAGTCAACATTTGAAAAAATTATTGAAAAGTATGTAGAGATGAATATCGTGCATCCGTTTCGGGAAGGCAATGGAAGAAGTACAAGAATCTGGCTTGATTTGATTTTGAAAAAAGAGTTGAATATGGTTATCGATTGGAGCGCAGTTGATAAAGATGACTATTTACTTGCAATGGAACGAAGCCCGATAAAAGATATTGAAATAAAATATGTTTTAAAACAGGCTCTGACTGACAAAGTTGGAGATAGAGAAGTATATATGAAGGGAATAGACCATAGTTATTATTACGAAGGATATACTTTATATAAGGCAGAAGAATTATAAAAATAGTGAGAGCATCTGGCAAAAAGTCGGATGCTTTTTCGTTTTTGAGTAATATTCCGATTAATGGGAAATCTTTGAAAGACCATATGGAAGCGGTTGGACATAAAGAAGCCTTTGGTTTTGTGAGAGATTTGGTGCTGACAGATAAAAAGGAAGATAGAGGCGTATACTGTAGAGTTCCGGTAAGAATCATGGGAACAAAGCATGAGCCAGTACAGCCTTATAGGATATAGCCTTTCATTGACGGAAACGATTGCACAGGGCGTTTACTTGTGAATCTGGAATTATTTATTGTAGTCCGGAAGAGGCTTATGAAAAGTTTGAGGAAATTAAGAGGGTTCTTGAAAATGGCTATGAAGAAAATGGAGAACCGTCAAATGAATTTATAAATACATTTGCAGAAACATACGGGTTGTGTTTGCCAAATGATATATTTTTTGACGCGTCATTGCTATTTGAACTGTTCTAACATAATCTATATTTTCCTCACATACATTGTAAAAACAGTGTTTTCGGGGGATTTTCCTTGAAAGATTATATTGAAGAGCGGGCAGTAGAAATTGGTGATTATATTATAAAGACAAAGGCGACTGTCCGCCAGACGGCGAAGAAGTTTGGAATCAGTAAAAGTACGGTACATATAGATATAACAAAATAGGTTGTTATGTGAGGGTTGTGTATGAAGTAAAATAAGGAAATTTGTTGGAAAAGACTGGCGAGTGGCTGGTCTTTTCTTTTGGGCGATTTTATTGTGTTATGGAAGGAAATCGGGTAAAATAGAACACAGAAAGCAGGTGAAAGAATCATGGCAAAAACTTTTTTATGGATAGAAGATAGAAAAGGAAAAGCAAGTTATACATTTTGGGAAAATTTCATGAACCAACTTTGTCCGAAGGTAATTGTTGAAAGTAAAAAGAATAATAGTGAGTTAGTGAAAGCGCTAAGGATGCTGCAAGATGAAGAAAATAAATATATCATTGTTTTTGATAATTCTTTTGATAATCTACAGGTAGTAATGGAACAGAGGCGTTTGAAGAAATATGCGAATGAGAAGAAAAATGTTTTTCTGCTGGATATTATTTGCTTTGAGTATATTCTTTTAGAGTTTCAAGAACTGCTAGAATGGATTTATGCTTCCGGAGATGAGTTTTTAGAAAAAAGAGCTGAAACAATCGCGGCAAGGCACAAACTTGTAGAGGCATTGCAGGATGAGTATTTTAACTATAAAGGGATTCGCGAAATTGTAGAATATGATAAAAATATTGAAGACCATAACATTGAGCAATTATCAGCAAAGCTGCTATTTGATCTGACAAGAAATACCGGATTTGAAGTGTCAAAAGGTGTACTTGGAGAATGTTGGATAAAATCTTGCTGTGAATGGAAAGAGCGTCAGGAAGACGACATCTGCGGATTAGATAATAACAGATTGTCTGTGTTTGATAAAATGAAACGAATTTATACAGGAAGTTCATTGAAACAGCAGTTTCCGAAAGTTGGATTGGAGGTAGAGGCATGATAACGATTTTTAAAAACAAGAAAGATATACCTCAGGATAAAGAATATATAGAACTGAATGATATATTTTTTAATCAGAATACGGCAACGAAACTGGATGACAGGGCGGCAAAGTATATTCAAATGATAGATGGTTCGCAACTCCTCAGTAAATATAAAATAAGGTCACGGTTTGAAGATATTACATTGAATACAGACCAGCTTTCCACAGGATGTAAAACCGTATTGAATGTATTATATTTTCCAGACAAGGTGTTTTGTCTGAAAGAATGTGGAAATAACGCGTTGGAGATGTTATATGGTTTCGAAGAAGGATATGTATATAGTGAATATGCAATGATTCCTTTTGATATGGGACGTGTGAAGGTTCAAACCAGAGAATGTAAAGTGATTGAAGGTTATGAGAAACTAAAGGAGTGGTGGGAAAATGAAGAGTAAACCGATGGTAATGGAGCATTTTTCAACAGTGCATACCTCGTTTGTAGTGGACTTTACTTTTATGAATAATATAACAATCTTAATGGGGGATTCGGGAACAGGAAAGACAGCAACATTTTCATTTATCAGAGAATGTATGGCGATTAATCCGAAAATTCTGTGCCTGGATAATTATGATTATCAGAAAGATATAAAAGAAATAATCAGCCAGACAGAGGGAAAACTGATTGTCATTGATAATGCAGATATTTTATTAGATGACGATACAAGGAAGTATATTTCGCTGGATGATAAGAATCAGTATCTGATTATCGGAAGAAATCCTAAAAATCTGTTCGCAACGAAAGAAAATCTGTTTGAATTGGTAAGTGAAAAGGTTGGAGAGCAGACGGTGTTTACGATAGAACCGTATATATAATGGATTTTGTCTTGAGCTTCCGTGGGAACTGTTCTAACATAATCTATATTTTCCTCACATACATTGTAAAAACAGTGTTTTCGGGGGATTTTCCTTGAAAGATTATATTGAAGAGCGGGCAGTAGAAATTGGTGATTATATTATAAAGACAAAGGCGACTGTCCGCCAGACGGCGAAGAAGTTTGGAATCAGTAAAAGTACGGTACATAAAGATGTAACAGAGCGACTTCTCCAGATTAATCCGTCCCTAGCCCATGAGGCGAGAAAGATTTTAGATGTGAACAAGCAGGAACGGCATATTCGAGGCGGACTTGCTACCCGGAAAAAGTATCTGCATCAGCAGGCATAGAAAAGTAAACAAAGAAAGCGCCGCTTTATGCTAAGGTTATCATAACAAAATCTGCATAAAGAAGGTGCTTTCTTTGTTTGACTGAATAAAAAGTTTGCTTGTGTTATTTGAGGAAACAGGATAAACTAAAGAGTAAATGATAGTGAATCATAGTATGGAAGTTAAGGGTGTTTTTTAAATAGGCGGTGATTTGTCGTGAGAAAAGAATTTGATATTTCACAGTTCGATAAATACAGAGAAGATAACAGAAGAGAAGTAAAAAAAGCGAATGGTGGACTGCCAGTTTCATTATGGGATACATATTCCTCTTTTGCCAACTGTTATGGTGGTGTCATTATCTTAGGGATAAAACAGGAAAAAGATGGAAGCTGGAGAACAACAGGACTACAAAATGAATCAAAAGTGAGAAAGGATTTTTGGGATACAATTAATAATACTAAGAAAGTAAATCTCAATTTGCTAACGGATGATGATATAGAAACATATACAATAGGCGAAAGAAAAGATATTATTATGGTGATATATGTTCCTATGGCAAAGAGAGAACAAAAACCAATTTATATTAATAATGATATTTTTAACGGAACATTTCGCAGAAACTATGAAGGCGATTACCATTGTACCAGACTGCAAGTAAAGGCTATGCTTCGCGATCAGACAGAACGAACGATGGATATGGAAATTCTGGATAAGGTCTCTATAGAAGATTTGAATTATGATACGATTCATGGCTATCGTAACAGCCATAGAACTTTGAAGGAAGGACATGAGTGATCCTGAATATTTAAGAAGTATTGGAGCAGCGGCTGTTTCGGAAGAAGACGGAAAATTGCATCCAACAGCAGCGGGTATGCTTATGTTTGGAAACGAATATGATATTATCCGGCATTTTCCTGAGTATTTTTTAGATTATAGAGAAGAAATGGATTCGGCAATTCGTTGGACAGACAGGCTACAATCCAGTTCCGGGGAGTGGTCCGGGAATGTTTGCGACTTTTATTTCAGGGTCTATAATAAGATGATTAAAGATATTAAAGTACCATTTAAAATGAAAGGCGGAGAGCGTATTGATGACACCCCAATCCATAAAGCTCTCCGTGAAGCTTTGGCGAATTGTTTGATTCATGCGGATTATCATGGTGTTCGTGGTATAGTAATCAGGAAAGAAATGGATAAAATTATTTTTGCAAATCCGGGATATGTGCGGACAGGCAAAAAACAGATGCGTTTGGGCGGTGAATCTGATCCTCGAAACAAATCGCTTATGAAAATGTTTAACTTGATTAATATAGGTGAGCGAGCAGGAAGTGGGGTTCCCAATATTTTTAATGTGTGGAATGATGCAGGATTTGTAGAGCCGGAAATTGAAGAAAGATTTGATCCGGATAGAACAGTTTTGACACTTTCTTTTATAAAAAAAGCGACGAAAAAAAGCGACGAAAAAAAAGCGACGAAAAAAAGACAGGAACAGTATGAAAAAATACTTAACTTTATGCAAACTGATGTATGGTACAAAGCAAGTGATTTAATGAGTGTGTTAGGGGTAAAAGAAACAAGAACAAAAGAATTATTGCGAGCGTTGGTTGTTGAGGATAAGCTTGTAGATGACGGAGCAACAAAAGGAAAACGATATAAGAAAATGCCTGAGTAATAGCATAAATACAGTAAATTTCGATAATAAACTTCAGATGTTCCAAATAAAAAGTTTACTTGTGTTATTTAAGGAAACAGGATAAACTAAAGGGCAGAAACAAAGATGAAAAAAATTCAGTAAACTGACAAGTAAATGTTACAGCAATATGATTGGAGCAAATGAGGACAGTACTTGTTGGACGCAGGCGTTTGAACTTTTAAAAGAAATTGCACTGGAAGAGAAAAAAGAAAATCCTCATCTGCAGTTGGAGACATTAGACGATATTACAGATTATACATATGATATTCAGGGCTGGCTGGAAGATTGTATGGACGAAATAGATATGAGCGGAAATCCTGAAACTCTTTTACGGATGTGCAATGATCTGCTGGATATATTTGAATGGCCTGAGTATATCGGTTCGGATATTAAATTCAGAAAGTGTTCTGTTTTGGGAGCTCTTAGAAGAAAAGAAGAAGCGGAAGCTTTCTGTAAGGAATGGTTAGAAAAAGAACCGGAAAATATCGTAGCAGCAACGGCCGGGTTTTATACTTTTATGGATATGAAAAAACTTGATGCTGCGGAAGAATTAGTAAACCGGTTTATTGATGATAGATCAGAATGTACAGAAGAAAATGATATTATGTTTACTGCGGCATCAAAATTATATCAGGTTATGGGAAAAAGAAAAGAGAAGAAACAGATAGATAAGGTGCTTTGTGAATATGAAGAGTATCTGAAGAAATACTTTATGGGAATGGACGATGAAGATGAGGAGATGGATTTCTGGGACGAGGATCTTCCATTCTGATATTTTGATGATTTAATTATCAGATTACCCTGCCGGGAATTCCCGGCAGGTTTTTATTTTTCACATTCCTTGCACCATTCTGTATATTCGTCCAGTCTTTTGATAAAACCGCTAAATTCGGGGACCGTAAAATCAAGTTCTTTATATCGGACAGGATATATAAGCCCCTTACTGATCAGCTGCGCTCTTGTCGTTGATATGGCAGTAACGCTTTTGTTGAGATTTTGGGCGATATTGGAAATTGTGCAGGGTAGTTCTCCGCATTTTACCATAGCAAAGATAAATTTTTTGTCACTGTCTGCACATCTTTCGTATCTTACTTTGAAAAATCCATTGTCCAGTGTTTCAAAAAAATCTTCCAATATCAGATCAACGTCTGTGCCGGTGATTTGGCTGCCGGGAGTTTCCTGATAGACTATCTGGCATAACTGCTGAATAAAAAAAGGATACCCTTTCGAGATTTCTGCAATTTTATTTACTGCTTCCTGAGTGTATGTCACATTAAATTTTCTGGCAGGTTCTTCAATGGCTTTTTTTGCCTGTTCAAAGTTCAGAGAACCTATTTCCTGATATACAAACAAACGCTCTGCATATGTTTTTTCATCAGCAAGCATTTTATAGATTTTGGGTAAACCTGCGCCGACAATCATAAGCGGATAACCTAACTGATTGCTACGGTGCAAAGCTGCGATCAGAGCCCCCAGTTCTTCTGCTTTCATATATTGGATTTCATCTATAAAGAAACAGATAGGAACATTTGCTTCGTAAGCAGTTTCTCCGATGGAAGTAAAAACATCAGTCAGACTCTGTGTAAGATTATTGGTTTGGTAAAGTTCTCTGTCTTCTACAGACAGGGAAAAAGAATTTTCGTTAGGGTCAAAAGAAATCTTTAATGATTTAATAGCCTCCAGGGATTTTTTTATTAGATTTTTGAACTTTTCTTTTGCACTTACTTCTCTGAGGAAGGCCTGAGAGCAGGAAGCAATTTGTGAAATAAAATCATTTCTTGCTTCGATTTCTATATGTTTGCAAAAAATGTCTTTACTTTCAGCGATTTTCTGAAGACGGTTAATCAAAACCGTTTTTCCAACACCTCTAAGACCGCTGAAAATAACGGATTGCGTGGGAATGTTGGCTTTCATAGCTTTAAACATTTGCTCTACATTATAAATATCTTCATCGCGTCCTGCCAGATACATGGGCATTAAACCGGCACCGGGTCTGTATGGATTTATTTTAAACATAAAATCGCCCTCCCTTTTTATTTCTATTATCCCACATATGAAAGAAAGAATCAATGATAATACGTGAGTTTACGCAGGAAAAATCCTATAAATATATATAAATGAAAGTTAAATAAAAACTGGTATTTATGCACAAAAACAAGTGTATAAAATTGTAAAAAACATCGAAAAAATAAAATGATATTGACAAACAAATACCTTAAATGTAAAATCAAGACATAGAGTACACGGGTACGCAAAATAAAAATACACAAATACATATAAAAGGTATATGTGTATGAGGAATATGTATTTAAAGGCATAAAAAAATATCCCCCATATTTTCATCTGCGGCAAACAAATGGAGAAATACAAAGGATATTTTTTACAAAACGTTATTCTACCATAAGACAGCATGAATGTAAATGATTATGCGCAGAGAATACATATTTTGAAAATCTTTTTTAATTACATTATTTTAAGGAGGTACAGGATTATGAAGAAAAGGTTGATCAGTGGTTTACTCTGCGGAGCAATGACAATGGGACTTATGGCAGGCACTTCTGCAACAGTAATGGCAGATGAGAAAGAGACGATTACTATGTGGACTGTGTTTACGGGCTCAGATGGGGACATTTTAAGGGAAATTGTGAAAGATTACAATGAAACGAATGAAGATGGTGTAAACGTGGAAATTGATATTATGGACGGAAATACACTCCAAGCAAAGCTTCCGACTGCAATTTCTACAGGTACGGGACCGGATTTTGTTTTGATGGGAATTGAATTTGTAAATCAATATGCAAATAATGATCTGTTGATTCCGGTAGATGATTTCTGGGAAAAGACAGGACTTGATGAAAGTAATTTTATGGAAAATGTAGTAGATAAATCAGTGGTAGATGGTACTTTATATGGCATTCCAATGCAGTATAATCTTCAGTATTTATACTACAATAAAGACTTATTTGAAGAAGCTGGATTAGATCCGGAACAACCGCCGAAAACGATGGAAGAGCTTGGAGAATATGCCGAAAAACTTACAAATCCTGATAAAAATCAGTATGGTATCGGTTTTCCGATTGATTACAATTATTATTGTCAATATCTTTGGGCAAATGGCGGCGACATTGTAAATGCCGATGGAACAGAAAATCTTTTAAATTCCAAAGAGAACATAAAAACTCTGGAATGGATTCAGGATTTAATTGTGAATAAAAAGGTTTCTCCGCAGGGATTAAAGGCGGCAGATGCAGATACTATGTTTCAGTCAGGACAGCTTGCAATGTATACAAGCGGACCGTGGAATATTAATGGGCTGAAAGAATTGGGAGTAAACTTTGGAATTACGGCTATTCCGGAAGGAACAGGAGGTGCATTTTCTCCTGAAGGAGGCTGTGCATACATGATTCCAAAAGGTGTAGATGAAGAAAAGAAAGATGCGATTTATAAATATATGGCGTATTGGTTATCAGATGATGTTTTGAAGGAATGGTCCACAAGAAATGGGTTCCCTGTGTGGTCTGCTTCTCTCATGGAAGATGAAGCAGTAAAGGAAGACGAGATTCTTACATCGGTTTCAGAATCTTCTGAAATTGGGCGTGACTGGCATTTAACTTTAGAATGGGGAAGCCAGATTGACCAGAATGTAATGCAGCCTATGATTGAGCAGATTCTTTCAGGCGCAGATGTAAAAGAAGCAGTTCAGATGGCATCAGATATTTTAGATGGCATTATTGCAGATAATAAGTAGAAGCCTTATCCAGTATCCTTTCGGTGAGGAAGGATACTGGTTTTCCAGGAGGAGAAGAGATTTATGAAAAAAATAAAAAATTATCATAGTTCGAATCAGAAACTGGCATATTTTTTTCTTGCTCCGTCCATGTTAATTCTTTTGATTTTTGTATTCATACCTTTAATAGGAGCTGTTGCAATCAGCTTTATGAATATCGACATTTATATGAATGATATTTCTTTTGCAGGATTTGCGAATTACTTCAAAATGCTGCATGACGGACGGGTAGGAAACGCTACGCTGAATTCTTTTTATTTTGCACTTTTGGAAGTTCCTCTCCAGATTATAGTGGCATTGTTCATGTTGATGCTGATGCTTAAAAATAACAGGTTTCATAAGTTTTTAAGAACGGTTTTTTATCTCCCTTATGTATGTTCTATGACAGCCATCAGTATTATGTGGTCTATGCTGCTAAATACAAATTATGGAATGGTTCCCTACCTGTTTCGGTTGATAGGGATTGAACTTCCCAATGTTTTAACAAGCACTACATGGGCGATGCCGGCGGTCATTATTATTACAGTGTGGAAAAATTTCGGGTATACCCTGACAATTTTATCCGCTGCTGCGTTGGGAGTATCAAGTTCTTTATATGAAGCGGCAGAAATAGACGGTGCGACCGGATTTCAGAAATTTATTTATGTTACGATTCCGGGAATCAGGCAGAATATAAATTTCTGTATCGTGACAACATTGATTACAGCGCTTCAGGTATTTGATCAGGTATATGTTATGACTCAGGGTGGACCGTTATATAAAACGGAAACACTTGTAAGTTACATTTATAACCAGGGCTTTCAGGTGGCTCCTTATGATTTAGGGTATGCCTCTTCTATCGCAGTTTATTTGTTTGTGATAATAGCACTTATTACACTTGTTCTTCAGAAGGGTGTGTTAAACAGGAGGGCAGAAGAATGAATAAGAAAACAGTAAAGGCAAGTACAGTTGCAGGTACGATTATTACTGCTATGATAGCCGCAATTATTCTTTTTCCTCTTATATGGCTGCTGGTATCTTCGTTTAAGTCTGATGCAGATGTGATTAAATGGCCGCCTGTTTTTTTTCCGTCTCAGTGGCTGACTGCACAGTACGAATATGTTCTGGAGGCAATTCCTATATTAACAATGTTGAAAAATACAGTTGTTTTTGCAGGGGGAGTAACCGTGATCAGTCTATTTTTTGATTCGATGGCTGCGTACGCTTTTTCACGTATGCAGTTTCGAGGGAAAAATGTGATTTTTGGAATCATTCTTTTAACTATGATGGTTCCATTTCAGATTATCATGATTCCTTTATATATGGAAGAATTTAAACTTCAGATTCTTGATACGTATCTCGGATTGATTCTGCCCAGAGCTGCAAGTGCTTATGGTATTTTTATGCTGACTTCTTTCTTTAACAATATACCAAAATCTCTTGATGAGGCAGCAAGAATCGACGGGATGAAGGAACACCAAATTTATGGAAAAATTATTATACCGCTTGCAAAGCCTGCGTTTGTTACATTGGGGATTTATCATTTTATGAATAACTGGAATGATCTGATCTATCCGATGATGCTCACAAGTTCAGTAGAAAAACGTACATTATCAGCAGGTCTTGCTACACTGGTAGGAAGCAATTCTATCAAGTATGGACCGACATTGGCTGCCACTGTGATTTCTATTGCACCGCTTCTTATTTTATTTCTGTTTTGCCAGAGATTTTTTATGGAAGGAATTGCCACTTCCGGTATGAAGGAGTAAAGTAAGATTAGAAAATTCAAAGAAAGCCAGAGGGAATAAAGATGGGAATTACAACAAAAGAAATAGCGAAAATATGTGGGGTGTCCCGTACAACGGTACATAGAGCTCTGAATAATACAGGAAGGATCAGCGAAAAAACAAAGCAGTACATTTTAGAGATGGCTGAAAAAAATGGTTATCGTCCGGATCTTCTTGCAACAGGACTTGCAAAAGGAAAAACCTATTATATTGGCGTTGTAGTTATGGATGTAAATAACCGTTATTTTTCCCAGATGTTAAATGCTTTAGAAGTAAAAGCGAGAGAACAGGGGTATTTTATAAATATTACACTTCATCAGAATAATAAGGAAATAGAAAAAGAACAGCTTTGTAAACTTGCCGATTATCATGTAGATGGAATTATTTTATCGTCTGTGAATAAGGGGGAGGAATATAAAAAATTTATTGAAAGTCTGGATATTCCTGTTGTGACAATAGACAATAAGGTTGCGGATGGAATTCCTTTTGTGACTGTGAATGGACGGGCTGCTATCAGGGAAGCAGTAAAACAGGTGGTGCAGGCTGGATATGAAAAAATTGTATTTGTATGTCCTCCTCTTGCAGATAAGCAGATGGAAAATATTTATGTTCATGAAGAACGCACAGCCGGATTTCTGGAAGCAGTTCGGCAGAAAGATAATCTGGAATATATAGTGCTTGGTGATTGGGAGTATCAGGAGAAAGCATGGAAAGAACTGGAAAGGGAAGAAAAAAGGACGGTATTTCTTTGCACAGGAGATATGTTTGCTTTGGATATTATGCGTGATTTTAAGAAAAAAGGAAAATATGCAGGCAAAGATTATGGGATTATGGGATACGATAATATTGATTTTTTAGAATATGTATCGCCGCGTCTTACAACAATAGAAAATCACGTTGAAAAGGTGGCAGAGGAAGCGTTGAATCTTTTATTTGAACTGATGGATGAATCAAAAAACAAAAAAGAATCTCTGATAAATAAAGAGAGAATATTGGAGACAGCGACAGTGGAAGGAGAAACAATAAAGCTGTCGAAGGAGTAGGAGGAAATTTATGAGTCGGACATCAATTACAGTAAACAGTAAATTCAGAAAAAGCAAAATTGATAAACGCATATACAGTTCGTTTGTAGAACATATGGGGAGGGTAGTTTATACAGGGATTTATGAACCGGATCATCCTGCAGCGGACGAAGATGGATTCAGACAGGACGTATTGGAAAAAGTAAAAGAAATGGGAGTTACATATGTACGTTATCCAGGTGGGAATTTTGTTTCTAACTATGACTGGAGAGACGGAACAGGTCCTAAAGAAGAACGTCCCAGAAGGTTAGAACTTGCATGGCGTGCAATAGAGACGAATGAGGTTGGAATTAATGAATTTATGAAGTGGGCAAAAAAGGCAGAGGTTGAGCCAATATGTGCAGTAAATCTGGGAACGAAAGGAATCGAGAACGCAGCCTCATTTCTGGAATACTGTAACATGCCGGAAGGAACTATGTACAGTGATATGCGTGTGCGGCATGGAGTACAAAATCCTTATAAAGTGAAAATGTGGTGTCTGGGAAATGAAATGGACGGGGATTGGCAGATTGGGCATAAAACTGCAGAGGAATATGGGCGACTTGCTGCGGAAACTGCAAAAGTTATGAAGCGAATTGATGAAGATATACAACTTGTTGTGTGCGGCAGTTCTAAATCAGATATGCAGACATATCCGCAGTGGGAAGCTGACGTTCTGGATTGTACATATGAGAATGTAGATTATCTGGCGCTTCATCAGTATTATGGTGGACAGGAATTGGGTACACCTGCATTTTTGGCGCAGTCTGTAGATTTGGATCATTATATTGAAACAGTCAGCAGTGTATGCGACTACATAAAAGCGAAAAAGCGTTCTCAGAAAACGATGTATATCAGTGTAGATGAGTGGGGTGTATGGTCTCCTGAAAATATGGTTGCGCATTTTGACGATGCACCCTGGAAGGTTGCACCGCATTTAAGTGAACAGGTATATACAATGGAAGATGCACTTTTATTTGCAAGTATGCTGATGAGCTTTGTGCGCCATAGTGATTGCGTAAAGGCAGCATGTCAATCTCTTCTTACCAATATAAGCGCTGCTATTATGACTGAAAAAGGAGGAGAAGTTTGGGTACAGCCTATTTACTATCCATTTGCATATATGTCGAAATATGCCAGAGGTATAGTTTTAGAAGAGGCATCAGAAGGTCCTGTTTACGACTGCGAACAGATAAAAAATGTACCGTATGTGGATTCGGTTGTGGTATATAACCAGGAAAAGGGGGAGATTGTGCTGTTTGCTGTAAACAGAAGAGAAGATATGCAGGAAGTTTCCCTTGAGCTCCAGGGCTTTTCTATGGAGAATATCATCGAGCATGTAGTAATGACATCAGATGACAGAAAAGATACAAATCTGGAAAATCATGAGAAGATAAAACCATATGTATTGAATGATGTGATTATGAAAGAAGAAACCATAACATTTCAGGCAAAACCTTTATCCTGGAATATGGTCAGAATAAAATTAAAATAATGGAGGACGTTATGCAGGAAGAACAGATTTATAATAAACCGTGGATTTTGCAGAGAGCGGACCCATATGTATATCGTCACAGGGACGGAATGTATTATTTTACTGCTTCGGTTCCCGCATACGACAGAATTGTGCTTAGAAGAAGTGAAACGCTTCAGGGGTTAAAGGATGCGGAAGAAATCACAATATGGGAAAAGCATGAATTCGGAATCATGAGCGAGCATATCTGGGCTCCGGAGCTTCATTATCTGGATAATAAGTGGTATATTTATTTCGCAGGAGGAGAAAGAGAAAATGTATGGGAAATCCGTCCCTACGTATTGGAATGTACAGATGAAGACCCTTTGAGAGGAACATGGACAGAAAAAGGGAAAATGCAGAGGGCAGATGGAGATATATTTTCTTTTGAAGCATTTTCACTGGATGCAACTGTATTTGAAAATAAAGGAAAATATTATTATGTGTGGGCGGAAAAGGTAAGTGTGGGACCGCAGATTTCCAATCTTTATATTGCGGAGATGGAAACACCGTGCAAGTTAAAAACAGTTCAGGTACTTCTTTCCACACCGGATTATGACTGGGAAAGGGTTGGTTTCTGGGTAAATGAAGGACCGGCGGTGCTTCATCATGATGGGAAGATTTATCTTACATATTCCGCATCTGAAACTGGTGCGGCGTATTGTATGGGAATGTTGAGTGTTTCAGAAGACGAGGATATTCTGGACCCACGAGCCTGGAAAAAAGAGAGGTATCCGGTTCTCTCTACAGACAGAGAAAAAGGGGTTTACGGACCGGGACATAATTCCTTTACGGAAGATGAGGAAGGAAAACCGGTTATGGTATATCACGCCAGAACAGAGGAGAAAATAGAGGGAAATCCATTGTATAATCCAAATCGTCATGCGATGTTAATGAAAATATGCTGGGATGAAAAAACAGGTGCACCTGTGTTTTCATATTAGTAAAGTCTGTCGGGGAAATCCCCGGCAGATTTTCGTTTCTCCCGTTTGACTTTCCCTGCAAACTGTGTCATAGTAAGGAAAAGAACAACGGGAGGTTTTTATGCGTCTTACAAGAGTACAAAATGCACTGAAAGAAAAAAATATCACATTTCAATATACAGAGGAAGATGGCTGTGGAAGCCTGGATTTTGAATTTCGGGGACTGCGTTACCACGTGTGGGAATATGAGGAAAATGGCACATGGGGAGCGGAGACAAATGTATTTGAGGCAGGCAGAAGCAGAGATATAGAAGGAGACTACGAAGAGACACTGGAAACAGAAATTTTAGCGTGGCCGGATATGGCGTTTTAGGAGGAATTATGGAATTTTTAAATGTCTTAAAGGAAGGGGAAGCGTATAAAGAGCAGGTATATGCTCTTTATGAGACTGCTTTTCCAAAAGAAGAGCAGAAGCCCCTTTCCTATATGGAAAAATGGGCAGAAGAGGGCAAGGCAGAACTTCTTGCAGTTGTGGAGGAGAAGGAATTTATCGGTCTTGTCATGAATATGTTTTCTTCTTCTGCGGCAGTGCTTGATTATTTTGCTATTGCTCCGGAGAAAAGAAGCGGAGGTTACGGTGGAAGAGCAGTTCGCGGGCTTGTTAAGCGGTTTCAGGGACAGAAATATGTTTTTGAGATTGAAAAGCAGGATGAACTGGCAGAAAACGCAGAGGACAGAAAGCGGAGAAAGGCTTTTTATCTCCGAAACGGTTTAAAGGAGACAGGGCTCTTTGTCCATGCTTACGATACAGATTTTGAAATTCTTACTCCGGATGGAGAAATAACATATAAACAGTATGAGGATATGTTGAAGGAAATGCTGGGGGAGGATCTGTATCTGGCATCTCCGTCTCTGATTGAGGAAAAGTAGTATTTTCATTCATCTTTGGGAGGGCTGATTATGAGGAAAGCCATTTTATTAGCCGGATTTCTTGCACTTTCTGTGCTTGCCGGATGCCAGACAGATGAGAAAAACAGTAAAAATACAGAGGACGTAAAGAAAATCGAAGAAGCTACAGAAGAGAAGGGAAAAGAAACTGCGAAGAGGGATAAGAAAGAAAGTGACAGTATGATAGCAAGCCTTACAGAAAAGCCGGAAATATCAGTTACACCGAAACCGTCTGTTTCTGTGAAACCGGAGAAAAAATCATCGCCAACTCCTACGCCGACTTCTCTTCCTGCGCCTACCGTATCTCCTGAAGAGGGAACGATCAGCAGGCCGGCCGATACCGAGGCTTCTCAGAAAGATAAGCTGATTTTTGTGGGAGATTCCAGAACAGAGGGAATCCGGGATGCGGTTCATGATGACAGCATCTGGTCGTGCCTTTCCTCTATGGGATACGACTGGATGGTTTCCACAGGTGTTCCACAAATAGAGGCGGAAATAGTGGATAACACATCGGTTATTATCCTTATGGGGGTAAATGATGTGCATAACTTAAATAAGTACGTGCAGTACATTAATGAAAAAGCAAAAGAATGGACAGATCTTGGTGCTTCTACATACTTTGTATCTGTAGGCCCTGTGGAAAATGATCCCTATGTGACAAATGAGCAGATCGAGAGTTTTAATGCCGCTATGGAGGCAAATCTTATTGGTGTAACTTATATAGATGTATATTCGCACCTTATGGAAACAGGATATTCTACTCTGGATGGAACACATTATCCAGAGGATGTGTCTGTGGAAATTTATAATTATATCCTGGATAATCTGGAAGAGACGACAGGCGGAATCTGGGGATAAAGGAGTTTTTTACATGAAGATAATAATTTCCCCTGCGAAAAAAATGAATATAGAGACAGATGTACTGGAAAGCAGAGGATTTCCTGTTTTTATGGAAAAGACAAAGGCGCTTATGGAGTATATGAAAAGCCTGGATTATGAAGAGGCAAAGAAAATGTGGGGCTGCAGCGACAAACTTGCCCGGGAAAATTTTCAGCGCCTTTCCCACATGAACTTATATAAAACACCGACGCCGGCGCTTCTTGCCTATGAAGGGATTCAGTACCAGTATATGGCGCCGGGAGTGTTTGAGGACAGGCAGTGGGAGTTTGTTCAGGAACACCTGCGGATCCTTTCCGGATTTTACGGAGTGGTAAAACCTCTTGACGGAGTCGTACCCTATCGACTGGAAATGCAGGCGAAAATCAATCTGGATTCCTGTAAAGATTTATATACATACTGGGGATCGGATATTTATGAGGAAATTTCCGGGAACAGCAGGTGGATTTTAAATCTTGCGAGCAAAGAATATTCAAAATGTGTGGAGAAGTTTTTAAAGCACGGAGAAAAATATATTACCTGTATCTTTGGGGAGTGGAAAAACGGGAAGATCGTTCAGAAGGGAACACTTGCGAAAATGGCAAGGGGAGAGATGGTGCGTTTTCTCGCGGGCGAAGAAATCTGTGATCCGGAAGGCGTGAAAGAATTTCGAGGGCTTGGATTTTCTTATAAGAAAGAATTTTCCACAGAAGAGAATTATGTGTTTTTGAGGGAGGAAGAGAAGTGAGCACTTCAAAATGTGAATATTGTGCCAATTATACATATGATGAAGATTATGAATGCTATACCTGTGAGGTAAATCTGGACGAGGATGAGATGGTCAGATTTATGACCGGAAATTTTCACCAGTGTCCCTATTTCCAGATGGGAGACGAGTATCGTATCGTCAGAAAACAGATGTAGAGCTTATAAAAACAGACCGCCTTATTTGGCGGTCCGTTTTACTTTAGGCTGCGTAAAGCCTTTTCCTTTTACTTCATTTACTTTGCTGATGATCATGAATGCGGCAGGGTCGATTTCCATTACAAGCTTGTTGAGACGGATCAGCTCTCTGTTTGAAACAACGGTAAGGACAAGCTGGCTCTCTCTGTGAAGAAATCCGGTTTCTGCCTGAATAAGAGTTGTGCCTCTGTCAAGCTGTGCATGAATGGCACTGTTGATTTCCGCATGTTTTTTGCTTACGATTTTTACCTGTGTCTGTGCCATACCAAGGGTCAGAACTCTGTCCAGGATAAAGGTATAAATAAATACCAGAAGAATTCCGTAAATGCTTTCCTCTACATTGGAGAAGGTCATTTCCAGCAGAAGGATTATGAAATCAAATACATACAGGGACACAGATACCGGAATTCCGAAAAAGCGCTTTAGAAGGAGCGGCGGAATGTCCATACCTCCGGTAGAAGCTCCTGCGCGGATCACAATTCCGATTCCGGCTCCGATCAGCACACCGGAGCATACACATGCCAGCATACGGTCCTGAGTAACATTTGATAAAGCAGGAATTTTCTGTAAAATGCCGAGGATAACAGGGTAGTAAAAGGAACTGATAAGGGTTGTAAGGGCAAAGGCTTTTCCCAGGATCAGAGCGCCGAGAATGAACATGGCGGCATTAAAAATAAAAGCAAAGGTGGACAGAGGAAGTCCGAGGTAGTGCTGGGCTGACAGAGCAAGACCCGTTGTGCCGCCCGTAATGATTCCGTTTGGCAGCAGAAAGGCTACGATTCCTATTGCATATATGGTGTTTCCAAAAAAAATGGCGAAAAGATTTTTCGCATATTTAAGATAATGATTTGTGTTTGCCACGACAGGGGCCTCCTTTTTTAAGATGATGAAACAGCGCTATGATAAAGCGGTATAAAAAAACAGACTGCGCAAAGCAGTCTGCTGTATATAGATGAAGTTCTGGTGTTTATCTTTTCTGAACATAATTTTCCCCGGCTGTATTTTTTGTTATATTTTCCAAAATAAATCGTGATTATAATAGCATAAGGAAGAAAAAAAGTAAAGAACCCCTTTTGTAAATCCTGCATCTGTATTATAATAGAAGAAACTGTACGGCTGCTGTGGCAGATACAGGTGCGGAGGATTCCGCAATGCCAAAACAAGAGAGAAAGAGGACGAACGAATGGAAAACGTATATGTTATGAATCACCCCTTAATCCAGCATAAAATTTCAATGCTTCGTGACAGTAAAACAGGAACAAATGAGTTTCGCAAGCTGGTAGAGGAGATTGGAATCCTGATGGGATACGAAGCGCTTCGCGACCTTCCTACAGAAGACGTAGAAGTGGAGACACCGATTGAAACCTGTATGACACCAATGCTTTCCGGTAAGAAACTGGCGGTAATTCCTGTTCTTCGCGCAGGTCTTGGAATGGTAAACAGTATTCTTACCCTTGCTCCATCTGCAAAGGTAGGTCATGTAGGACTTTACCGTGACCCGGAAACACATGAGCCGCACGAATATTACTGCAAACTCCCGGAATCTATTGATGAGAGAATTGCCGTTGTTGTAGATCCGATGCTTGCAACAGGGGGCTCTGCCATCGCTGCCGTTGATTTTATTAAAAAGCAGGGTGGAAAAAACATTAAATTCATGTGTATCATTGCAGCTCCGGAAGGACTCGAGAGACTTCATAAAGCTCATCCGGACATTCAGATTTACTGCGGACATCTTGACCGCTGTTTGAATGAAAATGCCTATATCTGCCCAGGCCTTGGAGATGCCGGCGACAGGATATTCGGAACAAAATAAGCCATGCGCCTGAAAGGAAAGCAGATGTTTCGTGCTCGCACGGGAACATCTGCTTTTATTTTCAGGCATAGGGCGCATGCCCGCGACCGAGATGAAGCGGAGCGGAATCGAGGTTTGCATGGCTTATTTTGGAAATTTCCATTTCCCCCTTGACACCCGCCGAAAAATATGATATTCTACCACAGAACGCTGCCGAAGACAGTAGGTGCCGCAAGGCATAAGGATAAAAACGCCTACCGAGGACAAAGTATTCTTTATAAGATTACGCGAGTCTTACTGTCATGCAGTAGGGCTTTTTTTATACACATCCGACGGCGGTATATCAAAATCTATAAGGAGGTGTACCATATCATGGCAAAAGTAGAACTGAAACAACCAATCGTAGAAGAGATTTCCGGCATCATTAAAGACGCTGCGTCAGTTGTTCTTGTAAACTACAGCGGACTGACTGTTGAACAGGATACAATTATCCGTAAAGAGTTAAGAGAAGCTGGTGTTCAGTATAAAGTCTACAAAAACACAATGATGAAACGTGCATTTGAAGGAACTGACTGTGAATGCTTAACACAGCATCTGGAAGGCACAAACGCTCTTGCTGTTTCCGCAACAGACGCAACAGCTCCGGCGAGAATCCTTGCAAAATATGCAAAACAGTATCCTGCTTTAGAGCTTATTGCAGGTGTTGTAGAAGGAAACTACAACGACCAGGCTGGTATTCAGGCTCTGTCCAGCATTCCGTCCAGAGAAGAACTTCTCGGAAAACTGCTTGGAAGCATCCAGTCTCCAATTACAAACTTTGCTCGTGTGCTTAATCAGATCGCTGAAAAAGGACAGGCAGAGGCAGCAGAATAATTGCTGAGTGTTCCGAAAGGAACAGATAAAACAGAATCCTCGCCCTGATGGGCATCAAAACCAAAAATATTATAATGGAGGGAAATTAAAATGGCAAAATTAACAACAGAAGAATTTATTGCAGCAATCAAAGAATTATCTGTATTAGAATTAAACGATTTAGTAAAAGCTTGTGAAGAAGAGTTCGGTGTATCCGCAGCAGCAGGTGTTGTTGTAGCAGCAGCTGGCGCAGCAGAAGCAGCAGAAGAGAAAGATGAGTTTGACGTAGAGCTTACAGAAGTAGGTCCAAACAAAGTTAAAGTTATCAAAGTTGTTCGTGAAGTAACAGGCTTAGGTCTGAAAGAAGCGAAAGAAGTTGTTGACGGCGCTCCGAAAATGGTTAAAGAAGCTGCATCTAAAGCAGAAGCTGAAGAAATCAAAACAAAACTTGAAGCTGAAGGCGCTAAAGTTACTCTTAAATAATAGAAGTAACACGTATATACAAAAGGGAGCGGGAATGTCACAGACATTCCCGTTTTTTTCGATTTACAGGAAACAAAATAAAGAAAATCTTAAAATCAGTTGACATACTATTTTTGTTGTGGTATAGTGAAGAATGCTATATTATGGCAAGATATGCCTACTTGCAAAAATGCAGACAGGCTCATGTTATAATAAATATAAGGAAAAACAGGGGTGAAACGTCAATGGAAAAAAACAGAATTCGTTCTGTAAAAACTGGAAAAAGCATGCGTATGAGCTTTCAGAGACAAAAAGAAGTCCTGGAGATGCCAGACCTGATTGAAGTCCAGAAAGATTCCTACAAATGGTTTCTGAGAGAGGGACTGAAAGAAGTATTCGATGATATTTCTCCAATCGCGGACTACGGCGGAAAGCTCAGTCTGGAATTCATCGACTTTACATTCGACGAGAAGGATGCAAAATACTCCATAGAGCAGTGTAAAGAACGTGACGTAACTTATGCCGCACCTTTGAAGGTTCGAGTGAGACTGATTAATAAAGAGACAGAAGAAATCAACGAACACGAGATTTTCATGGGAGATTTACCGTTAATGACTGCTACTGGTACCTTTGTTATCAACGGTGCTGAGCGAGTTATCGTTAGCCAGTTAGTACGTTCCCCTGGAATCTATTATGCGATCGCACACGATAAGCTTGGAAAACGGTTATTTTCCAGTACCGTAATTCCAAACAGAGGAGCATGGCTGGAATACGAAACAGATTCCAACGATGTATTCTATGTTCGTGTTGACAGAACAAGAAAAGTTCCGATTACTGTCCTGATCCGTGCACTCGGTGTAGGCTCAAATGCAGAAATCGTAGAGCTCTTTGGTGAAGAGCCTAAAATTCTTGCAAGCTTTACGAAAGATACTTCCACAAATTACCAGGAAGGTCTTCTTGAATTATATAAGAAAATCCGTCCGGGCGAGCCGCTTGCAGTAGAGAGTGCAGAGAGCCTTATTATGGCAATGTTCTTTGACCCGAGAAGATACGATCTTGCCAAAGTAGGACGTTATAAATTTAATAAGAAGCTTCATTTTAACAAACGTATTGTAGGACATAAGCTGGCAGAGGATGTTGTAGACGCTTCTACAGGCGAAATTCTTGCAGAGGAAGGCACTGCTGTGACAACAGAGCTTGCAGATCTTCTTCAGAATTCTGCTGTTCCTTACGTATGGATTCAGGGCGAGGAGAGAAAGATCAAAGTTCTTTCCAACCTTATGGTGGATATTCGTCACTTCATTCCGGAAATTGAAGATCCGAAGGCGCTTGGTATTACAGAGTTAGTATATTACCCTGTGCTTGAAAAAATTCTGGAAGAAAATGACACTCTCGAGGAGCAGGAAGCTGCGATCCGCAGAGATATTCATGACCTGATTCCGAAGCACATTACAAAAGAAGATATTTTTGCTTCTATTAACTATAATATGCACCTGGAATACGGCATTGGAAACGATGACGACATCGACCATCTTGGAAACCGTCGTATCCGTGCAGTAGGAGAGCTTCTTCAGAACCAGTACCGCATCGGTCTTTCCAGACTGGAGCGAGTAGTTCGTGAGAGAATGACAACACAGGACGCAGAGTCTATTTCTCCGCAGTCCCTTATCAATATTAAACCGGTAACTGCAGCAGTGAAAGAGTTCTTCGGTTCTTCCCAGCTGTCCCAGTTCATGGACCAGAATAACCCGCTTGGTGAGCTGACTCATAAGAGACGTCTTTCCGCATTGGGACCTGGCGGTCTGTCACGAGACAGAGCCGGATTCGAGGTTCGAGACGTACATTACTCCCATTACGGAAGAATGTGTCCGATCGAGACTCCTGAAGGTCCGAACATCGGTCTTATTAACTCCCTGGCATCTTATGCCCGCATTAATGAGTACGGATTTATTGAGGCTCCTTATCGCAAAATCGATAAGACAGACCCGAAAAATCCGCGTGTCACAGACGAAGTTGTCTACATGACAGCCGATGAAGAAGATAATTACCATGTAGCGCAGGCGAATGAGCCGCTGGATGAGAACGGATACTTTATCCATAAAAATGTATCCGGTCGTTTCCTTGATGAGACACAGGAATACGAACGTCAGATGTTTGATTACATGGACGTGTCTCCTAAGATGGTGTTCTCTGTTGCTACAGCCCTGATTCCGTTCCTTCAGAACGACGATGCCAACCGTGCGCTGATGGGATCCAACATGCAGCGTCAGGCAGTGCCGCTCCTTACAACAGAAGCTCCTGTTGTAGGTACAGGTATGGAAACAAAGACAGCCGTAGACTCCGGTGTCTGCGTAGTTGCAAAGAAATCCGGTACCGTTCTTCGTTCCACATCTACAGACATCAGCATCAAAAATGATGACGGAACAAAAGACGATTACCATTTGACAAAATTCTTAAGAAGTAACCAGAGCAACTGCTATAACCAGAAACCGATCGTGTTCCAGGGAGAGCACGTTGAGGCAGGACAGGTTATCGCAGACGGTCCGTCCACAGCAAACGGAGAGCTTGCTCTTGGTAAAAACCCGCTGATCGGATTTATGACATGGGAAGGTTACAACTACGAGGATGCTGTCCTTTTAAGTGAAAGACTTGTTATGGACGATGTGTACACATCTGTTCATATTGAAGAATACGAGGCGGAAGCCCGTGATACAAAGCTTGGACCGGAAGAGATCACAAGAGACGTTCCGGGCGTAGGCGATGACGCGCTCAAAGACCTTGACGAGCGCGGAATTATCCGTATCGGTGCAGAGGTTCGTGCAGGAGATATTCTTGTAGGTAAGGTAACTCCTAAGGGAGAGACAGAGCTTACAGCAGAAGAGCGTCTTCTCCGTGCAATCTTCGGTGAGAAAGCGCGAGAAGTTCGTGATACTTCCCTGAAGGTACCTCACGGCGAATATGGTATTGTAGTAGATGCGAAAGTATTTACAAGAGAGAACGGAGACGAGCTGTCTCCTGGAGTAAACCAGTCTGTACGTATTTACATCGCACAGAAGAGAAAAATTTCCGTTGGTGATAAAATGGCCGGTCGTCACGGTAACAAGGGTGTTGTTTCCCGTGTACTTCCTGTAGAAGACATGCCGTTCCTTCCAAACGGACGTCCTCTTGACATCGTGCTGAACCCTCTGGGCGTTCCTTCACGTATGAACATTGGACAGGTCCTGGAAATCCATTTAAGTCTTGCTGCAAAAGCGCTTGGCTTTAATGTTGCAACACCTGTATTTGCAGGTGCAAACGAAGAGGATATTCAGGATACTCTGGAGCTTGCAAACGATTATGTAAATACAGAAGATTTTGAAGAGTTCCGCAAGAAATATGAAGATGTTCTTGCACCTGAGGTTATGCAGTATCTTGACGAAAATAAAGCACACAGAGCTTTATGGAAAGGCGTTCCGATTTCCAGAGACGGAAAAGTTCGCCTCCGTGACGGACGTACAGGTGAGTATTTTGACAGCCCGGTAACAATCGGACACATGCACTACCTGAAACTGCATCACCTTGTTGACGATAAGATTCATGCACGTTCCACAGGTCCATACTCCCTGGTAACACAGCAGCCGCTGGGTGGTAAAGCGCAGTTCGGCGGACAGCGTTTCGGAGAGATGGAGGTTTGGGCACTGGAGGCATACGGTGCATCTTATACACTGCAGGAAATCCTGACAGTGAAATCCGACGATGTTGTAGGTCGTGTGAAGACTTACGAAGCAATCATCAAAGGAGACAATATTCCGGAGCCAGGTATTCCGGAGTCCTTCAAGGTACTCTTAAAAGAGCTTCAGTCTCTTGGTCTTGATGTAAAAGTCCTGAGAGAGGACCAGACAGAGGTAGAAATCATGGAAAGCGTAGATTACGGCGATACAGATTTACGCTCTGTAATAGAGGGAGATTCCAGAGGACACAGAGACGAGGAGTCCTTCAGCAAACACGGCTATACACAGCAGGAGTTTGAGGATGGAGAACTCGTAGATGTGGAAGAGGAAGAAGAAGACGATTTTGAAGAGTTCGAAGAGACTCTTGATGAAGAATAAGAAAGGGGAAAGAATACATGGCAGAAGCAACCAATACAAATGAATCCTATCAGCCAATGACTTTCGATGCCATCAAGATTGGACTGGCGTCCCCTGAGAAGATCAGAGAGTGGTCAAGAGGCGAGGTTTTAAAACCTGAGACCATCAATTACCGTACACTGAAGCCTGAAAAAGACGGACTTTTCTGCGAGAGGATTTTCGGACCAAGCAAGGACTGGGAATGTCACTGTGGAAAATATAAAAAGATTCGTTATAAAGGCGTTGTCTGTGACCGATGCGGCGTAGAAGTTACAAAGTCATCTGTCCGCAGAGAGCGTATGGGACATATCGAGCTTGCAGCTCCTGTTTCCCATATCTGGTATTTTAAGGGAATCCCGTCCCGTATGGGTCTGATTCTCGACATTTCTCCAAGAACACTGGAGAAGGTGCTTTACTTTGCAAACTATATCGTACTGGACCCGGCAGATTCCGGGCTTCAGTACAAACAGATCCTCACAGAGAGAGAGTATCAGGAGGCTCGTGAATCATACGGAGAGAATTTCCGCGTGGGCATGGGTGCAGAATCCATTAAAGAGCTTCTGGAAGCGATCGATCTGGAGAAAGATGCAAAAGAGCTGAAAAAAGAGTTAAAAGATGCAACTGGACAGAAACGTGCCAGAATCATCAAACGTCTTGAAGTTGTAGAATCCTTCCGCGAGTCAGGAAACCGTCCGGAATGGATGATCATGACTGTGGTTCCGGTTATTCCGCCGGATCTCCGTCCTATGGTACAGCTTGACGGCGGACGTTTTGCAACTTCCGACTTAAATGACTTATACAGAAGAATCATCAACCGTAATAACCGTCTGAAGAGACTTCTGGAGCTGGGCGCACCGGACATTATCGTGCGCAACGAGAAACGTATGCTTCAGGAAGCCGTAGACGCCCTGATCGACAACGGCCGTCGTGGACGTCCTGTAACAGGACCTGGAAACAGACCGTTAAAATCCCTTTCCGATATGCTGAAAGGTAAATCCGGACGTTTCCGTCAGAACCTTCTCGGTAAACGAGTTGACTATTCCGGACGTTCCGTTATCGTCGTAGGACCGGAACTTAAGATTTATCAGTGCGGTCTTCCGAAAGAAATGGCAATCGAGCTGTTCAAGCCTTTCGTTATGAAAGAGCTTGTTGCAAACGGAACATCACACAACATTAAAAACGCAAAGAAAATGGTTGAAAAGCTTGAGCCGCAGGTATGGGACGTGCTCGAAGACGTTATTAAGGAGCATCCGGTTATGTTAAACCGTGCACCTACACTTCACCGTCTTGGTATTCAGGCATTTGAGCCGATTCTTGTAGAAGGTAAGGCAATCAAGCTTCATCCGCTTGTTTGTACTGCGTTCAACGCCGACTTCGACGGTGACCAGATGGCGGTTCATCTTCCACTTTCTGTAGAAGCACAGGCAGAGTGCCGTTTCCTTCTGCTTTCACCGAACAACCTTCTGAAACCTTCCGATGGTGGTCCTGTAGCCGTTCCTTCACAGGATATGGTCCTTGGTATCTACTACCTGACACAGGAAAGACCTGGATATAAGGGAGAAGGCAAGTTCTTCAAGAGTGTGAACGAGGCAATTCTCGCATATGAGAATAAAGTCATCACACTGCAGACAAGAATCAATGTGCGCTGTACAAAGACAATGCCAGATGGCAGCGTTCTTACAGGAACGGTACAGTCCACACTGGGAAGATTCCTTTTCAATGAGATTCTTCCGCAGGATCTGGGATTTGTAGACAGAAGCATTCCGGGAAATGAGCTTCTTCTTGAGGTAGACTTCCTGGTAGGTAAGAAACAGTTAAAACAGATTCTGGAAAAAGTAATTAATACACATGGAGCAACAAAGACAGCCGAAGTTCTTGATGCCATTAAGGCAACAGGTTACAAGTATTCCACAAGAGCAGCAATGACCGTATCCATTTCCGATATGACAGTGCCGCCTCAGAAGCCGGAAATGATCAAACAGGCACAGGATACAGTAGACCTTATCACAAAGAACTACAAACGTGGTCTTATCACAGAGGAAGAGCGTTACAAAGAAGTTGTAGATACATGGAAAAAGACGGACGATGAGCTTACAAAAGCTCTTCTTACAGGTCTTGATAAGTACAACAACATCTTTATGATGGCTGACTCCGGAGCCCGTGGTTCTGATAAACAGATTAAACAGCTTGCAGGTATGCGTGGTCTGATGGCGGATACAACAGGTCACACGATCGAGCTTCCTATTAAGTCAAACTTCCGTGAAGGTCTTGACGTACTGGAATACTTCATGTCTGCGCATGGAGCACGAAAAGGTATGTCCGATACTGCTCTTCGTACAGCCGACTCCGGTTACCTGACACGTCGTCTTGTAGACGTTTCTCAGGACTTAATTGTACGTGAGATGGACTGCTGTGAAGACAGAGATGAAATCTCCGGTATGTGGGTAAAAGGCTTCATGGATGGCAAGGAAGAAATCGAGAGCCTTCAGGAGCGTATCACGGGTCGTTTCTCCTGTGAGACAATTAAGAATAAAGACGGAGAAATCCTTGTAAAAGCAAACCATATGATCACGCCAAAACGTGCAGCCCGCATTATGAGTGAGGGTGTAAACAACGAAGATGGCGGAGCAATCGATAAAGTAAAAATCCGTACGATCCTTTCCTGTAAATGTAAAGTCGGTGTCTGCGCAAAATGTTACGGTGCAAACATGGCGACAGGAGAGCCGGTACAGGTAGGAGAATCTGTAGGTATTATTGCAGCCCAGTCCATCGGTGAGCCTGGTACACAGCTTACAATGCGTACCTTCCATAACGGTGGTGTTGCCGGCGGCGATATTACACAGGGTCTTCCTCGTGTCGAGGAGCTTTTCGAGGCAAGAAAACCGAAAGGTCTTGCCATCATTACAGAAATTAAGGGTATTGCAACTCTTAACGATACAAAGAAGAAACGTGAGATCATCGTAACAGATCAGGAGACAGGCGATTCCAAGACTTATCTCATTCCTTACGGTTCACGTATCAAGGTAATGGACGGACAGCTTCTTGAAGCAGGTGACGAGCTGACAGAAGGTAGTGTAAATCCGCACGATATTTTAAGGATCAAAGGTGTTCGTGCCGTACAGGATTACATGATCCGTGAGGTACAGCGTGTATACCGTCTTCAGGGTGTAGAAATCAACGATAAGCATATCGAGGTTATTGTACGCCAGATGCTGAAGAAGATTCGTATCGAGGAAAACGGAGATACTGATTTCCTTCCGGGAACACTTGTCAATGTTCTTGATTACGACGAGGCAAACGAAAAACTTCTTGCAGAGGGCAAAGAGCCTGCAGAAGGAAAGCAGGTTATGCTTGGTATTACAAAGGCATCTCTTGCAACAGATTCCTTCCTGTCTGCAGCATCTTTCCAGGAGACAACAAAAGTCCTGACAGAAGCTGCGATCAAGGGTAAAGTCGATAATCTGATCGGTCTGAAAGAAAACGTTCTGATCGGTAAACTGATTCCTGCCGGAACAGGTATGAAGCGTTATGGCGAGATTAAGCTTGACACAGGAATGCCTGAAGAGACAGAAGAGGTTGAAGAAGACGTTACAGAGGAAGAGGAGAAAGAGAATCTTGCTCTTGATAAAGAAGAAACTGCAGAAGAGACTGTAGAAACTGCTGAGGCAGAAGATACAGACGAAGAAGCAGAAGATTCTGATACAGAAGAATAAAAATCATAACAGTCCCCTGCCGGGTTTTGGCGGGGGATTTTTTGTTAAAATATTGAAAAATACAGAAGCGTCTACCATTTGTGTTAAAATTCAAGTATAATGAGTACACTTAAAAAAATCAAAGCAAAGGAGGGATTGAAGTGGAAAGAGAACTTCCGGTGTCTGTATGGCCTGAATGGAAAATTACCGAAAAAATAGGCGAAGGTTCTTTTGGAAAAGTATATAAGGCGCAGAGGACAGAAAAAGGGCATTCTTTTTATTCTGCTATTAAGATCATCACCATTCCTTCCAGCAAAAGTGAGCTGAACAGTGTGCGTTCAGAAACAGAAAACGAAAATTCTACAAGAGAATATTTCGAAAGCATAGTGGAAGAGTGTATTCAGGAAGTAAGCACAATGGAATATTTCCGTGGAAACTCACACATTGTTTCTGTGGAAGATTTTAAAGTAGTGGAATATCTTGATGAAATCGGCTGGGATATTTCCATTCGAATGGAATATCTCACAAGTTTTACAGACTACTGCGCAGGCAGAAATCTGACAGAAAAAGAAACTATGAAGCTGGGTATTGACCTTTGCAAGGCTCTGGAATACTGTCAGCAGTTAAATATTATCCACAGAGATATTAAGCCGGAAAATATTTTTGTTTCCAGATTCGGAGATTTTAAGCTGGGAGATTTCGGAATTGCAAGAGAACTGGAAAAGACAATGAGCGGTCTCTCCAAAAAAGGAACGTATTCTTATATGGCGCCTGAGATGTATAAGGGAGAGCGCTATGATAAAAGCGTAGATATTTATTCCCTTGGAATTGTACTGTATAAGATTATGAATAAAAACCGGCTGCCTTTTTTAAATCTGGAAAAGCAGCTGATCACATACCGTGATAAAGAGACTGCATTAAACAGAAGAATGGCAGGGGAGAAGCTTCCTTTGCCGGCGGAGGCAGGAAAAGAGTTCGGAGAAATGATATGCAGAGCGTGTGCTTATGAACCGTCTGACAGATATGAATCTCCGGAAGCGTTTCGAAAAGATCTGGAGGCTTTGTATGAAGGCAGGAGAAAAGTTTCTTCTGCGAAAGAACGCGTTCCAGAAAAGACTGTAGCGGCAGAAAAAGAAATTTCTCAGAAGCCAATGGATTTAAGCGGTGTTCCTTATGAGAGGAGAACAAAGGCAAGTGAGAGAAGACGGAAAGCAAAAAGGAGAGCGCGCCGCCGGATTCTTGCAGTCAGTGCAGTTGTTCTGGCGGGTGTGGTGGTTTTAGGCGTATATCTTAAAAACCTTTTTGAGGTTACTGTGCGCCGCCAGACAGAAAAAATCGTAAAATCTCTCACAGATGAAGAATATCATGGAGCGATTACAGGAGAAGATTTTGCTTCCTCCATAGATACGATCAAAGAGAGGGCAACCACCATTGTAAATGAACTTCCTTCTTATAAAACAGAAGGAGAAGAGGGAAGCAGGCTGCGTTATTATAATGATGACGGGGAAATTATGAAAGTTCTGGTATACCCGTCTCTTTCAAAAGACGGGAAATATGAAGAATATTATTACTGGAACGGCGCGCTGTTTTTTGCTTACATATGGGAAAATGATACCTCTGAGCTTTATTATTACAGAGATGGAATCCTGATTCGCTGGATTGATGAGACAGGAGCGTGTCATGATAATGAGATTGATAATCCGGAATATGTAGAACGGGGCGACAAGTATTGGAGTAATTCCATTGAACAGCTTCAGTAAACAGGAGTGCAAAGTATGACATACGAGATAGAATATGCCTATACGTCCCATGTAGGAAAAATACGGGCAAATAACGAGGACAATTTCTGGTGCTGTGGAGAAAGTCTTCCGGCACAGAACTTTGGGACGAGCGGAATTTTTACAGGAAGCGCTTCCAGGAAATCTCTCCCTGTCATAGCTGTATTTGACGGAATGGGAGGTGAAAGCTGCGGGGAAATTGCAGCGGAAACGGCTGTCAGGGAGTTTGGAAGATTTTACGGAGAAAACAGAGAAAAGCTGAAAAAATTTCCTGAGGAATTTCTGGAAGATGTATGCGAAAGCATGAATCGGGAGGTTGTCCGATATGGAGAAGAAAACCGTATCGGTTCTATGGGAACAACGGCAGCTGTAGTGGCTTTTTCCAGAGATGGCGTTTATGTGGGAAATTTGGGAGACAGCAGAGTATATTATGCAGAAGAAAACAAATTTCAGCAGATTTCCGTAGATCATGTAATCGGCAGAAGTTTTCTGGGGAAACCGCCTTTGACGCAGTATCTTGGAATTATGGAAGAAGGACTGATACTGGAACCCTGCATTACAAAGCTTCCTTATGTGGAAGGAAGTCGTTATCTTATCTGCTCAGATGGTATGACAGATATGCTTTCAGATGGAGAAATTGCAGATATTCTTATGAGGGAGATTTCTCTTGAGGAGACGGTTTCCGTTCTTCTTGAGAGGGTTCTGGAAAAAGGCGGAAGAGACAATGTAACAATTATTCTGTGTGAGATCAAAGAGACAGAGAAAGGGTTCTGGAGTAAATGGAAGAAACGCTCCAGACAGGATAAGTTGGAGGGAACGCATCATGAAGAACAGAATGAATGACCTGGATTTTGAACAGACAGTAGCGTTTGACTCTGTAAAGGATTTTGAATTTACAAGAAAGGCAGCGCAGAAATTCCGCCAGGTAGTAAGTCTTGAGTCCTTTGAAGACGAAGACGCAGATGTGATTTTTCACTATCTCTACAAAGAGATGGAGCTTGTTTCTTTCGGAGATCATCTGAAACGGTATATTTATGAGAGGGCGGGAATAGAAGAGCCTTATGGAGAAGTGCCGCAGGAAATGTACCGTGAAATTGTGATGGATTCTTTTAAGGAAACGTACACTCCAAAGTCTATGAGCCCTACCTCTACAAAACTGAGTTCACTTGTAAATAACTGGCTGAATCAGGCATCTGTAAAAAGAGAGACTGTTTTTCTTCTTGGCTTTGGACTTAGAATGACAGTAGAAGATGTGTCTGATTTTCTTACAAGGGTGCTGAGAGAGCAGGATTTTGATTTCCACAATCCCGAAGAAGTGATTTACTGGTACTGTTATACAAATCAGTTGGGCTACTATAAGGCAGAAGAGTATAAGGAAAAATATGAGGAGCTTGTTCCCTGGGAAAAGAAGCCGGGGGAGGTTGTGTTTGGAAGAGATTTTACCATTGACACAGAAGAGAAGTTTCTGAAATATCTTGCCTACTTAAAAGGAGGATACGAGGATCCCAAATCAGAAAAAAGCCAGGCGTTTCAGGAATTTACGCGCCTTCTTCAGGAGGCAAAGGAAATTATTGCTGCCATGTACTCTAAGGACGAAGAAGAGCGGGGAAGGGGAAAAGTGTGGACAGCGGAGAACATTACGCCTTCTGATGTGGAAAAAGTCATATGCAGTGGCATTCCCATCAACAATATGGGTAATTTAAAGAAAATGTCTGCGTCCATTCTTGCAAAGCATTTCAGCCAGAAGAGATTCAGCAGACAGAGAATTACAAATATTTTAAACCACAAGTTCCCGGTGGAACGTTTTGACCTGATCACTCTTGAATTTTTTGTGGTATCTCAGAAAATGCAGGAAGAAGATCCGTATGCAAGATACCAGTGTTTTCTTACAAAAATCCAGGAGATCCTGAACAGATGCGGAATGGGAGAAATATACATTGTCAATCCTTATGAATGTTTTCTCCTTATGTGTCTTTTGACAGACTGCCCCCTCGCTGTTTTTTCCGAGATATGGGAAAAATCCTACGAGGAGGGAGAAGAATCAGTGTAAAACAGCATATGCCGCAGTCTCAAACAGCCCGCACAAAACCATGACGAGGATGGGGTTCATTTTAAACTTTCGCAGCATAACAAGTGCAGCGGCAAAGTAAAGTACCATGCGGAAGGAAATATTTTCCGGTGCAAAGGAAATGACCCCGTTTATAAAGAAAGCAGAGACAAGAATAGAAACTCCTGCTTTTGCGATCATGGCGACAACAGCCGGGCGAAGGGAAGCCAGAGTTCCCTGCAAAACAGAAAGATTGCGGTATTTTGTATAAATATAAGCAAGACATGTCACAAGAATACAGGAGGGGAGGATGCAGCCAAAGGTCGCCACGATCGCTCCCGGTATTCCTGCAATCTGCGTTCCTACGAAGGTTGCGGCGTTTACTGCAATGGGACCGGGTGTCATTTCCGCAATGGTTACAAGGTTGGAAAAGGAATCCATAGTAAGCCAGGAGTGCTGCAGGACAACCTGTTCCTGGATAAGGGGCATTGCTGCATATCCTCCGCCAAAGCTGAAAGCTCCAATCTGGAGAAAGCTTAAAAATAACTGTAAATAGATCATCATTTTCTCCTTTCTGTAAGAATGGTGCGTACAGCGCCAAATGCTGCGACAGCCAGGATAATGTAAATGACATTGACCTTAAAGAACCAGCAGAGAATAAAACTTACGATCATAATTACAATCTGGATCCAGTCTTTTTTCTTTACAATATTGCTTCCCATATCATATACAACAGAAATGATCACAGCGCCAACCCCTGCTGTCATACCGTTTAACATGGCGCGTATATAAGGGTTTGTGATAAAAAAATCGTAAATTACGGAAATTAGCGACAAAATGATCATAGGGGGAAGGATTGCGCCCAGGACGGAAACAAGGACTCCGGGAATGCCGCCCAGTTTATATCCTACGACAATGGCGCCGTTTACTGCGATAGCTCCGGGAGAGGACTGGGCAATGGCAACAAGATCCAGCATTTCTTCCTCATCGATCCAGTGATATTCGTCCACAAATTTATTTTTCAGAAGAGTGACGATCACGTAGCCGCCTCCGAAAGTAAAGGCGCTTAAATATAAGGTTGAAAAGAACAGTTTTTTCAGAATGGTACTTTTTTTCTCTTTCATTTTTTGCCTCCTTTGTCTTGAAGTATAAACGCTTTCTATATATAATTCAAATAGTATAATTAAATGATTAAACATAGGTAAATCAATATATAAATAAAAGACAAAAATCACGCATCGGGCAGAGGGGGAAGGAGAATATGACGTTAAGACATCTCAGGATTTTTGCGGCAGTTTACAGGGAAATGAGTATAACAAAGGCTGCGGAAAAATTATATATGACACAGCCAAGTGTGAGCCTTGCCATCAGGGAGCTGGAAGAGCATTACCAGGTACGGCTTTTTAATAGGATCAACCGGAGGATTTTTCCCACAGAAAAAGGTACGGCTCTTTACGGATATGCAAGACAGATCATAGAGCTTACGGAGGAGACGGAAGGGGTGATGCGTACTTCCGCAGCGCCATCGAAACTGCATATTGGTTCCAGTATTACAATCGGAAATACAATTTTGCCCGGGGTCATAAAAAAGTTTCAGGAAAAATACAGGGAATGTGAGGTTCAGGTTACGGTTCAAAATTCCCGGAATATTGTGCAGGCTGTTGTAAAAAACGAGCAGGACATTGGACTTGTGGAAGATAAGGCGGGGAGCAGCCAGCTTGAGGAAGTGCCTTTCTGTTCTGATGAGTTTTCCTTTGTCTGTGGGAAAAAACACCCTCTTGCAGTGAAGAAGAAAGTAACGCTTGAGGAAATTGCAGAGTATCCTTTTTTTATGAGAGAGCCGGGGAGCGCCAGCAGAGAAGCGTTCGACAGCTTTATGAAAATCCATCAGTTAAAGTACCGTATTTTATGGGAAAGCATGAGTAATCAGGCGCTCATTCACGGAATTAAAAGTCTGGACGGGATTTCTGTCCTTCCCAAAAGGATTTTACAGGAGGAAATAAAAAAAGAGACGGTTAAGCTCCTTCCTGTTTATCCGAAGGAGTTTAACCGCCAGTTTTCGCTTATTTACCATAAGAGGAAGAAAATGCCGGAAGCATTTCAGTATTTAATTGAGATTCTGATGGGGCAGGAGTAAATCTTAAACCTCATTATAATATCCGTAGATCAATCGGCTCAGGTAAGCAATGTTCTCCTGGGCTTTTCCTGCATCTGTGAGATTTTCTGACATAAAGCATACCACAAGGTCGATGCCGTTTGCTGTGTCATAAATAATTCCCGCATCGTTTTCTACAGTGGCAAGTTCTCCTGTTTTGTTGGCGACATGAACGCCTTCCGGCATCTGCGCCGGTATTTTGTTTGTGCGCGTCTGAAGCTTTAGCAGGTGATACATTGCCTCTGCATTTTTCAATGTAGATTCTGTTGGGATATTGCTGCAGAGCTGGTAAATTTCCCTGAGAAAAGCACCGCAGTCTTTCACGGAGGTATAGTTATCGCCGTTTTCCGTTCCCTCCTCCAGCATTCTTCCCATAGAGGTATCGGTGTAGCCGTGCGCCTGACAGAACTGATTTACCACATTTTTTCCGGCTTCATTATCACCGCCGCCCAGGCATCCCACAAGGGTATTTGCGGCAGCGTTGTCGCTTACTGTGATCATGGCGTTCAGATTGTTTTCCAGAGTTTCGTTTCCGTATTGTTCTGCAAGCGCATCATAATTCTCGTACACAGCTCCCATGATAAAAAGCTTGATCAGGCTGGCAGCCTGCATTTTTGTGCTGTTTATGGAGCCTTCAGAACCTTTCGCGAGGTTGCACACATAGACAGACCAGTTTCCGTTATCCTGAGGGAGAAGCGTGGTAATCTGAGAAAGAAGGCTGTCCAGACTTTCGTCTGTATTATCTGTGAAGGAATTGCCTGAGGAAGGAGAAAGCATTCCTTCTTCCTGTGGCGTACTGTTTTGCGAGGCATCATCCTGCCCGGAAGGCTGCTCCTGTGAAGCGGCGCCGGCAGCAGCTTCCTGTGCTTCCAGTTTTTCAAGTTCTTTTGCCTGCTGCTTTAGGTTTGCGGCAGAATCGCTGATTTCCTTTACGGTATTCTGCATTTCATTTACCTTTGCCTGAAGAGCGGTAAGGCGGTTGAGACTTAAAAAAGTTAGAATGCTGAGGGCTGCAAGTGCAGCAACGAGAACCGCAATTACAATATAAAGAAAAATGGGTTTCTTTTGTCTGGGGGTGTTGTCATCCATAAAGAGCCTCCTTTATTATCCTGATTTTAATCGCGCAAAAATTCATAGTGCGTTTTCAAATTCTAAAAATTACAATTTTCACAGGTTATCTTTTGTTTCCACAAGCAAATCTTTGGCAGATTTTCGAAGATTTGCGGTGGAAACAAATATAACCGTGAACTTGTTATTTTTATTAATTTTGAAAATAAGCGTCGATCCCATCTGCAATTCCCTGTACCATTGTCTGGCGGAAAGCAGGATCGTTCATTTTTGTATCATCATGTTCATTTGTCATAAATCCCATTTCAAGAATCGTCACAGGGACTTTGCTCCAGTTGATTCCGGTCATATTGTCGTAATACTGCACGCCAAGATTGGAAAATTCGGTTGCACTGCAGTATGCATCAATGATACACTGGGACAGACGGTTGGATTCCTCATAAAGCTGAGGAACAAAAGGATTCTGAGAAGAAGGGGACATGGTAAGCGCCCCTGAGGCTGTGTGGCTGTCCTCTCCGTTTGCGTGAATCCGCACATAAATTTCAGCGCCTTTTGAGGCGGCAAGTTCTGCACGCTCTTTGTTGCTGATCGCTGTTTCATTATCTGTTCTCGTCATCACAACCTGATAGCCTCTCTTTGTAAGCTCATCTCTTAAAAGAAGAGAAATATCAAGGTTCAGGGCATATTCCGGTACACCTGTGTAAGTACCTTGTGTTCCTGTAGAAGCTTTTGCTTTCATTTCGGAAGAACCGGGACCGAGAGGCTCTGTAGCGCTCATGTCAACATTTTCGCTCTGGTGCCCCGGATCGATTCCTACAATATGTCCGTTTGCGGCGTCCGGGCTGGTAAGGCTGTCCTGACCTTCCTCACTGAAAACAGAAGGCTTTGTGTTTTCGCTGTTTTTACCTGCCTGAGGAGCGCGCTCACGCTCTTTTTCCTGATTCCGTGTTTCTTCTTTTTGCTTCTGATATTTTATGGCTGCTTTTTTACTGTCCACTATTTTGGTGAAAACATCCTCTGCCTGTTTGATTTCTTCACGATTTTTTGCAAGATACTCCTCGGGAGCTTTAAGCTGCTCCTGCGTGGAATCCAGTTGCTTATATGTTGTAAAACTGAAAAAAATCAAAAAACCAATACAGAGAAGCCCTGTTAAAAACAGAAGCAGAGAAGAAGGAGATGGTTTTTTGTTCATAATGGCTCCTTTCTGTGTGAATTGCGTAAAGTAAAATGCCTTGCGGATCGTTTTGCATTTGGTTTTATTATAATGAAGGAAAAGAAAAAAAGCAAGGATTCGCAGAAAATGGCTTGACAGCCCCAAAATTACGGGCTATAATAATCTGGCGTGCGAATGTAACGTAATTTTTTTGTGCGCATTCAAATGATAATAGCAACCGCAAGGCCCCATAAGAAACTTATGGAGAAATAAATCGGGAGGTGAAATGGAATGCCAACATTCAACCAGTTAGTA